>DASPMI010000188.1:0-19199 GCA_035627135.1 Anaeromyxobacter sp. | reverse complement strand
CGGCTACGCGACCTTCTCCGCCTCGAGCAGCGCCTCCGTCGAGTGGACGGTCTCGGTCCCGACGGCGAAGACCTACTCGGTCGTGATCCGGTTCGCCAACGGCTCCGGCACCAGCATGACCGGGAAGATGAACGCGAACGGCGGGTCGTACACTTCGTTCTCGCTCTCGACGACCGCGAGCTGGTCCACCTGGACGACCAAGGCCGTCAACCTCCGGCTCAACGCCGGCACGAACCGCGTCCGGCTCGCCGCCGGCTCCTCGCGCGGCCTGCCCAGCGTCGATCGCCTCGACGTGAACGACGGGGCGACCACCGCGACGTACGCGCTGACCATCGCCGTCAACGGGAACGGCTCGACCAACCCGTCGATCGGCAGCCACAGCTACGCGGCCGGCACGGTCGTGAGCGTGACGGCGATCCCGGCGTCCGGCGCCACCTTCACCGGCTGGAGCGGCGCGGCGTCCGGCGCCGCCAACCCGATCGCGATCACGATGGACGCCGCCAAGGCCCTCACCGCCAACTTCAGCGGCGGCGTCACCACGTACACGCTCACCATCTCCACGAGCGGCAACGGCTCGACCAGCCCCGCGGCCGGGACGTACCGCTTCGCGTCCGGCACCTCGGTGACCATCACCGCCACGCCGTCCTCCGGCGCCACCTTCTCCGGCTGGAGCGGCGCGTGCGTCGGGACGGGGTCGTGCGTCGTCTCGATGACGGCGAACCGGACCGTCACGGCGACCTTCGCGGGCGGCCCCACCGGCCTCTTCATCCTCACCTACCGGCCGACCACCGCCGCCGCGGACTGGGCCGAGTACCTGGCCGAGGGCATCGGCTCGTTCTCCGCGCCCGGCACGTACACCGTGGCCACCCAGGGGACGGGCACGGCGCGCACGGTCCACCGGACGATCCTCGTCGCGCAGAACACCACGTACGACGGCCGGGGCGAGGTGCTGACCCCCGTCGACATGGGCGACGGCTCCCAGAGCGAGGGGCAGATCCCGGTGTTCCTCCTCGAGCCGGGCGCCACGCTCAAGAACGTCACGATCACCGCGCCGGGCGTCGAGGGCGTCCACATGATGGGCAACAACCGGCTCGAGAACGTGCACTGGACGGACGTCGGCGAGGACGCCGCCTCCGTCCGGACCTACTTCCCCGGCGGTGACATCACCATCGTCAACTCCAGCGCGCACCACGCGTCCGACAAGGTGTTCCAGTTCAACGCGCCCGTGACCGTGCGGATCAAGAACTTCACCGCGAGCGACATGGGCAAGCTCATCCGCCAGAACGGCGGGACCACGTTCCCGATGACCGTCTACCTCGACGGCGTCACGGTCAACGACGTCAGCTCCGAGATCGTCCGGAGCGACAGCCCGAGCTGCTACGTCTACTACCACGACGTCGTCTCCGACCTGGAGCCGGGCGAGTGGTGGACGCTGCGGACGACGCCGATCCCGTTCGGCGGTTTCCCGAGCCTCTAGCCATCGACGAAGAGTGGGCCGGCGGCGCCGGAGCGTTCGCTCCGGCGCCGCCGCGCTCTCACGCCCGCCCGTACAGCGCCGCGAGGAACCGGAACCGCTCCGCGGTCCGCGCGTCGGCGGCGCCGGGGCGGACCCGCCAGCGCCAGTTGGGCCACTCCGCGCGCGGGAGCCGGCCGTACGACTCCGGGTCGTTCATGCGCGCGTCCGAGTCGAGCGCGAGCACGTCCTGCAGCTGGATCACCGCGAGCCGCGCGGGCGAGGCGAAGCAGGCGCGGATGAGCTCCCAGGCGATGTCGTCGCCGTGCCGCCCGAGGTAGTGCTGGGCGTGGGTGCGGGCGCGCGGGTCGAGCTTCCGCCACCAGCCGACGGCGGTGTCGTTGTCGTGGTTCCCGGGGTACGCGACGCAGGCCTCGGGGTGGTTGTGCGGGAGGTGCGGGTTCCGCGCGTCGCCGCCGAAGGCGAACTGGAGGATCCGCATGCCCGGGATCCCCGCCGCGTCGCGGAGCGCGATCACGTCGGCGTCGATCGCGCCGAGGTCCTCGGCGCAGAGCGGCAGCCGGCCCATGTGCCGCTCCACGACCTCGAAGAACCGCAGCGCAGGGCCCGGCACCCACCGCCCCTCGCGCGGGGGCCGGCCGGCGGGGATGGCCCACGCCGCGGAGAGCGAGCGGAAGTGGTCGATCCGGACGAGATCGGCGTGCGCGAGGGCCCGGGAGAGGCGGAGGCGCCACCAGGCGTAGCCGTCGCGCGCCATCCACTCCCAGTCGTAGAGCGGCCCACCCCAGCGCGCGCCGTCGCGCGTGAACTCGTCCGGCGGCGTGCCGTTCTGGACCGCGAGCTCCCCGTCCGGCGTGCGCCGCAGGTCGAACACGCCGGGGCTCGCCCAGACGTCCGCGCTGTCGGGCGACACGTAGATGGGCACGTCGCCGAAGAGGAGGACCCCGCGCGCGCGGGCGTGGGCGCGCAGCGCCGCCCACTGCCGCTCGAACAGGAACTGGAGCGCGATCCCGCGATCCACCTCCGCGCGCGCGTCCACGGCGAGGGCGGCCACGGCGGCGGGATCCCGCTCGCGGAGCGGCGCCGGCCAGGTCCACCACGGCGCACCACCCTGTCGCGCGCTGGCCGCGGCGTACAGGGCCGCGTCGCGGGCCCAGCCTGCCTCGGCCCGGAACTGCTCGAGCGCCTCCCGCAGCCCGGGCGCGCGCCCGGCGAGGAGCCGATCGGCGGCGCGCCGGAGCCGCTCGCGCTTCCAGGGGTACACGCGCAGGAAGTCGACGGGCCCCTCGCCGAACCCCGGCGGATCGAGCTCCCCGGCCTCGAGGAGCCCGTCTGCGCGCAGATCGTCGAGCGACAGGAGCCACGGGTTGCCGGCGAGCGAGGCCCAGCTCACGTAGGGACAGTCCTCGACCGGCGCCTCGCGCGGCGCGGGCGCGGGCGGGCCGAGCGGAAGGACCTGCCAGAAGCGGGCGCCGGCGTCGCCGAGCCACTCGGCGAAGCGGCGCGCCTCGGGGCCGAGATCGCCGATCCCGTACGGCCCGGGGAGCGACGTCGGGTGCAAGAGCACGCCGGCCTGGCGCTCGCGGAGGACGTCGGGGAGCGCGTGGCCGGCGGGGTTGGGCATGTCCGCTACAGCATCGCCCGGCGCATGTCCTTCAGCACCTGCGAGAGGTACGTGATGAACCGCGCCGCCAGGGCGCCGTCGATGACGCGGTGGTCGTAGGACAGCGAGAGCGGCAGCATGAGGCGCGGCTGGAAGGCGGCGCCGTCCCAGACCGGCTTCATGGCGGTCCGCGAGGCGCCGAGGATGGCGACCTCGGGGGCGTTGATGATCGGCGTGAAGAACGTGCCGCCGATGCCGCCGAGGCTGGAGATGGAGAACGTGCCGCCCTGCATGTCCGCGGCCTGGAGCTTGCCCTCGCGCGCCTTCGCGGCGAGCGCGGCCACCTCGCGGGCGATCTCCAGCACGCCCTTCTTGTCGGCGTCCTTCACCACGGGGACGACGAGGCCGCCCGCCGTGTCGGCGGCGAAGCCGATGTGGTAGTGGCGCTTCAGGACGAGCTGGTCGCCGTCGAGCGAGGCGTTCACCTCCGGGAACTTCCGGAGCGCCGCGATCGACGCCTTGATCAGGAAGGCGAGCAGGGTGACCTTCACGCCCTCCTTCGCGGCCTCCTCGTTCAGCGCGACCCGGAACGACTCCAGGTCGGTGATGTCCGCCTCGTCGTGCTGGGTGACGTGCGGGATCATCACCCAGTTCCGGGAGAGGTTCCCGCGCGACAGCTTCTTGATGCGGGAGAGCGGCTGGACCTCCACCGGCCCGTACTTCGCGAAGTCCACCTTCGGCCAGGGCGGGAGGTCGAGGCCGAGGCCGCCGCGGGCGGAGACCCCGGAGGTGAGCGCCTCCTTGACGAACCGCTGCACGTCGGGCTGGAGGATGCGGCCCTTGGGGCCGGTGCCCTCGACGATCGCGAGGTCCACGCCCAGCTCGCGCGCGAGCTTGCGGACCGACGGCGAGGCGTGCGTGACCTTGCCCTCGGCGGCGGGCGCAGGCCGCGGGGCCGGGGCTGCCGGCGCCGTCGCGGCCGCGCGGGCAGGAGCCGGGGCCGCTGCGGGCGCGGCGCGCGCCGGGGCAGGCTCGGCGCGAGCGGGGGAGGGAGCGGCCGCGGCGCCTTCGATGATCGCGACCACCGTGCCCTCGCTCACGCGATCGCCGACCTTGATCGTGAGCTCCCGCACGGTGCCGGCGGCGGGGGAGGGCACGTCCATCGTCGCCTTGTCCGACTCGAGGGTGGCGAGCGCGTCGTTCGCCTTCACCGTGTCCCCGGGCTTCACGAGGACCTCGATCACCGGCACGTCCTTGTAGTCGCCGAGGGCCGGGATCTTCACCTCCACGCGGCCGCCACCCGCGGGCGCGGGCGCGGCGGGGGCGGCGGCCACCGCCGGCGCCGCCGGAGGAGCGGTCGGCTCGGGGGTCTTCATCGGCCCCGGGGCCTTCGCCGGAGCAGGTCCGCCGGGGGCGGCGGGGGCCTTCGAGGAAGCGCCGGCGGGCGCCTTCGCCGCCCCGTCCGCCGCCTCGAGGACCGCCACGACCGCGCCCTCGCTCACCCGATCGCCGACCTTGATCCGCAGCTCGCGGACCGTTCCGCCGGCGGGGGCGGGCACGTCCATCGTGGCCTTGTCGGACTCCAGCGTGGCGAGCGCGTCGTTGGCGCTCACGGTGTCGCCGGGCTTCACGAGGACGTCGATGACCGGCACGTCCTTGTAGTCGCCCAGGGCCGGGATCTTCACGTCGATGGTGCTCATCTCTTGGCTCCCAGGTCCGGCGCTCAGACGGTCCACGGCGCGGCGGTCTTCTTGAGGCCGTACCGCTTGATGGCCTCGGCCACCTTGGCGGCCGGCACCGCGCCCTCCTGCGCGAGCGCGTGCAGGGCGGCGACGGTCACGTGGTGGCGGTCGACCTCGAAGAAGCGGCGCAGCTTCTCGCGCGTGTCGGACCGGCCGAAGCCGTCGGTGCCGAGCGTCACGAACCGGCGCGAGAGGTACGGCCGGATCTGCTCGGGGAAGGCGCGGACGTAGTCGGTCGCGGCGACGGCCGGCCCCTGCGACTCGGCGAGCACCGCCTCGACGTACGGGCGGCGCGGCGCGGCGCTCGGGTCGAGCATGTTCTCGCGCGCGACCGCCATCCCGTCGCGGGCGAGCTCGGTGAAGCTCGGGCAGCTCCAGAGATCGCTCTCGACGCCCCAGTGGTTCCGGAGCAGGTCGGAGGCGGCGATCACCTCGCGGAAGATCGCGCCCGAGCCCATGAGCTGCACGCGCGGCGTCTTCTTGTCCGGCTTCGCCCCGCCCTTGAAGAGGTACATGCCGCGCAGGATGCCGGGCGCGGCGCCCTCGGGCATGCCCGGGTGCGTGTAGTTCTCGTTGAGCGTGGTCAGGTAGTAGTAGACGTCCTCCTGCTCCGCGTACATCCGGCGCAGGCCGTCCTGCACGATGACCGCCAGCTCGTACGCGAAGGTCGGGTCGTACGACCGGACGTTCGGGATCACCGACGAGAAGACGTGGGAGTGGCCGTCCTCGTGCTGGAGCCCCTCACCGTTGAGCGTGGTCCGCCCGGAGGTGCCGCCCACGAGGAAGCCGCGGCAGCGCATGTCCGCGGCCGCCCACGCGAGGTCGCCGATCCGCTGGAACCCGAACATCGAGTAGTAGACGTAGAAGGGGATGAGCGGGCAGTTGTGGACCGAGTAGGCGGAGGCGGCGGCGATCCAGTCGGCCATCGCGCCTGCCTCGGTGATGCCCTCCTGGATCACCTGGCCGTCCTTGGCCTCGCGGTAGTAGGCGAGCTGGTCCGCGTCCTCGGGGGTGTAGAGCTGGCCGACGTGGCTCCAGATGCCGGCCTGACGGTACATGCCCTCCATGCCGAAGGTGCGCCCCTCGTCCGGCACGATCGGCACGATGCGCTTGCCGATGTTCTTGTCGCGCATGAGGAGCTGGAGGATCTGCACGAGCGCCATCGTGGTGGAGATCTCGCGATCCTCGGTGGACTTGAGGAGCCGGTCGAACGCCTCGAGCGGCGGCACCACCAGCGCCTCGGAGCGGCGGCGGCGCTTGGGCCGGTCGCCGCCCAGCTCGCGCCGGCGGGACTTCATGTACTCGTGCTCCTTCGAGCCCTCGGCGAACTTCACGTACGGCACCTCGGCCAGCTTGTCGTCCGGCACCGGCACCTCGAAGCGGTCGCGGAACCGGCGCACCGCCTCGGTCGGCATCTTCTTGAGCTGGTGGGTGATGTTCATCGCCTCGCCCGCCTCGCCGAGCCCGTAGCCCTTGATGGTCTTGGCGAGGATGACGGTCGGCTGCCCCTTGTGCTTCGACGCGGCGTCGAAGGCGGCGTAGACCTTGAACGGATCGTGGCCGCCGCGGTTGAGGCGCCAGATGTCCTCGTCGGAGAGGTCGGCCACGAGGTCCCGCAGCTCCGGCGTGTTGAAGAAGTGCTCGCGCACGTAGGCGCCGTTCCGGGAGCGGTAGACCTGGTACTCGCCGTCGACGACCTCCATCATCCGCCGGCGCAGGTGGCCGTCCTTGTCCTTCGCGAGGAGCGGATCCCAGTGGCGGCCCCAGATCACCTTGATGACGTTCCAGCCCGCGCCGCGGAACGTGCCCTCGAGCTCCTGGATGATCTTCCCGTTGCCCCGCACCGGGCCGTCGAGCCGCTGCAGGTTGCAGTTCACGACGAACACGAGGTTGTCGAGCTTCTCGCGGCCGGCCATGCCGATCGCGCCCATCGACTCGGGCTCGTCCATCTCGCCGTCGCCGAGCAGCGCCCAGACCTTGCGGCCCTCGGTGTCGGAGAGGCCGCGGTCCGCGAGGTAGCGCATGAACTTGGCCTGGTAGATGGCCATGAGCGGCCCGAGGCCCATGGAGACCGTCGGGAACTGCCAGAAGTCCGGCATGAGCCAGGGGTGCGGGTAGGACGAGAGGCCCTTGCCGTCGACCTCCTGGCGGAAGTTGTCGAGCTGCTCCTCCGTCAGGAGGCCGAGCAGGTAGGCGCGAGAGTAGATGCCCGGGGCGGAGTGGCCCTGGATGAAGACGAGGTCGCCGGGCTTCTCCTCGGTCCACGCGCGCCAGAAGTGGTTGTACCCGACGTCGTAGAGCGTGGCCGCGGACGAGAAGCTCGCGATGTGGCCGCCGACGTTGGTGTGCTTGTTGGCGCGGACGACCATCGCCATCGCGTTCCACCGCACGTAGTGGCGGATGGTCTGCTCGAGGGCGAAGTCGCCGGGGAAGCGCGCCTGGCGCTCGACCGGGATGGTGTTCAGGTACTCCGTCGTGGCGGAGAAGGGGAGGTAGCTCCCGGACCGGCGCGAGCGATCGATGAGCGTCTGGATGAGGTACCGCGCCCGCTCCGGACCCTCGCGCTCGAGCACGCCCTCCAGCGCCTCGAGCCACTCTCTGGTCTCCTGGGGATCGACGTCGGGAAGCTGGGCCATGTCGCGCGCTCGCTGGGTGGGTGGTGGAGAGAGAAGTGCCCGTCGTTTAACCGTGCCCGAGCCGCCGGGCAAACGATCGTTCCCCGGAAACGCAGGCTTTCCGCGCCGGCGCGGCGGCCGCGGCACGACGCCGGCCCTCGCTGCGACGAAACGCCCCGGCCTTGACGGACTGTACGCTCCTTCGACTCCGCCCGCCTACCGCGGGGCTCCGCGCAGGATGAACGGCCGGTGCGCTCAAGCGACCTTGCGGCCGTTGCGGACCGGCGTCGCCCGCAGCTCCCGCAGGTGCTCGTCGGCACGCTGGGCGTCGCGGGTTCCGCCCCAGAGCGGCGCCTGGGTGCCGTCGGGGCGGAGCTCCCAGGCGTTCACGTCGTCGGCGAGCTGGGCGCGCAGCTCGGCGAGGACGGAGGCGCGCGCGTGCGGGTCGAGGACGGGGAAGAAGAGCTCGTACCGACGGTCGAAGCTCCGCGGCATGAAGTCGAGGCTCCCCGCCCAGACGTCCCAGGCGCCGCCCCGCTTGAACGCGGCGGCGCGCGCGTGCTCCAGGAAGCGGCCGACGAGGCTCCGCGCGCTCACCTCGGGGACGACCTGGGTGAGGGTGGTGCGCACGAGCAGGTCGACCCGCGCGCCGGCCGCGGCGGCGTCGCGCAGCGCGCGGAGGACGGTGCCGTCCGTCAGGTGGTTGCACTTGAGGATCACGTGCCCGCCGGGCCGCGCCTCGTCGCGGATGCGCGCGACGAGCAGCTCGCGGACGCGCTTGCCGGTCCGCATGAGCCGGGGATTCGGGGCGCGCCCCGCTTCCAGCCCGGCGAAGAAGGTCGCCGCGTCGGCGGTGAGGCGGCGGTCGGCCGTGAACAGCGAGATGTCGGTGTAGAGCCGGCCGTTGATCGTGTTGTAGTTGCCGGTCCCGAGGTGCACGTACGCCTTCGCGCCGCGCCGCACGTAGATGACCTTCGCGTGGACCTTCTTCTGCGGCAGCCGCAGCACGCGGACGCCGGAGTTCTGGAACCGCAGCGCCCACTCGAGGTTGGTCAGCTCGTCGAACCGGGCGCGGGCCTCGAGCAGCACCGCCACGTCCTTGCCGGCGCGCGCGGCGTGGATGAGCGACTCGGCGAGCACGTTGTCCTCGCCGATGCGGTAGAGCGTCGCCCGGATGGCGGTGACGGCCGGGTCGGAGGCCATCGCCCGGGCGAAGTCCTCGACCGCCTCGTAGCTCTGGTACGGGTGGTAGAGCAGGAGGTCGCCCTTCTCGATCCGGGCGAACGGATCCTTCTCGAACCCGGGGGTGCGGTACGGCGCGTGGGGGACGAAGCGGTGCCGGGCGGGTCCGTGGTTCACCACGCGTGACAGGAATCGGAGATCGAGCGGGGGCATGACCCGCACCACCTCCTCCGGCTCGAGCCCGAACGCCTGGCGGATCGCCTCCGCCCAGTGCGGGGGGAAGTCGCGCTCGACCTCGAGGTGGCTCACCTGGCCCTCGAGGCGGCTCTCCAGCGCCGCCGGGAGCTCGTCCCAGTCGATGTGGAGCTGGTCGATCGCCGCGAGGCGGACCACCCGCAGCTCGTGCACCTTCGCGGTCCGGCCGGCGAGGAAGAGGTCGGGCCGGAGCCGGAGCAGCTCGCCGAGCCGGACGTACGTGTTGTCGCGGCCGGGGATCTCGATGAGGCGCGGCACGCTGTCGGGGACGCGCAGCAGGTGCTCGAGCACGCCGTCGCCGCTCGCGAAGTAGAGGGCCCGGCTCCGCACCTCGCGGAGCGCCTCGACGCGCAGCACGTCCGTCCGCGGCGCGACCTCCTCGGCGAGGAACGCGCCGAAGTAGGCGCGCTCGGCGCGCGTGAGCGTGCGGGCGGCCACGATCTTGATCCCCAGCCCCTCGAGCTCGGGGAGGAACGAGCGGTAGGTCGCCTCGGCGCGCTGGATCTGGGCGCGCGCCTCCTCGACGAGCGCGCGGTACTCGTCCGTCCGGCGCCCCTGCACGAACGGCCGCCAGATCCGGGCGGCGAAGAACTCGTCCATGTTCGACGCCCAGATCGCCAGGAACCGCAGCCGCTCGAGGGTGGGGAAGTCCGCTCGCCGCGTCTGCTCCAGCACGCGGCGGTTGAACTGCAACCACGACAGCTCCTGGGGCAGCTCCATGGGCGCTCCTTAGATACCAGGCCGCCCTCGACCCTGCCCGCGCGAAGCGGCGCGCGGGTGGTTTGTCACCGACGGGATATCTCGTGCGGGCGCCGGGGCTTGACATGGTCGTGCCTCGTCGGGCCTACTTCGTACGCTGACCGAACAAACGGAGGTTGGATGCGGGGGCACCGAGGTCGTGTCGCAGGTCTCCAGCCGGTGCCGCCAGGCCCGCGTCGGCCGCACGCGCGGGGGCTCCTCCGGCTCATCTGGTCGGAGCGCACGATCTCGCGCGCGGAGATCGCGCGCCGGACGGCTCTCTCTCGGTCCACGGTGTCGGAGACCGTCTCGGAGCTCCTCGCGACGGGCCTCGTGGTCGAGGCGGGGCCGGGGCAGTCGAACGGCGGGCGGCGGCCGATCGTCCTCCAGTTCCAGGACGACGCGTTCGGCCTCGTCGGCGTGGACCTGGGCTCGAGCCACGTGGGGGTCGCGCTCACGGACCTGCGCGGCAAGGTGCTCGTCTGGCAGGAGCGGGCCCACCCCGTGAGCACCGATCCGGACGGGACGCGGGAGCTGATGGGAGCGCTCATCGACGAGTGCCTGGCGCGGTGGGGGCGGGGGCCGGACCGGCTCGTCGGCATCGGCGTGGCCGTCCCGAGCCCCGTCGACCCGCGCCACCCCGAGCAGCTCTCCGAGGTCGCCCTGCCGGCCTGGAAGGGCCGCGCGGGGCTCGGGTTCCTCTCCGACCGCTTCGGCGTGCCGGTGCTCATGGACAACAACGCCAACCTCGGCGCGCTCGCGGAGCACTGGTGGGGCGCCGGGCAGGGCGTGGACGACGTCACGTACGTGAAGATCGGGACCGGCATCGGCTCCGGGCACATCGTGGGCGGGCGGCTGTACCGCGGCTCGACGGGCGCGGCGGGCGAGATCGGGCACATCGCGATCGATCCCCAGGGGGCGCCCTGCTCGTGCGGCCTCCGCGGCTGCCTCTGCACGCTCGTGGGCGCGCAGCCGCTCGTGCTCCGGGCCGCGGCCCTCCGCGCGGAGCACCCGGAGAGCCGGCTCGCGGGCGGCGAGATCTCGCTCGCCGCGATCGAGGACGCGGCGCTCGCGGGGGACCCGCTCGCGAACCAGCTCGTCCGGGAGGCGGCGGGCCACCTCGCGGTGGCCATCGCCAACATGCTCAACGTGCTCAACCCGGCGATGGTGATCATCGGCGGCGGGCTCGCGCGGGTCGGCGAGCTGCTCCTCGCGCCGCTCCGCTCTGCCGTGCGGAGCCGAGCGCTCCTCTGGAGCGCGGCGTCGGCGCAGATCGTGACCAGCCCGCTCGGGTCTCGCGCGGTGGCCTTGGGCGCAGCTACCCTGGCCCTGGAGTCGGCGCTCGCCGACCTCAAGCGCTTCCCGTTCGGGCGGGCGCGCGGGGCGTGAGGGGCACGCGCGGGCCGAGGTGACCCTCGGGTACGGGCTCGGGCGCGGGCGCGGGCCGGGAGGCTGCGATGCGAGTGGGGTGCCCGAAGGAGATCAAGAACAACGAGAACCGTGTGGGGCTCACGCCCGGCGGGGCGCGCTCGTTCGTCGCCGCCGGGCACGAGGTCACGGTGGAGCGCGGCGCGGGCGAGCGGAGCGGCTTCGCCGACGCCGAGTACGAGGCCGTCGGGGCGCGGCTCGTGGCCACCGCGGCCGAGGTCTTCGCCGAGGCCGAGCTCGTCCTCAAGGTGAAGGAGCCCCAGGCGGCGGAGCTCGAGCTCCTCCGGCCCGGGCAGATCCTGTTCACGTACCTGCACCTCGCCCCCGACCCGGAGCAGGCGCGCGGGCTCCTGCGCCGCAAGGCGACGGCCATCGCGTACGAGACCATCCACGACGGCACCGGGCGCCTCCCCCTCCTCACCCCGATGTCCGAGGTGGCGGGGCGGATGGCGGCGCACGTCGGCGCGTTCTACCTCCAGCAGCCGAACGGCGGGCGAGGCATGCTGCTCGGGGGCGTGCCCGGGGTCCCGCCGGCGCACGTGGTGGTGCTCGGCGCGGGCGTCGTCGGGATGAACGCGATCAAGGTGGCGGTGGGGATGGGGGCGCGGGTGACCGCGCTCGACCGGAGCCTCCCCACGCTCCGCTACGTCGACGACATCTTCGGCAACAAGGTCGAGACGCTCTGGAGCAACGAGCAGCACGTCGAGGAGGCCGTCGCGCAGGCAGACCTCGTCATCGGCGCGGTCCTCATCCCGGGCGCGGCCGCGCCGAAGCTCGTCACGCGGCAGATGCTCCGGGGCATGAAGCCCGGGTCGGTCATCGTGGACGTGGCCGTCGATCAGGGTGGCTGCGTCGAGACCACGCACCCGACCACGCACGCCGACCCGGTCTACTTCGTAGACGGCGTCCTCCACTACGCGGTGGCCAACATGCCCGGCGCGCTGCCCCGGACGTCGACGATCGCCTTGACGAACGCCACGCTGCCGTACGCGCTCCGGCTCGCGAACCGCGGCCTGCGCGACGCGCTCCGCGCCGATCCGGGGTTCCTCGCCGGGCTCAACGCCTTCGACGGTCAGCTCACCTGCGCGCCGGTGGCAGAGAGCCTTGCGCTTCCGTTCGTCGAGCCCGGGACGGTGCTGTAGTTCCGAGCCCGAGCCCGAGCCCGTGCCCGAGGAGAGGCTGGGTGCGGGACCGGGAGCGGGAGCGTTGACGGGGGCGGGGGCGGGGAAGGGGAAGGGGAAGGGGACGGAGACGGAGGCGGGGACGGGAGCTGCGGGTCAGCGCCCGATCTTCTCCACGATCGTGGAGACGATCTCGGGCGGCGCGGGGCTGACGTCCACGGTGATCCCCGGCTCGTCCGCCGCGAGCGGCTCGAGGATCGCGAGCTGGGAGTCGAGCATCGAGGCCCCCATGAAGTGGCCACGGCGCCCGCCGATGCGCGCGGCGAGGAGCTCGCGCGGGCCGGTGAGGTGGACGAAGCGGGTCTCCGGAGACGCGGCGCGGAGGATCTCGCGGTACGCGCGCTTGAGCGCGGAGCAGGTGACGACCGCGGTCTCGCCGGCGGCGGCGCGGGCGCGGATCCAGGCGGCGATCGCGTCGAGCCAGGGCCAGCGGTCCTCGTCGGTGAGCGGGATCCCGGCCGACATCTTCGCGACGTTCGTGGTCGGGTGGAAGTCGTCGGCGTCGGCGAACGGGCACCCGAGCCGCTGGGCGAGCTCGAGGGCGATCGTGGTCTTGCCGGAGCCGGCGACGCCGATGACGATGAGGTGGACGGGCATGGCTCCTTCACCGCTCGTGCTTCGACAGGCTCAGCGCGAGCGGATATCGAAGCGCGAGGCCGCTCACCCTGAGCCTGTCGAAGGGCGAGCGATCATGCGGACCGCGGCGCCTCGCTACACCGCGAACCGGATGTTGAGGATGTCGCCGTCCTTCACGACGTACTCCTTCCCCTCGAGCCGCAGCTTCCCCTCCTGGCGCGCCTTGTGCTCGCTGCCGGCGGCGATGAAGTCGTCGTAGTGCATCACCTCGGCGCGGATGAAGCCGCGCTCGAGGTCGGAGTGGATCCGCCCCGCCGCCCGCGGGGCCTTGTCGCCGCGGTGGACGGGCCAGGCGCGGACCTCGTCCTCTCCCACGGTGAAGAACGAGATCAGATCCAGCAGCCGGTACGCGGCGGCGAGGAACCGGGCGCGGGCCGGCTCCTCGAGCCCGAGCGACTCGAGGAAGGCGGGCTGCTCGGCCGGGTCGAGCTGCGCGATCTCCGCCTCGACCGAGGCGCAGAGCGAGAGCACCTCGGCGGATCGCGCCTTCGCCGCCTCGAGGACGCCGGCGGGCGCGGGCGCCGCGGCTTCCTCCTCCGGCACGTTCAGGACCACGAGGAGCGGGCGGCGGGAGAGGAAGTCGTAGTGCGCGAGCTCCTTGGCCTCGGCGTCGCTCCAGGCCATCGCCCGGAGGGGCAGCCCCTGGTCGAGCTGGCCGTGCAGGCGCTCGAGCTCGTGGAACTCGCCCGTCCCCTTGCCGTGCTCCTTGCGCATCCGGTCGAGCCGCTTCTCGACGATGGCGAGATCGTGCAGCACGAGCTCGGCGTCGAAGTCGGTCAGCTCGCGCGCGGGCTCCGCGGGCGTCCCGTCGGGCGCCGGGAAGCCGCGGACGACGAGGCAGAAGGCGTCCACCTCGGCGAGCGCTCGGAGCGCGTCGGCGTCGAGGCCGGAGCCCTTCGACTTGGGCCCCGGCACGTCCACGAAGCGCATCTCGGCGTAGGTCGTCTTCTTCGGCTTGAAGAGGCCGGAGAGCGCGTCGATCCGCCGGTCGGGCACCTTGATGGCGCCGAGGTTCACCTGCGCCCGGGCGCCTGCGTGGAGGCCGGTGAGCGCGTTGAACAGCGTCGTCTTGCCGGACTGCGCGTAGCCGACCAGGCCTGCCTTCATGGCGTCCCTCCGAACCCGGGTTCACCGGCGGATCGGGGGGACTATAGCGCCCGCGCACGCGGCGCGGGCCCCCTCGGGAGCCACGCCCTCTCCGGAGGCGCTCACTCCAGCGGGATCGTCGATCGGCGGAGCGCGACGACCGACGACCGACGACCGCGACGCGGGACATCGGGTCGCTCCGGCGCGCTCAGGCGAGCGAGCAGGGCTCCTCGCAGTCGGGCTCGTCCCAGTCGCGGTCGCCGCCGGCGAGGGCGACGAGGGCGAGGACCGGGACCGCGAGGGCGAAGAGGGCGAGGGCGAGAGATGCAGTGAGGCGGCTCATGCCCCTGTGCCCTTGCACCTTGGATGCCGTCGCGAACGCCCAAGGAACCGCGCGTTTCCTGGGAGGTTGCGGGCGGGCGAGGGCGCGCGGCGTGTGTCCGGGCGGCAACTCGTGGCGCGAGGAGTCACGGCGTGCCGGGCGTGTGCGACAGCCTGGCACGCCCGTGCGGTGCCGTCCGGCAGGAAACGCTACTGCACCGTCACCGGAACGAGAGACGCGATCGCCCCCAGCCACAGCGCCGAGCCGGGGGCGGCGTCCGCGAACGGGACGCCGCCGTACGTGCCGTCGGCGACCCCCGCCGACGTGATCCCGATGAGCACCCTGTACGCCCCGGCCTCGAGCGCGTTGGCCGGGATGGTGCGCGCGCCGGTCGCGACGTCCAGCTCCTCCGGTCCGTAGCCCGGGTTCGGGTACGCCACGTCGCCGTTCGAGTCGAGGAGCCCGAAGACGTAGGCGGCGCCGCCGATCGGCCCGCCCCCGGACCACGAGACGGTGTTCGCGCTCGTGCTCGTCCAGGTGGCGCCGGACGTCGGCGCGGTCACGGCGGGGAAGGCCGTGAACTGGGTGGCGGTGGCGGAGTAGGTCCGATGCCCGACGGTCACTTCGGTGGTCACGCTCGCGGCGAGCGGGATCGCGGCGGTCCCGCGATAGTCACCCGTCGATCCTTCCCAGGTGAGCGCGTTGCCGTTGACCCGGACGGTCGCGTCCGAGATGCGCGTGGCGCACGTGGCGTCCGAGCACACCTCGACCTGCAGGGGCGCGAAGGGCGGCTCCGCGTCCTGCGTCGCGACGGCCATCGCCCGGACGAACGGCGGCGGCGCGGGGGTCGCGGTGACCTCGACCGACTCCCCCGACTCGCCGACGTCGTTCACGGCGGTCACGACGTAGTGATGGGTCGTGCCGTTGGCGAGCTCGGTCAGGAGCGCGGGGCTGGTCACGCCCTGGATCCTCGTGCCGTTCGTCTTCGTGACCCCGGCCGCGGTGGACCAGTACAGGTCGTACGACGTCGCGCCGGCCACCGGAGTCCAGGTGATGCGCACCTCGCCGTCTCCGGCCGTCGCGCGGACGTCGGCGGGCGTCGCCGGAACGGCGGACAGGCGCACGGGGACCGCGACGGCGAACGCGCCGAACCACATCGCCGAGCCGGACGCCGCGCCCGGGAAGGCGATGCCGGACGCAGGGGCGACGTCGCGGGCCGAGCCGATCCCGACCACCACCTGGTGGTTCCCTGCGGCGAGCGCGCCGGCGGGGATGGTGGCCGCGGTCGTTCCGGTGGCGACCCGCGCCGGACCCTGCGCGCCCGCCGGGAAGGCGAACGCGCCGCCCGCGTCCAGGACGCCGACGAGGTAGGCGGCGCCCGCGATCGGGGTGCCGCCCGTCCAGGAGATGTCGTGGGCGGTGGCGGTGTCCCATGCCGCGCCCGACGTGGGCGCGCTCACCGCGGGGACGGTGGTGAACTGCGTCCCGCTCGCGATGTAGGTCGCACCGTCCACGGCGATCTCGGCCGTGACGGTCGCCCCGAGCGCGACGGAGACCGAGCCCTCGTACCGCTCGTGCTCGGCGTCGTACTCCAGCGCGCTCCCGTTGACGGTGACGCTGGCGTCGTCGACGACGGTCGCGCAGCTCGAGTCGGTGCAGACCCGCGCCTGCTGGAGGAAGCCGAACGGCGACGCTCCTCCGTCGGCCACGCTCAGGACCATCACCTCGACGTACGGAGCGTCCCCGTCGTCGCCCCCGCCGCCGCAGCCGCCGAGCGCCAGCACCGCGCCGAGCACCATCCACCGAGCCGCGACCCTCGTCCCTGGCATGGCTCCTCCGCGAACGTGTGAACCACAGCTTCGAAGAGCGCTGCGACAGCACGGCGCCCGGACCGGGCGCCCTCTACTTCCGAGGGGCTGCCGTCGTCTCCCGGACGACGAGCTTCACCGGGAGCAGCTCGGTCCGCGGCGGGCCCTGGTCGAAGATCATTCGGGCCGCGGTCTCTCCCTTCTCGAACGCGGGCTGGGCGATCGTCGTGAGGGGCGGATCGGACTCCGCCGCCTCGGCGACGTCGTCGAAGCCGACGAGGGAGAGGTCCTCCGGCACGCGCAGGCCGCGCGCGTGCGCCGCGTCGAGCGCCGCGAGCGCCAGGATGTCGGCCATGGCGAGGAGGGCCGTCAGGTCGGGGTGCGCGGCCAGGAACTCGCCGATGACGGGCGCGTCGTGCTCGGCGTCGCCGTGGAGCTCGAGGATGGGGGCCTGCTCGAGCGTGAGCCCGTGCTCGGCCAGCGCCTCGCCGTAGCCGGCGAGGCGATCGCGGATGAACCGGAACGCGGACGCCTGGACGCGCCCGAGCCCGGTCGGGCTGTGGCAGTCGCCCTTCGTCGGCAGCGCGAGGATCCCGATCCTCCGGTGGCCGAGCTCGAGCAGGTGGCGCGCCGCGAGGGCGGCGCCGCGGCGATCCTCGATGAGCACCGAGCTCGTCCCGGGGCCCGCGTCGAGGTCGAGCGCCACGAACGGCAGCTTGCGCTCCTGCGCGAGGGCGACCACCGCGTCGTCGACCTTGTAGCAGGAGACGATGAAGCCATCGACGAGGGCGGTCTGGATGCGCCAGGCGGACTCGCTCTGCTTCGTGGACACGAGCGCGAGCCCGGCGCCGCGCGCGTCGCACTCCTTGGCGATGCCCCTCATCACGAGGCGCGTGTACGGATCGCGGAACGCGTCGGCGGTGTCGTCGGAGGTCACGACGCCGATCGCGTTCACCTTCCCGGCGCGCAGCAGGCGACCCTTGGGGTCCGGCCCGTTGTAGCCGAGCCGGCGGGCGGCCGCCTCGACGCGGCTCCGGACCTCGGGGCTCACGATCTCGGGCCGGTTGAAGACGTTCGAGGCCGTGCCGGAGGAGACCCCCGCGGCCTTGGCGACGTCCGAAAGCTTGGCGCCCTTCATGACGGTCTACCGACGTTTATTCCCGAATCGGTTCAACGGTACATATCCCTTGAGCCACCGACGTCCCCAACAGGGGACTTGAACCGATTCAATGAACCGATTCAAATTCCTCCCAACGAAAGGGAGGACTGCATGTACCAGGTCGTGATCGCCAGCGAATTCATCCGAGACCTCAAGGAGTCTACCGGAGCCGGCGGCCCTGGGCTCGAGGTTCCGCCGAGGGACCGCCTGCCCGAACCGGTCCGGGAGGTCATCGAGCTCCCTCGCGCCCGGCCAGGCCTCGCCGCCGTTGCGGCGGCGATCTTCGGGGCCGCGAACCGGCTGCTCGGGGCGCACTGAGATGGCGTCGCGCATGAGGGCCGGGGCGGGACGACCGCCCCGGCCGCAGGTCGGCCGGAGCCTGGACCTGGTGCCGGATCTCGCGTGGATCCTGCTCGTCGAGGCGAGCAGGGCGGACCGGCGCGAGGAGGACGACACGCTCGCCGGGCGCCAGGGGCGGAGCCGGGGCCCGGAGGCGTGGACGCGGGACGGCGAGTGAAGCGCGGCCCGCGTCAGCGGGGCTCGCCCTCCTCGCCGGGAGCGACGCAGAAGTAGCGGGGCGGGACGTCCTCCGTCAGCCACACCCCGTTCGCCGACACGAAGAAGACGTGCCCGTCGCGGTGCATCGCGGCGGCGTCGATCACCAGGACCACCGGCCGCCCGCGCCGCGCGCCCACGCCTCGCGCGGTCTCCTCGTCCGCCGAGAGGTGCACGTGGTGGCGCTCCATGCGGCGGAGCCCCTCCGCGCGGATGGCCGGGAGCGCGGACGCGACGGTGCCGTGGAAGAGGCGCGCGCGCGAGGAGCTCGTCGATCGCGGCCCAGCCGTGCGCGTCCAGCGTGAGCCCGATGGAGTCGGGGCGGTGCCGGAGGACGAAGCTCAGGGACTTGCTGGCGGCGGTGCGGGCGGCGGGGGTCATGTCTCAGGGATTTGTCTTGAATCGGCGGATCTGGTCATGGGCTCGCCGCGGTCGCCGATCGATGCACGCGCAGGCGCATGGCCTGGACGGAGGATAGCGCGGCCGAGGTGGGGCGGTCCCCGGTGCCCCTCCTGCGCGATGCCGGTCTCGGGCTGGCCGACTATCTCCTCGCCGATGGTCCGAGCGATCCCCGACTACGCCAACCTGGATCTCAGCGGAGAGGCCCGCGCCGCCGCCGCGCGGATGGAGGCGCGGGCGCGGGAGCCGGCCTCGGAGGAGATGTTCCGCTCGCTGGTCGCGCCGCTCGTCGGTCCGCACACCCGCGCCGTGCTCGAGCTCGGTTGTGGAACGGCGGCGCTCTCGCGCCGCATCGCGCGCGCGGCGCCCCACGCCGAGATCCTCGCCACCGACAAGAGCCTGGGGATGCTCGAAGTGGCCCGCAGCCTGTGCGCGCAGGAAGGCGCCAGCGCGATCCGCTTCGGGGCGTGGGACGTGCTCGACGAGGACGCCTTCCCGGACCGCGACGCGCGCTACGATCTCATCGTCTCGTCCGTGATGATCCTGTACCTCCAGGAGCCCGAGGCCGAGGACCTGGTACGCCGCCTCGCCCGGCGGCTGCGGCCGGGCGGGACCCTGGCGTTCGTCGAGCAGGACCACATGAGCGACGCGCTCGAGGACGCGAGCGGGCTCGCGATCCGGATCATGGAGAAGGAGCGGCGGACCCTCAGGCGCACGCAGGGGCTCGGGCTGCGGGCCGCGCTGAGGCGGGCGGGGCTCTCGGTGCTCCCCAGGCGTTCGTTCCTGTGGACGGACGAAGGGTACGGCGCGTACACGCGCGAGCTCCTGGACGGCATGACCCGCGGGGCGCTGGCGCGCGGAAGCATCACCGCCGCGGACGCCGCCCGGTTCGCCGCGGGCCTCGAGCGCGCCGCGGCGGAGGGCGAGTTCTACTACGGGATCGTGTACCACCGCGTGGCGGGGGTCGCGACGATCGATCGCTCCGGCGAGTGAAGGAATGGCCGATGCGGTGAGGG
>DASPMI010000187.1:0-16530 GCA_035627135.1 Anaeromyxobacter sp. | reverse complement strand
GAGGCCATCGGCGATCCGTACCGTCGCTACGTGGAGAACCGGTTCCGGGAGGCCTTCGGGCTCGAGGTGCCGATGCGGCTCACGTTCCGCGAGCGGAAGCGCCGCAAGCGCGCGCCGGGCGCGCGCGGCGAGCGCTGAGGGGAGCGCCCGGCCTGCCCCTTTCGCTTGACGGCCCGGGCGCACCCCGCCTAGATTGGCGCGGTTTTTCCCCGAGTTTCCGGCGCCTCGCGCCCGAAGAAGAGGATCCATGTCCGACACGCCCGCGCTCTCCCGCAAGGACATGCGGGAACCCGATCGCTTCCAGAACGTGGCGAATCAGGCCGCCGCCTGGCTGGCCGCCCGCAAGAAGCTCATCGCCCTCGTGGGCGGGGCCGTCGCGGTGGTGGTGATCGCCGCCGGTGTCGTGTCGTCGATGCAGGCGTCGAAGGAGCGCGAGACGGGGCTCGCCCTCTCGAAGGTCCTCAAGACGGCGAACGCGATGGTGCTCGACGTGCCGAACCCGGCGCCCGGAACGTTCAAGACCGACGAGGAGAAGCACAAGGCGGTGATCGCCGAGGCCGACAAGCTCGTCGCCGACCACGGCCTGACGCGCACGACCGCCCTCGCCGTCCTCGCGAAGGCCAACGCCCACTACGCGCTGAAGGAGTGGGACGCCGCCACCGCCGCGTACGAGCAGTTCCTGAAGGGCGCGCCGGAGGAGGACTCGCTCCGCTTCCTGGCGCTCGCGAACCTGGGGATGGTCGCCGAGGCGAAGGGTGATCTCGCCGCCGCCGCCCAGGCGTTCGAGCGGATGGCGAAGGAGGCCCCGGCGTACGCGGATCGCGCCGACCTCGACCGCGCCCGGGTGCTCGCTGCGTCGGGCAAGCTCGACGAGGCGAAGCAGATCCTGACGAAGTTCGCCGAGGTCCACAAGGAGTCGCCGCTGCAGCGCGAGGCGTCGGAGCAGCTCGCGAAGCTGGGGGCGAAGTGACGGGGACGGCGCTGGCGCTCGCGCTGGCGCTGGGGTCGAGCTTCGACCCTGCCGGCCTCTCCCCGCGGTTGCCCCCGGCGCCGCTCGCGCTCTACTCGATCGCGTGGCACCGCGATCTGGTCGCGCCCGAGTCCGCCGGCGTCGCCGTCGAGGAGGGGGGCGTCACCGTGGACCCGGACACCGGGATCGCGGTGTGCGGCACCCGCGACGGCTGGCTCCACGCGTTCAAGCGGGACGGCACGCGCGCCTGGGAGTTCGACGCCGGGGGCGGCTTCGCCGGAGCGCCGGCGGTCGTCAAGGGGACGGTCTACGCGGGCTCCGGCGGGCGCGTCCACGCGCTCTCCCTCGTGGACGGGTCGCGCCGGTGGAGCTACGACGCCCAGGAGGAGCTCGGCACGACGCCCGTCGTCGTCGACGGGACCGTGTACGTGATGAGCCTCCAGGGCACGCTCTTCGCCGTCGACGCGCGAACCGGCGCCTGGAAGTGGCACCACCGCCGCGAGGCGCGGGGCATCGATCGGGGCTACAGCATCCGCGGCGCCGCTCCGCCGGCGGTGAGGAACGGCGTGGTGTACGCCGGGTTCGCCGACGGGTTCGTCGTCGCGCTGGATGGCGGCAACGGCCAGGTCCGGTGGTCGCAGGCGATCGCTTCGACCGGCGACTACGTCGACGTGGACGGCCTCAGCCTCGACGGCGACCGGCTCTACGCCGCAGCCTACTCCGGCGTGGTGGTGGCGCTCGATCCGGACAGCGGGGCGCAGCTCTGGTCCCAGCGGGTCCCGCTCGCGACGCGGGTCGCGGCGGGGAAGGGGATCGTCGTGGCCGTGGCCGCGCGCCAGCTCGTCGGGCTCGACCCGACCGACGGGCAGCCCCTCTGGACCGCGCCGTTCGAGGGCGCACCGGGGGCCACCCCCGAGTTCACCGACCGGTGGCTGCTCGTGCCGGCGCAGGACGGGGGACTCCGGTTCGTCGAGCGCGCCAGCGGGCGGACCCTGCGCTCCTTCCGGACGGGGACCGGGTTCACGGGCCGGCCGGGGGTCCACGGGCGGCGCGTGTACGCGCTGTCCAACGGCAGCCACCTGTACGCCCTCGATCTGAAGTGAAGCGCATCCGGGTCGTCGCCGCGGTCGTACGGCGAGGCGAGGCGGTGCTCGTCACGCGGCGCCGCGACGCGTCCGGCGCGCCCGGGCAGTGGGAGTTCCCCGGAGGCAAGGTCGAGGCAGGCGAGGCCGAGCCCGACGCGCTCGTCCGGGAGATCCGCGAGGAGCTCGGCTGCGCGGTGGAGATCGGTCCGCTCCTCCTCCGCCACGAGCACCGGTACCCCGCGCTGGAGGTCGAGCTCGCGTTCTACGCGGCCCGGTTCCCGCCGGGCGCGGAGCCGCAGCCGGTGGGGGTCGCCGCCCTCTCCTGGGCGGGACCCGGGACGCTCCACGGGTACGACTTCCTGGAGGCGGACCGGGCGGTCCTCGGCGCGCTCGAGCTCGCGTCGGCGCACGCCGCGTGGTGAGGCAGGCGGGCGTCAGCGCCGCGCCTTCTTCTTCCTCACGGCCTTCGGCGGCGGGGGAGGGGGATCGCCCGCCACGCGCAGCTCCCAGCGGGCGGGAGCGACGACCTGCGTGCCTACGTGGAGCTCACGGCCGAAGACGCCGTCGAGCCGGAGCTGGTACCGCCCCGCGGGCACGAGCGCCGCCGCCGGCGTGAGGGTCAGGACCGTCGCTGGGCCGACCTCCCGCGTCTCGGCGCCCGGCACCGCCGCGCCGGAGCCGTCGAGCAGGAGCAGCCGCGCGTCCTGGCACGCGCCCGCGAGGACGACCCGGAAGGTCGCGTCGGGGTCGATGAGCGTCTCCGCGCTCGCGGCGAGCGCCGCCGTCGCCTCGCCCGGGAGAAGGGCGATGGCCTCGCGGATGGCGGAGGCGGGGCCGGCTGGCTCCGAGCGCGCGGCTGGCGTGGCGAGGAGGAGGGCGAGCGGGAGGAGAGCGCGGCGGGCGAGCATGAGCCACCCTACCACGCCGCGTCATCCCACGCCCCGGGTACCTGACGCGGGCGCGCGCGGAGCGCCTCGGCGGAGGAGGGCGTCCACGTCGCTCTCCGGGTGGAACGCGAACCGCGCGAAGGGGGTCGCCCCCGCCACCATGGCGGCGGCGGCGAGCGCCTGCCCCCGGCTCTCCGGGCTGTCGAACGGGATGACGAGGTTGGTGGCGAGCTGGCGGATCGCGGTCCGGTGGAGCGGGCTCACCCCTTCGCCGTCCCAGGCGAGCTCGTAGATGCAGGCGAGGGGCGCTGATCCACCGTTCGAGACCCACCACGGCGACGCGTACGCCTGGTAGCCCTCCGGCCCCTGCCGGAGGATGGAAAGCTCGTCGGAGAGCGGATGGGCGGCGCGCGCCGCCAGGGTGGACTTGCCGGAGCCGGAGCGTGCCGGGAAGAGGTGGGCGGCGCCTTCGACCACGATCGCCGCGCCGTGGACGAGGAGTCCGCCGTCCGCGAGCACGCTCCGCGCGACCGCAGCGCGGAGGAGGGTGTCGAGGACGAGGCAGGCGCGGTCCACGCTGGCGACGCCGGTGCCGGTCTCCGGGTCGAGCCAGGCCGCGTCCTCCATGCCGGCGATGCACCAGCGCCCCTCGCGTTCCACGAGGGCGCGGCCGGGCGGAACGGGGGCGTCGTACGTCCCGGGCCCGAGCGCGAGCGTCCACTCGGGCGTGCCCGCCGCGCCGGCGAACGGGCGGTACCGCGCGAGGCCGATGGGCTCGGCGCTCGGCACGACGAGATCCACCCGGACCTGCGCGATCTCCAGGGAGAGGCGGTTCACTCCGCGATCTCCGCCTCCGCGATCTGCGCCTCCGCGGTCGCGAGCGGCGCGGTGCCGCCGGCGGGGGCCAGGCGGAACGTCCAGGCGCCGGTCATGCGGAGGCCCTCGATCGGCGTCCCCTGGACCTCGAGATCCTGCCGCACGGCGGCGGTCCCGGAGAGATCGGGCTCGAGGGTCACCGGGAGCTGCGCGTAGACGACGTTCGCCGGAGTCAGGACGTCGATCCGGAGCGGCATCGGGCCCGGGGGCGCCGCGACGACCCGGATCTCGAGCGCGAGCGTCTGGAGGTCCTCGAGGCGGAACGGACCCTCGGCGCCTTCTCCGTCGCGCACCGTCACGGACGCTGCCATCGGCGGAGGGCGGGGCTCGCGAGCGGGACGACTCCCGTCGGCTCCGCCGCCTTCACACGCGGCGAGGACCAAGCAAGCGAGAAACAATGGCCGGGCGTGGGTCATGGGCGGACTCCTAGAACCTCGGGACGGCCCAGATGCGGCCTTCGCTCGTCCCGAAGACGAAGCGGCGGCCGACGCCGTCGTACGCGATCGGGCCGAGGAGGGCGCCCGGTTGCGCGGAGGTGACGGTCGGCGCGAGAGCAGGGTCGATCTCCTGGGCGTCGGCGAGGCTGAGCTTGTGGAGCTTGAGGTCGCTCCCCGCCACGACCATGAACCCGTCCCTCGAGAAGATGATCGCGGCGGAGAGCGTGACGCCGCTGGGCGCGTTGAAGGTGCCGGCCGGCGCGAGCGACAGCGAACCCCCGGTCGTGTACGTCGCGGTGATCCGCCGGACGGTCGAGGCGTTCCCGACGGCGAAGCCGGGCGCCGTCCCGACGACGCGGGCGAGGGTGCTGGGGGTGGAGACGCTCGTGGCGATCAGCGCGCGCACGGCGCCGGTCAGCGAGTCGAGGACCCGCAGGCGCCCCTGGCGGTCGATGCAGGCGACGCTGTCGTTCTCGAACGTGCGGATGCAGTGGAGGGTGTACTGGCCGCCCGGGTTCTGCCAGCTCGTGGCCCGGACCGCGGGGGCGGTCGTGCGCGGAGCGGACGGGCCCATGTCGTACGAGAGGACGCCCCCGTTCTGGGTCGGGACGAAGATGCGGTTCACGACGGGGTCGTACAGGATCGCGGCGCGGAGCGAGGAGCCGGCGTTGACCGTCCAGAGCGTGTCGCCGTTGCGCGCGTCGATCGCCAGGAAGCGGCCGGAGGTGGAGGCGAGGAGCAGGACGTCCATCGCGTACGCGGCCTGGAAGGCCGGGGCCGCGTAGGCGCGGGTGATCCCGGAGACGCCGGCCACGAACGACTCGTTGGCCTTGTGCCGCTGCCACTCGAGCTGACCCGTCTCGAGGTTCACGGCCGTGACGGCGCCGCTCGAGTCGGCGGCGAAGAGGAGGAGGCGGCCGTCGGCGGTGCGGGTCGCAGGCGTGCCCGCGGAGGGGAGCGCGGCGAGGGCGTACGGCTCGAGGCTGCGGTGGCCGGTGGCGAGGTCGAGCACGTTGACCTCCTGCCGGTTCGTGGCGAGGCCCACCCGGTTCCCGGGCACGATCCCGGGCAAGAGCGTGGCGAAGCCGCCGAGCTGGTGCGTCCATCCGCCGGCCGGGGCGCGCGCCGAGTCGATGAAGCCGCGGCCGTTCCAGAACCCGGTGCGGCAGCTCGAGTAGACGAGGTTCGCGTCGCGGTTGCAGACCCGGTAGTTGTACTCGCCCACCGCCGGATCGGCGATGGCGTTGGTCGGCGACCCGTCGCGGTCGGCGTAGATCACCTCGGGCGGTCGCGGCTCCCGCGAGTAGTCGACGAAGTCCTCGGGCAGCGGCGGATCGACGCCGTCGCGTCCGCCGGCGGTCCGGAACACCACCACGCCGTCATGCGACGAGCTCGGGCCGTCGGTGTTGGTCCACGCGAGCGTCTGGCCCTCGGCGTCGGACAGCACGGTGAGCCGCTCGACGTCGTTCGGCGGGACGAAGACCGTGACGAGCTGCGGCGTGGCGACGGCGGAGTTGGTTCCGCTCGCCGGCGTGAGCGTCACCTGGAACCCCTGGGTGGCCGTCGCGGCGAGGCTGGGCGCAGCGGTGAAGCTCACCCGGAACGTCGCGCTCGCGCCCGGTGCGAGCGAACCGGTGAAGCAGAAGCCGTTGGCGCCGCAGGCGCCGGCGGGCGTGAGCGACGAGCTCGAGCCGGACATCCCGGTCCAGGTCGCGTCGGGGCGGGTGAGCTCGACCTTCTGGACGGGCTCTCCGAGGTCGTTCACGACCGTGATCTCGAAGGAAGCCGGCCGGCCGGCGACGGCGGCAGCGCGTGCCCACGAGACGGCGCTGGACCCGACGCGCACGGTCACCGCCGCGCCCGCGCCGGTGGCGTTGCGCGAGGCGGAGGCGTTCCCGCGGATCGTGTACGTCCCCGGGGAGGTCAGCCGGTACGAGCAGGTGACCGTCACGGTCTGATCGGGGTTGATGGTCGTGGGCAGGGTCGCCGGCTCGCAGGTCTCGCCCCCCCAGCCCGCCGCCGGAGTGATCTCGCGGCTCGGAGTCAGCCCCGTCTTCTGGCGCCGGGAGACGTTGGTGATGGTCCACTGGATGCGCGCGTCGACGGGGAGCGAGGCCGTGGGCAGGGCCACGCCGGTGACGCGCAGCACCACCCGCGGGAAAGTCACCTGGCCCGTCACCGACCAGGTCCGGTTCGAGCAGGGGTCCGTGGCCGAGACGACGGTCATCGGGTCCGTCGTCCGGTCCTCGTCGATCGGCGGCGTGCTCGGCGCCGTCAGGTCGATGCGGAACGTCGCGGGAGCGGTCGTGGTGACGCCCGGAGCGGCGCAGTTGGTCTGCGCGAACCGGATCCGTCGCGTGCCCGGGGTAGTGGTGACCGTCCACCCCGCGGGCCCCGCGCCGCCGCGGAGGGTGAAGCCGCTCGGGAGCTGGAACTCGACGGCGCGGAGGTTCGTGTTCGAGAGCGTGTTCCGCACGTCGAAGGAGACCGACGCGTCCGACCCGTGAACGGCCACGTTCCGGAGCGGGCTGGGCGCACCGGAGAGGGTGACGCGAGCCTGCTGCGCGTCGGCCGCTCCGGGGAGCGCGAGCGCGAGGGCCGCCGCCGCGAGGCACGCGGCGCGCGCAGCGGGGCTCAGCCGCCGCCGCAGGGGTTGTCGCAGAGCGGATCGAGCGGGTTGCAGCAGTCCGTCGAGAGCGCCACCGGATCGAACGGCTCCTCCCACTCCACGGCGGGCGGCTCGTACCGCTCGGGCGGCCTCGGCGGCTCCACCGTCTGTCGGGTGTCGCGCTCCATGGACAGGACTCCAGTTCCCCTCCCGCCAGAACATCACGTCGCCGGCGCGCGCGCTCATCGCTCCACCCCCTCGACGAAACCGCGCCTGGCGAGCTCTGCCAGGAATACTCTCAGATCCGCCTCTGCTTTGCGAACTTCGACCCCGAACCGCTCGGCGATGGAGGCCGCGAGGCCACCGACCGTCCGGGCGCCGTCGAGCAGCGGGAAGACGAAGCTGCCCACCCGGTTCAGCCCGAGGATCCGACGCCCGTGGAGGTCGAGGAGGACCGCCTCGCCCTCCACCACCTGCCAGGAGCACCCGCCGCTGATGCGAGGCGTCGCAGAGAGCGCCACCACAGGCGCCGCGCCGGCCCCGGGGCCGGCGGGATCGGTGCCTGCCGGCCCGAGCGCCGGAAGGCGGCCGCCCGGAACAGCACGTTCGCTCTGGGAACCAGCGGATCGCTGCGCCGACATGCGTCACCTCTCGTCACGACGCGGTCACCCTCGACGACGACCACCCGGTGCAGCACGGTGCCGCTCTTCTTCGGGATCCGGACGACGACGACGTCACCTACCGCGAAGGACGTCGGCGTCTCGAGGAGGACCTCGTCGCCCTCCCGAAGTGTGGGGCTCATGCTTCCCCCACGCACCACCTGCCAGAACGGATGCATCAACGCGTCACCGAGGAGAATTATCCGCGATCCGAGGGCTTTCGCGAACTCGTCCGCGGTCCCACGGCGCCCCGTCCCCCTCGCATGTTGGTGAGGTGGCGTGTGAGGAGGTGGGTGCGTCGGCGCAGCACCCACGCCGACTCGACGAGGACGTCGCGCGGCACGGTCCGGAGGCGGTCGCGGAGCACCGTCCGGAACCCCATTCGCAGGACACGGGCGGTCCTCCCGGCTCGCGCCAGGGCCTCGCCCGCGAGCCGATCCGCAACCCGGACCCGCGCGGGACCCAGGGAGCGGGTCAGGTCGTCGGGCACGCTGGCGCCGAGGGATCCCAGCCGGCGGAGCGTGTAGGACACGGCGCGGCGGCACCGCCAAGCGCCCGCGCGCCTCGCGATCTCCGCCCAGTCGAGGCCAGGGCTCCGCTCGATGAGCAGCGAGAGATCGAGGAGCCACCCGGCGCGCTCGAAGAGGTGTCCCGCGGCATGCACGGACAGTGTCACGAGCTCGTCCTCCGGCGCGAGGACGAGCGCGGGCGTGCCGCGCGCGGTGCGGTGCGGGACGGCGCGGGAGAGGAGCTCGCCCGTCGAGATCGCGGCGCCGAAGGCGCTCGACACGCGGAAGTGGAGCTCGACGTCCGCGTCCGGCGCGCGGTGGAGGTGCAGGTGGTGGTGCTCCGCGCGGAAGTAGGCGTCGCGGAGCGGCGCGTCGCGGCGGAACCCCGCGGCGACGAGGGCGTCGGCCGCGCGGGCGAGCTCCTGGTCCGAGACGAGCAGGTCGAGATCCGTCGCGGCGCGGAGCGCGGGGTCGGGGTAGACGCGGTCGGCGAGCGCGGGCCCCTTCAGCGCGACTGGCCTGATCCCCGTGGCGCCGAGGATCGCGAGCACCTCCTCGAGCGCCTCGCGCAGCCGCGCGTCCCGCAGGCGCGCCCCCGCGGCCAGCCGCTCGAACCGCCTGCGCAGGTCGGGGTCGTCGGGCGGGAGGCGGCCTGCGACGGCCGAGAGGAGCCCGTGACGGGCCGCCGACGCCAGGAGCGTGGCGCGGGCGTCGGAATCGAGGCCCGCGAACGGGGCCGGGGCGCGCGCGAGCAGCGGACGCAGGTCGGGGGAGCGGCGGTCGGCTGTGTGGGGCACGCACCCCGCAGCATCGCGGAGCAGGACGCGGCGTGCAACTCGACCCGGAAGAGATGCACCCTGGGTTGGGCGGGCCTCGCGAGGCAGCCTTTGCCCGCCCGTTCGCGGGCTCCGCCGGAAACGACGGTTTCACCGGACCCTCCGCGCGCGTTCGACGCTGTGCGTGAACCTGGCACGCACCGTGGAGAACCTGACTCCGTCGGACGCGGAGATTCGTGACGCCAGGACGCCGACGCAGGGACGAAGGAGAGCGAGCCATGATGCGGACCCACGTCGCGCCGAAGTGCTTCCGGAGCATCGGGCTCGCCGCCGCGACCGCGCTGCTCGCCTGCGGCGGTGCACTCGTGGACGACAGCGCGCAGCCGGGGACCCCGGGCGCGCCCGGCACCGTGCTCGTGCCCGACGACGCGGCGCCCTCGGTCACGCTCACGTTCGCCGCCCTGGAGCCCGCGGGCGCCGTCGAGGGGCTCGCGTCCGCCGCCATCGACGACACGCCGACCCTCTACGTGGTCGCCGAGTGGAAGGGCGTGCCCGCCGGCGCCGTGGAGCGCCTCGTGGTCGCGATGCCCGGCGGCGCGGTCTACGCCTCGCTCGAGCTCCCGGTCGGCGAGACGGAGCGCGGCGACGTGCGGTTCCAAGTCCTCGAGGACGGCACGCGGCGGCTCACGTTCCTGCTGCACGTGTGGGGCACGCCGATCGAGTCCCTCCGGATGACCGGCGCCTGGACCGCGACGGCGACCCTCGTCGGCGGCACCGCGACCGCGACCGCCAGCGTCACGCTGGAGTAGGGCAGGGATCGGCGGTAGGGTTCCACGCGGAGCCGCCGATGGTCACCCTCTCGCGCCGCTTCTCCGCGGCGTTCGTCCTGGTCGTGGCCGTGCCGAGCCTGCTCGTCTCGGCGGTGCTGGTGCGGCTCTACCTCTCGGCGCTCTACGAGACGGTCGCCCGGCAGACCGAGGTCACTGCGGAGCAGGTCGCCCAGAACATCCGGAACGAGGTCGACAACGTCGCGATCCTCGCGGCGGCGCTCCTGCACGACCCGCAGCTCCGCGAGCTCGCCGCCGCGTACGGCGCAGCGAGCGATCCCAAGCTCCGCTACCTGGCGGCGCGGCGGCTCGACGAGGAGCTCGTGAGCTTCATCCAGTACACGAACCAGGTGGGGGCCGTGGTCGTGTACCTGAAGGGCGGCCCCACCTACGCATACTCGAACTACCCGAACATCCGCGGCGTCGGCTCCATCGATCGCGGCGTGTACGCCGAGGCCGCCGCCGACCCGGGCAAGGTCTACCTGCTCGACACGCTGGAGGCGCCCGCCCGGACCGTGGGAGAGCCGAGCATGATCTCCCTCGCGGTCTGCCCGGCCGCGAGCGACGACACGGCGATCGAGGCGCTCCTGGTGATGTTTCGCGCCCCGTACTTCGACGCACTCCAGGCGCGGTGGGGCGACGACGAGGGCTCGGCGGTCGTGGTGTTCGGGCGGGCGGGGCGGCCGATCCTCTCGAGCCTGCCGCCCGGCACGGCCGGGGAGGAGGCGGGCGTGCTCGCGCGGCTCGCCGCCGCCGCGGCCGCGGAGGGCGGGGTCTCGGCGCAGGAGGTCCAGGCCGACGGGCGGCCCTGGCTCGCGACGCTCTATCCGATGCGCTCCACCGGCTGGACGCTCGCGCTCCTGGCGGACAAGGCAGCGCTCTCCGGCAAGGTCGGCAAGTACCAGTGGTACCTGTACCCGGCGGTCGCGCTGCTCGCGCTGTTCTTCCTCCTCTACGCGGAGGTCTTCTTCGCGCGCGTGGCCGGGCCCATCCGCGCGGTGGTCCGGCACATGGGGCGGGTGGGGAAGGGCGACTACGGCGTGCGCGCCGCCACCCACAACATCGCGGAGCTGGCGGAGCTCGCCCACGGGTTCAACGCGATGGTGGAGGAGACCGAGCGGCTGGTCCAGGAGCGGGAGCGGAGCGAGCGGGAGCGGCTCTCGGCGGAGCTCGACGCGCTCCGCTACCAGATCAACCCGCACTTCGTCGCCAACACGCTCAACTCCATCCGCCTCATGGCGGTCGCGGCGCGCGCCGACGGCATCGCCGGGATGACGCGCGACCTCATGCGCGTCCTCTCCGACAGCTACTCCGGCGCCGAGCGGCTCGCCGAGCTCTCGCGCGAGGTGGACAACGTCACGGCCTACGTCGGGATCATGAAGGTCCGGTTCGGGGAGCGGTTCGCGCTCTCGCTGGCGCTCGATCCGGGGACGGAGGCGCTGCTCACGCTCCGGATGATCCTCCAGCCCATCGTCGAGAACTCGATCCTGCACGGCTTCTCGGGCGGGGCGAGCGGCGCCCCGGCGCGGCAGGCGCGCGGGACCATCCGCGTCGCGGCGCGGGTGGAGGAGCGCGCCCTCCCGCCGGCGCCCTGCCGGGATCCCGGCGCGGAGGTCCTCCCGGGCAAGGTGCTCGTCGTCGAGGTGAGCGACGACGGCGCCGGGATGGAGCCGGATCGCGCGGCCCGGCTCCTCGACGCGCAGCCGGAGCAGGGCAGCCTGTACCGGATCGGCGTCTCGAACGTCCACCGGCGCATCCGGCTCAACTACGGCGAGCCCTACGGGCTCGAGGTGGAGAGCCGGCCCGGAGAGTACACGCGGGTGCGGTACGTGATGCCCGCGCTGGTGCGGGCGGCCGCGCCCGAGGTGGAAGCGGCGAGCGGGGCGGCCGCGAAGGATTCCCAGGATGCATAGCGTCCTCGTCGTCGACGACGAGCCGTTCGTGCGGCTCTCCATCGCGAGCCTCCGCCCCTGGGGCGACGACGGGTTCGACTTCCTGGCCGAGGCCGGGAACGGCGCCGAGGCGCTGGCCGCGCTCGAGGCGCGCCCCGAGATCGACGTGGTGCTGCTCGACCTCTCGATGCCGGTGATGGACGGGCTCGAGTTCCTCCGGCGGCTCCCGCCGCCCCCGGCGCGCCGGCCGGCGGTGGTGGTCCTCTCGGCGCACGACGACTTCCACCTCGTGCGGCAGGCCTTCACGCTCGGGGCGAGCGACTACCTCCTGAAGGGCGAGCTCGACGGCGCGGCGCTCCGGGCGGCGCTCGAGAAGGCGACCGCGGGCATCGCCGAGTCGCGCGAGCGGGACGCCGCCATCGTCCAGCGCCGCCACCTCGAGCTCCTCAAGGCGCAGGTGCTCCGGGACATCCTCCAGGCGCCGGCCACGCCCGAGCTGCTCGAGACGTTCCAGGAGCTGGGGATCGCGCTCCGGTCCCCGTTCCGCGTCTGCTGCTTCTGGGTCGAGGACCTCCAGGCCGTCGCGGCGCGCGAAGGGCCGGAGGGGCTCGGCCGGTTCTCGGAGATGGCCGTCCGCTCGCTCGGCCAGGCGCTCGGCCGGTTCGGCCACGGCGAGGTCGTGGCGCTGGGGCCCGGGCACGCCGCCGTGCTCTGCTCGCCCGCGGCCGGCGGCGACGACGAGGCCGCGGTCCACGCGTTCTGCGCGGACGCCGCCGAGTACGTGGGCCGCTACCTCAGCGTGAAGGTCACCTCCGCCGTCGGTCCGGTGTGCGCCGCGATCCGCGACGCGGCGGCGTCGTTCAAGGCCGCCCGCGCCGCCCGGACCGTCGAGTCGCGGATCGTCGTCGCCGCGAAGCGGGCGATCCGCGAGCGCTTCGCCGACCCGGCGTTCTCGCTCGAGGAGGCGAGCCAGCGGGCGGGCGTGTCGAAGAACCACCTCAGCTTCGAGTTCTCCCGCGAGACGGGCGAGACCTTCACCGAGTACCTCACCCGGACGCGCGTCGAGGAGGCGAAGCGGCTCCTCGCGACGACGGCGCTCATGGTCTACGAGGTGGGGGAGCGGGTGGGATACCCGAGCGTCGAGCACTTCTCCCGGGTGTTCAAGAAGTACGCGGGCGTGAGCCCGAACCGGTTCAAGGCGGGGTACGGGCGGGGCGAGGAGCCGGGGCCATGAGCTTCCATTCCTCGCGGTAGCCGATTCGATTCGCCGTAAGAATCGTCAAGGCGCCGGAACCGGCGTCATTCACGCCTCCGGGCGCGGCGCGGATACTCCGGTCCACGCTGCTCTTTCCCGCCAGGAGGAACCCATGAAGAGACTCGTGCTGCTCGCGGCCTTGCTCGCGCCCGCCCTCGCGCTCGGCGCGGACAAGGTCACCCTGAAGATGGGGGACAACTACCCCGATCGCACCAACACCTGGGGTGCGGTCATCGAGACCATCAACGCCGAGTTCAAGGCGGCCAACCCCGGGATCGAGATCGTCACGGAGAGCTACCCGGACCAGCCGTACCAGGAGAAGATCAAGATCTACGCCACGGCGAGGCAGCTTCCGGACGTCTTCAAGTACTGGAGCTTCAGCACGCTCCTGAAGCCGCTGGTGGACGGGAAGTTCGTCGTGCCGCTCGACCGGCCGGCTTTCGAGAAGCTTGGCTATCTGCCCGGCGCGCTCGACTCGAACGTGTACGGCGGAAAGCTCTACGGCATCCCGGTGTCCGCCGATCTGTGGGTGATCTACTACAACAAGAAGCTGTTCCAGGAGGCCGGCGTCACCAAGCTCCCGACCACGTTCGAGGAGCTGAAGGCGCTCGTCCCGAAGTTCAAGGCCAAGGGGATCATCCCCATGACCACGGACGGCAAGGACGCCTGGCCGCTCTGCATCACCTTCGACCAGCTCGCCTGGCGGCTCTCGGGCGACCCTACGCTTCCGCAGAAGGCGCTCGACCGGAAGATCAAGTTCACCGATCCGGTCTTCGTGAAGGCGGCGACGCTGCTGCAGGACATGGTCAAGTCGGGCCTCTTCCAGGAGGACGTGATGGTGTCCGACTACGGCGCCTCGCGGAACCTCTTCGGCCAGGGCAAGGCGGCCATGTACCTCATGGGGAGCTGGGAGCTGGGTCTCTCCAGCGACCAGAGCTTCTCCCAGGAGTTCCGTGACAACGTCGACGCGTTCAAGTTCCCGACCGTGGCCGGAGGAAAGGGCGGCCCGGAAGACCTCATGGCCTGGTACGGCGGCAACTACGTGGTGAGCGCGAGCTCGAAGCACACGGGGCTCGGCATGAAGTACCTCGAGTTCTACGCCAAGCGGTTCCCGGTCCTGGCCTGGGAGAAGAAGGCGACGTTCCCGGCCCAGAAGGTGGACGCCCAGCCGAGCGACGCGCCGGTCGCGAAGTCGCTCCTCAAGATCGCCGCCGAGGCCAAGGCGACGTCGGGCACGCCGACCCTCGACCGCGCCACCCCGGCGTTCAAGGAGGACATGCAGAACGCGGTGCGTGAGCTCTGCTCGAGCATCATCACGCCCGAGGAGTTCACGAAGAAGATCGACGCCGCCGCGGCGAAGGCGGCGAAGAAGTAGCTCCCCGCGGGAGATCCCGCGGGCGGGTCGCGGCGCGCGCACGGGCGCGCCGGGGCGCCGCCCGCGGGGTCGCCCGGTGCCCACCATGCGAGGCCCCTTCCAGCACCGCGGCGTGGTCGCGTCCCTGGTGGTCCCGAGCATCGCGGTGATGGTCTTCGCGATGCTGGTGCCGCTGGGGTTCAGCGTCTACTACAGCTTCACCGACTGGGCCGGGTTCGGCGAGTACCGCCAGGTCGGGCTCGCGAACTACTGGGACATCGTCCGGCTGGAGTACGTCGACGGGGAGCTCGTGGCGAACGACCCGGTGTTCTGGCGCTCGCTCTGGAACACGCTCCTCCTCATGGTGGCGACCATCCTCATCCAGAACCCCGTGGCGTTCGCGCTCGCGGCGATCCTGGCCCATGTCTCGAAGAAGCTCTCGCGGGTCCTGCGGACGATCTACTTCGTCCCGGCGGTGCTCTCGCTCGTCATCGTCGCGCGGATGTGGGTCAGCATCTTCAACCCCACGTACGGCGTCTTGAACAAGCTCCTGCGGGCCGTGGGCCTCGACGGGCTGGCCACCTCGTGGCTCTCCAACCCGGACACCGCGATCTGGGCGGTGATCTGGATCATCGTGTGGCAGGGGTTCGGGTGGGCGCTGCTCTTCTACTACGCCGGGCTCATGACCGTGCCCAAGGAGATCGAGGAGGCCGCCCGGGTGGACGGGGCGAGCTGGTTCCAGACCTACTGGCACGTCATCGTCCCCTACCTGCGGCCGGCCATCGCGGCGGTCATCGTCATCGACGTGATCTCGTCGATGAAGCAGATGGAGCTCATCTACCTCTCCACCAACGGCGGGCCCGGGACGCTCACCCAGTTCGTGAGCGTGTACCTGTACCAGAAGGCCTTCGCGTCGAGCGAGTACGGCTACGGGAACGCGCTCTCGGTGCTGTTCGTGGTGCTCTCGGTGGGGCTCACGCTGCTCGTGCTGCGGGTGATGCGCGCGATGCCGCGCCAGGAAGGGGAGGGCTGAGCATGCCGCGCACCGCCGCCCGCGTCTCGCAGCGCACGCTGCTCTACGCCGCGCTGATCGGGTTCGGGCTGATGCAGCTCTTCCCGCTCGTCTGGGTCGGCTCGTACTCGCTGCAGCGCTCGGGCGATCTCTTCGGCGAGGAGCTCATCTCCTTCCCGACCGAGCCCCAGTGGCAGAACTACGTCCGCGCGTTCCGCGACGGTCGGATCCTCCGCTACGGCCTCAACAGCCTCGTGGTGGTGTCGATCTCGACGGCGCTCACGACGGTCCTCTCCTTCTGCCTCGGGTACGCGATCACCCGCATGCAGTGGCGGCTCAAGGCCGTGGGCGTCGCCGCGGTGACGATGGGGATGGTGATCCCCATCCACACGACGCTCCTCCCGAACTTCATCTGGTTCGCGAAGCTCCGGCTCATCGACTCGCACCTGGGCGTCATCATCCCGTACGTCGCCTTCACGCTGTCGTTCAGCACGCTCGTCTACATGGGCCACTTCAAGACGCTGCCCCGCTCGATCGAGGAGGCGGCGCTGATGGACGGCGCGTCGTGGCCGCGCATCCTGTGGAGCGTCGTCGCGCCGATGTCGCTGCCGGCGACCATGACCGTGGCGGTGATGACGTTCCTCAACAACTGGAACGAGTACATCATGGCCAACACCTACCTGGCGACGGACGACCTGCGCACGCTGCCCTTCTCGATCGTCCGCTTCCAGGGCCAGTACTCGTCCGACTACGCCGTCCAGTTCGCCTGCATGGTCCTCGTGGCCCTGCCGGCGCTGCTCCTCTACTTCGTCTTCAGCCGGCGGATCATGGAGGGCGCGACCGCCGGCGCCATCAAGGGCTGAACGGCCCGCAACGAGAGGCGACCATGTCCGAGCGCGAGCTGCTCCGATTCCCCGAAGGCTTCCTCTGGGCCACCGCCACCGCCACGGTGCAGGTGGACGGCGCCTGGGCGGAGGGCGGGAAGGGCGAGTCGATCTGGGACCGGTTCGCGAAGGACCCGGCGCACATCGACGATCGCTCGACGCCCGCCGTCACCTGCGATCACTTCCGCCGGTACGGCGAGGACTTCGCGCTCATGGCCTCGCTCGGCCTGCGGAACTACCGGTTCTCGGTCGCGTGGCCGCGCGTCGTGCCCGACGGCGACGGCCCCGTGAACCCGGCCGGGCTCGACTTCTACGACCGGCTCGTGGACGCGATGCTGGGCCACGGCATCCGCCCGTTCGCGACCCTGTTCCACTGGGACCTGCCGCAGGCGCTGCAGGAGAAGGGCGGCTTCGCGAGCCGGGCGACCATCGACGCCTACGTCCGCTACGCCGAGGCGGTGGTCCGCCGGCTCGGCGATCGGGTCAAGGACTGGATGAC
>DASPMI010000186.1:0-16406 GCA_035627135.1 Anaeromyxobacter sp. | reverse complement strand
CTGCGGCCACGGCATCGGCGACACCTTCCACACCTCGCTCCAGATCCCGCACCACTACGACCCGTCGCTGCGCCGCCAGATGGCGCCCGGCATGACCTTCACGGTCGAGCCGATGATCACCGAGGGCACGTGGGAGGACCGACTCTGGGACGACGGCTGGACCGCCGTGACCGACGACGGCAAGCGGTCCGCCCAGTTCGAGCACACGCTCCTCGTCACGGAGGGCGGGGCTGAGATCCTGACCGTGGAGAGCTGAGACGGGCTGACCACGCGTCGTGCTCCGGCTCGCCCTTCACGGGCGAAGTGCGAAACGGAACCCTGAACCGGCGACCCGCGCCACAGCCGCCGGAGCGCCGGAGCCCGGCCTCCGGGGAGCGGTACACCGAGGGCGCGCAGCCGCGCTCGACGGGTTCCGCGCGTGGAGCGGATCGACTGCAGCGGGCGCGCGACTGTCCGAAGCCGGCCACCGGCGAGCGAAGCGAGCCGAGGTGGCCGGCAAGTTTCGCGCGCCTCGCCCAGCCGCGATGCATGTCTCCGCGCGCGTGACGAGACCCCCGCCGCGCGCCCGAGGTAGCGACCGGAGGCCGGGCGGAGGCGCGGAGGCGGCGTACGGCCCCCTCGACGGCAATCAGCGGGCGAGCGGCCCTGACACCCGTCGTGTCACGTTCCGTGAACGGCCGGAACGAGCTCCCCGAGAAAGCCGATCGCGCGGACCTCGGACCAGTAGCTCGGGCGGAAGAGGCCGCCGGAGACGAACCCGACGTGACCGCCCGTGGGCGTCGTGACGAAGGTCACCGACGGATTGGCGCGGGCCGCCTCCAGCGGGAGGGAGTCGCCGGGCACGAGCGGGTCGTCGAGCGCCGAGATCGCGAGCAGCGGGCGTCGCACGCCGCCGAGGTACCGGCCCGACGAGCAGCGCGCCCAGTAGTCCTCCGCAGAGGCGAACCCGTGGAGCGGCGCGGTGACCGCGGCGTCGAAGGCCGCGAACGTGCGGGCCGCCCGGACGGCTGCGACCTCGAGGATCCCCGGGAAGCGGCGCGCCTTCTCGAGCGCCTTCGCGCGCAGGCCGGTGAGGAACCGCGTCCGGTACACCCGGTTCCAGAACCCCGGCCCGTCGAGCGCGCCGGCGCAGCGCGCGAGGTCGAACGGGACGGAGATCACCGCCGCCCCCGCGACCTCGGCGGGCAGCGCGTCCCCGCGTTCGCCGAGGTACTTCGCGATGACGTTCCCGCCCAGCGAGAACCCGCAGAGCACGATGGGCCGCCCGGGCCGTTCGGCCGCGAGCCGCGCGACGACCTGCGCGAGGTCGCCGGTCTCGCCCGAGTGGTAGAAGCGCGGGAGCCGGTTGGGCGTTCCCGAGCAGCTCCGGAAGTTCATCGCCACGACCGCCAGGCCACGTGCGCTCCCGAGGTGCACGAGCCCGCGCACGTACGCGGCGCGCGACGAGGCCTCGAGGCCGTGGCAGACGACGAGGACGGGCGCGTCCGGCGCCGGCCCCGCGACGCGGTCCACGTCGAGGAAGTCGCCGTCTGGCAGCTCCCAGCGCTCCCGGACGGCCCGCGGCCACGCCCGGGGGCGGTGGAGCGCCCCGACGATGGTCATGAAGTGGGCGGTGGGGAGCCAGCGCGCGGGGAGGTACTCCATCGGCCGGGATTCTAACGGGCCGACCCCGCGCGGCTCAGCTCCAGGCGATCGAGACCTCGAGGTAGCCCTTGCCCGCGGCGAGCGGGGTCGTGACCTTGGCCGAGACGTCCTTCGCCCCCGAGAGCTCGAGCGCCTTGCGGTAGAAGCCGATCACGGCGGGCTCGATGATCCGGTGCTCCGGGCGGAACCCCGTGTAGCGCACGATCGCGCGCCGCTCACCGTCGAACCTCGGATCGACCTGCACGCCGTCGAAGTACGTCTGCGTGAAGGCGTTGAGCCGCTTGATGATGAACTCGGGAGAGCCGAACCGGACGAAGATGCGGTAGATGCCGCCGAGCTGCTGCTCGACGACCCGCTCGGACCGGGCGAGGATCACGCCCTCGTCGCCGCCGTTGTACAGGTGGTTGCCGGCCGTCATGAACGAGGTCATCGCGTCGAGCGGGTACCACTCGTTCGCGAGGATGCTCCCGCGGAGCACCTCCTGCACCGCGGGCGGGAGCTTCGCCACGACCGCATCGACGCCGGCCGGTCCGTGCTTGTCACGGACGACGGCGACCGCGTCGAGGACCGCCCGCCCTTTGACCCGAGGTCCGCTCACCCGCTCCCTCACCGGCTCGCCTGCCGCAGGTCGCATCATGCCGCACATCGCGGTGCGTGGGGAAGCGCGCGGAGGCCGGTCACACCTGTAACCCGACGGCGCGCATGAGGGCGAGGGCGTTCGAGTGGGCGACGACGCCGGAGCGGAGCCGGTAGTCGAACGCGATCTCGCCGTCCTGCACCTGGTCCTCGAAGTGGGCGTTGGCGAGGCGGCCCCCGGCCAGCTCGGTGAGGGCGAGGTCGTGCGTGGTCACGAGGCCGATCGCCCCCGCGGCGACGAGCGTCTCGAGCAGCGCCGCCGCGCCGATGCGCCGGTCGTGGCTGTTGGTGCCGTGGAGGATCTCGTCGAGGAGGAAGAGCAGCGGTACCGGGCCGCGGGCGAGGTCCTGGAGGAGGCGCAGCCGCGTGATCTCGGCGTAGAACCGCGAGCGGCCGGCCTGAAGCGAGTCCTGGATGCGCAGCGTGGCGCCGGGCATGAGCGGCGTGAGCCGGCACCGCGCGGCGGGCACCGGCGCGCCCGCCTGCGCCAGCACGGCGGCGACGCCGACGGTCCGGAGGTACGTGCTCTTGCCGGACATGTTGGAGCCGGAGACGAGCAGGGCGGCCGGCCCCGCGCCGCCGAGCCGGACGTCATTCGGGATCGCGCCGGCGAGGAGGGGGTGGCGGAGCGCGTCGGCTTCGAGGAACGGGCCGGCGCCGGGCGCGAGGTCCACGACCTCCGGGAACACGTGCGCCGGGCGCGCGTGGGCGTAGCCGGCGAGGGCGGAGAGCGCCTCGAGCTCCGCCACGGCGTCGAGCCAGGCCCCGACCGCGCGGCCCGACGCCGCGCGCCACCGCTCCACCGCCACGGCGTGGAGGGGCGTCCACTGCAGGAGGTACGCGATGGGGGCGAAGAACTGGTTCTTGGCCCACTCGACCCGCGCGGCGATCCCGGTGAGGCGAGCGATGCGCGCCGACGCGGGCGCAGCCTCCTCGCGGAGGCGGGCCTGCTGCGCGGAGAGGTGCGCGTCCGCGAACGGCTCGCGCTCCAGCCGGCCGAGGACGAGCGACAGGAGCGTGAGCTCGGCGGAGGGGCGGTCCAGCGAGTCGAGGACGCGCGCGAGCCGGTGGCGCATCGAACGCCGGACGAGGGCGGCGATCGCGATCGCGCCGAGGAAGGGCAGGGGCCCGGCGCCCGCCGCCCAGAGCGCGGCGCCCGCGATCGACGCCCCGGCGGAGGCAGCGGCCAGCGCGGCCGTCCGTCCGCCGAGCGCACGCGGCGCGCGCCCCCACGCCTCCAGCGCGGCGGCGTCGATGCCGGCGCGGATGTCCTCGCCGAGCACCGCCAGGTCCTCGCGGAGGTCGAGGCGCGGCCCGAGGTCGGCGACCGCCCGCTGGCGGGCCCGCGCCACGGCCGGAGGGGCAGGGGCGAGCAGCCACGCCGCGAGCCGCTCCTCGCCGGGGCGGGTCCGCGCGGTGCAGAGGAGGTGGAAGACGGAGCGCTCGCCGAAGAGGTCGAGGTCCTGCGCGTACGGGTGATCCTCCCGCGCGAACCCTCCGCCGGTCGGCCCAGCGGCGGGCGGCGTCCCGTCGAGGCGCGCGAGCGCGTCCTCGTGGAAGGTGGCCGCGCGCCGCGCGCGGGCGAGCGCGCGCAGGGTGCGATCGTGAGCGACCACCAGCCCGAGGAAGGCGGCCGCGGGGACGAGCACCCACCAGGGCGAGATCGCGCGCCCCCACCAGGCGAACCCGGCCGCGGCGGCGGCCGCTACGAAGACGGCGAGGCGCGCTCCCGCGAAGCGCGCGTCGACTCGCTCCAGGCGACCGATGGTCTGCCGGCGCTGCTCGAGCCGTTGCTGGAGGACCTCGCGGGGGTCGTGCATGGCGCGGGAAGGTAGCGCGACTCCGGGCCGAGGGCGAGCGCATCCCCGCCGGTACCGCCGCCCCGGATGGCCTTTGCGGCCCTGGCCCGATGTGCCGAGCTTTCCGACGTGTCCCCTCCGGCCCGCGGGATCTCGAGCGTGACGCCGACCGATGGCGAGGAGCGCGCCGCGGCGCTCCGCGGGGTGCTCGCTTCGGTCCGCGCCGGGACGCGCGCCCTCGCCGCGCCGCTCTCGCCGGAGGACGCGCAGGTCCAGTCGATGCCGGACGCGAGCCCGGCCAAGTGGCACCTCGCGCACACCACCTGGTTCTTCGAGACGTTCGTGCTCGCCCGCGCCCGCCCCGCGCGGAGGCCATTTCACGCCGCGTTCGGCTACCTCTTCAACTCCTACTACGAGGCCGTCGGCCGGCGTCATCCCCGGCCGGAGCGCGGCCTCGTGACGCGCCCTGGCCTCGAGGAGATCCTCGCGTATCGCGAGGCGATCGATCGCGAGCTCGCGGACGCGCTGCCCGCGCTTTCGCCCGAGCTGCTCGACGTCCTCGAGCTCGGGATCGCCCACGAGGAGCAGCACCAGGAGCTCCTCGTCACCGACGTCAAGCACGCCTTCTCGTGCAACCCGCTCCGTCCGGCGTACGCGCCTACGCCGCCGCCGCCGTCCGGGCGGGCCGCGGCACCGCGCTCGTGGACGGCGCACGAGGCACGGCGCGCCGAGCTCGGCACGCCGGCGGGCGGCTTCGCCTTCGACAACGAGCGCCCGCGGCATGCGGTCCTCGTGCCGGCGCACGCCCTCGCCGATCGACCGGTGACCTGCGGCGAGTGGCTCGAGTTCATGGCGGACCGCGGGTACGCCCGCCCCACGCTCTGGATGGCGGACGGCTGGGCGGCGGCGCAGCGCCACGGGTGGGAGGCGCCGCTCTACTGGGGGCGTTCCGGCGGGGGCTGGGCGCTCTTCACGATGGGCGGGATGCGCGCGGTCGATCCCGCCGAGCCGGTCGCGCACGTCTCCTGGTTCGAGGCCGACGCCTTCGCGCGGTGGGCGGGCGCGCGGCTGCCCACGGAGGCGGAGTGGGAGTGCGCCGCCGCGAGCGCCCCGCTCGACGGCCCGTTCGCCGACGACGGTCGCCTCCACCCCGCCGCGGGCGCCCCCGGCGCCCGGCAGCTCCTCGGCAACGTGTGGGAGTGGACGGCGAGCGCGTACGCGCCGTACCCGGGCTACCGGCCCGCCGCGGGCGCGCTCGGCGAGTACAACGGGAAGTTCATGGTCAGCCAGCTCGTGCTGCGCGGCGGGTCGTGCGCCACGCCGCGCCGCCACGTCCGCCCCGGCTACCGCAACTTCTTCTACCCGGACGCCCGCTGGCAGTTCAGCGGGGTCCGCCTGGCGAGGGACCCGTCGTGATCGATCAAGCCGAAGCGCAGGGCGCGGCGCCGTTCGCGGAGGGCTTCCTCGGGGAGGCGCTGGCGGGCCTCGCCGAGCCACGCAAGGTCCTCTCGCCCAAGTGGCTCTACGACGCGCGCGGGTCGGCGCTGTACGAGCTCATCTGCGAGCTCCCCGAGTACTACCCGGCGCGGACCGAGCTCCGGATCCTGGAGCGGAACGCCGAGCACATCGCCGAGGCGGTGGGCAGCGGCGCGCTGGTCTTCGAGTTCGGCGCGGGCACCGGCCGGAAGACGGAGCGGCTCCTCGCGGCGCTCCGGTCCCCCGTCGCCTACCTCCCGGTCGACATCTCGCGCGAGGCGCTCCTCCGCGCCGCCGCGGCGATCGCCGCCCGTTTCCCGGCCCTCGAGGTCCGGCCGGTGGTGGGCGACTTCATGAACGGCGTCGTCCTCCCGGACGACGGCCTCGACGCTGCCCGGCGGCTCGCGTTCTTCCCTGGCTCGACGATCGGCAACTTCGACCCGCCGGACGCGGTCGCGCTGCTGCGGCGCATGGGGCGCGAGGCCGGGCGCGGCGGCGGGCTGCTCATCGGCGTGGACGCGCCCAAGGACCGGGCCACGCTCGAGCGGGCGTACGACGACGCGGAGGGCGTCACCGCCGCGTTCAACCTGAACCTCCTCGCCCGCATGAACCGGGAGCTGGGCGCGAATTTCCACCTGGGCTCGTTCCGCCACCGCGCGGTCTGGAACGAGCGGCTCTCTCGCGTCGAGATGCACCTCGTGAGCCAGCGCGAGCAGGCGGTGCGCGTCGCCGGGCGGATCATCGGGTTCCGCGCCGGCGAGTCCATCCATACGGAGAGCGCGTACAAGTGGGAGCCGCGCGCGTTCGACGCCCTCGCGGCCATCGCGGGCTGGCGCCACGTGCGGAGCTGGACGGACGATCGGGCCTGGTTCTCGCTGCGGCTCTACTCCTGGGCGGCCGCCGACTGACGGAGGCCGGCCGGCGCGCGCCGCCCCTCCGCGAGGATCCGCCGCAGCTCCTCCGGCTCCGGCGGCTTGGCGAGGTGGAGATCGAAGCCCGCCTCCAGGGACGCCCGGAGGTCCTCGGCTTGCGCGTAGCCGCTCACGGCGACGAGGACGGGGTCGGGGCCGAGCTCCGCGCGCAGCGCGCGCGCGACCTCGTGGCCGCTCATCCCCGGCAAGCCGATGTCGCAGAGCACGACCTCCGGGTGGAGCGCGCGCGCGGCGGCAACGGCCGAGGGGCCGTCGTGCACCAGGTCCGCCACCTCGTGCCCGAAGACCCCGACGAGATCGGCCAGCGCCTCGGCGGCGTCCACGTTGTCGTCCACGATGAGCACGCGCCGGCCGGCCGCGGCGCGCGCCGGCGGCGGCGGCGCCGTGCGGGCCGGCGCCTCGGCGGCGGCGGCGAGCGGCAACCGCACGACGACGACGGTCCCGGCTCCCGGCCCGCCGCTCTCCGCCCGGACCGTGCCGCCGTGGAGGTCCACGAGCCCCTTCACGAGGGCGAGGCCGAGCCCGAGCCCACCCTCGGTCCGCGCGATCGACTGCGCCCCCTGGACGAAGGGCTCGAAGGCCCGCTCCAGGAGCGCGGGGGCCATGCCGACCCCGGTGTCCCGGACCCGGAGCTCGGCGGCGGCGTCGGCGCGGCGCACCGAGAGCTCGACGCGCCCACCACGATCCGTGAACTTGGCCGCGTTGGTGAGGAGGTTCCCGATCACCTGGGCGAGCCGGGTGGGGTCGCCGAGGACGGGGCAGGGCCCGGGCGCGTCGACGGTCAGCGCGAGCGCGCGGTCTTGGACGAGCGGGGCGTGATCCTCGGCGGTCCGGCGGACGATCTCCGCCAGGTCCACCGCCTGCCGGTGGATCGCCACCTTGCCGCGCACGATCCGGGTCACGTCGAGCAGGTCGTCGACGAGGCGCGTGAGGTGGACGGTCTGCCGCTCCAGCACGTCCAGCGCGCGCTCCGCCCGGTCGCCGTCCCGCGGCGCGTGCCGCAGGACGTGGATCGAGCTGCGGATCGGCGCGAGCGGGTTGCGCATCTCGTGCGAGAGCATTCCCAGGAACTCGGTCTTGCGCCGGTCCGCCTCGGCGAGCCGCGCGTTCGCGGAGACGAGCCGCTCGGTCATCTGGTTGAAGGACCGCGCCAGGCTGCCGATCTCGTCGCCGCGGTCGGCGCCGCCGACCGGCGAGAGCGCGCCGCTCTCGGCGATCCGCTGCGCCGCGCGCGCGGTGTCCACGATGGACCGGACCACCGCGCGGGCCACCCAGAACGACGAGAGCACCGCGAGGAGGAGCCCCGCCAGGAGCGTGGGCGCCGCGGCGCGCAGGAGCCACGCGCCGCGGCCCGAGAGCTCGGCCATACGCCGGTCGAGGGCGCGCAGGTGATAGCCGACCAGGTTCTGCAGGAGCGCGTCCGCGCGCTCCGAGAGCAGCCGGCTCTGGTCCGCGCCGGCCGCGAGCGCCGCAGCGTCCCCGCGGAGCGCCGCCGCGAGGAGCTCGCCGTGGACGGCGCGGAGCGAGGCGCGGGTCTCGACGACCTGCGCGAGGGCCCGCGCCGGGCGCGGGGCGAGCGGCACCTTCCCGAGCTCCGCGACCAGCTCCTCGACCCGCGCGCGCGCCTCGAGGAGGCGCCGCTCCTGCGCCGCGCCTCCGCCGACGTCGAGCTCCCCGACGCGCCGCTCCTCCTCGGCCGCGGCGTCGTGGAGCGCGACGGTGAGGGCGGTCGCGGCCCGCAGGGACCGCGTCTCCGACTCGAGCAGCCGCGCCCGGTGCCGCGCGTCCCAGAGCGCATACGCCAGCGTCAGGCCCATGACGAGCGCCAGCGTGAGCGTCGGGAGGACGAGCTTGCGGCGCAGCCTCACGGGTCACCGGGCCGGGGCGGGCAGCAGCATGACGGCCTCGGGATCGACGGCCTCGAGGGGGCCGGGCGCCAGGAGCTGGCTCGTGGGGACGATCGGGACCGCCGGCGCGCGGGCGTGGAGCCACTCGCTCTCGCGCCGCAGGACCTGCGCGAGCAGCTGGTCCACGTTGAGCCCCCACGTGACGTGCGCGACCTGCGCGCGCAGCTCGGGCTCGGAGAGCTCCGGGAAGCGGCCGCCGATCAGCGCCAGCGCCTTCTCGGGCGCGGCCCGCGCCAACCGCTCGCCGCAGGAGAGCGCGCGGAGGGTCGCCTCCAGCTCCGGGCGGCGCCGCTCGATCGTCTCGGCCCGCGCGACGAGCACCGAGAACTCGGCGTAGAGCTCGGTCCGCACCACCACGGCCTCGTCCCCGAGGGCCTGCTCGGCGTGCGACGCCGGCGGATCCGAGAGCACCGCGGCGTCGAGCGTGCCGTCCCGCAGCCGCGCGGCGGCGTCCTCGGGGGCGAGCGGCACGATCGCGACGGCCTCCCGGCGGACCCCGCCGTACCGGAGCGCCACGTCCATGAAGAACTCGGCGTTCGTGCCCTGCGCGATCCCGATCCGTTTCCCGGCGAGATCCGCGAAGTCGTCCACGCCCGCGGAGCGCCGGGCGACGAGCCGGGTGTTCTGCGTCGAGCTGTGGAGCGAGGTCAGGATCCGGAGCGCCGGCTCCTCCCGCGCGGCCACGAGGAAGGGCGTCTCGTACGCGATCGCCAGGTCCACGGCGCGGTCGCGGAGGAGCGCGAGGGCGTCGCGCCCGAGCTCGAACGGGCGCTCGTCGATCGCGAGCCCTTCGCGATCGAAGCAGCCGGCCTGGAGCGCCACGAAGAGCAGCGACGTCGCCGGCTGGCGGACGGTCGCCACCGCGATCCGCCGCGGCGGAGGGCGCGTGCACGCCGCGAGGACGGACGCCGTGAGGCACGCGAGGAGGAGGCGCTTCATCTCGATGGGTGGCAGGTGAGCGCCACCTCTCCCAAGATGAAGCGACCCTCCACGGTGTGAACAGCCCCCCGAGGGGCTCCGCAGCGCCGGACGGGGCGGCGCCGCGGCGCCCGTCAGGCCGCGCCGGCGCCGGCGGGCTCCACGGTGCGCGGCCGCTGCGGCGGCGGGAGCGCCGTGCTCGGCCGCGGCGGCCGCAGGTCCTCGACGGTGAGCCCGAGCCCGATCCCGCCCGCCTCGAGCCAGTCGTGCTGGCCCGCGAGCACCTCGCGGCCGACCGCGTAGGACAGGTCGTCCTCGTTGTGCCAGAGCGCGTCGAAGAGCCCGTTCACCGTCCGGCGAGAGGTCCGGCAGAACGCGTCGGCGAGGCGCGCCGCCCGCGCCGCCTCGGGCAGGCCCGCGCGGCGGAGGGCGTCGGCGCGCATGACCGAGGCGGACATGGCGAACAGCTCGTTGGCGATGTCCACCAGGCGGAAGAGGAACCCCTGCTTCCGCTCGAGCTTCGGCCCGAACCGGACCATGCCGTGGAACACCTGCCGGGCGAGCTTCCGCGAGGAGCGGTCCACGAACCGGAGGTGCCGGGCGAGCCGCCCGTACCGGGCGTACCGCGGCGCGAAGAGCCCCCGGCTCCAGAGGCCGAGGTACCAGGTCGCGTAGAACGCGCCGACCTTGGGGAGCATCGCGAGCTTCTTGCCGGCCGGGACCTTCGGGTCGATGAGGCCGCCGGCCACCTGGAGGTGCTTGTCCACCGCCTCGCGGGCCATGAAGAGGTGCATGATCTCCGAGGAGCCCTCGAAGATCGTGTTGATCCGGCAATCGCGCATCCAGCGCTCGACGCCGACGGCCGCCTCGCCGCGCCGCTCGAGCGACCGCTCCGTCTCGTAGCCGCGCCCGCCACGGAGCTGCATCACCTCGTCGAGCAGCCGCCACGTCTTGACGGTGTTCCACTCCTTCACCGCCGCGGCCTCGAGCCGGATGTCGTAGCCCGGCTTCTCCGCGAGCGACTGGGCGAGCTCGGAGACGGCCTCCATCGCGAAGCTGGTCGAGGCCATGGCCGCGAGCTTGTGGGCGATGGCCTCGTGCTTGCCGATCTCCTGGCCCCACTGGGCGCGCGCGCTCGCCCACTTGCGCGAGAGCTCGAGGCCCGTCTTCGATCCGCCGACCACCGCGGCGGGGATGGAGAGGCGGCCGGTGTTGAGCGTGGTGAGCGCGATCTTGAGCCCGCGCCCCTCCTTGCCGATGAGGTTCTCGACGGGGATCTTCACGTTGGTGAAGCGGAGGGCGGCGTTGGCGAGCGCCCGGAGCCCCATGAACCGGCAGCGGTGCACCACCTCGACGCCGGGCCAGCTCGTCTCGACGACGAAGGCGCTGATCGCCTCCGTCTTCGGGTTCTTCGCCATGACGACGAGCAGCTCGGCGATCGTGCCGTTCGTGCACCAGAGCTTCTCGCCGTTGAGGACGTAGTGGGTCCCGTCGGGCGAGAGCTCCGCCGTGGTCGAGAGCCGCGCCGGGTCGGAGCCGACGTTGAGCTCGGTGAGCGCGAAGGCGCTGATCGCCCCGCGGGCGATCCGCGGCAGGTACTTCTTCTTGAGCTCGTCCGAGCCGAAGAGCTTGAGCGGCTGCGGCACGCCGATGGACTGGTGGGCCGAGAGGAGCGCGGTCAGGTTCGCGTCCACGCTGCCGAGCAGCGTCATGACCTTGCCGTACTCGACCTGGTTGAAGCCGAGCCCGCCGTACTCCGTCGGGATCTTCATCCCGAAGGCGCCCATCTTCCGGAGCGCGTCCAGCACCTCGGGCGGATACTCGCCCTTCTCGTCGATCTCGTTGGGATCGACCTTCTCCGCGAGGAACGCCTCGAACTCGGCGTACCAGCGCCGGAACTCCGGCCGCTCGGCCTCGCCGAGCGGGTAGTCGCGGATGAGGTCCAGCCGGAGCTTCCCGAGGAACATGTCCCGGAGAAAGCCGGCGCCCTGCCACTCGGTCTCGCGCGATGCCTCGGCGACTTGCCGGGACCGCTGATACTCCTCGTTCGCTCTCGTGCTCTCGCTCATTGGCTTCTCCCGGCGGGCGGGCAGGGGAGTGCGACATCCCTGCCGATTCGAGAGTCAAGTTAACGCGCTGCGGCTACCGGCGCACCGCGTCGCATACGGATCGTTTAGGGTGTCGCCCCGCTGAGGGCCCAACGAACGTTTGCGCCCTGCCCCGCACGAGGCGGCGGACGGGCGGCCCGGGCGGCCGTGCCGTCGCTCACGCGCCGCCGCTAAGAAGAGGACGACCAGGAGACACGCGGAGATGACGCACCCCACCGACGACAAGACCTACCGGCTTCCCCCGCACGTCCGCCCCACCTCCTACGCGGCGGAGCTCTCGATCGACCCCGCCAGCCCCGGGTTCGCGGGCCGCATCCGGATCGCCCTCGCGCTCTCGGCGCCGGCGGAGGAGCTCGTGCTCCACGCGGCCGAGCTGGAGATCGAGGACGCCGCGCTCTCGGCCGGCGGCCGGGCGATCGCGCCCGTCGAGCGCCGCCTCGTGCCGGCGAGCGAGACGCTGGTGCTCCGGTTCGCCGCTCCGGTCCCGGCGGGAGAGGCGAGCCTCTCCCTGGCCTTCCGCGGCGCGGTCTCCGGCGGGTTGCGCGGGCTCTACCGCGCCGGCCCGGGCCTCGTCGCGACGCAGTTCGAGGCCGCCGACGCACGCCGCGTGTTCCCGTGCCTCGACGAGCCCGCCTTCAAGGCGCCCTGGAAGCTCACGGTGGAGGTGCCGGAGGACGTCCTCGTCCTCTCCAACGGGAGCCCGGTGGCCGAGGAGGCGCGCGGCGGGAAGCGCCGCGTGACGTTCGCCGAGACGCCGCCCCTCCCGACGTACCTCGTCGCGCTCGTCGCCGGCCGGCTCGAGGCGCTGCCGCCGGTGGTCTCGCGCAAGGTGCCGGTCCGGACCTGGGCGACCGCGGAGAAGCTCGGCCTCACGGGCTTCGGCCAGACGGTCGCGGTGGAGGTGCTGCCGCGGCTCGAGGACTACTTCGGCGTCCCGTACGCGTTCGGCAAGCTCGACCAGGTCGGCCTCCCGGAGTTCGAGGCCGGCGCGATGGAGAACGCCGGGCTCGTCACGTTCCGCGAGGTCGCGCTCCTGCTCGACCCGGCGACCGCGTCGCTCGCGCAGAAGAAGCGGGTCGCGGAGGTGGTGACGCACGAGCTCGCGCACCAGTGGTTCGGCAACTGGGTGACGATGGCGTGGTGGGACGACCTCTGGCTCAACGAGGCCTTCGCCACCTGGATGGCGTTCAAGATCGTGGACGCGTGGAACCCCGCCTGGCGCGTGTGGCTCGAGTTCGACCAGGGGAAGGCGGGCGCCCTCCAGCTCGACGCGCTCCGCTCCACGCACCCGATCCGCGCCGAGGTGAAGTCCGTCGCCGAGGCGGGCGAGGCCTTCGACCTCATCACGTACGAGAAGGGCGGGGCGGTGCTCCGGATGATCGAGGCGTACCTCGGCGAGGAGCGGTTCCGGGACGGGATCCGGCTCTACATGCGCCGGCACGCGAAGGGGAACACGGTCGCCGACGACCTCTGGGGCGCGCTCGAGGAGGCGTCGCGCCAGCCGGTGGTCGAGCTCGCCAACGCCTGGATCCGCACGCCGGGGTTCCCGCTCGTCTCGGTCCGCCGCGCCGGGCGGACGCTCCGGCTCGAGCAGCGCCGCTTCTTCTCCGACCCGGCGGAGGCGGCGGGCGAGCCGGCCGGCGGCGCGGGCGCCTGGCCCGTGCCGATGGTGCTGCGGTTCGGCGCCGGCGGGAAGGTCGCCGAGCAGCGCGTCCTCTTCCGCGGGCGCGCGATGGAGGTGACGCTCGACGCGGAGCCGGACTTCGTCTTCGCGAACGGCGGCGGGACCGGCTTCTACCGGGTGGCCTACGACGCCGGCGAGCTCGCCGCGCTCCGCGCGAACCTCCGCGCCCTCGCGCCGGCCGAGCGGATCCAGCTCCTCTCGGACGAGTGGGCGCTGGTCCGATCGGGCGATCGCGACCTCGGCGCGTTCCTCGACCTCTGCGCCGGGTTCGCGGGCGAGGACGACCACGCGGTCCTCGACGAGCTCGTCGCGCGGCTCGCGGCCGTCGAGCACCGGTTCGTCTCCGACGCGGACCGGCCCGCGCTCCAGCGGTTCGTGGCGGGGCTCTTCCGGCCGCAGCTCGCGGCGACGGGCTGGGATGCGGCGCCCGCGGAGCCCGACGCGGCGCGGCTGCGGCGCGCCGCGGCGGTTCGCGCGCTCGGGCTCGTGGCCCGCGATCCGGCGGTGATCCGCGAGGCCGTGGGCCGGCTCGATCGCTGGCTGGGCGGCGATCGCGCGGCGCTCGAGGCGAACCTGCACGACGTCGCGGTCACCGTGGCCGCCCGGAGCGGCGACGCCGCGCGCCAGGAGCGGTTCCGCACGCTGTTCCGGGGCGAGGCCGATCCGGCGTTCCGCCGCCGCTACCTCATGGCGGTGGCGAGCTTCGAGGAGCCGGCGCTCGCGCAGGAGGGCATCGAGCACCTCTTCGCGGCCGGCGACGCAGTGCCGCTCCAGGACGCCGCGTTCTACCTCGGCGCGCTGCTCGGGAACCGGACCGCCCGCGACGCGGCGTGGGCGCGGCTCGAGCGCGAGTGGGACCGCTTCTACGGGCGGGTGAAGGGCGCGCCGATGCTGACCCGGCGCGTGGTCGAGGCGATGGGGGCGATGGTGGAGCGGCGCCAGGTCGACGCCGTCGCCGCGTTCCTGGCCGCCCACCCGCTCGAGGAGGCGCGGCAGGCCATCGCGCAGACGCTGGAGCGCCTCCGCCAGGACGTCGCGCTCCGGGAGCGCGCGCTGCCGGTCGTGGCGCGGTGGCTCACCCTTCGACAGTGAGCGGCCGCTCTCGGCGCCGTCGACGTGAGACGCGCCGTCCGGCACCAATCAGCGGACGCTGACGGCGGCCGGCTGCGGCCGGCCGCGGGCGTGCTCGCGCCAGAGGAGCCCGCCGGCCATCACCAGCGCCGCGGCGAGCAGGATGGCCACGGCGCCGAGGAGCCTGAGCCCTTCGCGCTTCGCGATCGCGTCCGTCGGGAGCGCTTCGATGTGCTTCGCGGCCATGTTCCACCGTGAAGCAAGCGGCGTACCGCGGCTCGAACGCCGAAACAGGGCCTGAAACTGCGGGTTGCTAGGGGGGAGCGTAACCGGCGCGGGCCGCAGGTGTCGCGCGCGCAACACACGCCCCTTCGGGGCGGCGTTTGACCTAGATCAACTGACCGGCATCAAGGGAAGGCTAGGTTCCCCGCCTCGGGAGGAAGCATGCGAGGCATCCGCAGGCGACGCGCGACGCACGTGGCCCTGGCCGCCGCCGCCGCGGGGCTCGCGTTGGTGGCGCGGGCGGGCGAGCCGAAGCCCGCGCCCGCCGCCGAGGCGGCGTCGACCGCCGCGCCCGCGCTGGTGCAGGCGGAGCCGCCGCCCTTCACGGAGGGGATCTTCCCGTGCTCGCAGTGTCACGCCGAGCTGCCCCGGAACGCGGAGCGGCGGGAGCTCGCGTTCCACGAGGAGCAGCAGTCGGTCCTCGCCCACGGCCCGGAGCGGTGGTGCCTCGACTGCCACGACGTCGCGAACCGGGACGTGCTCCACCTGACGAGCGGCGCCCCGGTGCCGTTCACGGAGTCCTACCGCCTGTGCGGGCAGTGCCACGGCGACAAGCTGCGCGACTGGCGGGCGGGCATCCACGGGAAGCGGGTCGGGCGGTGGGACGGCGCGAAGACGTATTTCCTGTGCGTGAACTGCCACGACCCGCACGCGCCGGCGTTCCGGGGCGTGACCGCGGTGACCGCGGGCGGGAAGCGGACGGTGGGCCCGAGCCGCGCGCTGCTCCGGCCCGAGTCCCGGCCGGTGCGGCCGGAGGAGCAGCGGCGATGAGCGGCGAGAACCGATCGCCCCGGCGGACCTTCCTGCGCACCGCCGCGGCGGGCGCCGCGGTGGCCGCCCTGGGCGGGTGCGGCTCCTCGGCGCTCGAGGATCTCTTCCGGAAGCACTTCCACGAGCTCACGCGCGAGGAGCTGGCGCGCCTGCTCGCCAAGGTCGAGCGGCGCAACCGCGAGCGGTTCGGGAAGGCCACGAAGGTGCGGGCCGACGGGCCGCGCCCGGGCGTCGAGTTCGGTTACGGGCTCGACCTCTCGCGCTGCGTCGGCTGCCGCCGCTGCGTCTACGCGTGCGCGGAGGAGAACAACCAGAGCCGCACGCGCCCGCAGATCCACTGGATCCAGGTGCTCGAGCTGGAGAAGGAGCACGGCGTGGATCTCGCCCACGCCGAGCTCTACTACGAGGCCGACGCGGTCCCGCGGCCCGGCAAGTTCTACTTCCCGGTGCAGTGCCAGCAGTGCCGGAACCCGCCGTGCGTGAAGGCGTGCCCGACGAAGGCGACGTGGACCGAGCGCGACGGCATCGTGGTGGTCGACTACGACTGGTGCATCGGGTGCCGGTGCTGCATGTCGGCGTGCCCGTACGGCGCGCGCCACTTCAACTGGGCCACGCCGAACCTCCCCGCCGACCAGCTCAACCCCGACCAGCACTACCTCGGGAACCGGCCCCGGCCCAAGGGCGTCGTCGAGAAGTGCACGTTCTGCATCCAGCGCACGCGGGCGGGGCGGTACCCCGCGTGCCTCGAGGCCTGCCCGGTGGGCGCGCGGAAGTTCGGGAACCTCCTCGACCCGGAGAGCGAGATCCGGAAGGTGATGGAGACGAAGCGCGTCTTCGTCTTCAAGGAGGAGCTCGCGACGCGTCCGAAGTTCTTCTACTTCTTCGCCACCTGAGATCCCCATGACCGGCCTCCTCGACTTCCTGAAGGGCTGCGCCGCGAGGTCACGACGGGCCAGCGCGGCTACTGGCTCTGGGTGGGGTTCCTCGCCGTCGCCATCGCGGCCGGCGCGGGCTGCTACGCGCACCAGGCGCACAAAGGGCTCCTCGCCACCAGCATGCGCGACGACGTCTCCTGGGCCTTCTACATCGGCAACTTCACCTTCCTCGTCGGCGTCGCCGCCGCGGCGGTGCTACTCGTCGTCCCGGCCTACGTCTACCAGTGGAAGCCGATCAAGGAG
>DASPMI010000185.1:0-18250 GCA_035627135.1 Anaeromyxobacter sp. | reverse complement strand
GAGGACGTGATCTTCAACGGCTCCGAGACGAAGCCGCCGCTCTCGATGGCCGAGGTCATGCTGACCTTCGAGAACGATCGCCCGAGCGAGCTGCCCTCGCAGTTCCAGGGCTTCGGCGAGATCACCGTCGGCCGCCGCCTGTTCCGGACCGGCGAGTCCGAGTACCTCGTGAACGGCGTCCAGGCCCGTCTGCTGGACGTGAACGACATCTTCTTCGGCTCCGGCATCGGCCGGACCGCGTACTCGATCATCGAGCAGGGCCGCATCGGCCAGATCGTCTCCGCGCGCCCGGAGGACCGGCGCGCCGTCATCGAGGAGGCGGCCGGCATCACGAAGTACAAGCGCCGCCGCGAGGCCGCCGAGCGGAAGCTCGAGGCCACCCAGCAGAACCTGCTGCGCGTCGCCGACATCGTCCAGGAGCTCGGCAAGCAGCTCGAGTCGCTCAACCGCCAGGCCCGCAAGGCGGAGAAGTACAAGGCGCTCCGGGCCCAGATCCGCGAGCTCGAGCTCCGCACCGCCGCCGCCCGGTACCTCGAGCTCACCGCGACCCGCCGCGCCGCCGAGGAGCGCCACGCGACGCTCCGCGCCGAGGAGGCCGAGCTCGCCGCCCGCCTCGCCGAGCTCGACGCCGCGCTCGAGACCGACCGGACCGCCACGGCCGAGAGCGAGGCCCGGCTCGCCGAGATCTCCGCGCGCGAGCACGAGCTCGCGAGCACCGTCCGCGTCTCCGAGGTGTCGATCGAGGCCGCCGCGCGCGAGCTTCAGCAGATCGCGGACCGCACCCAGGCGCAGGCCGCGGAGGTCGAGGCGCTGAAGCTCCAGGCCGAGGCGCTCGCCGCCGAGCGGGAGGCGCTGCAGCGGCAGCGCGAGGATCTCTCGTCGCTCGTGGTGGCGGACGAGGGGCGGCTCACCGAGGCGGAGTCGTCGCTCCAGGAGGCGGCGCGCGAGCAGGCCGCCCTCTCGAGCGAGGCCGAGCGGTCGCGCGCGGCCGCGGCCGCGGCCCGCTCCGAGGCGAGCGCGCACCGCAGCCAGCTCGCCCAGATCGACCGGCAGCGCGCCGACCTCAAGGCGCGCCTCGAGCGGAGCCGCGGCGAGGCCGAGGAGCTGGGGCGCAAGGCGGCCGAGCTCGACGCCGCCCGCTCGGCGTACGTCGAGAAGCTGGGCAAGACCCGCCAGCTCATGCTCCGCCTCGACGAGCAGCGGGGCGCGCAGGAGGAGCTGCTCGAGCGGACCCGCGCCGAGTTCATCCAGAACGAGGCGAAGCTCATCACGCTCCGCGAGGAGCTGGCCGAGAAGCGCTCCCGCCTCCACAGCCTCCTCGAGATCGTCCGCAACTACGAGGGCTACGGCCGCGGGGTGCGCAGCCTCATGACCCGCGCCGGGCAGAGCGAGGGACGCGACCGCGGCGTCTTCGGCCTGGTCGCGGACGTGGTCTCGACCCCGGCCGAGTACGAGAACGCCGTCGAGGCGCTGCTGGGCGAGCGGCTCCAGTACGTCATCGTCGAGAGCCACGCGCAGGGCGTCGAGGCGATCGACTACCTCAAGTCGGCCGCCGAGGGCCGGGCCTCGCTCATCCCGATGTCGCGCCTCCGCGCGGATCCGGCGCGCCCCGCGTCCGGCGAGGCGCCCGCGGACGCCGCGGCCGAGGCCGCGTACGAGATCCCCGCGCACCCGGGCGTGGTGAAGCCCTGCCTCGACGTCGTCACCTTCGACCCGGCGTACGAGAAGGTGGTGCGGTTCCTCCTCGCCGACGCGCTCATCGTCCGCGACCTCCCCTCGGCGCTCGAGATCTGGCAGGAGCGCGCCGGGAAGGCGGGGCGCACGCTGGTGACGCTCGACGGCGAGGTGCTCGACGCGCACGGCGTCGTCACCGGCGGCCCGCTCGAGGGCGAGGGCCACGGCGCGCTCCAGCGGCGCCGCGAGGTGCAGGAGCTCGAGGAGACGGTCCGCGTGTTCGAGGCCGAGTTCCAGCTCGCCAACGAGCGGCACCGCACGCTCCAGGCGCGCCTCCTCCAGCTCGAGGCGGCGCTCAAGAGCCTCGACAAGGACGGGCGGGAGAAGGAGCTCGCCCTCCTCGATCAGGAGAAGGACCTGGCGCGCGTCGGCGAGGAGCTCGCGCGCGTCGGCGAGCGGGGCGCGGAGCTCCAGGGCGATCAGCGGCAGCTCGAGGACGCCCTGGCGGCGCTGGTGCGCGAGGAGGAGGAGCACCGGCTCGCGGCGGCGTCCGCGGAGGCGGAGCAGTCCCGGGCCGAGGAGCGCGTCCGGGAGTCGGTGGAGTGGGTCGAGGCGTGGAAGGCGCGCGCCGACGTGCTCACCGCCGAGCTCATGAACATCAAGGTGAAGGCCGCGGCCGACGCCGAGCGGCGCGAGGGCATCGGCGCCGCCATGAAGCGGGCCGAGGACGCGCGGCGCGAGGTCGAGGAGCGCCGGGCGCGGCTGTTCGCGGCCCTCTCCGAGGCCAACGCCCGGGCCGCCGAGCTGCGCGGCCGCCTGGACGGCACCCGCGTGGACGTGACCCGCGTCACCGAGGAGCTCGCCCAGGTGCGGACCGCGCTGGGCGACGCCCGCGCCGCGCACGAGGCGCTCGCGGTCGCCGCCCGGGCCCGGGACGCCGAGGGCCGCGGCCTCCGCGGGCGGACCGAGGCGCTGCGCGAGGCGCTCGCCGAGACCTCGCTCACCACCCGCGAGCAGGCGCTCGAGCTCGCGCACCTCGAGGAGCAGACCCGCGAGCGGTGCCAGGTCGAGCTCAAGTGGGAGGTGGCCCGCTTCCACCTCGAGAAGCCGCCGGGCGAGGAGGAGCGGACCCGGCTCGAGGAGCTCAAGGCGCAGGCCGAGCGGATGGGCGCGATCAACCTCACCGCGATCGAGGAGTACGACGAGCTCGCCCGCCGCCACGAGTTCATGAGCGCGCAGAAGACCGATCTCGAGCGCTCGCTCGCCGACCTCAAGGCGGCCATCGTGAAGATCAACCGGGCGTCGCGCGAGCGGTTCCAGGAGACCTTCGACCGCGTGAACGAGAAGTTCCAGGCGGTCTTCCCGCGCCTCTTCAACGGCGGCCGGGCCGGCCTCGTGCTCACGAACGCGGAGGGCGACGCCGAGCAGGGCGTCGAGATCTTCGCCCAGCCGCCGGGCAAGAAGCTCCAGAGCGTCAACCTGCTCTCGGGCGGCGAGAAGGCGCTCACCGCCGTCTCGCTCATCTTCGCCATCTTCCTCATCAAGCCGACCCCGTTCTGCCTCCTCGACGAGGTGGACGCGCCGCTCGACGACGCCAACGTCGGCCGCTACAACGAGATGGTGAAGGAGATGTCCCGCAACTCGCAGTTCATCCTCATCACCCACAACAAGCGGACCATGGAGATGGTGGACACGCTGTACGGGGTGACGATGGAGGAGCCGGGCGTCTCGAAGCTCGTGTCGGTGCGGCTGTCGGAGCGCGCGCGGGAGTCGGCGGCGGCGTAGCACCCGTCGTTGTTGACACCCCGAAGACCCCGCCCCTATACCGGGGGCGCTCCCATGCCCCTGGACCTCACCCAGAACGAGCTCCTCCTCATCGGCCTCGCGGTGGCCCTCCTCGTGGCCCTCCTCGCCACGATCGTCGTCGTGCGCCGCCGCCGGCGCGCGCGCCGGATGGCGCGCGCCGCCGAGCTCCCGCCGCCGGCGCCGGGCGCGCCGCCCTTCGCGCCGCCCCCGCCGGCCGAGCCCGTCCGCCGCGAGAAGGCGCCGCCCCGGCCCGCGCCGATCACCCCCGAGGAGCGCGAGGCCGAGGAGGCCCGCAAGAAGGAGGAGTACCGGGCGAAGAAGGAGGCCGAGCGGCTCGAGCGCGAGCGCCGGGCGCAGGAGCGCGCGGAGGCCGAGGCCCGCGCGCGCGCCGAGGCGGAGGAGCGGGCGCGCGCCGAGGCCGAGGCGAAGCGCGCCGCCGAGGAGGAGGCGCGCCGGAAGGCCGAGGCCGAGGCTGGGCGGACGCTGGCGGCGGGGCTCGAGAAGACCCGCGTCGGCTTCATGGCGCGGCTCAACGCGCTCTTCTCGGGCGGCAAGCTGGTCGACGACACGGTGCTGGCCGACCTCGAGGAGGTGCTCTTCACGGCCGACATCGGCGTCCGCACCGCGACGCGCCTCCTCGAGTCGGCGCGCGACCGCGTGCGCCGCAAGGAGCTCTCCGATCCCGAGCGCCTGAAGGGCGTGCTCCGCGAGGAGATCGCCCAGATCCTCGCGCTGGACGGCGCGGTGAGGGGCGCCCCGCTCGAGATCGGCGCGGCGCGGCCCTGGGTGATCATGGTGGTCGGCGTGAACGGCTCGGGGAAGACGACGACCGTCGGCAAGCTCGCCTCGAAGCTCCGGGGCGCGGGGCACTCGGTGCTCCTCGGCGCCGGCGACACGTTCCGCGCCGCGGCCGGCGAGCAGCTCGAGATCTGGGCGGATCGTGTCGGGGCGCCGATCGTGCGCGGGAAGGAGGGCGCCGACCCCGCCGCCGTCTGCTTCGAGGCGGTCCAGCGCGGCGCGCAGGAGCACGCCGACGTGGTCCTCTGCGACACCGCCGGCCGGCTCCACACGAAGACGCCGCTCATGGAGGAGCTCAAGAAGGTGAAGCGGGTCATCGGCAAGGCCGCGGACGGCGCGCCGCACGAGGTGCTGCTCGTGCTCGACGCCACCAACGGCCAGAACGCGATCGCCCAGGCGCGCCAGTTCCACGAGGCGCTCGGGGTGACCGGCATCGCCCTCACCAAGCTCGACGGCACCGCCAAGGGCGGCGTCATCATCGGCATCTGCGACGAGCTCCGGATCCCGGTCCGCTGGGTGGGCGTCGGCGAGAAGGTCGCCGACCTCCGGCCGTTCTCGCCGCCCGAGTTCGTCGAGGCGCTCTTCCAGTGACGCACCACCGCGTGGTCCTGCTGGACGTGGACGGGACGCTCGTACTGTGCGCGGGCGCGGGGCGGCGCTCGCTGGAGCGCGCCGTCTCCGTGGAGCTCGGCCTCCCCGCCACCGATCTCTCGGCGGTCCGCCTCGACGGCTCCACGGATCGGCTCATCGTCCGGCACGCGATGGGGCTGCTCGGGCGGCCCTTCGACGAGGCCGGCTGCGATCGGCTGCTCGTGCGCTACGTGGGCCTCCTCCCGGGCGAGCTCCACGCGCCGGGCTACCGGATCCTGCCCGGCGTGGTCGCGGCCCTCGAGCTCCTCCGGGACCGGGGCGTGGCCCACGGCCTGTGCACGGGGAACGTGCGGGAGGGCGCGCGCCTCAAGCTCCGGCACGGCGGGCTCGACGGCTTCTTCGAGTGGGGCGCGGACGCGGTCGGAGGGTTCGCGGAGGACGGCGAGGTGCGGGCGCGGATCGTGGAGGCCGCCATCCGCCGGGCGGCGGCGCGGGTCGGCCCCTTCGCGCTGCGCGAGGTGCTCGTCGTGGGCGACACCCCGCTGGACGTCCAGGCCGGCCACGAGGCCGGCTGCGAGGTGCTGGGCGTCGCCACCGGCAAGTACGGCCGGGACGATCTGCGGGCGGCCGGGGCCGACCACGTGGTCGAGACCCTCGAGGACCCCGCGGCCCTGCGGCTGATGCTCGGCGCGGGCGCACCGTGAACGACCTGCCGCCCATCTCCGGCGCGCGGGTCCGCGCGGAGGTGGCGGGCGCGGGCGACGCGCCGGCGCTGCAGGCCGTCCTGGACGCGGTCCGCGACTACTACGTCCTGACCGAGGGCGTCGCCGCCCCGCCCGACGCCGCCCGCGAGCTCGTCGCGGAGACCGAGGCCGACGAGACGCGCCGCGTGTTCCTGCTCCGCGGCGCCTCCGGCCCTCCGCTCGGGTTCCTCGACCTCCACCTGCACCAGCCCGAGCCGGGCGTCGCCCACGTCGGCGTGCTCGCGCTCCGCCCGGAGGCGCGCGGCCGCGGCGTGGGAGGGGAGCTCGTCGAGGCGCTCGCGGCTGCGCTCGCCGCCGCCGGCTTCGCCGCGCTCCGCTGCTCCGTCGGCGACGAGAACCCGGAGGCGCGGGCGTTCTGGGAGCGGGTCGGCTTCGCCGAGGTGGGGCGGCTCGACGGCGGCGTCACCGTCCTCGAGCGGACGATCCCGTGAACGAGCTCGAGCCCGGCAGCTCCAGGAGCCGCTCGCCCTGAGCCTGTCGAAGGGCGAGCTGTCGCGGTCCCGCTCCCTTCGCTCGCTCCTCGTCTGGTCGCCCTACTCCGTCAGGGCAGGCGCCGCAGCCGGCGCCTTGGCCCAGCGGAGCACGCGGCCGCGGAGCCCCTCGTAGATGCTCACGACGGCGACGTAGCCGAAGCCGAACTGGAACAGGACGAGGAACGGCAGGGCCGAGTAGAGCCCGCGCTGCCACAGGTAGACGACGCCGTAGGTCATGTAGCCGGCGAGCACGAGCTCGACGATCGGCTGCAGCGTCGCCCCGGCGCGGTACTTCTTGCGCGCCACCGACTCGCCCTTGCCCTGCACGCCGTGCTTCGGCGTCCGGACGAAGCCGGTCTGGTAGCCCATGAGCGCCTCGACCACGGCGCGGGCGTTGTTGACCGAGAGGCCGATGCCGAGCGCCATGACGAGCGGCAGCGGCTTCACCGACTGCCACCAGCTCAGGCCCTGGGCGCGCTGGCTCACGACGTAGAACACGAGCACGCTCACCGTCGCGGCCGCGAAGAGCGGGAGGTCCACGAGGACCATCTCGTACGGATTGTGCGCCTCCCGGATCACGAGCGAGATCGGGAGGAGGATGGCGAGCGGGATGACGATCAGGTAGGCGAGGTTCGCGGTGAGGTGGATGACCGCCTCGCGCTTCACGTCCTTGCGCAGGTCGGCCTTCAGCACGGGGCCCAGGAGCTTGAGCGCGCACTGCACCGCGCCCTTGGCCCAGCGGTGCTGCTGGCTCTTGAAGGCGTTCATGTCCACCGGCAGCTCGGCCGGCGAGACGATCTCGGGGAGGTAGACGAACTTCCAGCCGCGGAGCTGGGCGCGGAACGAGAGGTCCAGGTCCTCGGTGATGGTGTCGTGCTGCCAGCCGCCGCCCTCCTCGATGGCCTTGCGGCGCCAGATCCCCGCGGTCCCGTTGAAGTTGAAGAACCGGCCCGACCGGTTGCGCGCGACGTGCTCGACCAGGAAGTGGCCGTCGAGGAAGACGGCCTGCGCCTGGGTGAGCGCCGAGTACGACCGGTTCAGGTGCCCCCAGCGCGTCTGCACGAGGCCGATGGCCGGGTCGGTGAAGTGGTGGATGGTCCGGAGGAGGAAGCCGGCGTCGGGGATGAAGTCCGCGTCGAAGATGGCGACGAACTCGCCGGTGGCGGTGCGCAGCCCGTTCTCGAGCGCGCCTGCCTTGAAGCCGGTCCGGTCGGTCCGGTGGACGTACGTGATGTCGTGGCCCGCCGCGCGCATCCGCTCGACGCGCTCGCGCGCGATGGTGCGCGTCTCGTCGGTCGAGTCGTCGAGGACCTGGAGCTCGAGCTTCTCGCGCGGGTAGTCGAGCTTCGCCACGGCGTCGAGGAGCCGCTCGACGACGTACATCTCGTTGAAGATCGGCAGCTGCACGGTGACCCGCGGCAGCTCGGCGAACCGCGCCTTCGGGACCGCGAGCCGGAACCGGTGGCGCAGGTACAGGTACGTCATGACGTACCGATGCACGCCGAACACGGCGAGCGCGACCAGCAGGACCGTGTAGCCGATGACGACCGAGAGCTCGAGGAAGGTCATGGAGTGCGGGGCTCGCAGGCCCTGGCAAGGCGCTCTCGGGAGGTGAGACCCGAGCCAGCGGATCACCCGTTGGAGGCCCGTGGGTTGCGGCGGACTATAGCCTCCCGCCCCTGCTTGTCAATGAGGGGAAGGGTGCGTGCTTGCTAGCGAAAAAGCGCGAGGCACTTTGCCGTCCCCCACCCGGCGGGCACGGAAGGTGCTTGCTTCAATCGCGCCGAGACGTCGCACGCTTCGCTCGGGCGGGCCCGGGCGACTTGGTCACCACCTTGAGCACCTCGACCGCGCGCCCCAGCGGGTAGTCGGTCTCCACCGCGGAGGCGGTGACGACGGTGGGGGCGTCCCCGTTCCGGAGGTGGTTCTTGAGGTCGCGCTCGGTCGGGGGGGCGTCGCGGACCGGCGGCGCCGCGTCGGCGACCATCACGTTGGGGGTGATGCCGAGCTCCTGGATGGAGCGGTGGCTCGGGGTGTAGTAGCGCGCCGTCGTGAGCTTCATGCCCGAGCCGTCGTCGAAGTCGAACACCGTCTGGACCGAGCCCTTCCCGAAGGTCTGCGTTCCGAGCACCCAGGCGCGCTGGTGATCCTGGAGCGCCCCGGCGACGATCTCGGCGGCGCTCGCGGTGCCGCGGTTGACGAGCACGACCATCGCATAGTCGGGCTCCGTGCCGGGCCCGTGCGCCCGCACCACCTCCGCGTTGCGCCCGTTGCGCCCCTCGATCGAGAGGATGGTCCCCTCCGCGAGGAAGCGGTCCGCCACCTTGGCCGCCTGGTCCACGAGCCCGCCGGGGTTGTTCCGGAGGTCGAGGACGAGGCCGCGGAGCTCCCCGCCGACGGCCGCCCGCCCGTCCTGCAGCGCGCGGGCGACGGCCGCCTCCGTGTTGTTCGGGCCGTCCTGGAACGACTTCACCCGGACGTAGAGGTACCGGAGCTCGGGATCCAGCACGCGCGACTCGACGCTCTGCGTCTGCACGCGGTCCCGCACCAGGGTGAGCTTGAGCGGCGCGCCGGCGCCCTCGCGCTGCAGCTCGAGCGACACCGCGGTGCCGGCGCGGCCGCGCAGGCGCCGGACGGCCTCGGCGAGCGGCATGTCGCGGGTGCTCGCGCCGTCGATCGCGACGATCCGATCGCCGGGGCGGATGCCGGCCCGCTCCGCGGGCGAGTCCGCCATCGGCGCGATCACCGTGAGCACGCCTCCCTCCACGGTCGGCTCGAGCCCGACGCCCTCGTACACCCCGAACATCTCGTCGCGCACCTGCCGGTAGACGTCGGGCCGGTAGAACGCGGAGTGCGGATCGAGCCGGGCGACCATCCCCTCCACCGCGCCGTACGCGAGATCCTGCTCCTGGACGGGCTCGACGTAGCTGTTCTGGATGTCGAGCAGCGCGCGGGACACGAGGTCCAGCGCGCGGTACGGGGAGGTCGACCGGCGCCCGGCGGCGGAGGCGACGTGGTCCAGCGTGAGGCCGGCGAAGAACGTCGCGGCGAAGGCCAGGACCAGGACGGGACGCTTCATCCCGCCATTGTACGCGGCGTGCAGCCGAGCGCGAACCGGGCCGCGCGGGGGTGGGAGGGCGGGCGGCGGCGGACCACACCGCCGAGACGCGACGCGACGCGCTAGTTCCGGAGCCACTGCCTCGGGTCCACCGGCCGCCCGCGCTCGCGGATCTCGAAATACAGATACGGGCCCTTGAGCGAGCCGGAGTCGCCGACGGTGCCGAGGACGCCGCCCGCGGGGACTTCCTCCCCCATCGCCGTCTGCATCGTGGCGAGGTGGGCGACGAGGCTGTGATAGCCCTCGCCGTGGTCCAGGATCACGAGGTTGCCGTAACCCTTGAACCAGCCTGCGTGCACCACGCGGCCGGCGGCGATGGCCCGCACCGGGGCGCCCGCGGGCGCGCCGATGTCGATCCCGTTCTGGACCGTGACCGTCTTGAACCGCGGCTCGAGCACGCGCCCGAACCCGACCGTCACCGGCCCCGACGCCGGGAACGGGAGCCGCCCCTTCGCGGCCGCGAACCCGGTCGCGCCCGCCACGGGCGTGCGCGGCGGCGGCAGGGTGGACACGAACGCGGCGAGCTTCTTCGCCTGCTCCGCGGCCTCGACCGCGGCGCGCTCGTGCGCCGCGCGCGCCGTCCGCAGCGCCTCGAGCAGGGCCTGCTGCTCCTCCCGCCGCGCCTGCGCGTCCTCGCGGCGCTCCGCCGCCTCGGCCGCCAGCCGCTCGAGCCGGCCCGACTCCTCCTGCCGCGCCGCCCGCGCGGCGACCCGCGCCGCCCGGGCCGCCTGCGCCTCCCCGAGGAGGCGCACGTCCGCCTTGAGGATCCGGTCGACGAGGTACCGCCGCTTCACGAGCTCCGAGAGCGAGTCGCTCGCGAGCAGGAGCTGCAGCTCGCCCGTGCGCCCGAGCCGCGCCCGCGCCAGGAGCCGCGGCCGGAGCGCCGCCACCCGCGCCTTCTCCACCGCGAGCGCCGCCGCCTCCTCCTCCCGCGCGCGCTCGAGCACCGCCTCGGAGGCGGCCCGCGCCGCCTCGGCGCGCTTCGCCTCGGCGACCGCCTCCGCCGTGGCCCGCTCCGCCGCCGCGAGCGTGTCGAGGACCGAGAGCTCCTGCTGGGCGAGGAGCCGCGCCGCGTTCTCCTCCGCGCGCCGCCGGGCCTCGAGCGCGTCGAGCCGCGCCTTCGGGTTCGCGGAGAGGGCGGCGAGGACGAGGAGCGCGACGGGGGACACGCTTCAGCTCCGGCGCAGCGTGCGGACCACGGCGAGGGCGCTCCCGAGGAGCCCGACCGCGGCGCCGCCGGCGAGCAACCCGAGGAGGAGCGCCGATGGGAGCGTGTCCCCGAGCCGGAGGGCCGCGGCGAGCGGGACGCTCTCGCGGAGGCGCGGGACCAGGACCGCGTGCGCCCCGAGGAGCGCGGCGATCGAGAGGGCCGCGCCGCCGAGGCCCTGGAGCAGGCCCTCGATGAGGAAGGGGGTGGAGACGAAGCCGTCGGTCGCGCCGACGAGCTTCAGGATCTCGATCTCCTCGCGGCGCGCGAACACGGCGAGCCGGAGCGTGTTCCCGACGAGCACGGCGGTGGCGAGCGCCAGGACCGCGAAGAGCACGATCGCGGCGACCCGCGCGCGCGCCACGAGCGCCTCGAGCTTCTCCAGCCACGCGTTGCCGTAGTCCACCTCGGCGACGCCCGGCACCGCCCGCAGCCGCTCGGCGAGCGCCCGCGCGCCCTCCAGCGAGATCCCGGGCGCGAGCACGTCGACCGCGTCGGGCACGACGCCGGGACCGACGCCGTCGAGGACGTGGGCCTGGTCGCCGAGCTCCTCCGAGAGCTGCCGGAGCGCCGCCACCGCTGGCACCACCCGGACCTCGCGTCCCGGCGCCGCCGCCGCCACCGCCTTCTGCGCCGCCCCGAGATCGGTGCCCGGCGCGAGGTAGGCGGAGATCCGCACCTCGCCCGCCCACGCCTGGAGGAGCCGCTCCGCCCCGCCGAGCGCGCCGGCGAGGAGCCCGGTCGCGAAGAGGGCGACGAAGATCGTCCCCATCCCGACGAGCGCCACGTACGGCCCGCGCCGCATCCCGTCCAGCGCCTGGCGGGTGAAGTAGATCGGGCGGAGCCTCACGGCCGGTCCCCCGCGACGCGGCGGATGGAGTCTCCGTCGGAGACGAGCCGCCCGCGCTCCAGCGTGACCACCCGCCGCTTGTACCGCTCCAGGATCGACCGGTCGTGCGTCGCCACGAGCACGGTCGTGCCGCGCGCGTTCGCGGCGGTGAGCAGCTCCATCACCTCGATCGTCCGCTCCGGATCGAGGTTGCCGGTGGGCTCGTCCGCGAGGAGGAGCGCGGGATCGGCCGCGAGCGCCCGGACCACCGCGACGCGCTGCTGCTCGCCGCCGGAGAGCGAGGGCGGGAACTTGCCGGCGCGGTGCTCGAGGCCGACGGACCGGAGGAGCAGCTTCACCTTGCGTCGAATGTCGCGGACCGGCATCGCCTGGACCTCGAGCGGGAGCGCGACGTTCTCGGCGACGGTGCGGCGGGGCAGGAGCTTGAAGTCCTGGAAGACGACGCCGATGTTCCGGCGCAGGTAGGGGATCGAGCGGGGCGCGATCTTGGCGACGTTGCGGCCGAACAGGAGGAGCTGCCCGCTCGTCGCCGCCTCCTCGCAGAAGATGAGCTTGAGGAGCGTGGACTTGCCCGCGCCCGACGCCCCCGTGAGGAAGACGAACTCGCCCTTCTCGATCGAGAGCGTGACGTCCTGGAGCGCCGGCGCGTCGCCGGGGTACTCCTTGCTGACGTGAAAGAGCTGGATCAAGCGGGCTCCGTGTTGCGTCACCGCTCGTGCTTCGACAAGCTCAGCACGAGCGGACTTGCCAAACCGCTCGCCCTGAGCCTGTCGAAGGGCGAGCGATACCCGACGCGAACCGCAGGATCACTTCCGCTCGCCCAGATCCTCCGCCAGGTACGAGAGGATCACCTCGTCCAGGCTCTTCTCGCTGATGAGGTCCTCACCGAAGAGCGTCTCGGCGCCGTCGTTCCGGAGCACCGGCGCCGGCTGGGCGCGCGCGGCGAGCACCTCGGGCGGCAGCTCCTTCACGGCGGGGAACTTGCCGGTGGGGTGGCCGTGCTTGAGCGCCACCGGGCGCCCGTCGGCGAGCTGGCCGGGCTGGAACGACTGCGCCTGCGCGGAGAAGGCGGCGTCGATGTCGTCGTACACGCCGTTGATGAGGTTCCGCAGCATCTCCTTGTGCTGCTCCTCCATCAGCTCGCGGACGACCTGCGCCAGGTTCTCGGCCCCGACGATGTCGGCGTACGAGGTCTTCTTGGACGCGAGGATGTTCCCGCCCACGAAGAGGTGCGTGATGATGTGCGGGTTCTCCAGCCCCGAGTCCTCGGTCTGGATGTGGTACATCTTCCCGCGGTGCTTGATGTTGTGGTTGAAGCCCACAACCATCTTCTTCGCTTCGGCGCCCATCCGCTCGCGACTGTACCGCCCTGTACGGGCTCCAGCAAGGCGGCGGCTCTCAAAAAGCCTTTGGTCTGCGGCGAGGTAGGCTCCTCCACCCGCGAAACGCCCGCACCCAGCCCCAGATCGACTCCGCCGGGCGGCGCGAGACCTTGCGCACGCTCGCCCGGCGGCTGGAGAGGCCCGGAGAGAGCGCCTAGTTCGGGCGCGCCTTCGTCACCGGCGCGGGCCCGGCGAGCGGCTTCGGCGGAGCGCCGGCGCGGCCGTCGCCCGACCGGAGGAACGCCGTGTCCGCGCACGAAGTGGTCGCGTCGACGTCGAGGTTCACGGGGACGGGCGTACGGGCGCCGGGCTCGATGTCGAAGTCACGATCCGTGCAGTCGGCGGCCGCGATCGTGTAGTCGGGGGCGGGGCCGGTCTCCTCCATCCAGTCCAGCGTGTAGAAGCCGGTGGGCAGCTCGAGCACGAAGGGGCCGCCGCACTCGTACGCCGCGTCGCCCGGCACGGCGTAGGTGTCCGCGATCGAGTCGTATACGGAGAGGAAAAGGAGCGAGTCGTCCCAGGCGCAGACCTGCTGCTCGGCGGGCAGCGGCTGGCCGTTGTCGTAGAACAGGTACTGGAGGTCGAGCCGGCCTGCCGCGGGCGTCGTGACGAACTCCACCAGGCCGCAGGAGTCGTCGGCCTCGAAGGCGTGCCGGTACGCGATCCGCCCGTCCTCGATGCCCTCGACGGAATAGAAGTGGTGGCCGGGCGAGACCGCGAAGTCGACGAAGTCTCGACCGTCGCAGGGCACCGAGACCCGCGGGGCCCGTCCGCCGTCCACCCAGACGTCGATCGAGTCGACGCGCGCGCCGGCGCAGGTGGAGATGGGCTGGCTTCCGTCGGCGGGCTGGAAGGCGTCCCACGAGATGCGCACGTCGCAGGTCTCCTCCACGACGCATCCGGTTCCCAGCGCGGCGAAGGCGACGAGAGCGAGCAGGCGGTTCATGGCAGTTTCCTCAGCGTGGAGTGTAAGGCCCGGCTGGGGCCGGCACCTCCTCGTTCGAGCAACGGCCGTGCCACCGGGGCCTGGACAGGAAAGGCCGAGAGGTTATCGTTCCGGACCGAGAAGCGGCGGGTGACCTCGCGGCACGCGAGTCTCCGGACGTTCACACCCCTGCGGCGGGGCGTCCCGGGCGATATCCGGGAGAGATTCCCGCCTCCCGCGCGTTTTCTTCCGGTGGTCCCCCGCTCTGCGAGGATGCGGTAGGAGTGCCCGAGATCATGACCATGAGCGACCCCCGTACCCTTCCCCTGGCCGCCGCGACGGACGGCCTCAACTACCTCGAGATCGCGAAGGCCTCCGGCGTGGTCGGCCTCACGGTCCTGTTCCTGCTGCTCGGGGCCTCGGCCGTCTGCTGGGCGATCATCGTCCGCAAGTGGCTCCAGATCCGCCGCGCGCAGGACCAGTCGGTCAAGTTCCTCGAGACCTTCTGGCAGTCGAAGCGGCTCGACGCGATCTACCAGGCCGCCGAGCACCTCGCCGGCTCTCCCCTCTCGCACGTGTTCCGCGCAGGGTACGTGGAGCTCTCCAAGGTGACCGCGCAGAAGAAGGAGGCCGCGGTGGGAGAGTCGCGCGGGATGTCGGACGAGCTGGGCGGGCTCGAGAACGTCGAGCGCGCGCTCAAGCGCGCCGCCGCGTCGGAGGTGACCGCGCTCGAGCGCCAGGTCCCCTTCCTGGGGACGACCGCCAGCGCCGCGCCGTTCGTGGGTCTCTTCGGGACGGTGTGGGGCATCATGAACGCGTTCCACGACATCTACCGGATGGGGAACGCGAACCTCGCGACCGTGGCGCGGCCGATCAGCGAGGCGCTCATCGCCACCGCGGTCGGCCTCTTCGCGGCCATCCCCGCCGTCGTCGCGTACAACTTCTTCGTCTCGAAGATCCGCGTGCTCGACAGCGAGATGACCAACTTCTCGAACGACTTCCTCAACATCGTGAAGCGCCACTTCTTCAGCTAGGAGCGCACCGTGGCCTTCTCCTCCGGCGGCCCGGGCCGCCAGACGCTCACCGAGATCAACGTCACGCCGCTCGTCGACGTGATGCTCGTGCTGCTGATCGTGTTCATGGTCACCGCGCCGCTCATCCAGCAGGGCGTCGAGGTCGATCTCCCCGACGCCCGCGCCAAGCCCGTCAAGGCCGAGGACCAGAAGCTCGTCCTCTCGATCAAGGCCGACCGGAGCCTCTGGCTCGGCACGAGCCAGGACGCGGCGCGCGTCGCGTTCGACGACCTCGAGGCGAAGCTCCGGGCGAACGCGCGGGTGCAGAAGGACCACGAGCTCTACCTCATGGCGGACAAGGCCCTGCCGTACGGCTACGTCGTCGACGTGATGGCGACGATGCAGCGGGCCGGGGTCGTCAACCTGGGGATGATCACGAACCCCTCGCCGGTGAAGGCGAAGGTCGCGTCGGAGGACGGCGCGCGGTGAGCCGGATCCCGGTCGCCACCGAGCTCGGCCGCAAGGACCGGGTCTGGCCGGCGGTGACGGCGTCGATCGCCGTCCACGCCGCGGCGATCGCGCTCGCGCTCCACGCGAGCAGCGGGCCGGCGATCGAGCTCGAGCAGACGCCGATCAAGGCGAAGCTGGTGCGGCTCGGGGAGAAGAAGCCCGAGGCGCAGCTCCCGCGCAAGGACGTCCCGCCCCCGCCGCCCGAGCAGGCGCCCGCCGCGCCCGCGCCGCCGCAGGCCGCTCCGCCGCCGCCGCCCGACACGCCGCCGCCGCCGGCGGCCATGCCCGCACCGACCCCGGCGCCGGCGCCCCCGGCCCGCGCCGCCCCCGCGCGGCAGGCGCCCGCGCGCAGCCGCGCCAACGGCGGCGGGGTCGACGCGCTCCTCGCGCGGACCGAGCGCGAGCTCCAGCAGGAGAAGCTCTACGGCGATCCGGAGGGCGACCCGGACGGCGATTCCGAGGAGGGCAGCGCCGGCGACCGCTACGAAGCGCTCGTCTCGAAGGCCGTCCACGCCAACTACCAGGTCCCGAGCACGATCCCGGACCGCGAGCGGCTCCACCTCGAGGCGTACATGACGATCTGGGTCGAGGCCGACGGGACGATCAGCCGTTTCGAGATCACGAAGCCCTCCGGCAACCCCGCCTTCGACGCGGCCCTGGACCGCGCGATCCGCGCCACGCGCCTCCCGCCGCCGCCCAGCGACTGGGCGCAGCAGTTCCGGCGCCGCGGCCGCACCCTGAAGTTCAAGATCTGAGACGAGGAGTTCACATGCACGCTCGACGCATCCGTTCGATCATTCCGGCCTCCACGGCCCTCCTCCTGGCGCTGGCCGCGTCTGCCGCCGGCGCCGCCCCCGCGAACGAGCGGCCGCCCATCGTCATCACCGCCCCCGACTTCCGCCCGCTCCCGATCGCCGTCCAGGCATTCACGGCAGGTGACACCGACGCGCGGGCGGCGGCCGCCGAGGCGACCTCGGTGGTGCGGTCCGACCTCGCCATGTCCGGGCTCTTCGACGTGCTCGATCCGAAGGGCTACCTCGCCGATCCGAAGGAGGGGCTCGCCGTCGCGTCGGTCGCGTTCACGCGCTGGGCCGACGTGGGCGCGGACGGGCTCGTGAAGGCGGTCGTGCGGAGCGAGGGCGGCGCGCACGTCGGCGAGCTCCACCTCTACGAGGTCCGCGCCGCGCGCGAGGTGCTCGTGAAGACCCTCCGCGTGCCCGCCGGCCAGGCCCGCGCCCTCGGGCACCAGATGAGCGACGAGATCGTCCGCCACTACACGCGCGAGCCGGGCGTCTTCTCGACCCGCATCGCCGCCATCCGGAAGGTGAACGATCGCTACCAGCTCATCACCGTGGACGTCGACGGGCGCAACGCGGAGGTCCACCTCGACGAGAAGGAGATCCTGCTCGTCCCGCGGTGGCGCCCGGACGGGAGCGAGATCCTCGTCACCAGCTACCGGACCGGCCGGAACGAGCTCTGGGTCTACCGGCTCGCGGACCGCACCTTCCGCCCCCTCACGCACCGCGGCAACTCGTTCGGCGGCGTCTACTCGCCCGACGGCGCGAAGATCGCGTACTGCCACACCGAGGGGTCGAACACCGATCTCTGGGTGATGAACGCGGACGGCACCGGCGCGAAGCGGCTCACGCGCGACCCGTCGACCGAGGTCACGCCGACGTGGTCGCCGGACGGGAAGCGGATCGCCTTCACCTCCGACCGCGCCGGCACGTCGCAGCTCTACGCGATGAACGCCGACGGCACCGGCGTCCGGCGGCTCACCTTCCAGGGCAACTACAACCAGACCCCGGTCTGGAGCCCGCGGGGCGACGCGATCGCCTTCACCGCGCGCGACGAGCGGAAGGTGTTCGACCTGTTCTGGATCACCCCCGACACCGGCGTCATCAGCCGGATCACCCAGGACCAGGGCCGGACGAACGAGGAGCCCTCCTGGTCGCCCAACGGCCGGCTCATGGTCTTCCGCACCGACCGGAACGGCTTCGGGCAGCTCGTCGTCTCGGATCCCAAGGGGAACCGCCAGTCGGTCATCCTGGGGAGCGCGGGCGCGGACCTCGTGACGCCGGCGTGGGGCCCGGCGCGGTGAGCGCGCGCCGCTTCGCGACGATCGACGTCGGCACCAACACCGTCCTCCTCCTCGTCGCCGAGCGGCGCGGCGACGCCCTCGTGCCCGTCGTCGAGCGCGCGGAGATCACGCGGCTCGGCCGCGGGGTGGACGCGACCGGGCGGCTCGACCCGGCCGCCATCCGCGACACGGTCGCGGTGCTCGTCGCGTACGCGCGCGAGGCGCGCGCGCTCGGGGTCGAGGGCATCGCGTGCGTCGCCACGAGCGCGGCGCGCGACGCGGCGAACGGGGCCGAGTTCTTCGCCGCCGCGCGCGACGAGGCCGGCCTCGCCCCTGAGGTGATCCCGGGGAACGAGGAGGCCCGGCTCGTCTACGTGACCGCGCACCGCGATTTCACCGGTCCGCTCGCCGTGCTCGACGTCGGCGGCGGCTCGACCGAGTTCATCGTGGGAGAAGGCGCCGCGCCGCGTGCGCGCGTCAGCCTGCAGGTCGGCGCGGTCCGCGTCACGGAGCGTCACGTCCACGCCCACCCGATCGCACCGGCCGAGCTCGCCGCCATGCGGGAGGACGCGCGCCGGAGCTTCGTGGCGCTCTCGGACCTCCGCCCCGCGGCCGGGGCGCGCCTCGTGGGCGTCGCCGGCACCGTGACGACGCTCTCCGCCGTGGCGCAGGCGCTGCCGCGCTACGACGGCGAGAAGGTCCACGGCGCGAGCCTCGCGCTGGCGGAGATCGAGGGGCTCGTCGAGCGGATGGCGCGCCTCCCGGTCGCCGGGCGAGCGGCCCTCCCCGGGATGGAGCCCAAGCGCGCCGACGTCATCGTGGCCGGCGCGATCGTCGTGGCCGAGGCGATGCGCGCCGCCGGCTTCTCCGAGCTGACGGTGTCCGATCGCGGCGTCCGGTGGGGGCTCCTGTACGATCGCTTTCGAGGGTAGCGCCGCGCGCCGGCGGAGCACCAGGCCCGACGCCTGACGCCGGGCGCGCGAGGCCTTACCCTCCCCCATGGCCTCCCTCGCGCACACCGCCGCCGCGGCCGCGTTCGGCCCCGGCGCCGCGGCGTAC
>DASPMI010000184.1:0-8445 GCA_035627135.1 Anaeromyxobacter sp. | reverse complement strand
CGACTGGGACGTCGAGCCGATGGGCACGCACCGGCGGGTCCCGGAGACCGTGGCGCCCGGGCTCGTGTCCGGGACCGTGCCCGGCGGGCAGGTCTCGAACGTGCCCGCGGTCCCGCCGCCGACGCCCGTCCCGGTGCCGCCGAGGCCGGTGCCGGGCGTGGTGTTCGGGACCGTGCCGGGCGCCGTGTTGGGCTGCGTCCCCGGCAACGTGTTCGGCACCGTCCCCGGCGCCGTGTTCGGCTGCGCCCCCGCGCCCGTCCCCTGCGCCACCGCCATCGCCGGCACGAGGGCCAGCGCCGCCATCCAGATCGCGCGTCTCATGCGGGACGGATGCGCATCGCGGGCCCCGTCGGCCCGGGCGTCCGCCGGCTCAGGGGACGAGGAAGCGCGCGGCGACCCCGGCGGCCGCCCCCAGCAGCGCCCCCGCGCCGACGTCGAGCGGGTAGTGCGCGCCGAGGTAGACGCGCGAGAGGCCGATGCCCGTCGCGAGGAGCAGCGCGAGCGGGCCGAGCGCGAACGGCTCGCCCGCGAACGCGATCGCCACCGCGAACGCCGCCGCCGTGTGGCCGGAGGGGAACGAGAAGCGGTCCGGGTTCTCGGCGAGCGCCTCGAACCCGTGGATCGCGGAGTTGGGCCGCGCGCGCGTGAGGCTCCGCTTCAGCGCCTGCGACGCGAGCGTGGCGAGGGTCGTCGCCGCCGCGAGCTTGAGGCCGAGGTGGATGCCGAGCCTCGTCCCCGTCGCGAGGCACGCGATCCCCGCCGCCGTCCAGCTCTTCGCGTCGCCGAGCGTCGTCAGCGCCCGCGCCACGATCGTGCGCCACGGCCGGCGGTACCGCTGCACCCCCACGAGCAGCGCCTCGTCGAGCGAGAGGATCCGCTGGAACCGCCCGATCTGGACGACGACGGTCCCCGTGGCGGCATCCACGGTGACGGCGGCGCCTTCTGCGGCGGTGGGGGTGTTCGAGTCGGCCATGTGCGAAAGGTGAGGTGCGCCCGTGTCCTCGGCGCGGCTCGCCTGGAAAGTCTGCGTGACGGCGCTCGCCATCAAGGCCCCACCCCGGGCAGGTCGGAGCGGCCGCACGCCGGCGAGGTGGGTGGGCGCCGGGTTACGCGGTATGTCGGGGCGCGTAGCGGAGGATCGCGCACGCGACGCCACCGTTCCGCACCGGCAGGACGGACGTCGGGACGAGGTCGAGGAGCCGCTCGAGCCCGCGATCGGGCCCGAGCACGACGACCTCCCACGACGCGAGCCGCGCCGCGAGCGCCGCGAGCGCGCGCCACGCCGCGGCGACGCCCTCGTCGAGGCGGACGCCGTAAGGTGGGTTGGTCGCGCACAGCCCTGGCCCGGGCGGCGCCGGGGCCGCGGCCGCGTCGCACCGCTCGAACCGGATGACGTCGGCCACGCCCGCCGCCTCGGCGTTCTTTCGCGCGAGCCGGAGCGCGCCCGCGTTCCGGTCCGAGGCCACGATCGGGACCGCGATGCGCCGCGCGCCGTCCCGGAGCGTACGCCGGAGCCGCTCCAGCCGGGCCGGGTCGCGCCCGGGCAGCGCCTCGAGGGCGAGCGGCCGGTCCAGGCCCGGCGCGCGGCGGCCCGCGGCGAGCGCGGCCTCGATCGCGATGGTCCCGGAGCCGCACATCGGATCGCAGAACGGCCGGTCCCCGCGCCAGCCGCCGGCGCGGAGCAGCCCCGCGGCGAGCGTCTCGCGCAGCGGGGCGGCGCCGATCCGCGCCCGCCACCCGCGCCGGTAGAGCGGGCTCCCCGCGGCGTCCACCGAGACGCTCGAGTCCGCGCCGTGCGCGCGGACGAGGAGCGGCAGCCCGCCCGCGCGGCGCGCCGCGTCCCGCTTCGCCGCCCCGAGCTCCGCGGCCGGCCCCTCCCAGAGCCGCAGGTGGACGGCGTCGGCGAGGCGCGCGCCCAGGCAGGCGCGCGCGGCCGCGTCCTCGCCCTCCGCCATGGCGCCGCCGGGCGTCGCGCGCGCGTCGAGGCCGAGCTCGGCGAGCTCCGCGGCGAGGAGCTCCTCGAGCCCAGGGGCGCAGGCGCAGAAGGCGCGTTCGCGGGGTGGCTTCACGGTCCGTCACGCGGCGGCGAGGCGCTCGACGAGCGCCCGCACCTGCTCGACCGTCCGCGCGTGGGACCAGCGCCGGCCGATGTGGGCGCGCGCGGCCGCGCCCCAGGCGCGGGCGCGGTCCCGGTCGGCGGCGAGGTCGGCGAGCGCGGCGGCGAAGGCGCGCGGGTCGGCGGGCGGCACGACGCGCCCGCACTCGCGGTCGATGACCACCTCCCGGTTCCCGGGCAGGTCGGTGATGACCGGCGGGACGCCCACGCACATCGCCTCGATGAGGCTGCGGGTGAGCGACTCGCCCCAGCGCGACGGGAGCGCGTAGCCGTCGCACGCGGCCATGAGCTGGAGCGCGTCCTTGCGGTAGCCGAGGAGGTGGAACCGGTCGGCGAGCGGGCTCCGCGCGACGAGCCGCCGGAAGCCGGGCGCGTCGGTCCCGGGGCCGGCGAGCACGAAGTGGAGCGGGAGCTCCGGCGGGAGGAAGCGCGTCGCCTCGACGAGGTCCGGCACCGCCTTCGACGGCCGCACCTCCCCGACGCAGGCGACCGCGAACGCGCCCGCGGGCACGCCGAGGGCGCGCAGGTCGGCCTTCGGCGTCCCGTCGTACCAGGCCGGATCGTGCCCCTTCGAGATCGCCACCGCGCGGTCCTTGCCGGAGAAGAGGTTCCGGCGGACCGTCTCGCGGACCGACTCGGCGTTGCACCAGTAGGCGTCGATCCGTGGGTGGAGCAGCTTCAGGTAGTTCGTCGGATCCCACCAGCCGAGGTTCCCGTCGAAGCCGCGGTACGCGACGAGCTTGACCGGGAGCCCCCGCGCGGCCCAGACGGCCGTGCCGAGCGCCTTGTTGTTGAAGGCGAAGGCGACGGCGTGGCCGCCGTCGGCGAGCTCGGCGCGGACGCGGCGGATCTCGGCGCGGTCGAGCTTCCGGCGCGGGTGCCAGGGCACGACGCGCACGCCCGCCTCCTGGAAGCGCGGGAGGTACGGGCTCTCCGGCCTGGTCATCACCGTCACCGGGAACCCCGCCCGGCAGAGGTCCACGAACACCTCGGCCTCCGGGCGGCAGGTCACGATGCTCTGGTACTCGGACAGGACGAGGATCGAGGGGGGCACGGAGCCCACAACCTACAATGCTCGGGGCGGCGGTGCCCATCCCGTGAACGAGCCCGCGCCCGAGCCCGAGCGCCCGGTGCCGCCTTGCGATCCACGCCTCCGGCCGGTAGGGTGCTCCGGCGCGATGTCCGTGAAGATCTCCGCGACCATCATCACCTACAACGAGGAGCGGAAGCTGGAGGCGTGCCTCCGGTCGCTCGCCGGGGTGGCCGACGAGATCGTGGTCGTCGACTCGCTGTCCACCGACGGCACGAGGGCGATCTGCGACCGGTACCCGGTCCGCTTCGTCCCCCATGCGTTCGAGGGGTACGTCGCCCAGAAGAACTTCGCGGCCGCGCAGGCGACCCACGACCACGTCCTCTCGCTCGACGCGGACGAGCGGCTCTCGCCGGAGCTCCGCCGCTCGATCCTCGCCGTGAAGGAGCGCTGGGACGACGACTGCGACGGCTACGCGTTCAACCGCGCGAACTTCTACTGCGGGAGGTTCCTCCGCCACGCCTGGTACCCGGACCGGAAGATCCGGCTGTGGGACCGGCGGAGGGGCTCCTGGGGCGGCACCGATCCGCACGATCACGTCGTCCTCCCGGCCGCGCGGGTCCGGCGCCTGCGCGGCGATCTCGTGCACGAGGCGTACCTCACGGTGGACGAGCACGTGCGGCAGACGTTCAAGTTCGCCGAGGTCGCCGCCCGGGCGAAGTACGCCCGCGGCCGCCGCCCGAGCGTGCTCGTCCACGTGCTCCTCGGCCCGCCGTTCAAGTTCCTGAAGCGCTACCTGCTCCGGCTCGGCTTCCTCGACGGCTGGTACGGGTTCGTCTTCTCCGCGCTCGCCGCCTCGGTCAACTTCTTCAAGTACCTCCGGCTCGCGGAGTACCACCGCCGCGGCCTCCCCGAGGAGCAGGCCCGCCTCGCCCCGCCCGCGCCATGAGAGTCTCGATCGTCGTCAGCACCTACAACGCGCCGGACTGGCTGGAGAAGGTCCTCTGGGGGTACGCCGCCCAGACCCACCGGGACTTCGAGCTCGTCGTCGCCGACGACGGGTCCACGGACGAGACGCGGGAGCGGATCGACCGCGTCCGCGCGGCGACCGGCCTCGAGCTCCGCCACGTGTGGCACGAGGATCGCGGCTACCGCCGGCAGACCATCCTCAACCGCGCCATCCTCGAGACCCGGACCGACTACGTGTTGTTCACCGACGGTGACTGCATCCCGCGGAGCGACTTCGTCGCGGTGCACGTCGCGCACGCCGCGCCGGGCCGGTTCCTCTCCGGGGGCTACTGCAAGCTGCCGCTCGACCTCTCGCGCCGGATCGAGCGCGAGGACGTGCTCTCCGGCCGCTGCTTCGACCCGGCGTGGCTCCGCGGGAACGGCCTCCGCGGCCGCTCGCAGCTCCGCAAGCTCTCCGCCCGCGGGGGCTGGGCCCGCCTGCTCGACGCGACGACGCCGGCCCGGGCCACCTTCAACAACTGCAACTCCTCGGCCTGGAAGCGCGATCTCCTCGCGGTGAACGGCTACGACGAGCGGATGCAGTACGGCGGCGCCGACCGCGAGATCGGCGAGCGCCTCGTGCACCTCGGCGTCCGCGGGAAGCAGATCCGCCACCGCGCGGTGGTGCTCCACCTCGACCACGCGCGCGGCTACAAGACCCAGGAGTCGATCGACCGCAACCTCGCGATCCGCAGGGAGGTCCGCCGGCGGCGGCTCGCCTGGACGCCGTTCGGGATCGCGCGCGACCCGGCGCAGCGGGACGGCGGCGGGACCCCGGGTCCGACGCCCTGATCCCGGCCGCGCGCCGTGGAGCGCGCCGGCCCCACGTTCACGCACGGTCCAGGTCGGACGCGGGAGCCTCGTCCGGCGCGGCCCGGGTCGACGCGGCGGCGGCCGCCCAGAGGAGCGCCGCCGCGAGGAACGCCGCGGGCGCGAACCCGAGGGCCCGGCCGAAGGTCGCGCGATCGGCGAGCGCCCCGAGGAGGATCGCCCCCGAGAGCTCGCCCACGCCGTGCACGAGGACGAGCACGGCGCCGAGCAGCGCCGGCGCGTCGGCCCCCGGCGCCGCGGCGAGCGCCGCGCGGACCCCGACCGCGGCCCCCAGCATGCCGACCATCAGCGCGGGCAGCGCGACCGCCGGGGAGGTCCAGAGGAGCGCCGCCGCGAACCCGAGCGCCGCGGCCGCGGCCCCACCGGACGCGAGCCAGCGCGGCCCGAGCCGCTCGCGCCCGGAGCGCAGGGCGGCCCGGCAGAGGGCCTCGGCGAGGACCGCGGCCGCCAGCACCGCCGCCGCGAGCTGGACGCCCGCCGTCGCGCGCGGCGCCGTCCGGACGCGGACGAGGAGCGCCGGGATCCAGAACGCGGAAGCCGAGAGGGCGACGGCCCCCGCCACGGCGCCGAGCAGCGCCAGGACGCGCCCCCGATCGGCGGCCAGCCGCCGGAGCGCCGCGCCGCCGCCGGCGCGGAGCGTCTCCCACGCCGGCCAGCGGGCGGCCGGCAGCGCCCGCGCCCGCACCGCGCAGAGGCCCGCGGCAGCGGCGAGCAGCGCGCCGGAGAGCACGAACGCGCCCCGCCATCCCGGCCACCGGCCGCACAGGCCGCCGAGCAGGTAGGCGAGCGCGAGCGACGCCGCGCCGAGCACGATCCCGCCTCCGGCCCGCGGCGCACGCCCGCGATCCCACAGCACGTCCGCGCCCGCGCCGACCGCGATTCCGGCGCCCAGCCCCGCGACGCCGCGCCCCAGCGCGAGGAGCGAGAAGCCGTTCGCCGCCGCGGAGGCCGCGGTCGCCGCCCCGCAGACCAGGAGGCCGGCGGCGAGGCCCCTGAGCCGCCCGCCGCGCACGGCGAGCCACACGCCCGCCGGCAGCCCGACGACGTAGCTCCCCGCGAAGGCAGACACGAGCGTGCCGAGCGCCTGATCGGTGAGCCACAGCTCCGCGCGGAGGCTCTCGACCGTCCCCGCCGCGACCGCGCGGGCGAGGATCGTCGCCCCGACCGCGACGGTGAGTGGCGCGGCGCCGCGGGCCGGGGCCGGCGCGGAGGAGCGGTCGCGGGAGTGGGTCACCGGGTGGGGAGACTACCGTGGCCGGCTGGGGGGGTCGAGACCTGCGGCGCCGCGCGCCGCGTCGCCGCGCGCACCGCGGTGAGGTCGCAAATCGCACCGGCTTCCGCTAAAAGGCCGCTTCGATGATCTCCGTCCAGAACGTCAGCAAGGCCTACGGCCCCAAGAAGCTGTTCGAGGAGGTGGACGTCGCCTTCGCCCCCGGGAACCGGTACGGCCTTACCGGCCCGAACGGCGCCGGCAAGACGACGTTCATGAAGATCCTGTCCGGGGACGAGGAGCCCGACACGGGGCAGGTCCACAAGCCGAAGAAGCTCGGGATCCTCCGGCAGGACCACTTCCGGTACGAGGACAACCGCGTCCTCGACGTCGTCCTCATGGGGAACCAGGGCCTCTGGGAGGCGATGAGCGAGAAGGAGCGGCTGCTCGCGAAGCCGGAGATCAACGACGAGGACGGGCACCGGCTCGCGGAGCTCGAGGGGGTCATCGCCGAGGAGGACGGGTACTCGGCCGAGGCGGACGCGAGCGAGCTGCTCATGGGCCTCGGCATCGAGGAGCCCTGGCACGACCAGCCGATGCGCGCGCTCGCCGGCGGCTACAAGCTGCGCGTGCTGCTCGCGCAGGCGCTCTTCGGGAAGCCGCAGGGGCTGCTGCTCGACGAGCCCACGAACAACCTCGACATCGACTCGATCCGCTGGCTCGAGAAGTTCCTGCACGCCTACGAGGGCGTGCTCATCACCATCTCGCACGACCGCCACTTCCTGAACGCGATCTGCACGCACATCGCGGACATCGACTACGAGACGATCATCCTCTACCCGGGCGGCTACGACGACATGGTCCGGCAGAAGGCGCAGGTCCGGTCGCGCGTCGAGTCGGAGAACGAGGAGAAGAAGAAGAAGATCGCCCAGCTCCAGGAGTTCGTGGCCCGGTTCCACGCGGGCACCCGCGCCTCGCAGGTGCAGAGCCGCATCCGCGCGATGCAGAAGCTCCGCCTCGAGGACCTGAAGCGCTCCAACATCGCTGCGCCGTTCATCAAGTTCGAGATGAAGGCGCCGTCCGGGAAGCAGACGCTCGAGATCCAGGACATCGCCAAGGCGTACGGCGGCAACGAGGTCATCCAGCCGTTCAGCGCGCTCGTCACGCGCGGCGAGAAGATCTGCGTCATCGGCCGGAACGGCGTCGGCAAGAGCACGCTCGTGAAGATGATCGCGGGCGAGCTCCCGCCGGACCGGGGCCACGTGAAGTGGGGTCACCAGGCGCAGGTCGGCTACCTCCCGCAGGACCAGGCCGGCGTCATCCGCCCCGGGACCACCGCGTTCGGCTGGCTCCGCGAGCTGGAGGACAAGCTCCACAACGAGGAGATCTCGGGCCTGCTCGGGCGGATGCTCTTCTCGGGCGAGGAGCGGATGAAGCCGACGGCCACGCTGTCCGGCGGCGAGACCGTCCGCCTCCTCATGGCGAAGCTGATGCTCTTCAAGGACAACGTGCTCGTCCTCGACGAGCCCACGAACCACCTCGACCTGCAGTCGATCGCGGCGCTGTCCGAGGGGCTCCAGCGGTACGAGGGGACGGTCATCGTGGTCACCCACGACCAGGAGCTCATCCGCGAGGTCGGGTCGCGCATCTGGTCCCTCCACCGCGGCGAGCCCGTGCTCGACTTCCCGGGGACGTTCGACGAGTTCGTGGAGAAGCACCCGGATCTCGCCTCCGAACACCATTGAAACGGGGGCTGCGCCCCCGCCCCGCCGGCTCGCCACGGGACCGCGGCTTTCGGTCGGGACGCGTTCGCGTCCCCCGAATGCTGCGCGGGGCTTTGCGCCGTGCTCGCCGCTTCGTGCTGCGCGCGGCTGCCCCGCGTCGGAGGGGCTTACGCCCTCGCCCTGCTTCGCAGGGGCCCCCTCCCGAACGCGAACGCGATGTTCCTCTATCGCTCCGGTTCCCGCCACAGCTCCGGTCGGCTCCGCTCGTTCGGGAACCCGCCCACGACCAGCACGCGTCGGTCGGGGAGGGCGACGGCCGTGTGCCCTCCGCGCGCGAAGACGAGCGCGCCGGCGTCGGACCACGCGCCCGTCGCGGGGTCGTAGATCTCGGCCACCGGAGTGGCGAACCAGCCCGCGCCCTTCGTCGCACCGCCGGCGAGGAGGACCCTGCCGTCCGGGAGGAGCGCGGCGGAGTCGCGGGCGCCGTCGTGGACGGACGCGAGCGCGCCGGTCTCCGACCAGGTCT
>DASPMI010000183.1:0-5818 GCA_035627135.1 Anaeromyxobacter sp. | reverse complement strand
TCGAGGAAGTCCTTGAGCTGCTTCTCCTCGAACCCCAGCTTGGTCATGTCGAGCTGGAGGTTGGACTTGTCGAGGAGGCGCATCACCACCTTCTCGCCGAAGAGCGTCGGGCAGATGGAGACGCGGAAGTCCATCTCCTTGCCCTTGCCGAGCTTCAGCTTGATGCGGCCATCCTGCGGGAGCCGGCGCTCGGAGATGTCCAGCTCGGACATGATCTTGAGGCGGGAGATGATGGCGTTCCGCAGCTTCATCGGCGGCTTCATCACCTCGTAGAGCACGCCGTCGATGCGGAAGCGGACCCGGAAGTCCTTCTCGTACGGCTCGACGTGGATGTCGGAGGCGCCCTTGCGGATCGCGTCGAGGAGGATCAGGTTCACCAGCTTGACGACCGGCGCCTCCTCGGCGCTCTTCTCCAGGTCGACGACGCTCGTGTCGTCGCCGCCGTCCTCGACGACCGCGACCTCGGAGTCGTCGAACCCCTGCATGACCTCGTCGAGGTCCGGGCCCTTCTCCGCGTAGTGGCGGTCGATGGCCTCCTTGATGGCCTGCTCCGAGGCGACCACGACCTCGACGTTGTAGCCGGTGAGGAACTTGACGTCGTCGATGGCGAAGATGTTCGACGGGTCGCTCATGGCCACGATGAGCGAGGAGCCGGCCCGGTTCACCGGGATGACCTGGTGCTTCTCGGCCGTGGCCTTGGGGATGAGCTTGAGGACCTCCTCGTCGATGTCGAAGTCCTTGAGGGAGATGGCCGGCACGCCGTACTGCTTGGAGAGGAAGCCGGTGAGGTCCGCCTCGGCGAGGGCGCCCTGCTTCACGAGCAGCGAGCCGATGCGGCCGCCCGTCCTGCGCTGCTCCTCCTGCGCCTTCTGCAGCTGCTGGAGCGAGATGAGGTTCTCCCGCACCAGGAGTTCGCCGAGACGTCCGGACATGAGCGTTCCTCTTCGAGAGGCGAGCGAGATGGGAGCCGGGTGAACCACGCGCCCGGGCTCTCGGAAAGTAACAGCCGGCCGCGCGGAGGGTCAAGGAAGGGTCCGGCGCCGAGGCCCGCGAAATCGCAGGGAAAGCGCCAGAAAAGTGCGCTCCCGCCCACATCCACGCCCGCGCGTTCAGCGCTGGGTCAAGAACCGTTTCGCCGCTTCCACGTCGCGCGCGATCTGCGCGCGCAGCGCCTCGACGGACGGGAACCGCCGCTCGTCGCGGAGCCGGCGCAGGAACGCCGTACGCATGCGTACGCCGTACAGCTCGCGACCGTCGAAGTCGAGGAGGTGCACCTCCGCCACGACGCCACCCGCGGCCTCGACGGTGGGCTTCACGCCCACGTTGCACACCCCGACGATCGTCGGCCCGACGCCGGGTGATGCGAGCCAGGCCGACACCACGTACACCCCGTTCGCGGGGAGGAGTTGCGCCGTCCCGAGGTTGGCGGTGGCGAAGCCGAACGCGCGGCCCCGCCCGGCGCCGCGGACGACCTCGGCGTCCACGTCGTAGGGGCGCGCCAGGAGCTCGGCGGCCGCCTCCACGTTCCCCTCGAGGACGAACTCGCGGATCTTGGTCGAGGAGACCACGAGCCCGTCGGCGGTCACCGGCTCGACGAGGTGGAGCGCGATCCCGTGCGCGGCGAGGAGGGGCCGGAGCGCGTCCACCCGCGCGCGCTCCCGGCCGGCGGTGAAGTCGTGGCCCACGACCACGTGGGCGACGCCCAGCTTCCCCGCGAGATCGCGCGCCACGAACTCCGCCGCGGGCGTCGCCGCGTACGCGCGGTCGAACGGCTGGACGACCGTCGCGGCGAGGCCGAGCGCGCCGAGCAGCTCGAGCTTGCGCGGCAGCGGCGTGAGGAGCGGCGGCGCGCGCTCGGGGCGCAGCACCTGGACGGGATGCGGGTCGAAGGTGAGGAGGCCCGCCGTCGGCGCCAGGGACCGCGCGACCTCGAGGAGCCGCCGGTGCCCGAGGTGCACGCCGTCCATGTTGCCGATCGCAACCGCGCCGCCGCGGAGCGCGCCCGAGGCGGCGGCCTCGTCGAGGGAGCGGAGGACGAGCATGCGCCTACAAATAACGCTTGGTGAAGGCCATGGGCAACAGCGCGCCCAGCGTCGTCTCCGCGCGCGATCCCTTCGCGCCGACGAGGACGACCGGGAGCTCGGGCCCGGCGAACTCGGCGAGGGTCTGGAGGCACATCCCGCAGGGCGGCGTGGGCGGGACCGTGCCGCTCGCCACCGCCACCGCCTCGAGCCGCCGCGCGCCGTCGGCCACGGCGGCGGCGACGGCGGCCCGCTCGGCGCAGACGGTGAGACCGTAGCTCGCGTTCTCGACGTTGCACCCCGCGTACGTGCGGCCGCCGGCCAGCACCGCGGCGCCGACCTGGAACCGCGAGTACGGGGCGTAGGCGCGTCGCCGCGCCGCGACGGCGGCGCGGGGGAGCGCGGCGGGGACCGGGCGCGGGCGTCGCATCAGCGCTGGAGGAACCGCGCGATGGCCAGCTCGGTGTCGAGCGGCAGATCGAGGAAGCGCAGGTGCGTGCCGAACCGCTCGCCCTCGCGGGTCACCTTGAGCACCTCGGCCCTGGCGCGGATCTCCTCGCGGGCGCCCGGGAGGATGAACCGGACCCCGAACCGGTCGCTCGCGGGCGGGTGCAGCGCTTCGAAGAAGACGCCACCCAGCCCGAGGTTCCCCTGGCGCTCCTCGAACGACCCGCCCAGCGACTCGTCGCGGACGAGCAGCGGGAGCGGGATCCGCGCGCTGTCGCGGCGGTCGAGGGCGGCGGTGGTTCCGGGCTCCGGCGCCTGTGCGATCGCGTGGGTCATCGTCATGGGGATCGGGAGCCTCCTCGCGCACGAGGCTAGCACAGGCGAGCGTCGATCATCCGCGGCCCACGCAGGCCTTCGACAGGAAGGCCGTCACGAGCGCGGCGAGGCGGTCGCGCACCCGTCCGGCCACCTCCGCCACCTCCTCGTGCGAGAGCTTCCTCGGCGAGAGACCGGCCGCGAGGTTGGTCACCACCGAGATCCCGGCGACGGGCACGCCCATGTGGCGCGCCGCGATCACCTCGGGGACGGTCGACATCCCCACGAGGTCCGCGCCGAGGGCGCGCAGCATGCGGATCTCGGCGGGAGTCTCGTACGAGGGGCCGAGCAGGCAGGCGTACACGCCCGCGGGGAGCCGCTGCCCGAGCTCGCGCGCGCTCGCGTCGAGCACCGCCGCGAGCCCGCGATCGTAGGCCTCCGACAGATCGGGGAACCGGGGACCGAGGCGGTCGTCGTTCTCGCCGACGAGCGGGTTCTGGCCCGAGAGGTTCAGGTGGTCGGCGATCCGCACGAGCTCGCCCGGGCCGTACGCCGGGTTGACGCCGCCGGCGGCGTTGGTGACGAGGAGGAGCTTCACGCCGAGTCCACACAGGATCCGCGCCCCGAAGGCGACGTCGTCGACGGGCCACCCCTCGTAGGCGTGGACCCGCCCCTGGAGCGCCGCGACCACGACCGGCGGACCGTCCGCCCGCGGGAGTTCGCCGACCACGAGGCGCCCGGGGTGGCCCGGGACGCGCGACACCGGAAACCCCGGGATGCTCTCGTACGGGATCACCGCCGCGCGCTCCAGGCGATCGGCGTAGCCGGAGAGGCCCGAGCCGAGGATGACGCCCGCCTCCGGCGCGGTCTCGAGCTGCCCGCGGATCCAGGCGAGGGCGTACGAGAGGCGGGTGTGGAGATCGGCGCGGCGGGTCATGCCAGGCGCTCCCGGACGAGGGGCGGGGCGGCCGCCGGAGGGCTCCCCTCCAGGCGCCAGGCGCGCTGCAGGCGGGCCGTCATGGCAGGGCGGGGCTCGCTCCTCGGGCCCTCGTGCACGCGGCAGACCGGCTCCCCCGCCTCGACCGGCTCGCCGACCTTCTTCAGGACCTCGAAGCCGACCGCGGGATCGACGGCGTCCTCCACCCGGGCGCGGCCCGCCCCGAGCGCCACGGCGGCGAGGCCCACCGCCTCGCCGTCGATGGCGGTCACCCAGCCACCGGCCGGCGCGGGCACGTCGTACCGCGCCGGCGCCCGCGGCAGGCGCTCGGGATCGCGGATCGCCTGCGGATCGCCGCCCTGCGCCTCGACGATCTCGGCCAGCTTCGCGAGCCCGCGGCCGTCCTCGATGGCCCGCTCGACGGCGGCGCGCGCGGCGGCGAGGTCCCCCGCGACGCCGGCGAGGAGGAGCATCTCCGCGGTCAGCTCGACCGTCACGGTCCGCAGATCCGCCGGCCCGCCGCCGCGGAGGAGCTCGATGGTCTCCACCACCTCGAGCGCGTTCCCGACGGCCCGCCCCAGCGGCTCGTCCATCGCGGTGAGGAGCGCCGTGACCCGCTTGCCCATGGCGCGCCCGATCGCGGAGAGCGAGGCCGCGAGCGCCCGCGCGTCGGGGAGCGACTTCATGAACGCGCCCGCGCCGACCTTCACGTCGAGCACCAGCCCGTCGATCCCCTCGGCCAGCTTCTTCGACATGATCGAGGCGGAGATGAGCGGGATGGACTCGACCGTCGCCGTCACGTCGCGGAGCGCGTAGAGCTTCCGGTCCGCGGGGGCGAGCCGGGCGGTCTGCCCGATGAGGCAGGCGCCGACGTCGCGGACGAGCGCGCGGAACCGCTCGACCGGGAGGTCCACGCGAAACCCCGGGATCGCCTCGAGCTTGTCGAGCGTGCCGCCCGTGTGGCCCAGGCCGCGCCCGGAGATCATCGGCACCTTCACGCCGCAGGCGGCGGCGAGCGGGGCCAGCGCGAGCGAGACCTTGTCGCCGACGCCGCCCGTCGAGTGCTTGTCGATCTTGGCGCCGGGGATGTCCGAGAGGTCGAGGACGTCGCCGGAGCGGAGCATCGCCTCGGTGAGCGCCCGGGTCTCCCCCGGCTCCATCCCGCGGAAGAACACCGCCATGCAGAAAGCGGACATCTGGTACGCGGGGATCTCTCCCCGGGTGAACCCGTCCACCAGGAACGCGAGGTCCTCGGCCGGCAGGGCGGCGCCGTCGCGCTTGGCGTGGATGATCTCGTACGGCGAGCGAGCCACGGAAACCCCCTCGGGCCCTCGGGCCCGCGTCCCGCTACGCGAGCTGCTCGAGGAGCGCGTCCTCGACCTCGTAGTTGGCGTACACGTCCTGGACGTCGTCCAGGTCCTCGAGCTCGCCGATGAGCTTCAGGAGCCCGCGCGCCTTGTCCGGATCCGTGACCTTCACCGTCTCCTTGGGGAGGAAGGTGATCCGCCGCCCGCCCAGCGCCCACTTCCGGTCCTCGAGCGCGCCGGCGACGGCGTGGAGGTCGTTCGGGTGCGTGCGCACCTCGAACCCGTCCGCGCCGTGGTTCACGACGTCCTCCGCGCCCGCGTCGATCGCCGCCTCCATCACCTGGTCCTCGCTCGGCCCGGGCCTCACCTCGACGACGCCGCACCGCTCGAAGTTCCAGGCCACCGCGCCCTCGGCCGCGAGGTTCCCGCCGCCCTTGGAGAAGCAGGTGCGGACGTCACCCGCCGTGCGGTTCCGGTTGTCGGTGAGGCACGTCACGATGAGCGCCACGCCGCCCGGCCCGTACCCCTCGTACGTCGCCTCCTCGTAGCTCACGCCCTCGAGCTCCCCGGTCCCCTTCTTGATGGCCCGGGTGATGTTGTCGGAGGGCATGTTCGACTCCTTGGCCGCGTCGAGGGCGGCCCGGAGCCGGGCGTTGCCGGCGGGATCGCCGCCGCCCATCCGGGCCGCGACGGTGATCTCCTTGATGAGCTTGGTGAAGAGCTTGCCCTTGGCCGCCCCCTGGGCCGCCTTCTTGTGCTTGATCTTGGTCCAACGGTTGTGGCCGGACATG
>DASPMI010000182.1:0-8063 GCA_035627135.1 Anaeromyxobacter sp. | reverse complement strand
CCAGACGGCGGGCGGACCCCTGCCGGAGGCGGACGAGCCCCCGCCCGAGGTGCTGCGCGCGTACGTGCGCTCGTGGGAGGAGCGGGACCTGCCGGCGCTGCTCGCGCTCCTCCGCGAGGACGTCGTGCTCGCGATGCCGCCGTACACGACCTGGTTCCGCGGGCGCGCGGCGGTCGGGAGCTTCCTCCAGACGCCGCGTTTCGAGACCTTCTGGGCCGCGGGGGTGCGCGTCGTCGAGACGCGCGCGAACGGCCTTCCGGCGGCGGCCTTCTACTCCGGCCTGCACGGGGGCCGGCTCCACGCGATCGGCGTCACGCGGTTCGCGGGCGGGCTCGTGGCCGAGCTGACGGTCTTCATCGGGCCGCGGTTCTTCGCGGGATTCGACCTTCCCGGGGCGGCCGCACAGTTCTCGGGGCCTCGTCTGTCATCTGGGCAGGAGGAATCACCGACATGACGAGAGATCCGAGGACGATCGCAGTTTCGTACGTCGAGGCCTGCGGGCGCAGGGACTTCGACGCCGTCGCGCCGCTGCTCGCGCCGGACGTCCGTGTCCGCGGTCCGGCGCGGGTGATCGAGGGGGCTGCGCCGTACCTTGCCGTGCTCCGGCAGCTCGGGGCGATCTGGGCGGGGAGCACGGTGCGGAAGGTGTTCGCGGACGGAGCGGACGCGTGCGTCTTCTACGAGTTCGTGAGCGACACGCCGGCGGGCGCGGTGCCGATGGTGGAGTGGGTGCGGGTCGAGGAGGGGAAGATCCGGGCGATCGAGCTCTTCTATGACCGCGTCGCGTTCGAGGCGGCGAGGGAGGAGCTCGAGCGCCGGGTTGCGAGGAAGGTGGGGTAGGGGCGGGGGGGCTGGGGGGAGCGCCGAAAGACCGGGTGCGGGACCGGGAGCGGGTTCGGCAGCGGGAACGGGAACGGGGACGGGGACGGAGAGGCCGGGGGCGGTCACGGGGAGGCTGATCCCTCGGCGGACGCCCCGTCACCTCGTCGACATCACCTTCACGAGGTTCGGCGGCCGATCCGGATCTCGCCCTCGCGCGCGCGCGAGCTGCTCGACCATCGGGTAGACGCTCGCGACGGCGGCGGCGGGATCCAGCTCCTGCGCGGCGCTCTCCGCGATCGTCACGTCGCGGCCGCTCACGTCGGCCCCGGCGGCGAGGATCACCTTCGCGCCCTGCTTCCGGAGCTCCTCGGCGAAGGCGACGAGCCCCTCGCGCGCGGGGCCGCGGAGGGCGAGGACGAGCACGGGGTAGCCGGGGCCGACGAGCCCCATCGGCCCGTGCCGGACCTCGGCGGCGCTGAACGCCTCGGCCTGGATCCCGCACGCCTCCTTGAGCTTGAGCGCGGTCTCCTGCGCGAGCGGGAAGCCGAGCCCGCGCGCGACGACGTACATCCGCTCCTCCCGCGCGAGCGCGGCGGCGGCGGCGGACCAGTCCTGGCGGAGGCCTTCCTCGATCGCGGCGGGCAGCGCCCGGAGCGCGGCGAGGAGCGGCTCGTCCTCGCACCAGTGGGCGACGAGCCGCGCGCCGCCGGCGAGGCTCGCGACGAAGCTCTTGGTCGCGGGCACGGCGACCTCGGGGCCGGCGCGGAGCGGGAGGGTCCAGTCGGCGGCGGCGGCGAGGGGCGAGGCGGCGTCGTTCACGAGGGCGATGGCGGTGCCGCCAGCGGCGCGGACGGCGCGCACGGGCTCGAGGAGATCGGGGCTCTGCCCGGACTGCGAGACGGCGACGACGAGCAGCCGCTCGGCCTGGAGCGGCGCGCGGTAGAGCGTGACGAGCGACGGCGGGAGGCGCGAGACGAGCACCCCGCGCCGCGCGCCGGCGAGGAAGCCGAGGTAGCGGGCGGCGTGCTCGGAGCTGCCGCGCGCGAGGGTGGCGATCGCGGCGGGCGGGCTCGCGCGGAGCGCGGCGGCGAGGCGCTGGTAGAGCTCCTCGTCGGCGGCGAGCTGCGCCTGGACGAGTCCGGGCATCTCCCGGGCCTCGGTGAGCATGGTGGAGGTGGGCCGGTCGTGCATCGTGATCGTTCGCCCTTCGACTCCGCCCGCCTTCGGCGGGCTACGCTCAGGGCGAACGGACATTCACCCGAGGAGCGTGGTGGTCTCTCTACTGCGGATCAGGATTCTCACCCGCGGGGAAACGATAGGCGGACGTAGCGGCAGCCGCTACTTCCTCTTCCGGCGTGCCGCGGCGAGCTCGTCCCGCGTCTCGCACGTCTTCGCCAGGCCGCACATGCTCGACGGGCTCAGCGGGACGTGTCGCGAGGTCCGCGGCCGCCGGTGCTTCTTCGCGTGCTTCCGGACGATCCGCTCGAGCTCCTCCGCCCGGGAGCACGCCTTCTCGTCCCCGCGCTCGCACGCGGCGCGGAGGAGCTTCGCCGCTTCGCCGAACTCCTCGATGCTGGCTCCCGAGGTGGTCGAGACGTCGTACAGCGTGTCGCAGCCCTCCGCGCTCTTCTCGCACAGGGCGGCAGCGAGCCGCATCGCGCGCGGGCGATCGACGGGGGTCCCGAGTCCTCGCGCGAGCGCGTCGGCGAAGTTGCAGCACGCGGTGACGTCGTCCTTCGCGCACCCGCGCTCGAGCAGCTTCACCCCGCGGGCAAGGTCCACCTCGACGCCCTCGCCCTTGAACAGCAAGAAGCCCGCGACCGAGCAGCCGTGGCCGGCGCCACCGTCGCAGGCCCGCACCGCGAGGGTGAACGCGCGCGCCGGGTTCTTCGGGACGCCGTCGCGCGCGAGAAGATGATCGCCAGGTTGGCGCAGGCGTACGGCTCGCCGAACCTGCAGGCGGCCTCCCACGCCTGCACGGCGGCGGCGGGATCGGGCGCGCGGACGCCCTCGCCGCTCGAGTAGGACCAGCCGAGCCCGGAGCAAGCGTAGCCGCTGCCGCGCTCGCACTCCGGCCGGAGCCGCTCCACCTCGCTGCACTTCCCGTCATCCTCGAGGCACGCGGACGGGTCCACGTCAGCCGGCGCGTCCGCGACGGGGACGGTCGCGGCGACGGGTGGCTCCGCACGGCGACATGCGACGGCGAGCGCGACCAGCGCCGCGAGCGCGATCGCGCCCCGCGCCGCCCGCGCCACGCCGGTCACCGCTCCACGCCGCGCGGGAACTGCTCGGGCACGATCCGCTCGAGCCCGCCCATGTACGGCCGGAGCGGCTCGGGGACGACGACGCTCCCGTCGGCCTGCTGGTACTGCTCGAGGATCGCGACGACGGTCCGGCCGACGGCGACGCCGGAGCCGTTAAGCGTGTGCGCGAGCCGGGGCTTCCCACCCTCGCCGCGGTACCGGACGCGGATGCGCCGCGCCTGGAAGTCCTCGCAGTTCGAGACCGAGCTGATCTCGCGGTAGCAGTCCTGCCCGGGGCACCAGACCTCGATGTCGTACGTCTTGGCCGAGCTGAACCCCATGTCGCCGGTGCAGAGGAGCGTCACGCGGTGGTGAAGGCCGAGCCGGCGGAGCACCTCGCAGGCGTCGTCCACCATCTTCTCGTGCTCGGCGTAGCTCTCCTCGGCCTTGGTGATCTTCACCAGCTCCACCTTGTGGAACTGGTGCTGCCGGATGATGCCGCGCGTGTCGCGCCCGGCGGAGCCGGCTTCGGCGCGGAAGCACGGGGTCCACGAGCAGTACGAGATCGGCAGCGCGTCCGCCTCGAACACCTCGTCCCGGTGCATGTTGGTGACGGGCACCTCGGCCGTGGGGATGAGGTAGAGCGGCGGCGTGTGGGTCGTCTTGAACGCGTCCTCCTCGAACTTCGGGAGCTGACCGGTGCCGGTCATCGTCTCGGCGGTGACGAGGTAGGGCGGGAGGATCTCGCGGTAGCCGCGCGACGTGTGCACGTCGAGGAAGAAGGCGGCGATGGCGCGCTCGAGCTTCGCCCCGGCGCCCTTCGAGATGGTGAACCGCGCGCCGGAGAGCTTCGCGGCCTGGCCCCACTCGAAGATGCCGAGCGCCTCGCCGAGGTCCCAGTGCGGCTTGGGCGCGAAGCCGAGCTCCTTCTTCTCGCCCCAGCTCCGGACGACGACGTTCGCGTGCTCGTCGGCGCCGTCGGGCACCGACTCGTGCGGCGGGTTGGGCACGAGGAGCAGGAGCCGCTCGAGCTCGCCCTCGACCTGCGCGAGCTCGGCCTCGCTCGCCTTCACGGCGTCGCCGAGCGCGCGGAGCGACGCGCGCGCGCCCTCGACGGCGCCCTTGTCGCTCTTCGCGAGCTCGCGGATCTTCGCGTTGGCCTCGTTCTGCTCCTTCTTCTGCTTCTCGAGGAGCACGTTGAGCTCGCGGCGGCGCTGGGTCAGGGGCCGGGCGGGGGCGAGCGCCTCCCGGGCCTTCTCTCCGCGCCGGGCGAGCCGCCGCTCGAAGGTTTCGAAGTCCTGGGCGACGGCCTTGAGATCGAGCATGACGTCCGGTCCGTTTCGAAAAGGGCGAGGAAAAACGGCGACCAGCATTAGTCTTTAACCAGGGGGCGGGCAAGGGGTCTGTACGTGCGTGACCGCTGTCCGAGACACGGGACGCCGCATGGCTGACGAAGGTGACGGCAAGCGCCCGCTCCTGCGCGTGGTCCCGGGCGGTTCGGAGGGGTCGGCCCGGCGCGAGGAGGAGGCGCTCCTGGCGGCGTTCCTCGTCGGGGACGACGAGGCGTTCGGCGCCCTCGTCCGCCGCCACGAGAAGCTGGTCCTCTCGCTGGTGCGCCGGTACGCGCGCACCCCGGAGGACGCGCGCGATCTCGCGCAGCGCACCTTCCTCCGCGCCTTCGAGGCGGCGCGCCGGGCGCTCCGGCGGGGCGTCCTCGAGGAGGGCGCGGTCCCCTTCCGGCGCTGGCTCATCCGCATCGCCGTGAACCTCGGGAAGAACCACCTCCGCGACGCGCTCCGGTTCACGCACACCTCGCTCGAGTCGGTCCCCGAGGAGCGCCTCGGCACCGAGCCGCCCGGCGCCGCCGCCGCGCTCGAGCACGCCCAGCGCGCCGCGCGGGTGCGGGCCGCGGTGCTCGCGCTGCCGCGCCGCCAGCGCGAGGTGCTCACGCTCCGCGTCGACGCCGAGCTCCCGTTCGCCGAGGTCGCCGCGGCGCTCTCCATCACCGAGAACGCCGCGCGCGTCTCGTTCCACCACGCGCTCCAGAAGCTCAAGGCGCTCGTCGGGGAGGACTCCCTGTGAAGCCCGAATGCCGCGACCTCGAGGTCCTCCGCTCGCTCGCCGCCGCCGGCGCGCTCGACGGCGACGAGGCCGCCCGCCTCGCGGCGCACCTCGCGGGCTGCCCGGCGTGCCGCGCCGCGGAGCAGGCCGACCGCGCGCTGCTCGACCTCGTGAAGCTCCCGCCGCCCGGTCCGGCCGAGGCGCTCGCCACCGCCGACCTCCCGGCCCGCGCCCTCGCGGCGCTCCGGGCCCGGGGCCGCCGGCGCCACGCCTTGCTGCGGTTCGGCACGGCCGGCGGCGTCGCGCTCGCCGTCGCCGCGGCGGTCCTCCTCCTGCTCGCGCCGGTGCTCTTCCGGGACCGCGCGCCGGAGCCGCCGGCCGTGGCCCAGGCCGGGTGGCAGGAGCCCGACGTGGACGCGCTCTGGACCGAGAGCGCCGTCCTCGAGCTGTCGGACGACGCGGCCTCGACGGGCGACACCTGGGGCGACGACGCGCTCGCGGCGTACGACGCGTGGGCGGGCGAGTAGGCAACATCAGAGCGAGAGGAACCGAAGAGCGAGAGGAACCGATATGCGAAGGCTCGCCGTTTCGATGATGGCCATGATGCTGGCGCCGGCGCTCGCGGTCGCCGAGCCGCGGAGCGACGCCGCGCAGGCGCAGGACGGACCGGACCCGGCGCGCGCCGAGAAGCGGATGCGGCTCGCGCGGACGCTCGGCCTGGCCGAGGCGCTCGACCTCGACACGCCGGCGGCGCTCCAGCTCGGCGAGCAGCTCGCGAGGTTCGACGAGCGGCGCAGGGCGGCGCGGAAGCAGGCCGCCGACGCGCACGACGTGCTCCGCGCCGCCGCCCGGGGCGGGAAGGCGACCGCCGCCGAGGTGGACGGCGCGATCGCGAAGCTCCTCGAGGCGCGGAACCAGATGCAGGCGCTGGACCGCGAGATGCTCCAGACGGTGACCCGCGACCTTTCGCCCGAGAAGAAGGCGCGCGCGGCGCTCTTCCTGGGCACGTTCCGGGACCGGATCGAGCGGAAGGCGATGCGCCACCACGGGCGCGGGCCCGGGCACGGCATGGGCGCGGGCGGCGGTCCTCGCTGGAACATGCGGGGCCCGCGCCAGGGCATGCCCCCCGGGGGCGACGACGAGGACCTGCCGCCGTTCGGCGACGACATCTAGTTGCGGCGCGGCAACGCCCCGTCAGATCCGAGCAGCAAAAACGTTTGCAGAGGGCTAGACTGAGCGCCGGATGTCCCCCGCCGCCCTCTGCCAAGCAGTCGCGGACGCCTCGCCAGGTCTCGGCTCCGCGCACGCAGGCGCCCCTCGGTCGGCGGCCCGTCTGGAACGGAGGCTCCCGTGAGCCGCAGGCGCGGGCAGGGCGGCGACCCCGCAATCCCGGCGGTCTACGAGGGCCCCGAGGTGCTGACGGCGCTCCTCGCGAAGGCGGGATCGCCGCACGGCGCGGACGAGGTCGCGGAGCGGTTCCGTCGCGCGCAGGCCGCCGGCGAGCCCCGCTCGGCGGTCATCCCCGGCCTCTTCCCCGACGAGCCGCGGTTCGCGACGCCCGACGACGCGCGCCGGCTGTACGGCAACCTCTTCGGCCTGTGGGCCCGCCTCGCCGCGGGGCTCGGCTCCCACGACGACGCGCCCTCGCTCGCCCCGGAGCCGGCGCCGGAGCCGCAAGGGGCCGAGCCGCCGCCGGAGCCGCTCCCGGACCGCGGCAGCCAGCCCGGCGACGTGCTCGCCGCGGAGATCGTCGAGGGGATCTGGCGCGTCCTCGCCGACGCCTCGCCGCGCGACCTCCAGCGCCGCCGCGACCGGTTTACGAACGTCCAGCCCGACCTCGCCGCCTGGCTCGAGAGCCTGCCGCTCGGCGACGTCGCCATCCTCACGCTGCAGGACCTCGCGTTCGAGGCGTGGGCCATGTTCGACCACGCCTTCGGCGAGCGGCTCGGCACGGTCGAGTTCCGGGACCTGCGCGATCTCGAGCAGGAGCCGCCGCCGCTCGGCGAGGTGCAGCCGGCGCTCGCCGCGTACCTCGCGGAGCAGCTCGATCTCGCCGCCGACGAGGATCCCACCTTCGACGCCGCGTCGCGCGCCCAGGTCGAGCGCGCGCTGGCGGGCGTCGCCGCCGCGCTGACCGCCGCGGTCGTCCAGCCGTCCTGAGGCGCCATGGAAGCCAACGGCACCCACCCGCCCCCGACGAAGCCCGGGCGCCCGCCGCGGCCCGTGGTGGGGGTCCTCATCGACAACGTCGACGACGACTTCCAGCGGTCGATCTGGGCCGGGCTCGAGTCCTCCGCCAAGGAGGCCGGGGCGAGCCTGGTGAGCCTCGTGGGCGGGAACCTCGATCCGGCCGAGGCGCTGATGGTGAAGCGCAACCGGATCTGGGATCTCATCTCGCCGGAGAGCGTGGACGGCATGGTGGTCGTCTCCACGACGCTCGCCACGCACCTCGGCGCGGGCCCGCTCGAGGAGCACTGCCGGCGCTACGCGCCGCTCCCGATGGTCTCCGTCGGGTTCCCGCTCGCGTCGATGCCGTCGGTGGTCTCCGAGGGTCAGCTCGGGATGCGAGATCTGGTCGAGCACCTGCTCATCCGCCATGGCCGCAAGCGGCTCATGTTCATCGGCGGCACCGAGCAGAACCCCGACACCACCGAGCGCGAGCGGATCTTCCGCGAGACGCTCAAGCAGCACGGGATCCCGATCGACCCGCGCCTCATCCGGCCGTGCGACTTCCGCCCGGACCGGGTCTACGCCGCGGTCCGGCAGGTGCACGGGCAGGGGCTCGACTTCGACGCGGTGGTGGCGGCCAACGACGACATGGCGATCGCGGCCATGGACGCCTGCGCGGACGCGGGGCTCCGCATCCCGCACGACGTGAGCATCACCGGGTTCGACGACATCCCGAGCGCGCAGCGGCAGCGCCTCCCGCTCACCACG
>DASPMI010000181.1:0-3495 GCA_035627135.1 Anaeromyxobacter sp. | reverse complement strand
GATGAGATTCAGGCGCAGGGCGGGCCGGGGGAAGGCCGGAGGGCAGATTGCTCATCGCGCACGTGTCGGACCTCCACATCGGCAGAGACGCGCGGACCGACGAGGCCGCACGGTCCGTGGCGGAGGCGCTCGAGGACGCCGGCGTCGGCGCCGTCGTGCTGACCGGCGACGTCACCAACCGTGGACGGGCGGCGGAGCTGGAGACGTTCCGCGCCATGTTCGGCCGGCTCCTCGCGCGCCGCCGCTTCTGGGTCGTCCCCGGCAACCACGACCGCCTCGGCGACGGCGCGGGCGACGCGTTCATGCGAGGCGCCAGGGTCTCCGTCGAGCAGAGCCCCGGGCTCCACGTCGTGCGGCTCGACTCCACGGGCCCCCACAATCGCCACCTGCTGGCCGCCCACGGCCTGCTCACGCTTGCGGACCTGAACGCGGTCGACTCCGCGCTCGCGGCCGCACCGGAGGGAGCACTCACCGTGCTGGCCCTCCACCACCACCTGCTGCCGCTCCCGGGCGACGGGCTCGGCGAGCGGATCGCCGACCTGTTCGGCCTCCCGCACGTCACGGAGCTCCCACTCGGCGCCGCGCTCCTCGCGCGCATCCAGGGCCGCTGCGATCTGGTCCTCCACGGCCACCGGCACGTGCCCGCCGAGCTCGTCCTGGGCGCCGCCACGGACCGGCCGCTGCGCGTGCTCAACGCCGGCGCGACCGGCCACCTCGGGTCGATCCGGGTGCTGTCGGCGCGCGGGAACCGCGTCACGGACGCGGAGTGGCTGGAGATCGACGGCGCCGGAGCGCGGCCGCTGGCGGGCGCGCTCGTGGGGCGCGCCGCGGTCTGAGTCGCGCCGGGGCCGGCCGCGACGAGCCCGTCGCCAGGTGCTGCCCGAGAGGCGCCTCCGCGCTACACTCCACCCCGCGTGGACCAGCGCTCGGGCGCAGCGACCTCGGAGCAGCACGGCCGTCCGGCCGGGTCCCTCCCGGTCGACGTCCGGGTGCTCGCAGAGCAGGTGTCCATGCTGTACGCCCGCGCCCCGATCGCGCAGGCGACGGTCGTGGTCAATTCCCTGCTCGTCGCCGCGGTGTTCTGGCGGCTCGTCCCACCTGCACGGTCGATCGCGTGGGTGGCCGGGCTGTGGGTGCTCGCGGCCGCGCGGATCGCGCTCGTGCGCGCGTACGGGAGGGCCGCCCCGTCCCCCGCGGAGGCTGCGCGGTGGGCGCGACGCTTCGCCGTGGCGGCGTTCCTCACCGGCGCGGGCTGGGGGGCGGCGGCGCTCGCCTTCTACGTCCCCGGCGCTCCCCTCCACCAGCTCTTCCTCGCGTTCGTCCTCGGAGGGATGTCCGCCGGCGCGGCGTCGAGCAACTGCACGTACCCGCCCGCGTTCGTCCTCTACGTCGTGCCCGCGCTGGCGCCGATGGTGGTGCGCCTCGCGATCGAGGGCGACCGCGTCCACGCCGCGATGGCTCTCCTGGTGTCCGTGTTCGGTGTCGCGGTCGGCACGATCGCGCGCCAGCTCGGCGGCACGGTCGAGCAGGCGCTCCGGCTGCGCTTCGCCAACGAGGTGCTCGTCGAGGATCTGACCGAGACGCGGCGGCGCCTGGAGCGGGCCAACGCCGAGCTGGAGCTGCGGGTGGCCGATCGGACCGCCGAGCTCGAGCGCGCCCTCGACGTGGTGCACCAGGCCGACGCGCGGAAGGGCGAGTTCATCGCCGTCCTGTCGCACGAGCTCCGCAATCCGCTCGCGGCGATCCGGAACAGCCTGTACCTGCTCGACCACGCGGCGGAGGACCGGCAGCGGTCCGCGCGCGCGCGGGAGATCATCGAGCGCCAGACGCGCCACCTCGCGCGCATGGTGGACGACCTCCTCGACGTGACGCGCATCTCGCGCGGGAAGTTCGAGCTCCGGCCGGAGCGGTTCGACGCGCGGGAGGTGGTGCGCAGGCTCTGCGAGGACCACCGGGCGACGTTCGAGGCGCGCGGCGTCGCGCTGCGCGTCGACGCGTCCGACCCCGCGCCGGTCGAGACGGACGAGGTCCGGTTCGCGCAGGCGATCGGCAACCTGCTCCATAACGCCTCCAAGTTCACGCGCGAGGGCGGCACGGTCGAGGTCCGGCTCCGCGCGCCCGACGGTCGCGTCGAGATCGGGGTCCGGGACGACGGCGTCGGCATCCGCCCCGAGCTCCTCCCGCTCGTCTTCGAGCCGTTCGTGCAGGCGGAGGAGGGGCTGGCGCGCACGGAGGGCGGCCTCGGCCTGGGCCTCGCGCTCGTGAAGGGCGTCGTCGAGCGGAGCGGCGGGACCGTGCGCGCCCACAGCGAGGGCCTCGGTCGGGGCGCCGAGTTCGTGCTCACGCTCCCGCTGGCGGCCCGGATCGATCACGCCGCACCGGCACCTCCGCCGCGCCCCACCGGCCGGGGCGACGCCGGCGCAAGGATCCTCGTGGTGGAGGACAACCTCGACGCCGCCTCCTCCCTCGCCGACGTGCTGGCGCTCGAGGGCTACCGCGTCGAGGTCGCGACGAGCGGGACCGCGGGGATCGCGAAGGCCCGCGAGCTGAGACCCTCCGTGATCCTGTGCGACCTCGGGCTGCCGGACCTGGACGGCTACCAGATCGCCCGGACGATCCGCGGGGACGAGGCGCTCCGCGCGACGCGGCTCATCGCCGTCAGCGGCTACGCCCAGCCCGAGGACCGCGAGCGCGCGGTGCGCGCCGGGTTCGACGCGCACGTCGCCAAGCCGCCGTCGATCGACGCGCTGCTGGCGGCGGTGGCGAGCGGGTGAGTCGATGCCGCTCGAGCGGACGGGGAGAGCGAAGACCCGGGCGACGCAGCGACCGGCCACTGAGCGCACGCGCGAGCCCGTTCGCCCCTCGACAGGCTCAGGGCGAGCGGGATGGAGCGCGGGAGCTCAGGGGCTCCCGCCCGGCGAAGGCGTCACCTGCTGCGCGCCGCCGGTGCCCGGACCGCCGAGCGGCGTCCCCGGCGTCGTCGGCGAGGTGGCCGAGCCCGGTGTGCCGGGCGTCGCGCCGGTGCCTGCGCCGCCGCTCGCGCCCGGCGCGTTCGGCCCGCCGAGCATGCCGCCGCCGAGGTCCGTGCCCGTCGTCGTCCCCGCACCGGCTCCCGTCCCGGACGTCGACTGGGACGTCGAGCCGATGGGGACGCACCGGCGGGTCCCCGAGACCGTGGCGCCCGGGCTCGTGTCCGGGACCGTGCCCGGCGGGCACTCCTCGAGCGTTCCCGCCGTCCCGGCGCCGGCGCCCGTCCCGGCGCCGCCGAGGCCCGTGCCGGGCGTGGTGTTCGGGATCGTGCCGGGCGCCGTGTTGGGTTGCGTGCCCGGCGTCGTGTTCGGCACCGTCCCCGGCGCCGTGTTGGGCTGCGCCCCGGTCCCCGTCCCCTGCGCCACCGCCATCGCCGGCACGAGGGCCAGCGCCGCCATCCAGATCGCGCGTCTCATGCGGGACGGATGCGCATCGCGGGCCCCGTCGGCCCGGGCGTCCGCCGGC
>DASPMI010000180.1:0-9546 GCA_035627135.1 Anaeromyxobacter sp. | reverse complement strand
AACGTGAAGGAGATGATCCGGTTCACGTCGATGGCCTGCAGGCGCGCGGCGTCGAGGTCCGTCGAGACGGCGCGCATCGCCATGCCGGTCCGGGTCTTCTGCACGACGAAGACCAGCGCCGCGAGCACGGCGAAGGTGATGAGCGGGATGACGACGCTCACCGACATCACGGAGACGCCGCCCAGCTCCAGCCTCACGTTCATCACGTCCGGCACCGTCACGCCCTTCGGGCGGCCGCCGAACAGCACGATCCCCACGTTCTCGATGAGGAACGACGCGCCGATGGCGCTGATCATCACCGAGATGCGCGGCGAGTCGCGCAGCGGCCGATAGGCGATCCGCTCGAGGCCCACGCCGAACGCGGCCGTGACGAAGAGCGCGATGAGGACCGTCGCCCACCAGGGCAGGAGGAACACCGCCGCGCCGTAGAACGCGACGTACGCCCCCAGCATGAAGACGTCGCCGTGCGCGAAGTTGATGAGGCGCAGGATGCCGTACACCATCGTGTAGCCGATGGCGATGAGCGCGTAGAGGCTGCCGAGCGACAGCGCGTTCGCGAGGTGCTGCAGGAAGAGGGGCAGCGTCATGGCGCGCCGGGGGCGGCGCCGGGGCAGACGCCCCGGGCCGCCGGCAGGCTGTCAGGTCAGGGCTGGACCGTCGTCAGGTACGTGAACTTGCCGCCCTTGACGACCTTGATGACCGCGCTCTTGGTCGCGTCGCGGTTCGCGTCGAACGTGATGAGGCCGGCGGCCCCGGGGAAGGCCGAGGTGCTGGCGAGCGCGTCGCGGAGCTTCGGGCCCTCCAGCGTGCCGGCCTTCTCGATGGCCGCGCGCACGACGAGGTAGCCGTCGAAGCCGAGGGCGGTCACCGCGGCCGGCTCCTTCGAGTACTGCTTGCGGTAGGCGTCGAGGAACGTCTTCGACGTCTCGGTGATCGGCACCTCGGTCGCGAAGAACGTCGAGAGCACGGCGCCCTCGACCGCGTCCTTGCCCACGTCGAGGAACTCCGTCGCCTCCCAGGTGTCGCCCCCGAGGAACGGCGCCGTGATGCCGAGCTCCCGCGCCTGCTTGATGAGGAGCGCGCTCTCCGTGTAGTTGCCCGGCGCGAAGATGACGTCGGGCTTCATCGCCTTGAGCGTCGTGAGCTGCGCCGTGAAGTCCTGATCGCCCGTGTTGTAGTTGAGCTCGGAGAGGATGGCGGCCTCGTCGCCGGTGAGCTTCTTGAACTGATCGGCGAAGAAGCGGGCCAGGCCGACGGAGTAGTCGTTCGAGACCTCGCGGACGATGACCGCCTTCTTCGCCTGCAGCTCCTTCGCCGCGTAGTTCGCCATCACCGTGCCCTGGAACGGGTCGATGAAGCAGACGCGGAAGTAGTAGTCGTTGCCCTTCGTGACGAGCGGGTTGGTCGCCGACATGGCGACCGCGGGGATCTGCTTCTCCTTCACGATCGGGCCGGCCGCCATGGAGAGCGACGACCCCCAGGAGCCGAGGACCGCGGTGACCTTCTCCTGGTCCACGAGCCGCTGCGCCGCGTTCGCGGCCTCGACCTTGTCCGACTTGTTGTCGACGAGGACGAGCTCGACCTTCAGCTCCTTGTCGCCCACCTTCACGGTCGGAAACATGGCGTGGGCGAGCTTGATGCCCTCCACCTCCATCGCGCCCCCGGCGGCGTTGGCGCCGGTCATCGGCTCGAACACGCCGAGCTTCACGGTCGTGGGCTCGGACGCCTTCTGCGACTTGCAGCCGCCGAGCAGGACGACTGCGAGGGTGGCGACGACTCGGGCGAACCTGTGCATAGGAGTCTCCTGCGAGGGAGCCCGCAGAGCGGGCCGATGGAGCGGTCGTGGGGTGGGCAGCCTGACACGTGAGAGTCAGGCCCGCAAGGGTATGCACCTCCTTACGGGTTCCCGGTGTCGGGTGATGTGGGGATTCCGGGGTACGCGCGCGCGAGCCGCGGCTCGAGCTCGGCGCCGGGTCTGGCGCCGAGCTCACCCGTCGGCGCACGGCAACGTGCCCGCGCCTACTTCGAGAGCACTTCCTCCCAGGTGGTCACGGTCCATTTGGTGGCGAACAGGGCGTCGATGGCGGGCTTCGCCGCGGCGCGGATCGCGGCCGCGTCGGGCGTCACGACGGTCATGCCGTTCGGCGCTGCCTGCAGCGCCGCGCGCAGCGCGGATTCCTGATCCCTGGTCTTCTGCGTGGCCCACTCCGTGGCGTACGCCATCGCCATGCGCACGCGGAATCGATCGGCCGGGTTGAGGTCCTCGAGGAAGCACTCGTTCCCGAGGACCATGCCGAAGCCGACGAGGTGGCTGGTGAGGCTGAGGTGCGACTGCACCTCCTTCAGCTTGAGGCTGCTGATCTGCGTGAGGTCGCCCTCGGAGGCCTCGGCCGTCCCGTCCGCGAGCGCCGCGTAGATGCCGGGCAGCGGCACGATCACCTGCTCGACGCCGAGCGACCTCCAGACCGCGACCCAGTCCGGCACGGACGGGAGCCGCAGCTTCAGGCCGACGAGGTCGGCGGGACCGGTGATCGGCGCGTTGGAGGTGAACTGGCGGAAGCCGCGGTACACCGTGCCGAGCGAGACCAGGTTCGCGTTGGCGCGGATGAGCTGCCGCGCCTCGTCGCCGAGGTCGCTCTCCCAGACGCGCTGGAAGTGATCGTAGTCGGCGATGACGTAGGGACCGTTGAAGAAGAAGTACCTCGGCGCCCAGTCCTGGAGCGGCTGCCCCCCGGTCAGCATGATGTCGGCCACGCGCGCCGTCGCGTCGCAGCTCGTCATCGCGGGGTCGATGGCCTGCTCGTTCATCACGGCGGTCGAGACCGTGACGTCGATCTGGCCGCGCGACCAGCACTCCAGGACCTCCTCGAACTTGTACGCCGTGTCCGCGAGGATGTGGCCGGAGGCGAAGGGCGTCGCCACGCGGAGCTGGACGCGCGGGGCGGCGTCCGCCGGCGTCGAGGTGACGAGCCCTGCGACCACGACGAGACAAGCAGCGAAGCTCACGTTCTTCATGCGCGGTTCTCCCCTTGTCGCTCGGACGTCCGTTCACGATGGGCTGCGTGCGACATCGCACCCATCGTGACACGGGATCGTGCCGGCACCCAGGGTCGAGCCGCGTCCCACGTGGGACGGCAGCGCGCGCGGGCGGCCGTCCGTCACCTCCGCCCGATCCTCGCCTCCGGCCTCACCTCGCCCGGCAGGACGTAGGCGAGCGCGGACATGACCCCGGCGAGCGGCACGCTCCAGAACTCCGTCGTGCGCCAGTCCAGCTTGCCCTCCACGTCGAGGAGGGGCCGGTCCCAGACGTCCCCGGCGCAGCCGTTGTAGATGCCGCCGCGGATCGCGCCGAGGAAGCGGCTGTGGGGGACGGGGTTCCCGAACCCGAAGCCGTTCACGAGGCAGGCGCCGAACGGGTTCGCGCCGCCGATCCACTCGAGCTGGCGGAGGGCGACCTCGAGGTACCGCCGCTCCCCGAGCACCTTGGACGCCTGCGCGAGCGCGTGCGCGTGCGAGGCGACGTGCCCGTTCGTCCCGATGTTCATCGCGTGCTTCGTGTCCGCCGGCAGGAAGAAGCGATACCAGTGCGCGGGGTCGGATGCCGAGCCAGGGCTTCCGAAGGCGTGGAACACGTCCCGGCTCCCGGCCGCGAGGCGCGCGTCGCGCGCGGCCTGCGGGTAGAAGCCGGAGGGGACGATCCCGAACGGCGACGCGCCCGCCAGCGGGACCACGAAGCCGTCGAAGTACCGCGCCAGCGCCTCGCGCGCGGGGGCCGCGAGCGCCGTGTCCGGGAACGCCTCGACCAGATCGAGGAGCGCGATGGCGGGCTGCGCCGCGTAGACGACCGAGGCATAGGCCTCGGTCCGCGCGGCGGTATCGTAGAAGTATCCGGACGGCGTGCCGGCGCCCCTCTCCTGCCGGCCCATGAGCTCGGGAACCGCCGACGCAAGCCGCGCGCCCCACGGCCCAGCGACGCCGCCCTCCACGCCCGCGAGCGCCACGAGCGCGGAGAGCTTCCAGGCGAGGCAGAGCGTCCGCTCCTCGAGGTCGTCGGGGACGGCGACGTCCTTCGGGCGGAACCGCGACCGGTCCGGGCGCTCCATGAAGGCCGCGCAGCGGAGGGCCGCCGCGCGCGCGCGGAGGGCGAGGTCCGGGTGCGCGGCCTCGACGGCGCCGGCGCCCGCGGCGAGGAACGTGACGTTGATCCACTGCACCACCGGGTTGTACGTCACGCGGACGAGCCGCTCGTCGCCGCTCCCCGGCCTGTTGTCGGTGAACCGGTTGTCCTGGTTGGAGGCGGCGCAGCCGGAGAAGTTCTCGAACCACCAGGGCCGCGTCGGGTCGATCACCGCGCCGCCGCCCACGTCCTCCCAGATCATCCCCGTGTCCGGGTCCTGCACCTTGAGGATGAAGGCGAGGCCGTGGGCGAGCTCGTCCACGCACCCGCGCGCCAGCTCCGGCTCCCCGCGGGCGAGCCGCTCGGCGAGCAGGCGGCGGAGGCCGCCGAGCGGGAGCGTGGTGAAGGCCAGCCACTTCCGGCAGTCGCCCGCGTCGTGCCAGCCGCCGGTCGCGTCCACGGGGCGCCCGTCGTCCGAGCGTACGCCGTCGTCGAGGTGACACGGACCGTGATACCCCGCGACCGCCTCGCCGCACCGTTGCGCGCGGAGGTAGTCGAGGAAGGCGCGCGGCAGGAGCGAGAGGGCCTCGTCGTGGACGAGGAACGGGTACGAGTAGTCGGTCGGGTCGAGATCGCCCTCGACCACGGCGACGACGCGGTAGACGCCCGGCCGCCGCACCGCGCCGAAGTCGCCGACCAGGTAGGCGCCGAGCGGTGAGTCCACCTCGCGCGCCGCGATCGTCGCGACGACCTCCCAGGCCTCGGAGTTCGGATGGGGCCAGTTGTTCTCGATGCACTGGACCTGGAACGCCGTCAGCGCCGGGTGGTGGACGCGGTCCTTGCGCAGCAGGCAGGTCTTGGGCGCGTCGCAGAAGTAGCCGAGGTGGGACGTGAGGATCTCGGGGTGGGTCGCCTTGCTCATGGGGCCTCGCGGGTGCGGTGCGCACGCTACCAGATCGCCGAGGCGCTGCGGGTGCGCGCCCGCCCGGGCCAGCGTCGCGGGTCCGCCGCTCGGCGTTGACGCGCGCGGCGGGGGATGCGAGCGTGCGCATCCTCCGGGAGGACCCTCGATGCGCAGCGCCGCGCTGCTCCGCCTGCTCTACCCCGTCGCGAGCGCAGTCGCCCGGCAGCTGGCCCGCCCGAGCGGGTGGTTCGGCCGGACGGTCATGACGCGGATCCTCAACCGGGGGAACCGGGCGCTCGTCGAGGCGACGCTGGAGGGCATCGACTTCCCTCCCGGATGCGCGCTCCTCGACGTCGGGTTCGGGGGTGGAATCCTGCTCGAGCTGGCCTACCGGCGCGGGGTGCGGGTGCTCGCCGGCGTCGATCCGTCGGAGGTCTCGGTCGCGTGGATGCAGAAGCGGCGAGCCAGGTTGCCGGGGTCGGAGCTCCGCCTCGAGCTCGGGGGCGTCGAGTCGCTTCCGTTCCCGGATGCGACGTTCGACGTTGTGGCGTCCACCAACACGGTCTACTTCTGGCCCGACCTCGGCCGCGCCTTCTCGGAGCTGCACAGGGTGCTCCGGCCCGGCGGGCTGCTGTCGGTCGGCTTCTCCGGACCAGGAAAGCTCCGCTCGTTCGGCGGCATCACCCAGCACGGGTTCCACCATCACGAGGCGAGCGAGCTGGTCGAAGCGGCCGCCGCCGCACGGTTCGAGGAGGTCGGGGTCGTCGACCTGCACGGGCCCGTGACGGAGGGAGATCACGTGCTGAGGGCGGTGCGGGTGGACGGCCAAGGCGCGACGTGACGCGGGCGGGCTCAGCGCTCCTCGCGGTGGACGAGGAGCGTGAGCACCCCGATGAGGCCCTCGGCGCCGCCGAGGGCAGCCCTCCAAAGACGCGAGTTCCGGGCGCCCCGCTCCAGCGCTACTCGTCACCGCATGGAATTCATCGTACGCACCATCGTCATCGGCGCCGGCGCCACCCTGGTGATGGACGCCTGGGCAGCCCTGCTCCGGCGGTTCGGGATCCCCTCGCTCGACTTCGCGATGCTCGGTCGCTGGATCGGTCACCTCCCCAGGGGCCGCTTCGTCCACGAGAGCATCGCGCGGACGGCGCCGGTCCCGGGCGAGCGGGCGCTCGGCTGGGCCACGCACTACGTGATCGGCGTCTCGTTCGCCGGAGTGCTGCTCGCGCTCTTCGGCCTCGAGTGGACGCACGCGCCGACCATCGGGCCGCCGCTGCTCGTCGGCGTCGTCACCGTGGCGGCGCCCCTGCTCGTCCTGCAGCCGGCGCTCGGCGCGGGGATCGCTTCGCGGAAGACGCCGAAGCCGCTGTTCAACTCCGTGAAGAGCCTCGCCACGCACACCATCTTCGGCGTCGGCCTCTACCTCGCGGCCCGGGTGACCGCGCCATGAGCGCGCGCGCCGTGCCTGGCGACGCTCTACAGCCTGCTGGGCGCGTTCCAGTTCTCCGCCGGCGTGCGCCGCCGGTGGCCGCACTGGCACCGCCGCGCCGGGCGCGTGCTCGCTTCGGCCGGCGTCCTCGCGGCGCTGAGCGGCATGTGGATGGCCGCGGCCTGCGACATCCCGGGAGGCCGCCCCGGCTACGGTCGCCGCCCGGCCCGGATGATCGACGCCGCCGCGGAGAGCACGGGGTCCTCCTTCCGGCGGGCGAGGTGCGCGAACAGCACCCGCACCGGCGCCTCCGCTGCGCAGAGCAGCTCGACCTCGCCCGCGCGCCGCGCCTCGTCCGCGGCGGGGGCGTGCAGGAGCCCGACGCCGAGGCCGCTCGCGACGAGCGTCCGGATCATCGGCTGCGTGTCGACGCCGATGACGCGCGCGGGGCGGATCTGGCGGGCCCGGAACAGGCCCTCGGCGGCGCGTCCGCAGCACGCCGCAGCGGGCGGGTAGATCCACGCCGCGGCCGCCAGCGCCTTCCAGTCGAGCGGCTCCGACGCGTCGAACATCCCCTTCGCGGCCACCAGGAAGACCTCGAACCGCGAGACCTCGATCGTGGCCAGGTCGCGGTCGGCGTCGCCGCCCTCGTTGTAGACGCCCGCGTCGAGCGTGTCGTTGCGCAGCCCCGCGAGGATCTCCGCCGAACGCGCGTGCTTGAGCGTGACCTCGACGTCGGGATGGCGCTCGGCCATCGTGGTGAGGAGGCGACCGATGACCGCGTGGTCCGAGTTGGTGCCTGCGCCGAGGCGCAGCCTGCCCGTGAGCGTCCCTCGGCTGCGCGCGGCTTCCGCCATCAACTCCTGGTGCGCCGCCAGCGTCTGCTCCGCCTTCGCGAGGAGACGGCGCCCGTCCGCGGTCAGGCTCATGCCCCGCGAGGTGCGCTCGAACAGCGTCAGGCCGAGCGCGTCCTCGAGCTCCTTCACGTGTGCGCTCACGGCAGGCTGGCTCAAATGCACGACCTCGGCGGCGCGCGTGATGCTGCCTTCGCGCGCGACCGCCACGAACGTCTTGAGCTGGTAGAGGTCCAACGCCGGCGCTCCCGGGCTGACGTGCTTCGGAGCGATGTAGCGCCTCCCGGGGTCGGCGGCAAACGCGTTCCGGGGCGCGCCGGCGGAGAGCGCTCGATCGTGGTCCGGACGAAAAATTCGCGCTTCGCGGCAGGGGGTTCGCGAGCGGTTTGGATGGGGGAGTTGACCGCGAAGTTCGCCGCGTGCGATAGGCCGAAGAAACGCGAATGTGAACGCTCACACGCTTCGCGAGGCGGTGAAGCGAGGCATTGACCCGTGGTGGACCCTTTCCGCGCCTGCAGCCCGTGGCCTGGCGCTCGATCCCTCGCGATCTGTCCAGAGGCGGTCCGTGCCGCCGAGGAGGACTCCGTGACCCGCAGACCTGTTCTGGCCGTGACCCTGCTCGCCGCGACCTTGACTGCGTGCGGCCCCGAGATGGACGGCGGCGAGCCCCTGGAGGACGGGGCCGCGAACGCCGTCGGGCAGCACCGTCTCCATCAACGCGGGCGGCACGGCGACCGGCAGCTTCGGCGCCGACTCCTCCTTCTCCGGCGGAAACACGTAGGCGAGCGGGAGCTTCGTCGCGGACGCCTCCTTCTCCGGCGGGAGCACGTACTCGACCACGAACACCATCGACACCTCCCTCGTGCCCTCCCCCGTGCCGCCGCAGGCCGTCTTCCAGACCGAGCGGTACGGCGAGTTCACCTACACGATCCCGAACCGCACGCCCGGGAGCGCGCAGACGGTCACGCTCTACTTCCAGGAGAGCTACTGGACGGCCGCGGGGCAGCGGACGTTCAACGTCGCCATCAACGGCGCGACGGTGCTGACCGCCTTCGACATCTTCGCGGCCGCCGGCGGCGCCAACCGGGCCATCGCCCGGACGTTCCAGACGACGGCGAACGCGAGCGGCCAGGTCGTGATCCAGTTCACCCGTGCGGGCGGCCCCGACAACCCGAAGATCTGCGGCATCACGGTCACCGGCGGCAGCTCGCAGGGCGGACCTCAGCCGTCCACCTTCACCAACCCGGTCCTGTGGGAGGACCTCTCCGCCGACGGGTTCAGCCAGGTGCGCTCGCAGCAGGTGTTCACGACGCCGTCGAGCATCGGGACGCTCGAGGGCGCCCGGTTCTACAAGCGGAACGGCTTCTACTACATCTGGCTTACGCGGCCGGCCAACGGGCAGTACGTGCTCCGCTCCACGAGCCCGTCGGGCCCGTACACGATCCAGCAGGTGCTGCTCAACATGGGCACGCCCGTCCCGGGCTCCGGGGTCCCGCACCAGGGCGGCATGGTCCAGACGCAGAACGGCGACTGGTACTACATGGCGTTCATCGACGCATACCCGGGCGGCCGCGTCCCGGTGCTCGCGCCGATCGACTGGGTCTCGGACTGGCCGGTCATCCGGACGGTCAACGGCGCCTGGGGCGCGACCTATCCGCGCCCGAACCTCCCTCTGCCGCCGCGCGCGGTGAAGCCGCCGACCGGCACCGACACCTTCACCGGGACGGCGCTCGGCCCGGAGTGGGAGTGGAACCACAACCCGGACAACACCCGCTGGTCGGTCGGGAGCGGGCTGCGGCTGCAGACGGCGACGGTGACGAACGACCTGTACCAGGCGCGCAACACGCTGACGCACCGGATCCTGGGCCCGACGTCCACGGCGACGATCGTGCTCAACTACTCCGGGATGCGCGACGGCGATCGCGCCGGGCTCGCGCTGTTCCGCGACCTGTCCGCCTGGGTGGGCGTCCGGCGGGACGCCGGCGCGACCCGCGTCGCCTTCGTCAACAACCTCAACATGAACGGCAGCTGGGCCACCGTCTCGACGGGGACCGAGGTGACGAGCGCGCCCGTCTCCGGCGGGAGGATCTGGCTGCGGCTGGCCGCCGACATCCGCCCGGGCACCGGCAGGCAAGGGCGCTTCTCGTACAGCACCGACGGCGTGAACTACACGCAGCTCGGCACGTACACCATGGGGAACGCCTGGCAGTTCTTCATGGGCTACCGGTACGGGATCTTCAAC
>DASPMI010000179.1:0-55105 GCA_035627135.1 Anaeromyxobacter sp. | reverse complement strand
GCGCTCGTCGCGAAGCCGGGGAACGCGCCGCGCTCCGCCGCGAGCGCCTCGCTGGCACGGTGCGCGAACCGCTGCACGTGCGACATCACCTCGCCGCCCAGGGCCACCGCCTCGGGCGCGTCGTACGGGATCCCGAGCCGGAGCAGCAGATCGGCCCAGCCCATGACGCCGAGGCCGATCTTCCGGTTGCGGCGGGAGATCGCCGCGATCTGCGGCAGCGGCCAGGTGTTCACGTCGAGCACGTCGTCGAGGAAGCGGACCCCCTCCTCCACGCAGCGCGCCAGCCCGTCCCAGTCCACCGTCGCGCCGCGCACGAACCGCGAGAGGTTGACCGACCCGAGGGTGCAGGCCTCGAACGGCAGGAGGGGCTGCTCGCCGCACGGGTTCACCGCCTCGAACCGGCCGTGGTCGGGCGTCGGGTTCGCCGCCTCGACGCGATCCAGGAAGACGAGGCCGGGCTCGCCCGACGCCCACGCGGCGCGCGCGATCCGATCGAGCAGCGCGGCCGCGGAGATCTCCCGCAGCACCTCGCCGCTCTTCGGGTGCCGGAGCGGCCACGGCGCGCCGCGCGCGGCGGCCTGGAACAGGGCGTCGGGCGCGGCGACCGAGACGTTGAAGTTCTCCAGCCCCGGGCCGAGCTTCGCCTCGACGAACTCGAGCACGTCCGGGTGGTCGGCCGCGAGCACCGCCATGTTGGCGCCGCGGCGCACACCGCCCTGCTTGATGATCTCGGTCGCGCCGTCGTACACGCGCATGAACGAGACCGGCCCGCTCGCGACGCCGTGCGTGGTCTTCACCACGTCGCCGCGCGGCCGCAGCTTCGCGAACGAGAAGCCCGTGCCGCCGCCCGACTGATGGATGAGCGCGGCCCACTTGAGCGCGTCGAAGATCGCGCCGAGGTCGTCCTCCACGGGGAGGACGAAGCAGGCGGCGAGCTGTCCGCCGGGGCGCCCGGCGTTCATGAGCGTCGGGGAGTTGGGGAGGAACTCGAGCGCGGCGAGCCGGGCCTCGAACCGCTCGGCCCACGCGGTCCGCGCGTCCTCGCGCTCGGCCTGCGCGACGGCGACCGCGACGCGGTGGAACATGCCCTCCGGCGTCTCCACGGGCGCGCCGCCCGCGTCGCGGAGGAGGTAGCGTCGCGCCAGCACCTGCCGAGCGTTCTCTCCGAGGCCCATGGAGTGACTCTAAACGGCCGAGCGTGAATCCGAAATGCTCGCGCGGCGGGGCGGGGGCGCAGCCCCCGTGCGATCACCCGGCCCCCCACCCTTGCCACTCCTTCGAGGGGCGCTCAGATTCGCCAGGCGGGCCAAACAATTCCACCAGGAGTCGAGACATGGCTGAGAAGGACAAGCGACGCAGGACCGGAGAGCTCACCGTGCGCGAGGCAGGTCGCCTGGGGGGCGAGGCCCGCAAGGAGCAGCTGGGCTCGAAGGGCTACGCGGAGCTCGGCCACAAGGGCGGGCAGCGGGTGCGCGAGCTCATCGAGGAAGGCAAGCAGGCCGAGCGGAAGTAGGCGTCCGGGCGTACCCGTGCTCGGCCGCGCGGGCGGGGCGCGAGCGGGGACGCCAGCCATCCGTCGCTGGCCCCCGGCAGGAATGCTAAAGAAGGGGGATGACCCAGCGTCACGCGCTCCTCGTTCCCCTCCTCGCGCTCGCCTGCGCGACCCCCGACATCCACATCCCCGAGGGCGAGCAGGTCCGCTCGCAGCGCGAGCTCGCCGGCGGTCCGCCCCGCTTCCTGCGGGTGGCGTGCTGGGTCGGGCCGCTCTGGGACGACACCGACAAGCTGTTCCTCTCCGACCGGCCCGCCGAGGAGATCGACCTCGTCGATACGCCGCGTGGGAAGCCGATCCGCCCGCCGCCGTTCGAGCGCGTGCTGCCGCCGGGGACGCCCGTGCGCATCCAGCGGATCGAGTTCCCGGAGACGTTCACGATGGCGCAGCGCGTGCTCGTGACGCCGCGGTTCCACGCGTGGGTGTACCTGGCCCTCGAGGGCGAGCCCAGGCCCGTCATCGTCGTGTTGCCACGCGAGGTGAAGTCGGCCGAGGACGTCCGCGCCGAGCTGGAGCGGTACCTCGCCGCGGAGGATCCCCGCCCTGCGCTCGCCGCCCTGCCGGCGGACGTCCGCGAGCGCGTCCTGCGCAAGGAGGCGGCGCCCGGGATGAGCGCGCGCGCGCTCGAGATGGCGTGGGGGCTGCCCGACCGCAAGCGCGTGGATCGGCCGGCGGGGACCGAGGAGTGGTCCTGGGGTTCGCGGCGCGTGCTGCTGCGGGACGATCGCGTGGAGCGCGTCGACCGGCCCTAACGCCGATCTCGCCCGCCGCGCCGGCCGCCGCGATCGTGGCGCCGCTCACCCCCGCGGCCGCCGCCGTCGCGCCGGTCGCGGCGCTCCGGGCGGTCGCGGAACGGCTCCGGCCCGTCGGCGGCGCCGGGCGTCACGCCGATGGCCACTGCGAAGATCGTCCCGGCCTTGAGCTGCGCGACGAGGTCCGCCTCGGACGCGACCGGCTCCCGGAAGAGCGTCGCCGCCTTCCCGATCCCCGCGAGGTCGTGCGCGCCGGACGCGCCGGTGCACGGCAGGTTCATGTGATCGGCCGCCTCCATGGCGAGGTCGTTGGTCGCGCTCTTGCGCATCGCGTTCAGCCCCTCGACCGCCGCGAGGCCGTCGAGCGTGAAGATCACGTCCCCGCTCGGCCGCTCGATGCTCTTGTCGTACGGGTGCGCCGCGACGGCGACTCCGCCCAGCTCGCGCACCTTCGCGAGCACCTCGCGCACGGGCCACGGCGTCGCCGAGCCGAACATCTGCGCGGGCGCGGGGACGCGCGCCGGGTCCGGGAAGAAGCACAGGTAGTGGCCGCGGTCGGTCGCGACCTCGACGCCGCAGAGCGCGAGGAACCCCTCCGCCTGCGCGGCCTCCCGGATCTCCGCCAGCCCCTCGAGCGTGTTGAGGTCGGTGAGGACCACCCCGTCGAGGCCGACCTCGCGGGCGCGCCGCACGACGTCACGGATCGGCGACGTGCAGCCGCGTGTGTGGTTCGAGTGGACGTGCAGGTCGATGAGCATGGGCGGTTCCCGGGGCGTGAACTGGCCCCGGCTTTAACACGCGCCCTGCCCGTTTTGAAGCGGACGGGATCGGCTACGCCTGGAGCGGAACCGGCGAGAGCTTCGGCCGGCGGTCCTCGGCGGCGCGGATGAGATATCCCATCAGCATGAGGCTGGAGGTGTTCTCGATCACCCGCTCCGGATCCCGGGAGATGAGGTTCGCGCTGTAGTGGAGGAAGAACTGGGCGAGCTCCTCTCCGGCCTCGCGCGTGATGAGCGCGTTCAGCTCGCCCGAGTCCATCGTCCTTATCTGATTGATGAAGTCGACCGCGAACGACTTCTTCCCGCTCTTCCCCGCCATGTCGGTGGTCCTCGCACCTTCCGGTCAAGTGGAATGTAGGAAGGGCGCGAGGCGTCGGCCAGGACCCCCTCCCCCACCCTCCCAGAAAAGTGCGAGCCGATACCGATGCTTACGGCGCCGCTTGTTTGACAGGGCGCTCGGGGCCGAGCCATACTCCATTGGGTCTACGCGCGTGCACGGTGTGTGTGAGGAGGCGACGGTGAGCGCGATGAGCTTCACGGGGGTGAAGGTCTTCTCGGCCACCAAGGCGAGGGAGCGCGAGGAGCTCGGCGAGACCATCACCCGCTGGCTGCGATCCAACGCGGATCTCGAGATCGTCGATCGGGTCGTGACGCAGTCGAGCGACGACGAGTTTCACTGCCTGACGATCGTGCTGTTCTACCGGGAGCGCGGCGCCCCGCCTCCTCCCGCCCCGTGAACGCGCCCGAGCCCGCGCCCGCGCCGGAGGTCTGAACGGGTGCCCGCTCGCCGCGCGCGCGCTCCTCCCGGGCTCGGGAGCGCGCGCGGGCTCGTTCACGGGAAATGCGGCGCGCGCCGGTCCGACGTGCTAGGTGAGGCGCGCATGAAGCTCAAGCAGCGGCCCGAGGACTTCCAGGTTACGGAGTCCTGGCGCTTCGACGAAGACCCGCGCGGCGCCCACTTCGTCTACCTCATGGACAAGCAGAAGCTCTCCACCTTCGAGGCGGTGGAGCGCATCTGCGCGCGGTTCAAGATCCCGCGGGCCGCCGTCTCGTACTGCGGGCTCAAGGACAAGCAGGGGCGCACGACGCAGCTCGTCGCCGTCGAGAAGCGCCAGATCGACCTGCAGGACCCGGATCTCCGGCTCAAGCCGCTCGGCCGGACGGCGCGCCCCCTCTCGGCCGAGAACACCACCTCCAACCGGTTCGCGGTCACCGTCCGGGACCTCTCGCCCGACGACCTCGCGCGCCTGCCCGCAGCCGTCGCCGAGGTGCGCAGGCTCGGCGTCGTGAACTACTTCGACTCCCAGCGGTTCGGGGCGCTGAAGCACGGGCAGGGGTTCATCGTGAAGGACCTCATGCGCGGCGACTTCGAGGCCGCGCTCCGCAACGTGCTCGCCCGGCCGAGCACCCTCGACCAGTCGGGAGACGCGAAGGTGAAGGAGTTCTGGCGCGCCCACTGGGGACAGTGGGACCGGCGGAACCCGCACCCGGGCGCCGAGCGGTACGAGGCCGTGGTGCGCCACCTCCGGAGCCACCCGGACGATCACCGCGGGGCGATGCTCCGGACCGAGCCCCGCTGGCGCGCGCTCCAGGTGTTCGCGTACCAGAGCTGGCTCTGGAACGAGGGCGTGAAGGCCTACCTCCGCGAGGTGGTCGGGATCGCGCGCCTCACCTCGATCCGGTACCAGGCCGGGACGCTCCTCTTCCCGCGCGAGCTCGACGCCGCGGCGGCGCGCCTCCTCGCCGCGCGCACGTTCCCCCTCCTCTCCCCCGCGACGCGCTTCGACGATCCGGCGGTCGAGCGGGCCGCGCTCTCGGTGCTCGGCCGCGAGGACATGGGGCTCGCCGATCTCGCCGTCCCCGGCACGCCCGAGATCCACTTCGATCCCGAGGACCGCCCGCTCCTGGTGCAGCCCGGGAAGCTGGCCGTCGGCGAGCCCCAGGCCGACGAGCTCAACCGCGGGCGCCACCGCGTCAACGTCGCGTTCACGCTGCCGCCCGGCGCGTACGCGACGCTCGTGGTGAAGCGCCTGTTCCACTGGACCTTGGCCCCGAGCGGCACGCGCAGCGCCGCCGGCCACCGCGAGAAGGCTCCAGGCTCCAGGCCTCAGGCGTCGGCGCAGAAGAGGCCCGAGGCCCCGCGTCCCGAGGGGTTCCTGGCGAGGCGTCGCGCGGAGAAGGAAGCGCGCGCGGCCCGGCGTGCGGCGGCGCGGAAGGGCTGATCGAGCTCCCGCGCCGGCTGGTCCCCGCGCTCGGGCTCGGGCGCGGGCTCGTTCACGGGAGGACTGGAACGCTCGGCGCGCTCAGCTCGGCCGCGGATCCGCCCACTCCCACGCGAGCGTCCCCTTGCGCGACGCGTCCTGCAGGAGATCCGCGAGCACCGCGAGGTCCACCTCGGGCGGCACGTCGATCGCCACGTACCGCGGGCGGAGCAGCTCATACGTGCAACCCGCTTCCCCGACCCGCTCGAGCAGCCGCTGCACGACCGTCGACTGCAGGTCCACCGACGGGTCGAGCGCGAACCGCAGCGTCCGGTGCCCGCCTTTCTCGAGCACGTCGTCCAGGACCGGCCCGCCCTCCTCGGGGCCCGCGGCCCGCACGACGTCGTCGCGCGAGACGCCATAGGCGAAGAACGGGCAGCTCTCGACCCGGAACCGGTCGCTGCCGAGCGGCTCGCCCCACACCGTGTCCTCCTCCGGTCCCTGCTCCCCCGCGCCGCGCTCGAGGCGGATGCGGATGCGGACGAGGCCCTCGGCGGTTTCGACGTTGGTCGGCATGTGGCTCGGGTTCTAGCCTGGGGCCAGCGCGCGCGCGATGGCATCGGCCAGATCGGGGCCCGTGTGCAGGTCGGGCACGAGGACGTGGGCGAGGCCGGCCGCCCGGAGAGCGTCCGCGGTCGTCGGACCGATCGCGGCGAGGAGCGTGCGGGCGAGCAGGCGGCAGCCGCCGGGGTCGAGGGCGGCGAGCACGGCGCGGACGGCCGACGGGGAGGCGAACGTCACCGCGTCCACCTCGCCCGCCTCGAGCCACCCGCGCAGGGGCGCGAGCCGCGCCGGCGGGACCGCCTCCGTGCAGTAGGCCTCCACGGCGGTCACCTCCGCGCCGGCCGCGGCGAGCCCGTCGAGGAGCTCCGGCCGCCCGTCGGCGGGGCGCGGGAGGAGCACCCGCCGGCCGCGGACCGCGGGGGCGAGGGCGTCGGCCAGCGCCGCCCCCGTCGCGGCGGGCGGGACGAGATCGGGCGCGCGGAGTGCCGCGGCGAGGCGCGCCGCCGTCGCGGGGCCCACCGCGGCGAGCCGGCGGGAGGCGAGAGAGGCCGCCGGGAGCCCGAGCGCGGCGAGCCGCGCGAGGACGCGCTCGACCGCGGTGGCGCTCGCGAACGCCGCCCAGTCGAACTGCTCGAGCGACCCGAGCGCCGCGTCGAGCGGGCCGAGGTCCCGCGGCGGCGCGAGCTCGATCGCCGGGAGCGCGCGCACGGCGGCGCCGAGCTCCCGCAGCCGGTCGGAGAGCGCGTCCGGCCCGCCGGCGGGGCGGGTGACGACGACCGTTCGACGATCCAGAGGCCCGGCCATGCCGTTCACCCGTGAACGAGCCCGAGCCCGAGCCCGCGCCCGACCGACCAAGCGTCAGGTTCGATGTGGAGCGTCCAGCCCCACGCCCTGCCCCGCCGCCTCGCGGAGCAACGCGCCGGCGCCCTTCGCGAGGAGCTCCTCCGCGACCGCCTCCCCGACCGCGCGCGCCGCGCCGGCCGGGCCGCTCCCCTCGCCGCGCACGATCCGGGCGCCGTCGACCGAGGCGACCAGCGCCCGCAGCCGCACCGTCCCGCCCGCGATCGAGGCGTGCGCCGCGACCGGGATCTGGCAGCTCCCCTGGATGCGCGCCAGGAACCCGCGCTCGGCCTCGACCTGCACGCGCGTCGGGGCGTCGTCGAGGGCCGCGAGGCGGCCGAGCGTGGCCGCGTCGTCGGCGCGCGCCTCGAGCGCGAGCGCGCCCTGCGCCACCGCGGGCAGCATCTCCTCGGGCGGGAACAGGTACGTGATCCGGTCGGCGAGGCCGAGCCGCAGGAGCCCCGCGTGCGCGAGGACGACGGCGTCGAGCTCCTCGGAGGCCTTGCGGAGCCGCGTCTCGACGTTCCCGCGCACGACCTCGATCCGGAGATCGGGCCGGAGCGCGCGGAGCTGGGCGGCGCGGCGGAGGCTCGCCGTGCCCACGCGCGCGCCGTGCGGCAGCGCCGCCAGCCCTCCGTGCCGCGGCGCGACCAGCGCGTCGCGCGGATCCTCCCGCTCCGGCACCGCACCCACCGTCAACCCGGGCGCGAGCTCGGCGGGCAGGTCCTTCATCGAGTGGACCGCGATCTGCGCCTCGCCGGCGAGCAGGGCGTCCTCGATCTCCTTCACGAAGAGGCCCTTGCCGCCGACCTGCGCGAGGGGGCGGTCCTGGATCCGGTCGCCGCGGGTGACGACCTCGTGCATCCCGATCTCGAGGCCCGGCTCGCGCGCGCGGAGCAGGCCCGCGACGTGACCGGCCTGCCAGCGGGCGAGCGGGCTGCGGCGCGTGGCGATGCGGAGCATGCGCCCCATCCTAACTCGACAACCGGGCCGCGTCCGGCGAACCGGCCCTCGACGCGTCGTCCGGCCCGGCGCGCCGCTCCGGCTCGCCCGCCGCGGGCGCGGGCGCGGCGTCGGGCGCGTCCGGCTCGATCCCGAAGAGCTGGGCCGCCGCCGCGGGCAGCTCGGCGTCGCCGCACGCGGCGGCCTTCTTGAGGCGCGCGGTCGGGGCGTGCAGGAGCTTGTTCACGATCGCCTGCGCCATCGCCTCGACGCTCCGCCGGCCCCGCTCGTCGAGCCCGCCGAGCTGCGCCAGCGTCCGCTCGGCCTCCGCCCGGGCGAGCTGCTCCGCCTGCCTCCGGAGCTTCCCGAGCACCGGCAGCGCGGCGCGGGCACGCCGCTCCTGGACGAAGGCCAGGACGTCGGCCTCGACGAGCCGCTCGGCGCGCGTCGCCTCCTCCTGGCGCGCCTCGCGCGTTCCGGCCACCACCTTCTCGAGGTCGTCCACGTCGTAGGCGTAGACGTCCATCACCTCGGCGCAGGCGGGGTCGACGTTGCGCGGGACCGAGAGGTCGATGAGGCACATCGAGCGGTCCCGGCGCGCCTTCATCGCCGCCTGGACCATCTCCTTCGTGATCACGTGCCGGTCGGCGCCGGTCGAGACGAGGATCACGTCCGCCTCGACGAGCAGCCGCGGGAGCTCCTCCCAGGCGCGGAAGGCGCCGTGCACCTGGGCCGCGAGCGCCAGCCCGCGCTCCGGCGAGCGGTTCGCGACGAGGAGCCGGTCCGCCCCCAGCCCGGCGAGCGCCTTCGCGGAGAGCGCGCCCATCTTTCCGGCGCCGGCGAGCAGGATGGCGCGGCCGGCGAGGTCGCCGAAGATCTTCTCCACGAGCTCCACCGCCACCTGCGAGAGGCTGGTGATGCCGCGGCCGATCTCCGTCTCGGTCCGGACCCGCTTGGCGGTGGCGAAGGCGTGGTTGCAGAGGCGCGACAGGAACGCGCCCGCCGTGCCCGCGGCGCACGCGACGCCGTACGCCTCCTTCACCTGGCCCAGGATCTGCTGCTCGCCCACGACCATCGAGTCGAGGCTCGCCGCCACCCGGAAGAAGTGCCGGACCGCGTCGACCCCGCGCTTCGCGTAGAGGTGCGCCCGCGCGTCGGCCGCCCGCTCCGTGAAGAACGCCCGCGCGGCGGCGTCGGACGCCGCGTGCACGAGCACCTCCACCCGGTTGCACGTCGAGACGACGAGCGCCTCCGACGCAGCCTCCGCCCGCACGAGCTCCTGCAGCGCCGCCTTGAGCGCGTCGCCGGAGAGCGCCACCCGCTCGCGCACCTCGATCGGCGCGCTGTGGTGCGAGAGGCCGACGAGGAACAGCTCCCGCTCGCTCACGGCAGGACCTCCGTCGGCGCAGCCGCGCGCATCCCGTAGTCGCCCGTGTGCCGGGTGGCGCCGGGGAACGACTGCACCGCGCCCATGGCGCCGGCGAGCACGACGAACCCGACCACCGTCAGGACCGCGTAGCGGCGCCCGTGCCATCCCCGGTGGCGGAGCTGCACCATGGTGGCGTAGAGGGCCCAGATCGCGAGCGACGAGACCTGCTGCGGATCCCACGACCAGTAGCTCTTCCAGAACGCCGCGGCGTTGAGGGTGCCGGCGAGGAGCGCGAGCGTGAACGCCACGAAGCCCGCGCGCACGAGCCGCTGGTTGAGCCGGTCGAGGGTGCCGAGCGAGGGGAGCCGCGAGAAGAGCGCCCCGAAGCGCTTCCCCTTCACCTCGCGCTCCTGCAGGAGGTACATGAGCGCCACGCCGAAGGCGATCCCGAACAGCGCCACCGCGAGCACGGCCGCGGTCACGTGGAAGGCGGCGTTGCGCACGAGCTCCGCCGGGACGTCCGGGTGCGAGGGATCGGTCAGGGCCGTCGGGATGAGGGCGACGAGCGCGAGCGGCACGACGAAGGCCCCCACCGACGGGAGCCGGTAGAGCTTGTGCAGCACGAGGTAGGCGCCGGCCGCGAGCCAGACGGCCAGGATCATCCCTCCACGGACGGTGAAGAACTCCTTGCCCCCGAACTCGCTGCACCCAGCCCCGATCGCCACGGCGTGGACCACGAACGCCGCGGCGAGGGCAGAGAAGCCCGCGGTCGCGAGCCGCGCGTGGCGCGGCCGCGCGAAGTAGGCGACGTAGAGCACGGCCGCGAGGGCGTACAGGATCGTCGCGGTGCGGAGGACGATGATGCTCATGGAAGGCCCGCTGGGTCGGCGGTTCTCGTCAGGAGAGGTTCTCCAGGAGGTAGCGCGCGAGCGCCTCGGCCTCCCTGCGCCGCTCCTCCAGGTCGCGCGGCAAGGGAGCGCCCGCGGATCCGGCCGCCGGCGCGGACGCGGCCGGGGTCACCGGCGCGATCGCCCCGGCGGCGCCCGGGAGCGGGACCGGCGTGAGCGGGCGAGCGCTCGCCGCCGCCTGCAGCGCCGCACCCTCGGCCAGGAAGCCGGGCTGCACCTCGTAGGCCGTATCCCCCAGGATGCACGAGTCGTCCACCGGCTCCGCGCCCATCTCCCGCAGCTGCGCGACGCTCTTCACCTTGTGGACGAGGGAGTGGGGGTCTCCGTCACCGCCCACCACCTTCAGGAAGCGCACCGCGGGGTCGAGGGCGTACTTTCGCCCCTTGCCGTCGCCCGCGAGCAACGTCATCACGTTGCCCGCGAACTCGATCTTGCCCTGCTCCGCCCAGGTCTCGAGCATGGCCTGGGAGACGAAGAGCAGCCCGCTCATGTGGCCTTTCGTGCGACCGCGCACCCGCGCCGAGCGCGCGGCACCCTGCGCAGCGTCCCTCGATCGTAACACGCCCGCCGAGCCGCTTGCCAGGGTCGGCCGGCGCAGCTAGAAAAGCGCCCTCCCCTCCCGAGACCCTGGAAGGAGCAGCGATGGCCGGCGACGTGATCACCCTCGAGGACGGGACCTTCGATCAGGAGGTCCTCAAGAGCGACACCCCCGTGCTGGTGGATTTCTGGGCTGGGTGGTGCGTGCCCTGCAAGGCGATCGCGCCCGTGGTCGACGCCCTGGCCACCAAGTACAAGGGCAAGCTCAAGGTCGCCAAGCTGGACGTCGATCAGCATCAGATGGTCCCCCAGCAGTTCGGCATCCGGTCGATCCCCACCCTGCTCCTCTTCAAGGGCGGCCGCGTGGTGGACACGGTGGTCGGCGGCGACAAGTCGAGGCTCGAGGAGAGCGTCCGCAAGCTCGTCGGGTGACGGCCTCGGCCGGACGGCTCAGTTCACGAACCGCCTCATCCCGATGTTCGCGAGGAGCCCGATCGCCGAGAACACGGCGAGCACGCTCGAGCCGCCGTAGCTCATGAGCGGGAGGGTCACGCCCACCACGGGCAGGATCCCGATCACCATCCCCACGTTGATGAAGACGTGCCAGAAGAGCATGCCGGTCATGCCGACGGCGAGGAACTGGCCGAACCGGTCCCGCGCCGCGCCCGCCACGTCCACCGCGCTCGCGAGGAGCGCGAAGTAGAGCAAGAGCAGGAGCAGGCACCCCACGAACCCGTGCTCCTCGGCCCAGACCGAGAAGATGAAGTCGGTGTGCTGCTCGGGGAGGAACGAGAGGTAGGTCTGGGTCCCCTGCCCCCAGCCCTTCCCCGTACCCTGCCCCGAGCCGATCGCGATGATCGACTGGGACGAGTGGTACCCCGCGCCCTTCACGTCGGCTTCCGGGTTGATGAACACCGCGATCCGCTTCTTCTGGTAGTCCTTCAGGTGGCCGTACCCGAAGGCGGCGCCGCCGATCGAGAGCACGGCCATGATCACGATCGCGCTCCGGCGGATGCGCGCGAACAGGAGCTGCGTCGCCCCGACGGAGGTGACGATCAGCGCCGTCCCGAGATCCGGCTGCTTGAGGGTGAGCACCGCCGGCAGCGCGATGATCCCGAGCGGGAAGAACAGGCCGAAGAAGCCGTACGGCTCGCGGCGGCGGTCGGCGTCGCTCGCGAGCACGTTGGCCATGACGAGGCCCACCGCGATCTTGGCCAGCTCGGACGGCTGGAGGTTCACGCCGCCGAAGTTGATCCAGCGCCGCGCCCCCATCACGTACTTCCCCTTGAAGTGGACGTAGACGAGCAGGACGACGACGACCGCGTAGAAGAGCCAGGACAGCCGCTGGAACGCGCGGTGATCGACGAGCGTGATGCCCAGCGCGACCAGCATCCCCACGCCCATCCACCAGGCCTGGGGGATCCAGACCTCCGAGTGCGCGCTCCGCGACGCGGACGCCAGGTTCCAGACCCCGATCGCCGAGATGGCGAGCACGAGGAACGCCATGTGCCACGGGAAGCGCGCGAAGAGGCGCCGGTGGGGCGCGGCGGCGAGCGTGACGTCAGCCAAGGGGACCTCGTCCTTCGTGCGGGGCCGCAGCGCTGCCGTTCGCGCGCGCGCCGGTGGACGCGTCGGTCTCCGGCTGCGCGGGCTCGGGCGGCGGCGCCGCCGGTTCGGGGGGCGGCGGCGGAGGCGCCGCGGGCTCGGGGGACGGCGGAGCCGCGGGGGCGGGATCGGCCGGCGCGACCGGCGGCCGCTCGGGCGTCGCGGCCGGCGCCGGCGCGGGATCCGCCGCGACCGCGGGCTTCGGCCGCGGCCGGTCGTTCGGCGCCGCCTTGGCGGGGACGGCCGCGGCGGGCGGAGTCGCGGCGGGCTGCGCCGCGGCGACCGGCGCCGTGGGGGGCGGCAGCCCCGCGTCGAGCGCCTTGAGCTCCATGTACTTCTTGATGAGCGCCACCGCGGTCGGCGCCGCGTTGGTGGAGCCGAACCCGGAGTGCTCGTTCAGCACCACGACGACGATCTCCGGGTCCTCGGCGGGGGCGAAGGCCGCGAACCACGCGTGGTCGCGCTGGAAGTAGGGCACCTGGTGCGCCTTGAGGCGCTTCGCCCCGAGCTTCACGACCTGCGCGGTCCCGGTCTTGCCCGCGACCGTGAACTCCTTCACGCGCTGCGCGTACGCGGTGCCCGAGGGATTGTTCACGGCGGCGAGCAGCCCCTTCATGACCGTGTCGCGCGTCGACTTCTTGATGTCGAGCGTCCCGCGCACCTCGGGATCGAACGTCTGGAGGACCTTCCCGTCCGCGTCCTCGACGCGGAGGACGACCTGCGGGCGCCAGACCTTCCCCGTGGCGAGCGCGCCGTAGAAGACGAGCTGCTGCATCGGGGTGACGTTCACGTCCCCCTGCCCGATCGACAGGTTCACCGCCATGCCGCGCTGGTAGCCGCCCTTGAGGTGCTTGTCGTGCCAGGCGACGTCCGGGATGACGCCCGGGATCTCCTTCGTGCCCACGTCGAACCCGGTGGGCGCGCCCATGCCGGAGCGCTTCGCCCACTTCGCGATGGTGTCCGCGCCCATCTTCGCGCCGGCCTCGTAGTAGAAGACGTCGCAGCTCGCGCCGAGCGCGTGCTCGAAGTTCACCCAGCCGTGGCCGCTGTCCTTGTCGCAGCGCCAGCGCGCCCGCCCCATCGAGAAGTGGCCCGGGCAGAAGACGGTCGTGCCCGGATGGTAGAGCCCCTCCTCGAGCGCGGCGATGCTCGTGAGCGCCTTGAACGTCGAGCCCGGGTGGTAGTGCTGCTGGATGGCGCGGAAGAGCTCGGGCTGGAGCGGGTCGTTGTGGATCGCGTCGAGCTCGGCCTTGCTGATGCGGCCCGACATCTTGTTGGGATCGGGCGCGGGGCGATCGACGAGCGCGAGGAGGAACCCGGTCCTCGCGTCCATCGCCACGACGACGCCCGCCGTGGCGGGGAAGGTCTTCTCTGCGAAGTCCTGGAGCCGCCAGTCGATCGAGAGGACGAGGTTCTTGCCCGGCACGCTCGGGACGACGCGCTGGTCCTCGGGGATGAGCGAGTCCGCCTCCTCCTTCCGGCGACCCTTCGCGTCCACCGGGACGCGCTCCTTGCCCTCGATCCCGCGGAGCACGTTCTCCCACTTCCGCTCGAGGCCGCGCCGCCCGACGTAGTCGCCGAGCATGTACCGGCGCTCCGCCTGGCCGGCCTGGGCGAGGGACTCGTTGAGCCGCTTGAGCTCCTCCGCCCCGACCTCGTTCATGTAGCCGATGAGGTGACCGCCCAGCGACCCGTGCCGGTAGTGACGGTGCGGCACCGGGAGGACGTCGGCGCCCGGCAGGTCCATCTGGAGCGCGAGGAACCGGTCGAGCTCGTCGCGACCGAGATCCACCTTCACCGTGAACGGCCGGAACCGCTCCAGCTTGCGCGCGTTCTTGAGCTGCCCGCGCGCGCGGTCGATCTCCTCGGGCGCGAGCTGCACGATCTGCCCGAGCCGATCGAGCACGTCGGCGCAGGTCTTCCCGCAGAAGTACGGCGTCAGCGTGAGATCGTAGGAGGGCCGCGAGTCCACGAGGATCGCGCCGTTTCGATCGAGGAACCGGCCGCGATCCGCGGGGGTGCGGATCTCCTTCACGAAGTTCTCGTCGGCGCGCTCCTTGTACTCGTCCCCCTTGAGCATCTGGAGGTAGTAGAGCCGCGTCACGAGGACGAGGAACGCGAGCAGGAGGGAGCCGGTCGCCCACACGAGCTTGGGCTTGAAGTCCTTCTGCGCCGCGCCGGGCGCGCTGGGAGGGATGAGCGCCATGGGTCACCGGAGCAGGCCCGGATCCTCCCGTCGGAACAGGCCGTCGATCCGCTTCATGCCCGCGTGGACCACGGGCGAGAGGGCGGCGGTGAGGAGCGCCTCGAGCAGCATGCGCGGCACGAGACGGAGGCCGGGGGCGAGCTCGTCGGGCGCGGCGATCCGCATGAGGACGAGCGCGCCGATCGAGGTGAACAGGGCGGCGAACGCGGTCAGCACCGCGTACCCCCAGCGCCCGCGCACGTCCACGGCGGCGTTCACGCCGCGGACCAGCAGGAAGACGAGGACCGCGAGGAACGTGAGGAGGCCCTTCGTGGTCCCCGTGCAGAGGTCGAGCACGTACCCGATCCCCGCCGCACCCACCGAGCCGTCGACGTTCCCCGCGTGGATCGCGAGGTAGACGACGCAGGCGATCGGGAGCATGAGCGAGAAGCTCCCCCCGCCGACCCAGCGGAGGAAGGCGCTCTGGAGCGCCGCCACGAGGAGCGCGAAGAGGATGTGGACGAGCGGCTTCACGGGGCCGACCCCGCGGCGGGCGGGGTCGCGCTCGCGGCCGGGGGCGACGCGCTCGCCGCCGGGCTCGCGTCCTGCGGCGGCCCATCGGCGGGCGGCGCCGGGCTCGCGGCCGGCGCCGCCGCGGGCGCGGCGGGAGGCTTCGGCGGAGGCCTGGGCGGCGGGGCCGGTCTGGGCTGCGCGGCCGTCTCCGGTGGCCTCGCGGCCGGGGCGGGCTTCGGCGGGACCGTGGCCGCGGCGGGCTTCGGCGCGGGCCCGGCGTCGCGGCGGGCGTGGCGCCCGGCGCGGGCGCGGCGTTCGCGGGCGCCGCGCCGGCCTGCGGCGGCGGCTCCGCCTCGGGCGGCTCCGCGGGCTCGTCCCAGGCGGTGACCACCAGCACCTCCTCGAGCCGCGTCACGTCCACTTCCGGTGACACCGCCGCGTCGTGGAAGAGGCCGTTCCCGCCCTTGCGGAGCTCGCGCACCTTCCCCACCGGCACGCCGCGCGGGAACACGCCGTCGGTCCCCGCGGTGACGAGGAGATCCCCCTCGACCACGTCCTCCGACCGGAGCGCGTAGTCGAGCTTGCAGGCGCCGGTCGTGCCCTGTCCGCGCACGTTGGCCCGGGCGCGCGTGCGATCGACCCGCACGGCGATGGAGCTGTTGCGGTCCGTGAGCGCGAGCACCTCGGCGCTGTGGGCGGTGGCGGTGTGCACGCGTCCCACCACGCCGTCCGCGGTCACGACGGGCTTGAGGCGGGTCACGCCCTCGGCCTCGCCCTGGTCGATGACGAGGAGCTGGAGGCCCGTGGGCGAGAGCTTCACGCCGACGACGCGCGCGCCGACGTAGGTCCGCTTGGGCGACGCGTCCCGGAACGCGAGCAGCTTGCGGAGCCGCTCCGCCTCGGCGCGCTCCTGGACGAGCTGCTGCCGCTCGACGCGGATGAGGCCGAGCTCGCGCGAGAGCTCCTGCGCCCGCTCGTGCGCGCCGCGCAGCGCCACGTAGCCGTGCCACCCGCGGAGCACGCCGGTGACCGCCCACGCGACGGCCTTCTCCACCGGCGCGGTGACCCACACGACGGCGCGATCGACGGCAGAGCGCTCGGCCGGCTTCTTCGATCGCGCGAAGAAGACGCCGAGCGGGACGAGGAGCAGCACCGCCACGAGGATCAGCTCGCGGTACCGCTTGAGCAATTGCAGCACGGGTTCTCCGGAGGAGGCGCCTGGGCCAAAATCCCTTGCATTTTAGCGTGCGTTGACTAGGGTGTTCAACCTCGCGGCGCCAGCTCCTGCCGGAGGGCGCCCCCTACAACAACCCGGAGCACCGGTTCCATGCTCGACGTCCTGCGCGCCCGGAAGGGCGGCATCCTCTCCTGGATCTTCCTCGGGGCCATCATCGCCTCGTTCGTCATCTACTTCGGCCCGGGCAAGTTCGAGATGGGCGGAGCAGGGTGCGGCGCGGCGCCCATGACCACGGCGGCCTACGTGGACGGCAAGGCCGTCCCGGCCGTGCTGTTCCAGATGGCGCTCGACAACGAGGCGGAGGTCGCGCGGTTCCAGTACGGCGATCGCTTCGCGGAGGCGCTCCCGATCCTGGGCCAGCAGATCATGGACCAGCTCGTGTCGCAGGCGGTGCTCGCGCGCGAGGCGGAGCGGCGCGGCATCCGGATCCCCGACGAGGAGCTCTTCGAGGCGCAGCGCAAGCGGCCCGAGTTCCAGCAGGACGGAAGGTTCTCGCGGGACTTCTTCCAGCAGTACGTCACGCGCCGCTTCGGGTCGGTGGACACGTACCTCAACATCAGCGCCGACGGCATGGCGGCGGAGCGCCTCCAGGGCCTGTTCGGCGCGAGCGTCCACGTGCCCGAGTCCGAGGTGAAGGAGGCCTGGAAGGAGCGGACCGACCAGGTCGATCTCGTGTACGTGGCCTTCCCCATCGCCGAGGCGCGCGCCGAGGTGAAGCTCGGCGACGCCGAGATCCAGGCGTTCGCCGCGAAGGAGTCGGCGCGGCTCCAGAAGTTCTACGAGGAGAACGCCGCGCGCTACGACCAGCCGAAGAAGGTCCGCGCGCGTCACATCCTCGCTCGCATCGAGGGCACCGACGGAGACGCCGCGAAGAAGGAGATCGAGGCGGCCATCGAGCGGCTCCAGAAGGGCGAGGACTTCGCGAAGGTGGCGGCGGAGCTCTCGGACGACGAGAGCACCAAGGCCAACGGCGGCGACCTCGGCGTGATCTCGGCCGGGCAGGTGGACGCGGCCTTCTCGAAGGCCGCGCTGGAGCTCGAGGCCGGGAAGCTCTCGGCCCCGGTCCAGACGCCGAGCGGCTGGCACGTCATCAAGGTGGATGAGGTCATCCCGGCGAAGAAGATCCCGCTCGCCGACGTCCGCGACGACATCGCCCGCGAGCTGCTCGTGGCCGATCGCGCCGCCGCCCTGGTGAAGGGCAAGGCCGAGGCGGCGCTGGCGGCCGCGAAGTCCGGTAAGTCGCTCACGGAGCTCTACCCGCAGCCGAAGCCGGCCGTCGAGGCGGCCGAGAACCGCCCGGCCATGCCCGAGGTCAAGGCCGCGCTGACGCTCAACGGGAAGCCGGTCGCCGCGGTCGAGACGAACGCCTTCCCCGCCTCGGCGCCCGAGGTCTACGGCCTACCCGGCTCCGCCGCGCTGATGAAGGACGCGGTCGCCGCCGAGGCGAAGACGGTGCTGCCGCGCGTGTACGAGACGCAGACCGGCCCGGTCGTCGCGGTGGTGAAGAACCGGCAGCGCCCCGACGAGAAGCTCTACCCCGTCCAGCGGCGCGCGGTGGAGATCGCGCTCGCGGGCGAGAAGGAGCGGCAGCTCGCGTACACGTGGCGGACCGAGCTCGAGAAGAACGCCGACGTCGACAAGAACGAGCAGCTCGTGACCCGCCTCACGACCGTGAGCACCGCGCCGCCGGTCGAGGAGTGAGCGGGGCGTCGATGGATCGGCCCCGGCTGATCCTCGCATCCCAGAGCCCGCGCCGCCGGGAGCTCCTGGCCGGGCTGGGGATCGCGCTCGAGATCCGCCCGGCCCGGACGGACGAGAGCGTGCTCCCCGGCGAGTCGCCGCGGGCGTACGTGGCCCGGGTCGCGCGCGAGAAGGCGCGGGCCGTCTCGGGCCCGGTGGTGCTGGCCGCCGACACCGCGGTGGTGCTCGGCGACGCGATCCTCGGCAAGCCGCGCGACGCGGACGACGCGGCCCGCATGCTTCGCGCGCTCTCCGGCACGCGCCACGAGGTGCTCACCGCCGTCTGCGTCCGCAGCGCGGACGCTGCGGGCGTGCAGGAGCGCGAGGCGCTGGTCGCGACCGAGGTGCGGTTCCGGGCGCTCTCCGACCGCGAGATCGCCTGGTACGTGGCGACGGGCGAGCCGCTCGACAAGGCCGGTGGGTACGCGCTGCAGGGGGCCGGCGGCGCGCTCGTCGACGGCGTGGCGGGGAGCGTCTCGGGCGTCGTCGGCCTGCCGCTCGCCGAGTCGCTGGCGCTCCTCGCGGACGCGGGGTTCCCCCTGCCGTGGAGCGGACCGTGATCGCGGACCGGCTCGCCGCCCTCCGCGCCGCGATCCCCGCGGGCGTCACCCTCGTCGCGGTCTCGAAGACCCAGCCGCCCGAGGCCGTCCGCGAGGCGTACGCAGCCGGGCAGCGCGACTTCGGCGAGAACTACGCGCAGGAGTGGCGCGCCAAGGCCGACGCCTTGGCCGACCTGCCCGACCTCCGCTGGCACTTCATCGGCGGCCTCCAGACGAACAAGGTGAAGTACCTCGCCGGTCGCGTCCACGCGGTCCACACCGTCGACCGGCCGGAGCTGGCGCGCGAACTCTCGAAGCGCTTCGCGGCGCGCGCCGCGCGGGTGAAGGTCTTCGTGGAGGTGAACGTGGGCGGGGAGGCCTCGAAGGAGGGCTGCGCCCCCGCGGAGGTCCCGGCGCTCGCCGCGGCGGTCCGCGCGCTGCCCGCGCTCGAGCTGGTCGGGCTCATGTGCGTCCCGCCCGCCGAGGGCGATCCCCGTCCGCACTTCCGGCTCCTGCGGCGCCTGCGCGACGAGCTCGGGCTCGCCGAGCTCTCGATGGGAATGAGCGGCGACTGGCAGGCGGCCGTGGAGGAAGGGTCCACGCTCGTCCGGATCGGGACCGCCATCTTCGGCGCTCGCCCGCCGAAGGGCACGGCGCCCTAGATCACCTTCAGCTTCAGCCTCCCCGAGTCGTTCACGTCCGCGCGGAACTCCTGGCCGCAGTAGAAGCAGCGGATCTCGTCCCCGTTCCCGAACCCGTCGTCCCACGGATTGTTGGCGGCGCACTCGGGGCAATCGAAGTCCTGGAACCGGCGGGCGGTGCCGGCGTCCTGCGCGCTCCGCTTCTCCTCGTCGTCGTATACGGGATCGTAGGGCATGGCGCCGAGCGTAGCAGATCGCGGTCGGCGCACTCCCTCGCACTCCGGCGCCCACGGCGGCGTTGCCGCACAGCACAGTGGTGCCGTCCCGAGGCCGGGGGCATTGCGCCCGGGCGCCCGGATCCCGAACAATGACGGGCAGACGCGCCTGGCACCGCCCTTGCTGCACGATCCGGCGGGGGCGTCCCCCGCGGAGATCTCCGACATGAACCGCACCCGCCTCGCCGTCGCGTTCCTCGCCCTCACGCTGGCCCCCGCGTCGCGCGCCCAGGGCATCGCCCCCGGCGAGGAGATCGTGCTCGGCGTCTCCTACCTCGGCGTCCCGACGGGCGAGGCGCGGATGAAGGTCGGCAACCCCGAGGGCGACATCTGGCCCGTGGTCTTCCAGGCCAGGACCTCGGGCGCCGCGACCCTGCTCGACGTGCGAGAGCACCTCGTCTCGTACTGGGACGCGCCGCTGCGGCTCTCGCGCGGCTCCGACCTCAAGGCGTACGAGCTGGGCGACTACCACGCCGACTCGGCGCGGTTCAGCCGCGTCCCGGGCGAGCCGACGAAGGTGACCGTGGTCGAGGCCCGCAAGGGCAAGAAGCCGAAGACCAAGGTCATCGAGGTCCCGCACGACGCGCTCGACCTCACCGGCGCGTTCCTCTGGCTGCGGATGCAGGATCTCGCGGTGGGCCTCCGCCTGGAGGTGCCGATCATCTCCGGGACGAGCCAGTTCACGCTCTCCGCCGAGGTCGTCGACCGCGAGGAGGTGAAGACGGCCGCAGGCACCTTCCCGAGCTTCAAGGTGCGCGTCCGCACCGCGTTCAAGGGTAAGTTCTCCACCAAGCGCGACACCTTCCTCTGGTTCGCCGACACGCACGATCGCCGGCTGGTGAAGGCCTCCGCGGAGTTCGCCGTGGGGAGCATCGTCGCCGAGCTGAAGAGCTACCGGCCGGGGACCGCCGTCGCCGAGCGGTGAGCCGTCGGAGGGCGTCCTCCCGGCGCATCCCGCACGAGGAGTGACGCCCCGCGCGCGGGGGCACCAACGTCTCCGGGTGCGCCCCGTCCTCGCGTTCCTCCTCCTCCTCGGCCTCGCCTCCCCTTCGGCCCCGGACGGTCCCCGGGCGCGGGTCGGCGTGGCGTCCTCGCTCGAGAAGCTCCGTCCGGACGACCCGATCCCGGGGTCCCGCGCGATCTCGCTCCGCGCCGCCCGCGGCGAGTGCGAGGCGGCGCAGGTCGCCGTCCGCGCCGTCCGGCGGCTCGCGGCCCTCGGCGCCGAGGTGGAGCGCCCGGCCGGGCTCGAGGTCGGCCTGTACCGCGTCGCCTCGCTCCGCCTCGCGCGGCCCTCGGGGCCGGACGGCGCGGCCGGCGAGTGGCCCGACCCGCTCGTCCCGGTCCGCGATCCCGCCTTCGGCGAGGCCCGCCGCGCGTTCCCGGTCGCGGTGCCCGCCGGACGCCTCCAGTCGATCTGGGTCGAGGTCTGCGTCCCCCCCGACGCGCCGCCGGGGGATCACCGGGGCGCGGTGGTCGTGCGAGACCGGGGCGCGCCCCTCGCGCGGATCCCGCTCCGCGTCCACGTCTGGCCGTTCGCGCTCCCGCGCACGCCCACGTTCGTGGCCGCGTTCGGCCTCTCCACGCGCCTCGGCACGCGGGCCCTCGGCGCGCCCGACGACCCCGCGGTCGCGCGGGCGCTCGCGGCCGCCGCGCTGCGCCACCGCCTCACGCCGTTCACCCTCTCCGCCGATCCGCCCGACGGCCGGTGCACGGCGGCGCGGTGCGCGCTCGACTGGACGCGCCTCGACGCGGAGCTCGCGCCGGTGCTCGACGGCACGCTCGTACCCGGCGTGAAGGGCGGCTTCGTCGAGGTGCGGATCCCCGCCGCGGTGTGGGCCGGGCCCGAGAAGGACCTCGCCGCCACGCTCCGGGCCTGGCGCGATCACTTCGCCGCGCGGGGCTGGCTCGACCGGCTGTGGCTCTACACGCTCGACGAGCCGTCCCCCGCGCAGCTCCCCGAGCTGGCGCGCCGTGCGCGCCTCGCCCGGCAGGCGGGCATCCGCGTGTTCGCCACCCTCGCGCCCCACCCCGCGCTCGAGGGCGTCGTGGACGCCTTCGCGCCGAACCTCACGCTGCTCCCCGACGCGCCCGCCCCCGCGGGGGTCCGCATCTCGTACGCCTCCTGCCTGTCCCACGGCTGCGCCGAGCTGCCGGCCGGCGGCCGCGCCCGCGCCGAGATGATGCGCGCGTTCACGGGGTGGCCGGGGTACGAGATCGACCGCCCGGCGGCCGCGGCGCGGGCGGTCGCCTGGCTCGCGGCCCGCCGCGGACTGTCCGGCGAGCTCTACTACGATATGCTCCAGACGTGGACGCGCGATCCCTGGAGCGATCCGCGGGCCTTCGCGGGGAACGGCGACGGCACGCTCCTCTACCCCGGCCGGCCCGCCGCGCTCGGGGGGAGGCACCCGTTCCCGGTCGAGTCGATCCGCCTGAAGGTGATCCGCGACGGGCTCGAGGATCTCGAGCTGCTCCGGCTCGCGCGCGCGGCCGGGCTGGGCGCGCTGTGCGACCGGACGGAGGCCGCGCTCGTCCCGACGGCGCGCGGCTTCGCGCGCGACCCCGCGTCATGGATCGCGGCGCGGCGCAGGCTCGGGGACGCGCTCGCCGCGCGGCTGGCGGCGCGCTGAGCGCGGCAGGCCTCCCCGCCGGAGCCGGCGCGTGATCGGCGCCGCGCTCCTCGCCGCCGTGCTCGCGGCCGAGCCCTGCGGGCTCCCGCCGGCGGGGCGTCCGACCTGGACGGTCGGCGAGACCGCCACGTACGACCTGGAGCTGTTCGGCCTCGTCCGCGCCGGCTCGCTCCAGCTCTCGGCGGAGCGGCCGAGCGCGCTGGCGAGCGGCAAGATCGTCCCGCTCCGCGCGCGCGCGCAGACCGAGGCCTCGGTCGCGAACCTCTTGCGGCTCACGGCCGTCGCGTTCTCGTGGGTGGACGCGCGGACGCTCCTCCCCGAGCGCTACCGCGAGGAGGCGGACGAGAACGGTGTCCGCAAGGTCAGCGACGCGAAGCTCGCGCCCCCGGGGCCGACGATCGATCTCTCCTTCGACATCGGCGGGGCGAAGAGCACCGCCCGGTTCCCGCGCCAGGGCACGGCGCTCGACGCGGTCTCGGCGGTCGCGTACCTCCAGGCGGCCCGGCTCGCGCCCGGTGACCGGATGTGCTTCGACCTGCTCGCGCGCGGGCGCGTGTGGCGCGTCAGCGGCGCGGTCTTGCCCGGCGGGAGGATCGACTCGGTGCTCGGGAAGGTGGAGACGATCCGGATCGACGCGCAGGCGACGGTGGCGGGGGCGGACGAGCCGCACCAGATGCGCGTCTGGCTGACGGCGGCCCCGCCGCGCCGGTTCCTGGTGGCGGTCGGCGACGTGGACCTCGGGCCGGTGAAGGTCACGCTCACCGAGGTGCGCGGCGGGCGGCGTTGAGGCTCGGCTTCACATCCGCGCGGCGACCTGCGAGAGCCGGCGCCGGACGCTGGAGAGCGCCTCCTGGAGCGCGTCCACCTGGGCGGCCGGATCCACGGCGCGGGCGAGCGCGATGAGGCGATCCGGTGTGGGCGTCTCGCGCGCGAGCGCGCCCTCGACGTCGTCGAGGTACGAGGCGACCGCGGCGAGGGCCGCGCGGGTCTCGCGGAGGTCGTCCTCCAGGAAATCGAGCACGACGTGCTCGCGCGCGGTCGAGCCCGCGAGCCGGCGGCGGAGCGCCTCGACGGCGCCCGCGTCCGCGGCGGTGGTGCGGGTGGGCGCGAGGACGGTCGCGGTGCTGGTCCGCTTCATGGCGTGCTCCCGTGGGTGTCGCCACCCGTGAACGAGCCCGACCCCGAGCCCGCGCCCGAGGTCCTGCGCTGCGCCCGCACCGCCGCGATCGCGGCCTCGATGCGGCCCGCCGACTGCCCCTCGGCGCGCAGCTCGGCGATCTCGCGGACGGCGCGCGCGAGCCCGACCTCGTCGAGCTCGCCCCGCGCCTCGGCCAGCGCGCGCGCGAGCGGATCGGGGGCGCGGGGGTCCGTGGATGGCGCACGCGCCGCCGTGGTAGACGCCCCGGGCTCGGGCGCAGGCGCGGGCTGGGGCGCAGGACGGGCGCGGGCCGAGGGAGCCCGCTGCGGCCGTCCGAGGAGCACCTCGTCGCCGACCGCCTCGCCCGCGGCCTCGCGCGGGAGGTACACGCGCCAGAGCGTCCCGCGGTTGTCGCGGTGCAGCGGCCGGGCGAGCCCCCTCGCGACGAGCCCGTCCAGCATCCGGAGCAGGCGCCGCTCCGAGGCGTGGAGCCGCTCCTCCAGCGCGCGCTTCGGGACGCGGCACCAGTTGCGCCCCTCGCCGTAGGAGAGCCGGATGAGCTGCAGGTACGCGGCCTGCTCCTCCGGCGCGAGCGCCGGCGCGGCCTCGTCGAAGGCGTCGAGCGGGACGGCGACGAAGCTGCTCCGCACGCGGGCGGCTCCGAGGAGCTCGCCGGCGAACGGGAGGCGCCGCATCTCGCCCGGCTCGAGCGCCTCGGCGGGGACGGCGGAGGGCGAGACGGGCTGCGTCGCCAGCGTGGCGCTGCCCCGGATCCCCCTGTGCACCGCCTGCCCCATCGCCAACGCCCTCCGGCCCAGCTGCCGAGCGTAAGCGAGCGATATCGATGGTCAAGAAAACGGCTGGAAGAAAGGCTGCAGGCTCCGGGCTACAGGCTACGGGAAACGCCTGCAGCGCCTTTCCTGGAGCCTGGAGTCTGAAGCCCTGGAGAGACGAGCGGGGTCAGATCAGCCCACGAGAGCGGCGGAGCAGCTCGACCGTCTTCTGGTACTCGACGTCCCAGGCGCTCGTGCCTTCCTGGAGGTGCTTCAGGCGCGCCCGGGCCTCGCGATCGATCTCGTCGTCGACGTCCAGGTGCTTCTTGAAGATCTGGAAGACCTTCTTCCGGAGCGAGTGGTCCTCGGCGTAGACCTCCTCCACGTTCCGGGAGATAAGGAGGAACTCGATCATCTGGCCGATGACGTACTCGATCCCCTCCTCGCCCATCTTGAAGCCGCGGACGTCGGCCATCTCGCGCTTCACCTGGTTGAACCGCGAGTGATCGTACCCGCGCCGCTCGAGCGCCTCGCGCGTGGCGGCGTTCACCCTCTCCTCGGCGGCGAGGTACTCCTTCATGATGGCCGCCATGTCCATCTCGGCGTCTGCGATGCGGAGGGTCTCGATCTCGACGTCCCCGTCCTGCATGAGGGTCTGGATGACCTCGCGGGCGATCGTCGGGATGACCTTCGGGTAGAGCCGCATGGAGTCTCGTTCCTCGCCTGGGAGGCCCCGGCCCCACGCTGCGGCCGGGTGCCGGAGCGAAGACCGCGGAAACAAAAGGTAAAGCCCTATAAACCCCGCTCGCTCGGTCAGGCAAGCGAAAAACATCCGCGGGCTGCATGTTTCGTGCGCAGGGCCTGACGCAGCGTCCCTGTGGGCCTGCACCCCTTCCGAGACACGGAGCACCCGCCGGCCGGCTCGACGGAGCGTCCGGCGGGAGCCGGAGCCCGGGGCAGGCCGGCGGGCGGCGGGCGGGCTAGCTCGCGAAGATCCGCATGACGTCGTCGAGGAGCTTGAGCGCCTCGGCCCTGGGGCGCTGGAACGCGTTGCGGCCCATGATCGAGCCGAACGCGCCGCCCTCCTTGAGGCCGCGGATGTCCTCGAGCAGCGCGTCGGTGCTCTTCGACTCACCGCCGGAGAAGATCACGATCCGCTTGCCGTTGAACGCCGACTGGACGACGTGGCGCGTCCGCTCGGCGAGCGTGCCGATCGGGATCTTCTGCTCCTCGTAGACCTTCTTCGCCTCGGCGTTCTCGAGGTTGCCCTTGGGCGGCTTCACCTTCACGATGTGTGCGCCCATCTGGCAGGCGATCTGGGCGGCGTAGGCGGAGATGTCCACCGCGGTCTCGCCCTCCTTCGAGAGGCCGGAGCCGCGCGGGTAGCTCCAGACGATCACGACGAGGCCGTTCGCCTTCGCCTCCTCGGTGAGCGCGCGCAGGTTCTCGAGCTGCTCGTTGCGGGCGTCGGAGCCGGGGTAGATCGTGTACCCGATGGCGCTGCAGCCGAGGCGCACCGCCTCCTTCACCGACGAGGTGACCGCCGAGATCGGCGCGCCGCCGAGCTTCGAGAGCGAGTCGGAGTTGTTCAGCTTCAGGATGAGCGGGATCTGGCCGGCGTACGTCCCGGCGATCGCCTCGATGAACCCGAGCGGCGCCGCGTAGGCGTTGCAGCCCGACTCGATCGCGAGCTGGACGTGGTACTCGGGATCGTAGCCGGCGGGGTTCTTCGCGAAGGACCGGGCGGGCCCGTGCTCGAAGCCCTGATCGACGGGCAGGATGACGAGCTTACCCGTCCCGGCGAGCTTCCCGGTCATGAGCAGGCGGTGGAGGTTCGCGAGGGTCCCCGGGTTGTCCGAGGGGTACCAGGAGAGGATCTGCTTCACGCGGTCGGTGGTGCGCTCGGGCATCGGTCGGCTCCTCGGCGGTCCGGAGGTGCCCGGACCGGTAACGTGCTGGAAGGCGGGCGGGTTGTAAGGCTGCCACCCCGACCCGGCAACGGAGGCTGGGGTTCACGGCCGGGGCGTCGCGCAGTGCCGCAGCGGCCTTCCCGGGGCGGAGGCGGGCGTCCCCGCCTGGCCCGCGGGCTCCGCGCGCCGCACCTTTCGACCGAACTCCCGAGGAGGTCTTCATGGCACGGCGCAACACGGATCCGCCCGAGCGGACCCCGTCGTCCATCCTGTCCGAGGTCGAGTACCCGATCACGCGCGACGAGCTGTCGGAGGCGATCGCCGAGGCTGGCGCGTCGATCGACGCGATCAACTTCCTGCGATCGCTGCCCGACCGCATCTACCAGAGCCCGTCGGAGGTGCTGCGCGAGTTCGGCGAGGGGAGCGCGCGCTTCGGGCTCTTCACGGACGACGTGCGCCACCGGGGGGACCTGGGCAAGGAGGCGGTCGAGACGGGGGCGAATCCAACCAGACACCCGTGAACGGGGCCGGGGCCGTGGTCACGGGATCTGTGGCCCTCTTTCACCTCTGTAACACCGCCCCACATACCCGCACCCCTCCGCGCTGCACCGCGCCGCGTCGCGCCCGAGCTCCTCCGGGGTCGGCGCGCGGCGCGCGGCGAGCTCCTGGGCGAGGCGCGGCGCGAGCTCCTCGAACCGCTGGAGCTCGGCCGGGGTCGGGGTGAGGTCGAGCGTCCGGAGATCGCCGCGGAGGAACTGGAGCGTCGCCCGCACCCGGAGCCGCGGGAAGGCGCGCGAGGCGGCCAGCGCGTAGGCGGCGAGCTGGAGCCGGTACCGCTCGGCCGACTCCGGGCGCGGGGTGGCGTACTTGTAGTCGATGACGGTGAGCTCGTCCTTCGCCGGTCCGCGCACCAGCGCGTCGAGGGCGCCGACGAGGTAGACCGCCGTCGCGCCGGCGCCGTCGAGGCGGAGGAGGAACGGCACCTCGCGCGAGAGGCGCCCGTCCCGCGCCGCCTGGACGAGGCGCTTGCCGGCCGCGGACTCGGCGAACGCGAGCACCTCGAACAGGATCCGCCGGACGCCCGGGCTCTGCGGATCGTAGCCGCGCCGGGTCGCCACCGCGGCGAGGAGCGTCCGGCGCTCGAGCGGCGGGGCGGAGAGGTCGGCCTCGGCGAGCATCGCGTGCGCGAGCGTGCCGCGCTCCGTCGCGCGCGCGGGGTCGTCGGCCGGGGGCGCGGAGTCTCCGCGCGGCTTCGCGATCCCGAGCACGCGCCCGAGGAGGTGGCGCCGCGGGCAGCGCGCGTACTCGGCGAGCTCGGTGACCGCGAGGCGGACGGCGGGGAGCGGCGGGGGCCCGGGGAGGACGGGAGGGAGGAGGGAGGCCGTGGCGGTGGCGGTGGCCGTGTCCGTGGCGGCGGCCGTGGCCGAATCGGGTGCCTTGGCGTAGGGGACCGTGCGGAGCAGCTCCTTCTCCCCTCCCACCGCGGCCTCCACCATCCCGCGCCAGCTCTGCGGCTTCCCCTCGCCCGAGAGCACGAGGTGATCGCGCGCACGCGTGAGGGCCACGTACAGGAGGCGCCGTGACTCGGCGTCGTTCGCGCGCCGATCCCACTGGCGCGCCCGGTCGACCGACGCGGTCTTGACGAGCTCCTCGCGGACGGGATCGACGAGCGCGGTGCAGAGCCTGCCCGTGGCGTCGAGCAGGACCTGGCGGGTGTCGTTCCGGGCCGCGGCGCCCAGCTCCGGCACGAACACGACCGGCCACTCGAGCCCCTTGGCCTGGTGGATGGTGAGGAGCGCGACCGCGTCGGCGTCCTCGAGCGCGGCCTCCGGCTCCCGCGGAGGGCGCGCCGCGAGCGCGCGGAGGTGGGCCGCGAGCTCCGCGGGGCCGCCGCCCGTCTCCGCGAACCGGGCGGCGAGCGCGAGCGCCTTGTCGAGGTTCGCGGCGCGCCGCTCGCCGTCGGGGGCGGCGAGCAGGGCCGCGTCGAGGTCGAGCCGCTCCACCGCGCGCTCCAGCAGCTCCGCGAGCGGGAGCCGGTCGCGCACGGCGTGCAGCTCGCGCCAGGTGTCGAGGAACCGGTGCAGCCGCGCCCGCTCCTCGGCGGTCAGGAGCTCGCCGGGGAGCTCCGCGTCGATCGCCTCGGGCGTGAGCCCGTGCAACCGCGCGAGCCCGACGCGCGAGAGCAGGAACAGCGCGCCGTCCGAGACCGCGCACATCGGCGACCGGAGGAGCGCCGCCCACGCGAGCGCGTCCTCGGGGTCGGCGAGGGCCGCGAGCAGCTCGCCCACGTCCCGGACCTCGCTCGCCTGGTAGAAGCCGCCCCCGCGCGCCAGGCGGTACGGGATCCCGGCCTCGCGCAGGGCGCGCTCGTACGGGCCGAGCTGCGTCAGGCGCCGGAACAGGAGCGCGACCTCGCCGTGGCGCGGAGGGCGGGGCAGCTGCGCGACGCCGCCCTCGGGGCGAGGGTGCACGCGCACGCCCGCGTCCCCGGAGACGAGCTCCACGATCCGCGCCGCGATGGCCCGGGCCTCCCGGAGCCGCCGCTCCTCGGCGTCGCCGTCTGCGTCCTCGTCCACGAGGAGCTCGCACGCCGGGCGTGCCCCCTCCGCGCGCCGCGGCTGGAGCCGGTCCTCGGGGCGGAAGGAGATCTCGTCGTCGCGCGGCGCCGCGCCCGCGGGCGGCTGGAGCGTGCGCTGCGAGACGGCGTTCACGAGGTCGAGCACCGCGGGCGCGGAGCGGTGGTTCTCGGTGAGGTGGAGGACCCTCCCCTCCCCCGCCGCGAACGACCGCACGAGGCGCGCGAACACCGCGACGTCCGCCCCGCGGAACCGGTAGATCGACTGCTTGAGATCCCCCACGGCGACGAGGATCGGCCCGGGCGCGCCGCCGGGCGCCGGGCGCGCGAGCAGGTCGACGAGGTCCTGCTGCACGGGGTTCACGTCCTGGTACTCGTCCACGAGGAGGGCGCGCAGGCTCCCGCGGAGCTCCGCCCGGAGCGCGGCGTCGCCCGCGAGGAGGGCGCGACCGCGCAGGAGGAGGTCGTCGAAGTCCACGGCGCGCGCCCGCCGCTTGCGGTCGGCGTACCGGCGCTCGGCCTCGCCGACGAGCCGGGCGAGCTCGGCCCGCTGCGGCCCGGCGAGCACGTCGGCCGCCTCGCCCCGGAGGTCGTTCCACGCGGCGAGGAGCTCCTTCTTCGCGGGGCCGAGCTCGCCGCCGCGGACGTCGTGCCGTCGGGCCGCCTCGGCGAGCGCGCCGAGCCGGTGCAGGGCCTCGAGCGCGAGCGGCCCGGCGCGGTCGCCCGGGGCGAGCGCGTCGAGCGCGCGCCCGACGTCCTCCGCCAGCGCGGCGCGGGCCTCCGCGCCCGACGCGGCCCCGAGCCGCCGCACGCGCTCGGCCCCGGCGAGCAGCGCGCGCCGCGCCGCCTCCGCTGCCGCCGGATCGCCGGGCGCGGTCGCGAGCGGCCCGAGCTCCCCGCGCGTCGCGCGCTCCCGGACCAGGCTCACGATCCACCCGGCCAGCTCGCGCGTCCGCTGCTGGCCGACGAGGACCCGCGCCTCCGGCCGGCCCTCGTCGAGCGCCGCGACGACCGCCTCGCGGGCGGCGTCCTCGAGCCAGGCCCGGGCGCGCTCCTCCTCGACGATCTCGAACTCGGGGTCGAGGCCGGCCTCGGGTGCGTGCTCCCGCAGGAGGCGCCCGCAGAACCCGTGGATCGTAGCGGCGGCGAGCCGTTCGAGGCCGTGCAGCCGCTCGAGCCAGGCGCGCCGCTCCTCGGCGGCCCCGCGCTCCCCCGCCGCGCGGACCTGCTCCTCCACGGCCGCGCGCACGCGGTCGCGCAGCTCCTCGGCCGCCTTGTCCGTGTAGGTGATGGCGGCGAGCTCGGACGGCGCGCACGGCGTCCCCAGGGCGCGCCCGTCGAGCAGCCGGACGACGAGCTCGACGAGCGCGGTCGTCTTGCCCGAGCCCGCGCCCGCGGAGACCGCCGTCGGCCCCTCGAGCCGGAAGAGCGCCTCGGCGGCGGGGCTGAAGACGATCGGGCTCAAGCCAGATCCTCCGAGCGCCGCGCCGCGATCCCCTCGAACCGGCAGACGGCGCCGAACGGGCAGTGCGCGCAGCCCTGGGACACGATCGGGAACTCGCCGCGCCGGATGCGGCCGACGCGATCGACCACCGCGGCGGCGAAGGAGCCGGGACCGCCCTCCGGGGCGAGCCGCGGATCGCCGGCCTCGAGCACCACGGGGTCGAGCCGCTCGGCGGCGCGGAGCGTGGCGAAGGTCGCCTCGAGCCGGCGCCCCGGGAGGGCCCGCGCGGCGGCCATGAGGTATGCCGGCACCTGGAAGCTCGAGACTCCGAAGGACTCCGGGTCGAGCAGCTCCTCGTACCGCTCGCCGCGTTTCGCGTTCTTGTAGTCGACGACGAGGAGCCGGCCCGGCGCGGCGTCCACGCGGTCGATCCGGCCCTTGAGCTTCACCGGCGCGCCGCCTGCGCCGGGCGCGCCGAGCTCGAGCGCCGGCGCCTCGGCGCCGCCGCCGAACGCGTGCTCGAGCAGGCGCGGCGTGAGGCCGTCGTGGTCCCGCGCCTCCGCGGCCACGATCCGGTCGAGCCGGTGGAGGACCGCCGCGCGACGGCCGGCCCACGCGGCCGGGTCGCCGGTCCGCCCCTCGCGCTCGAACCGCGCCAGCACCTCCGCGGCGACGGCGCGGGCCTCGGCCTGGTCGGCCGGCCCGCCCGCCGGCGGCCACGCCCCGCGCGCGAGCCGCGCGGACACGAACCGCTCCAGCACGGCGTGCAGGAGCGTGCCCTCGTCCCGCACCTCGATGTCGAGCGACGGCTCGCCGTCGTCGGGGAGCCCGAGCGTCGTGCGCAGGAACGCCTGGAACGGGCAGCGCGCGTGCGCCTCGAGCTGGCTCGGCGACCACTCGGCCGGGAGCGCCTCCTGCAGCCGCTCGCGCGCGGGGCCGTCGATCGCGCCGGCGTGCGGCGCGGGCAGGCCCGCGAGCACGGCGGCGCGGCGGGCGCGCTCGATCTCCCCGCGCGCGTGCGCGGCGCCCGCGCGCCCGGCGAGCGCCGTCCCCGCGAGCGCCGCGGCCCCGGCGCCGCCGGCGCGGGCGGCGGCGCGGAGCGCCGCGCGGCGCGTGCGGGCGGCCGCGAGCGGCGGCTCTCGCGGCGGCCTCGCGGGCGGCGCGACCCCCGCGGCCGCGAGCGCCTCGACGGCGAGCGGCGCCGGCGGTCCGCCGTCGCCCCCCGGGCCCGGCGCCGGCCAGGAGAGCACGAGCGCCTCGCGCGCCGCCGCCATGGCCATGAACGAACGGTGAACGGCCTCCGCCCGGCGCGCGCCGGCGACGGCCAGGGCGCCGCGGTGGAGGATCCGGTTGACCGCGAGCCGCTCCGGGTCGCGCAGCAGCGGCTCGGCCGGGGCGGCCGGCGGGAACGCGCCGTCGCCGCAGCCGAGGAGGACGACCGCGCGCGCCGGGGCGCAGGCCGCCTCCTCGAGCCCGACGAGCTCGACCGCGCCCGCGGCGGGGTCGCCCGGCGCGGAGAGGACGCGCGCCTCCAGCGCGCGCCGGAGCAGCGCCGCGAAGGCCGCCGGCGCGAGCGCCGCGTCGGCCCGCCCGGCGAGCGCGGCGCCGCGGGCGACGTCGTCGGCCGCCTCCTCGAGCGCCGAGAGGGCCTCGAGATCGCGCGCCGCGACGTCGAGCGGGCCGCGCGCGGCGCGCCGGCGGAGGCCCAGCTCCGCGACGAGCGCCGCGAGGTGGCGGGCGTGGACGCGGGCCGGTCCGGGCAGGGCGAGCGGCGCCAGGATCGCCTCGAGCGCCTCCAGCCTGCGCGCCGCGGCGGTGAGCGCGGCGCGCTCGCGGGCGATGCGCCCGCCCGTGAGCGCCGCGGCCCTGCGCCGGAGGGCGGCCGCGGCCGACCCCCGGCCGTCGAGCGCGCCCGCCCGCTCCAGGAGCCGCCCGAGCCCGGGGAGCTCTGCGCCGAGCCACGCCGACCCCGCGAGGCGCGCGGCGTGGCTCCGCTCGAGCGGCCCCGCGACGGCGAGGAGCCCGAGCACGAACTGGACCACGGGGGCGTGCCCGGCGGCGGGGCCTCCGCCCGCGAACGGGATCCCGCGCGCGCGGAGCGCGGCGCCGAGCGGCGGCGCCACGCGGCGCGGCGACGGCGCGACGGCGAGGATCTCGTCCGGCGCGAGGCCGTGGCGCTCGACGAGCGAGAGGACCGCGTCCGCGGCGGCCTCGGCCTCCCCCGCGGCCCCCGCGCCCGGCGCGGCGACGACGAGCCCGCCGCCCGACGGCGCGCGTTCGCCCGCCCCGCCCGCCACCGAAGCGAGCACCGCCGCGAGCCGGGGTGCGCGGCCGTCGTCGAGGCCCTCGAGCACGAGCTCGATGTCGCTCGTCACCGCGAGCTCGTGGAGCGACTCGATCCGGCGCACGAACGGCTCCGCCGGCTTGCACACGTCGGGGCGCTCGGGCACGTACGGCACGCGGACGCGCGTGGACCTCGCGCGCGCGACGAGCGCCGCGACGAGCTCCCACTCCCCCGGACCGGCCGCGCCGATGCCGTCGAGCTCGAGCCGGTCGAGCCGGCCCTCGGGCCACGCCTTGCGGCGCACCGCCGTCGCCGCGGCGCGCAGGGCCGCGGGCGCGTCGAGCGCGCCCGCGTCCGCGAGCCGCGCCTCGTACGCCGCGAGCGCGTCCGCCACGAGCGCGAGCCGGCGCGCCGGCGCGCCGTCGAGCTCCGCCCCGGCCCGGCGCAGATCGTCGGCCGTCACCTCGCCGCGCCGGAGCTCCCCGATCGCGCGCGCCAGGGCGCCCGCCAGCCCCGCGTCGGGCGCGAGCCCCGCGAGCGGCCCGCCCGCGGCCTCGCCCGCCTCGAGCACCAGCAGGCGCTCCGCGATCGGCGTGAGCACGGGCCGGCGATCCCCCGCCGCGGCGAGCGCGAGCGCCGCCGCCCGCGGCAGCGTCGTCGCGCCCGGGCCGAAGAGGATCCCGCCCGCGGCGTCGCACATCCGCCGCGTCGCCCGCGCGGCCGCGAGCGAGCTTGGCGAGAGGTGGAGCACGGACATGGGCCGCAGGATAGCCGAGGGGGGTGACTCCGCCCGGCGGGCAGGCGGGGGAGCGCATGGACACCGTTCACGTTCTCTCGCGTCCCGCACCCAAGCCCCAGTCAGCCACCCCCGGAACAGGAGCGACCGGAGCGAGCGACCGGAGCGAGGCAGCGACGAGGAACGCCTCGAGCCTCGTCCCTCGGAACCCTCCCGAGGGCGGGGCCGGCCCTGCAGCGCGCCCGAGACCGAGGAGGGAGCGGGCCGCGACCGCTCGCCCTTCGACAGGCTCAGGGCGAGCGGATTGCACCGACCCGTCGGCGGCCCGGGCCTACTCCTCCCGATACACCGCGAGCGACCCCTCGTTCTCCCAGACCTCCACCTTCGAGACGGTCACCCGCCCGCCCTCTCCCGCCAGCAGCTTCTCCACCTCCTGGTAGAAGAAGCGGCCGATGAGCTCCGCGGTGGTGTTCACCTCGTCGAACGGCGGGACCTCGTTCACGTTCCGGTGATCGAACCGCGACCCGACCTCCGCCACCATCCGCTGCAGGTCGGCGAAGTCGATCACCATGCCGATCCTGTTCAGCTCGGAGGCGCGGACGTGCACCCGGATCCGCCAGTTGTGGCCGTGGAGCCGCTCGCACTTGCCGCCGTGGAAGCGGATCTGGTGCGCGGCGCTGAAGACGAAGTCCTTCGAGATCTCGTGAACCGGGCGGCCCATGGGGGCGGATATATACCCGGACGCGCCGGGTGGCGCAGCCCCTCGGCCGCCCGGATCACAATGCCGCGGAGGGCGCGGCCGGGCGATCCCCTCGACAACCGGTGGGCCGGCCCGTAATCTCGCCTGAGCGCCCACCTACCGCGGGAGTGTGCCTTGTCGAGCGAGCAGGACAGCTTCCTCGCCTTCCTCGGCGAGCAGAAGACCCGCCAGTCCGCGTTCTTCCCCACGGTGAAGCACGACAAGGTGCTCAGCTTCATGGCCACGACCGGGCAGCCCGGCACGGCGGGCGCGGTGTCGATCCACCGGGTCCGCGCGCTCGAGCCGGGCCCCACGGCCCGCGAGCTCCGCGTGCGGCTCGCGGGGGCGCTGGCGCGCCCTCCGGGCGACGGCGACTGCGTCACCGTCCACCTCACCCGCGCCGAGCACTACCAGGGCTTCCAGGTGAAGACGAAGACGCGCGCCGCCGGCGTCGCGGCGGGCGAGCTCGTCGAGCCGGGGGACGACGGCCTCGTCGTGAAGGGGTCGAGCGTCTTCACCGTCCACCACAGCCCGTACACGCTCAAGTTCTTCGAGGTGGTGCCGGTCGAGGAGGTGCTCGAGACCGTCGGCCCGGTGCGCCACGCGCTCGTGTGCGTCGGCCCTTCCGCGAACGTCTCGCCGCGCTTCATCTTCCACCAGGAGCAGCGCGAGGGGCGGCTGTTCCTGTACCACGGCGACGGCCTCGCCCTGAAGACGTACATGAACCTGAAGGCGAACCCGCGGGAGACGCGGCTCGTCGTCGATCTCGAGACGTACCAGGGCTGGACGGCGCGCGGGACGGTCGAGGAGTTCGCGCCCCACCAGCACCCCGAGGCGTACGACAAGATCTGCCGCGGCTTCACTGCGGGTGGATGGGGCAAGCCCTCCCGCGTCTTCCGGCTCGCGGTCGAGGAGCTGGGCCGCATCGCGCCCGTGGGCTGAACCGCCCCGATGGAGCCGACCCACCACTCACCCGCGGTCCGCGCGGCGCGCGCCGCGGCCGTCGACGGCGCCGCGGCCCGGGCGCGCCGGCCCGGGCCGGTGTTCTGGGTCATCGCGATCGGCACGGCCGTGCGGCTCGCGCTCGTCGGCCTCGTCCCGCTCACGATGGACGAGGCCTACTACGTGGAGTGGGCCCGCAACCTCCAGCCCGGCTACCTCGACCACCCGCCCGCCGTCGCCTGGCTCATCGCCGCGCCGCTCCAGCTCCTCGGCGCGAGCCCGTTCGCGCTGCGGCTCCCGGCGATCCTCCTCCAGACGCTGGCGCTCGTCCTCGCCGCCTCGCTCGTGCGCGCGCGCGCGGGTGAGCGCGCCGCGCTCGCGACGGCGCTCGGGCTCCAGGCCGCCCCGATCTTCTTCGCGGGGGGCGTCCTCATCCTCCCCGACACGACGCTCCTCCTCGCCTGGGTGGGCACGTTCTGGGCGCTCGCGCGCGCCCTCGATCGCCACCCCGCCTGGCTCCTCGCCGCGGGCCTCTTCCTCGGCCTCGGCGCCCTCTCCAAGCTCACCGCGGGCCTCCTCGGCCTCGCCGTGCTGGCGGGGCTCCTCGCCACGCGGGACGGCCGCCGGCTCCTCCGGACCCCGTGGCCCTGGCTCGGCGCCGGGATCGCCGTCGCCGTCGCCGCGCCCATGCTCCTGTGGAACGCCGCGCACGGCTGGCCTTCGTTCACCTTCCAGCTGCGCCACGGCCTGTCCGGGCGGCGCTTCTCGATCGTGCGCCTCCTCGGCTCCGCCGGCGGCCAGCTCGCGTACGTCTCGCCGATCCTCGCCGCCCTCGCGGCCGCCGCCGGGTGGCGGGCGCTCCGCGCGCGGCGCGACGCGCTCGAGGCGGCGCTCGCCGCGGCGGGCCTGCCGCTCGTCGCCTTCTTCACGTACTCCGCCGCGCGCACGCCGAACGCCCTCCCCCACTGGCCCGCGCCGGCCTGGCTCTCGTGCCTGCTCCTCCTCTGCCTCTCGGGCGGCGCGGTCGGCCGCTGGTGGCGGCGCGCGCTGTGGTTCGGCGCGGGGGAGCTCGCGGCGCTCCTCGTCGTCCTCGGGATCCTGCTCACCGTCCCCATCCCGCCGTCCGTCTCGATCCTCGGCCGGACGTACCCGGTGCAGGTCGGCCCGCTCGACGATCTCCTCGGCTGGCGCGAGGGCGCGCGCGCCGCGCGCCAGGTCGCCGGCGACGCGCGCCTCGCGGTGGGCCACTGGATGCACCTCGGCCAGCTCGGGCTCTACGACGGCCGCTCGCCCGCGTACCTCGGCGCGCGGCCCAGCGGGCCCACGTTCTACGACCCGGACCCGCTCGCCGCCGGAGCGCCGCTGCTCGTCGTCACCGTCGCGAAGCGGAACCACCCGAAGGACGCTCCACCCGCGCTCCCCAGGGACCTCGAGCGCCGGCTCGGCCCGCTCGAGCACGCCGGGTCGTACGAGGCGCGCCAGGGCGACCGGCTCGTGCGGAGGTACGAGTTCTGGTGGTGGCGGCCGAGATGATGGCCTCGGGCTCCGGGCTCCCGGCTTCAGCAGAAGCGGCACCGCGCCGGAGCCCGAAGCCTGGCCTGAAGCCCCGCGCCGGCAGGCGCGGAAGGCGCTAGGATCGCGCCGTGACCGACCTCTCCGCCCGCCCCCTCGGTCTGGCCGAGATCGTGGACCGGTCGATCGCGATCGGTCGCCGCCGGTTCCGGGCGCTCTTCCTCGCCATGCTGCTCGTGGGCGTGCCGGTGCTGCTGCTCGGCCGGGCGCTGCCGGATCCGCTGGAGCTCCTCGACGCGGTCTCTCGCGCGCGCGGCCCGGCCGTGGCGCTGGACGCGGCGCTCCGGCTCGGCTGGATCTTGCTCGCGCTCGTCGCGCTCCAGCTCCTCGCCACGTCCGTCGCCGCGGCGCTCGTCGAGACGACCCTCGATCCGCGCCGCGCGGCGCCGCGGCCCTCGCGCGCGCGGAGGATCTGGGCGGCGCTGAGCGCGACCGCCCTCCACCTCGTCCTGCTCGCCGCCGCGCCGGCGCTCGGGGCGCTCCCCGGCATCGCGCTCCTCCTCCGCGCCGCCGACACCGGCAGCCTCGCCACCGCGGTCGCCGGCCTGGGCGGCGCCCTCCTGGGCGGGCTCGGCCTCCTGCTCGTCGTCACGTTCCGGCTCATGCTCGCGCCCGCAGCGGCGGCGATCGAGGGCCGCGCCGGGTTCGCGGCGCTCGCGCGCTCGGCGCGCCTGATGGCGCCCCGCGCCGGCGCGCGCCTCCTGGACCGCCCCGGGGTCCGCGCGACGCTCATCCTGCTCGCGGTGTTCGTGCTCGCCGCGGCGGTGAGCGGCATCGTCGGCCTGCCGCGCCTCGTCGCGCATCGGACCTCGGGCGCTTCGCCGGGGCTCGGGCTCCTCGGCGGGCAGCTCCCCATCCCCCTCGACGTCGCGGTGACGGTGGTGGAGGCGCTGCTCAACGCCGCCCTGCAGCCGTTCTCGATCCTGCCCGTCGTGGTCTTTTACTTCGACCGCCGCGCACGAGCCGAGGCGCTCGACGTCGAGCTCTGGGCCGAGCGGCTGGAGAGGCCCGGCGCCGCATGATCGGCGCGCTCCTGCTCTCGGCGCGGCTCGCGACGGCGGCCCCGGCGCCCCCCTGCGCCGCCGCCCTCGCGCGCGCAGACGGGCTCGACAACGCCGCGCTCGCCGTCCAGGCGCCGGACCTCGCGCGGGAGCTCCGGAGCGCCGCGCCGGACACCCCGGCGGACGCGGTCCTCGCCGAGGCGGCGCGCGCCGCGGAGGAGCCCGGGGCGGCGGCCGGCGCCCGGTTCCGCGCCGCCGTCGCCTGGCACTGCGCGCTCGCCGCGGCGCCGCGCCTCCCCGCCGCCGGCGCGCGGGAGCGCGAGGTGGCGGAGGAGATCCTGGAGCGGCCCGCCTTCCGCCGGGCCCGCGCCGATCCGTGGGCGGTGCGCCGGTGGCTCCTCGGGCTGTGGGAGCGGTTCCTGGCGCTCTTCGAGACGCCGGAGGCGCAGGCGTACGCGCGGTTCAGCCAGGTCCTCTTCCTCGCCGCGGCCGCCGCCGCGGCTGCCCTCGGCGCGTGGGCGCTCCTGCGGCGGAGGCCCGTCGCCGCGCCGGCGACCGCGGCCCCGCCGGACCGGACGTCGCCCGCGCCCGACGCCCGGCTCGACGCGGCGGCCGCCGCCGCTGCGCGCGGCGAGGCGGCGCTCGCGGTGCGGCTCTCGATGCTCGCGGCGCTCGGCGCGCTCGAGCGGGACGCGGTGGTGCCCCCGGGCCGGAGCCTCACCAGCGCCGAGCTCGTCGCGCACCTCCGGGCGGCCGGCGCGGACCGGGCGCAGGCGGCGCAGGCGCTCTGCGGGCTGTTCGACCGCACGGTGTACGGCGCGTCGCCCGCGAGCCCCGCGGACGCCGCGGCCGCGCTCGCGGCCGCGCGCGCGCTCGGCTCCGACGCCCCGGGGGCGCAACAACCCCCGCGGCCCCTGGAGCGACGCCCGTGAAGGTCTGGGGCGCCCTCGTCGCCGCCGCGGCGCTCGGACTGCTCGCGGCCGGGACGATCCTCCTCCAGGCGCGCCGCGGCCCGCCGCCGACCGCGCTCCGCTCCGCCGCGAACCCCGGCCGCGCCGGGCTCGCGGCGGGCCACGAGCTGCTGCGCGCCGGCGGCGCCGCGGTCCGGACGCGCGCGCCGGGCGAGGCCCCGGCGCGGGCACCGGCGGTGGTGATCCTCGCCGCCCCGGCGGCGCCGATCGGGAGGGCGGACGCGGCGGAGCTCGTCGCGGCCGCCGAGGCCGGCGCCACGGTGGTGGTCGCGCTCGGCGAGGTCCCGCAGCCGGCGCTCCTCGACGCGCTCGGGGTCGCGTTCACGCCCGGTGAGGCACCCCGCGCCGCGCGCGGCCTCGCCCCGCACCCGCTCGTCGGCGATCTCGAGCTGTCGGCCCGGAGCGCCCGCGTCGCGCCGGCGCGGCCCGGGCCGCTCGCCGTCTCCGGTGACGACGCCGGGGCGAGCGCGGTCTCGGTGCCCGCGGGCCGCGGCGAGGTGCTCGTCCTGTCCGGCGCCGAGCCGCTGGAGAACGCCCGGCTCCTCGAGCCGGGGGCGCTCACGCTGTGGACGCGGCTCGGGCGGCGCGCCCGGGACGCGGCGGGACCGGTGGTGTTCGACGAGCGGTTCCTCGCCCCCACGGCGGCGAGCGCGCCGGCGTCGCCGCCCTCGCGCCGCGCCCTCGCGCTGCTCGCCGGCCAGCTCCTCGCGGCCGGCGCCGCCCTCGTCTGGGCGCGCGGGCGCCGGCTCGGGGCGGTCCGGCCCGCGCCGGCGCCGCCCGGCGATCGGACCGCCCGCGCCTATCTCGCCTCGCTCGCGGCCCTGTACCGGCGCGCCGGGGCCGAGGCGGAGCTCGCGGCGCAGGCCTGGCGCGCCCTGCGCAGGCGCCTCGAGCGCCGCTACGGCGTTCCCGCGCGGCTCCCCGACGCCGAGGCCGCGCGCCGCCTCGGCGCCCGGAGCGCGGCGGCAGCGCTGGCCCTCGCCCGGGGCAGCGCCGCCCTCGCCGCGGGGGGCCCCGGCGTGCTCCTGCGCGTGACCCGCGCGGCCGCGGACGCCGAAGCCGCGCTGGGCGGCGGGGCCTCGGCGCGGTCGAGGTGATCATGCCAGGTGGGGCGGCCCCTTCGATCCCCCGCCCGCGCCCGCAAAAAGCTTCCAAGCCGCGGCGCGGCCCCGCATCATGCGCGCGTGATCTTCTACGTCCTCTCCAAGGTCCTCGATCTGCTCATCGCGCCGCTCACGTGGGCGGTCCTCCTGGTCGTGCTCGGCCTGCTCTGGCTGCGCGCCCGGCCGGGGCGGGCCAAGGTCGCCCTCGCGCTCGCGGTCCTCGTGCTCCTCGTCTTCTCCGTCGAGCCCGTCTCGCGGCGGCTCTTCGGCCGGCTCGAGAACGCCGTCCAGGACACCTTCCGCCCCGAGCCGCCGTACGACGTCGTCATCGTGCTGGGCGGGATGGTGGACCCGTCCGCGATGCGCCGCTCCGGCCAGCTCGAGCTCGACCAGGCCGTCGACCGGATCGTCCGCGCGGCGCAGGTGCTCCGCGCCGGCCAGGCGAAGAACGTGCTCATCACGGGCGGCATCTTCCTCGACGGGCGGGCCGAGCGCTCCGAGGCCGACTGGCTCGCGGAGTGGCTGCGCGAGCAGGGGATCGCGGCGGACCGGATCGCGCTCGAGGGCGAGAGCAAGAACACGCGCGAGAACGCGGTCTACTCGGCGAAGATCCTGGCCGAGCGCGGCTGGAAGCGGGTGCTCCTCGTCTCGAGCGCCTGGCACGCGCGCCGCGCCGTCGGCTGCTTCCGTGCCGTCGGCGTGGAGGTGGACCTCCTGACCGTGGATCACCGCGCGGGCAAGCCCCCGGGCGCGAGCTGGATGCCGCGCGCGGCGGCCTTCTCCGACTCCACCGACGCGCTCCGCGAGCTCTTCGGCGGGGTCGTCTACCGCGTCATGGGGTACGCCCGGTGACCGCCGCCGGCGCCGCGGCGGGGCGGATCGAGGCCGAGATCGCGAAGGTCGTGGTGGGCCAGCGCGGGCCCGTGTCCGAGCTGCTCGCGGCGCTCGTCGCCGGCGGGCACGTGCTGCTGGAGGGCGTCCCCGGCGTGGCCAAGACGCTACTCGCGAAGGCGCTCGCCCGCGCCCTCGATCTCGAGTTCGGGCGCGTGCAGTTCACGCCGGACCTCATGCCGAGCGACATCCTGGGGACGAGCGTCTACCGGCCCGCCACCGGGACGTTCGAGCTCCGGCGCGGCCCGATCTTCACGGAGGTGCTGCTTGCCGACGAGGTGAACCGCACCCCGCCCAAGACGCAGGCCGCGCTCCTCGAGGCGATGGAGGAGCGGCAGGTCACGCTCGACGGCCAGCGCCAGCCGCTGCCCGCGACGTTCTTCGTGATCGCGACCCAGAACCCGGTGGAGTACGAGGGCACCTACCCGCTCCCCGAGGCGCAGGCGGACCGGTTCCTGATGAAGATCCGGATCGATTACCCGGCGGCCGCCGAGGAGGCGGAGATCCTCCGGCGCGCCGCCGCGGGCCTCGACGTTCACGACCTCGCCGCGGCCGGCGTCGCGCCGGCCGTGACGCGCGAGGAGCTCGGCGCCCTCCGCGCCGCGGCGAGGACGCTCGTCGTCTCGCCCCAGGTGCTCGAGTACGTCGCGCGCATCGTCCGCACCAGCCGCGCACTCGGGCGCGCGCGGCTCGGCGCGAGCCCGCGCGCCGGCGTCGGCCTGCTGGCCTGCGCGCGCGCCCGCGCGGCGCTCGCCGGCGCGGCGTGGGTCGGCCCCGAGGACGTGAAGGCGGTGGCCGCCGCGGTGCTCCGGCACAGGCTCGTCCTCCGCCCCGAGGCGGAGCTCGAGGGCGCGGGCCCGGACGATCTCGTGCAGGAGCTGCTGGAGACGGTCGAGGTGCCGAGGTGAAGCGGCCTCAGGCTTCGGGCATCGGGCTTCAGGAGCTGCTTCGGCGCGTCGAGCTGAAGCCTGCAGCCTGTCGCCTTCTTCACCCGAACACCCCCGCCGCCGCGAGCGCCTCGACGAGCGCCCGGCTCACCCGCTCGTGGTTGGCGCGCCACTCCGCGTGCGCTCCCGGTCCCACGCGGTTCGCGACCGCCAGCGCGCCCGCCACCGGGACGGCGGCGGCGTGACAGGCGGCGAACACGCCCGTGAGCTCGAGGTGCTCGACGGGCGCGATCGCCGCCAGCGCACGCGCGCTCTCGACGGCGACCGTGATGGCCGGCGGGACGGCGACGGGGAACGCGGGGAGCGGCAGCGAGGAGGTCGCGGGCCAGCGCGTGCGCTCGACCTCGGGCCGGTAGGCGCGGCCGGCGAGCTCCTCGCTCGACACCGCGACCGCCTCGGCCGCGGAGAGGTGCGCGCCGACGCCGAGCCGCTCGTCGTACGCGCCGCAGGTGCCCACGAACAGGACCCGCTCCGGGCGGAGCTCCGCGACGAGACGCGCGGTCGCCACCGCAGCCGCGACGGCGCCGACGCCCGCGGTCCGCGCCACCCACCCTGCCGGCGGCGCGGCGGCGAGCCCGGCGAGCTCCGGCGGAAACGCGGCGAGGAGGAGCGAGGGCATGGCGCTCATTCTACTCGCGCCGAGCTCATCCGCCGCGACCTGGGAGGAAGTCCACGTCCACCGCGTGCCGCCGCGGGTTCCGCGGATCGACGAACACGGCGATCTCCTCGCCCCGCAGGAATGGCGTCGGATCGAAGTACACGCTCCTGCTCCGGAAGGCGTGCACGCGCCTGGTCTCGGGGTCGTGCCACTCGCACAGGATGCGATACGGGTGGTGGCCCATCACGGCGACGTTGCCGTTCCGCGCGACGGAGGTGATGCGCGCCTGGACGCGGCGGCCGCGCCGGCGCAGGCGGGCCTCGCGCCGCTTCCGGGCGGCGCGCACGGCGAGGATCGCGGACCCGGGGGTGCCGAGGACCGCGCCGAAGATCGCCGGGACGATCGCGATGCCCCAGAGCGCGAACGTCCCGGGGAGGCGGGCGTCCTCCGGGTTCTCGGGGTCGTAGAGGACCGTCACCCGCTCGCCGATCCGGTGATCGGGCGGCGACGCGCCCGCGCCGGAGGTGAACGTCCGCACCTCGCCCGACGGCAACCGGAACTCGACCTCGGGGTGGAACGTGCGGCGGCGCCGGCCGTCACTGTCCCTGGACTCGGACTCCACGAGCCCGATCACCGTCCCCTCCGCCGTGCCGGCAGCGTCGACGAACGCCCGGATGCTCCGCGCGGCGAACCCGGCGCCGGCGAGGAGCACGAGGCCGATCACGAGCAGGATCCAGCCCAGGCGTGCGATCTTCCTGTCCACCATCGCTCCCCTCTCTCCGGCGGCGCGCCCCGCCGTCCCCCTTGCCCAGATCCGATCCGCGACCTCAAGCGGGCTCCTCCACGGGCGCCGGCCCGCGGCTATCATCGCCCGATCTCGGAGGTGCCATGAAGGCCGAGATCAAGGACTGGAACGAGTCGCTCCTGGGGTGACGCCGAACAGCTCGGCGTCGGCCGCGGCGATGCGGCCCTTCCAGCGCGCGCGCCACTCCGGGCGGGCGGCGGTGAGCTCCTGGAACGGCATGAACAGCAGGCACCGCCGGTACTGCAGGAAGAGGGGCAGCCGCGCCATCCACGCGTCCCCCGGGACGCGGTGCCGCCGGTACCCCTCCCAGAACGGCCGCCCCACCTCGGCGAGCTCCGCCGGCTCCAGACCGGCGCCGTGCTCGAGCCCTCCCGCGCGCAGGGAGGCGAGACCGTGGATCGCCGCGGCCGCGTCGTTCAGGAACCAGTGGTAGCCCGCGACGTCGAAGTCGATGAAGAGGAGCTCCGGCTCGGCCGCGCCGTCCGCCGCGGCCGCGGGGTCGAGCACCGCGTTCCCCGGGTGCACGTCGTTGTGCACGAACCCGTACTCCGCGCGCTCGACCGGGAGCCGCTCCAGCGCGCCGCGGAGGCGCTCCCACGCGGCCCCGACCTCGGCGTCGTGGCACCACTGCCGGAAGAACGCCCACTCGTCCCGCCAGCCCCCGAGCGCCGGCTGGCGGCCGGACGTCCCTTCGGGCCGGAGCGGCTCCTCGAGCCGCTCGGACGCTGCGTGGAGCCGTGCGACGGCGGCGCCCAGCGCGCGCGCGTACGTGCCGGAGCGCACGCCCGCGTCGGACGGCTCCGCGGCGCGCCCCGGCGCGAACGGATACGCGTACGCCAGGTACACCTCGCCGTCCGCCTCGGCGCGCTCGAAGATCGACCCCGCACGCGAGGGGACGGGCCGGACGAGCGGCGATCCCGCGTCGGCCAGCCGCTTCACGCACGCGAGCCGCGCCTCCGCGACCTCCAGGGCCGCGTCGTCCGGCGGGAACGGGCCGAGGATCTTGAGCACCTGGTCCCCCGCCGGCCCGGGGAACCGGTAGACCGTGCCGTCCGAGAAGTCCTGCCCGCCGCCGAGGAAGGCGAGGCCCGCGAGGGTGGCGCCGAAGCGCGGCGCCAGCGCCGAGAGGACGGGCTCCGGGACCCGCTTCACGGCCGCGCCTCCAGCGCCGAGAAGTCCGGCTCCACCGCGCGCCCCTCGCGCAGGCTCTGCTCCAGGGCGTCGACGGTGATGGCGTCGGCGACCGACTCCTCGAGCGAGACGAGCGGCCGCGCGCGGCCGCGGGCGGCGGCCACGAAGTCGTCGAGCTGGAGCGCGAACGCGTCCGCCGCCGGGATCCGCTCGGCGGACGCGACGACGTAGTCCCACTCCGGCTTGCGCCGGAGCTGCTCGATCGCGACCTCGCCGTAGATCCCCCACGCCACCGGCAGCCGGAGGATCGCGCCGGCGCAGCTGACCTGAAGGGTCTGCGTGAAGCTCGCGTGCTTGCTGCTCTCGAGGAACCCGGCGACGCCGTTCCGGTACTCGATCTGCGCGTAGATCCGGTCCACCACCCCGTACGCCTCGTTCACGCCGCCGGACGCGAAGACGCGCCGCGGCAGCGACCGCGCGAAGTGCTGGGCGCCGTTCACGCAGTAGGCGAACCAGTCGTGGAGGACGCCGCCGCCGCACTCCTTCCGGTAGCGCCAGTCCTGGCCCTGCAGGACGTCGGCGTGGGCCTCCGGTTCGTAGTTGCTGAAGGCGGCGCGGACGTGGTCCACGGGGCCGAGCCCGGACGCGAAGGCGAGCTCCTCCATCCGGCGGATCGCCGGGTGGTGCCGGTACATGTACCCCTCGACGACGAGCGCGCCGCTCGCCCCGGCGAGCGCCAGGATCTCGAGCGCGGCGGCGCCGGAGGTGGTGAGGGCCTTCTCGCACAGCACGTTCCGCACCCCGGCGGCGAGGCAGGCGCGGAGCTGCTCGAGGTGCAGGGTGGGCCACGTGCAGAGCACGACGGCGTCGAGCCGCTCCAGCGCGAGGAGATCGTCGAGCGACGCGTGCGCGGTGCACCGGTGCGCGGCCGCGAAGTCGCGGGCCCGCGCCTCGTCGGGATCGCAGCAGGCGACGAGCGTCACCCCCGGGTGCGCGTCGAGGGTCCGTGCGTGGACCTGGGCGTGGGCGCCGCAGCCCACCACCGCGAACCGGAGCCGCTCGCCGTTCGTATCCATGCCGCGATCCTACCGCGGCTGGATCCCGCGCGGGGGCCTCGGCCGTGCGGACATTGCGCGCACCCGCTCGCCTCCCCATGAACACGCGGCCCATGCGCCTCCCCCGAGTCCCGCTCCTCCGCCCTCCAGCGCTGCTCTTCCTCTCCCTCCTCGCCGCGGCGTGCGGCGGCGAGGGCGCCGCCCGCGCCCAGTCCACGGCCCGGCTCACGCGCGTCTTCGAGGGGCTGAGCTTCACGAGCCCGGTGCAGCTCCTGCAGGCGCCGGGCGACGACTCCCGGTGGTGGGTCGTCGAGCAGGGCGGGATCGTGAGGACGTTCGAGAACGCGCCGGACGTCGCCGCGGCCACCGTCTTCGTCGATCTGTCGGACCGGATCGACGCCGAAGGCGAGCGGGGCCTGCTCGGCATGGCGTTCCACCCCGACTGGCCGCGGACCCCCGAGGTTTTCCTGAACTTCGTCCCGAACGACGTCCTCCGCTCGCACGTCGTGCGGCTCCGCGCGCAGGAGGGGAACCTCCTCGCGCTCGATCCCGCCAGCGAGCAGCTCGTGCTCGCCATCGACCAGCCCGCCACCAACCACAACGGCGGCGGCCTGGCGTTCGGCCCCGACGGCTTCCTGTACCTGGGGTTCGGGGACGGAGGTGGGGCGGGCGATCCGGGCAACCGCGCGCAGTCGCTCACCACGCTCCTCGGCAAGTTCCTGCGGCTCGACGTGGACGGCACCGGCGCCGGCTACGCCATCCCCGCGGACAACCCGTTCGCCGGCAACCCGGAGTGCACGCGCGACGCCGCCCCGACCGCGCCCTGCCCCGAGATCTGGGCCTTCGGCTTCCGCAACCCCTGGCGCTGGAGCTTCGACCGCGAGACCGGCGCCCTGTGGGCCGGCGACGTCGGGCAGGGCGCGTGGGAGGAGATCGACGTGGTCGAGAAGGGCCTGAACTACGGGTGGAGGTACCGCGAGGGCGCGCATTGCTACTCCCCGCCCAGCGGCTGCCCGGGTCCGGGCGAAATCCGCGAGGGCGCGCGGATCGTCGACCCGGTCGTCGAGTACGGCCGCGCGCTCGGCTTCTCCGTGACGGGCGGGTACGTCTACCGCGGCGCCGCGATCCCCGCGCTCCAGGGCCGCTACGTCTTCGGCGACTTCGGCAGCGGCCGCATCTTCGCGCACGAGCCCGGGGTGGCGGGCTCGCGGACCGAGCTCCTCGACTCGGACGCGAACCTCTCGTCGTTCGCCGAGGACCTCGCGGGCGAGCTCTACGCCGTCGACCTGGGCGGCGGCCTCTACCGGCTCGACGGCGCCGGGAGCGGCGGGGGCGACGCGGGCGGCGCGAGCCGGGCGCGCACGAGCGCGCAGTAGAGGAGCGTCCCGGCGACCGATCCCGCGGGCACCACGAGCAGGTTCGCGAACGGCACGACCAGCGCGAGCGCGAGCACGCCGCCGAGGCCGAGCCCGAGCGGCCGGATGGACCGGAGCGCGGCGTGCACCTCCTCGAGGCGGTGGAGGTGCCGGGCCATGGGCAGGTCCAGGTACTCGACCGCGGTCCAGCGCGCGGTCCACAGGAACGCGAGCACCGGGTACGCCACGTTCACGACCGGCACGAGCAGGACGAGCAGGAGGAGCGCGTGCCCGAGGGCGAACCAGAGGAGCCGGACGAGCGAGTTGGTGACGCCGCGCACCGTCTCCGCGACCGCCCGCCCGAAGCCACCCTGGCTTTCGACCTCGCCGAGCTCGAGCCGCTCGACGCGCGCCGAGAGGACGTCGAGCGCCGGCGCGGCCAGCGCCGTCGGCAGCGCGAAGCCGCCGAGCACGAGGAGCACGAGCCAGATCGCCGCCTGCGCGACCCGCCACAGCGCGAGCCAGAGCCACGCGTCGGGCCGCGCCCAGAGCAGACCGAGCAGCCACGCGGCGAGCGACCCGCCGAAGACGAGGACGGCGACGATGCCGAGCAGCGTGAGCACCGCGGGCACGGCCGCGTACGGCCAGAGCGCGGGGCGCGCCGCGAGGTAGGCGAGGCCGCGGGGCGGGAGCGACGCGCCGGCGAGGAGCCGGGGGAGGAAGCCGTTCGGAATGGACATGACGCGGTGCGTGCGGCGGCGACCCGCGAGGGGCGGGGCCGGGCTCGGTCAATGTAGCACGAGGCTCGCCCGTGCAAGTTCCGTGGCGCGCCGCGGCCCATGGCAAGCCGGTGAATTGACTGGCTGTGATCGCTTGCCGGCGCCCGCGCATTGGATCGGGCCGCGCCGTGTCCCATAATCGTGGGCAACCATGCGAAGCCTCTACATCTGGCCCGACAATCCCGTGGCGTCGCTCCTCGTCCTCTTCCTCGTCGTGCAGGTCGTCGGGTACGCGGCGCGCGTGCCCGTCCACCGCGGGCTCCGGAAGCTCGGGGCGGCGCTCGGCGGCGCCCTGCGGCTCGCGGGGCGCTGGCTCCGCAGCGCCTCCGACGAGCTGCACCGGCGCAACCGCGAGGTGCTGCTCGAGGCCGGCCGCGCCGAGGCCGAGGCCAGGCTCGAGCGCGAGTTCACGCGCCTCGCGACCACCTTCACGACGGAGCTCAAGGAGTACCCCGCGCTCCACAAGCGGCTCGACGAGAGCGTCCGGCGCGTGGACGAGGATCTCAAGGCCTCGGCGCTGACGCCGCCCGAGGCGCCGGGGTGGCCCGAGGCGGTGCAGGCCATCGCCGCGCTCCCCAAGGCCGGCGACCGGACGGTGCAGAAGGTCCTCGACGAGATCCACAAGTCGGCGGTCGCGTCCGAGAAGAAGGCCCTCGCCGAGTACCGCGACGCCACGGCGAAGCGGCACAAGATCCTCGCCGACATGGCGCCCGTCTGGAAGACGATCAAGGGCGCGCTCGAGCAGGTCCAGCACGCGGTGACCGGCACCCTCGGCGCGTCGAGCAAGATCGACGGCTACATGGATCGGTACGAGAAGATCCGCCGGGGCGAGGACGCCGCGGAGCGCGGGCTCGCGGCCGGGTCGCTCAACCTCTTCATCATCTCGGCGTTCGTCGTCGCGGTGGCCGCGGTCGGCGCGTACGTCAACTTCCACCTCATCGCCCGGCCGATGTCCGAGCTGGTGAACTCTGCGGGCGGGTCGGTCGCGGGGCTCTCGGTCTCCAAGATCGCGGCGCTGGTGATCGTCCTCATGGAGGTCGCGGCCGGCATCTTCGTGATGGAGTCGCTGGGCATCACGCACCTCTTCCCGAAGCTGAGCGGCCTCCCCGTCTCGCGCCGGCGGGTCATCTTCCTCGTGGCGCTCGCCGGCCTGTTCCTCCTCGCCTGCGTCGAGGCGTCCCTCGCCGTCCTCCGCGAGAACATGTCGGCGGCGGATCAGGCCCTCCGGATGGAGCTCGCCGGCCAGACCTCGGCGGCGCAGCAGCAGGTCCAGGCGCAGCTCGTGGACCGGATCCCGGTGGTGGGCCAGGCGGTGCTCGGCTTCATCCTCCCCTGGATCCTCGCGATGATCGCGGTGCCGCTGGAGATGCTCATCGAGACCGGCCGGCACGTCGTCGGCCGCGGCCTCGGGCTCCTCCTGCGCGGCGCCGCCGTGCTCCTCCGGATCTGCGGCCACCTCGTGCGCCACGGGACCGCCGTGCTCGCGCACGTGTTCGACATCGTGATCGTGGTCCCGCTCCAGATCGAGCGGCTGGTGCGCGGCGACGCGGCTTCGTCGCCGAGCCCCGTCGCCCCGGCCGCGCTGCGAAACCCCACCGAGCGCACCCAACCCTTCCAGGCTCCCCGCCGATGACCGCCCACAAGCTCGCCGCCGCAGCCGCCCTGCTCCTCGCCGCCTCGGCCTGCACGGACGGCCGGAGCCAGACCCGCGCCGTCGCCGTGCTAGTGGACGTGTCGGGCACCTACGCCGACCGGATCCCGGACGTCGCCCGCATCGTCCGCGCCGGCGTGCTCCCCGGGATCCGCCCGGGCGACACGTTCCTCGTCGTCCGCATCGGCGAGCAGAGCTACGCGGACGACGCCCTGGTGAAGCGGGTGACGCTGGACGAGCGGCCCAGCCGCGCGAACGCGCAGAAGCTCGACCTCGCCCGGGAGCTCGACCGGTTCGCGGCCACGCAGAAGCGCGCGCGCTACACCGACATCAGCGGCGCGCTCCTCTTCGCCTCGGAGCACCTCAAGAAGACGGGCGCCGGGCACCGGGCGATCGTGATCTTCAGCGACATGCGCGAGGAGCTGCCCAAGGGGGCGAAGCGCACGCTGGAAAAGGACGAGCTCGCCGGGACGGACGTCCTCGCGATGAACGTGAAGCGGCTCGCCGCCGACGTGAACGACCCCGCCGCCTACCGCGCCCGCCTCGCGGACTGGGGAAAGCGGCTCACCGACGCCGGCGCGGCGAGCTGGAAGGTGGTGCTCGATCCCGAGGAGCTCGCGGGCACGTTCACGTCGGAGCCCTGACGCGGACGCGCGGCGGCGCCGGGGCGGTCCCTCTCCGCCCCGGCGTCGCGTCTTCATTCCCGTGAACGAGCCCGCTCCCGAGCCCGAGCCCGACTTGCTACCGGGCCGGGAGCGTCTCGGGCGTTCTACGTGTGGCAGAACAGCTTCGACGGCAGCGTGAAGATGATCCGGTCGTCCGGATCGTGATCGTCCACGTCGTCCTCGTCCTCGCACTCCGGCATGCGGGTCTGGGCCTCGCCGGCGCGGAGGCCACCCCCGCCACCGCCGGCCCCACCACCGCCGCCGCCGCCGCCCCCACCGGCGCCGCCACCGCCGCCGCCGCCTCCACCGCCGCCGCTGCCGTCACCGTCTCCATCCCCATCGCCGTCGTCGTCCTCGTCGGGCGGAGGCTGGGGCGGCACGTAGCTGCACGACTCCGAGGTGATCGGCAGCCCCTCGCACACCTCGCCCTTGTTCTCGATTCCGACCACGTTCCGGTACCGCCGGTTGGACGGCTGGCACGGCCCCCACTCGCTGTAGCGCCACATGCAGGCGGGCGTCGGCTCCGGCCCCGGGCAGACGCTCTCGCTCCGCGCGATGTCGTCCGGCCGGATGTCGACGAGGATCGTCGTGGTCTGGTCGTGCGCCAGCGTGATCGTGCCCGCCGCGATCGCACGGATGAGCACGTACCGGGTGCCGTCGGGCGCGACGCAGGTGAGCCCGGCGCGGGCGCGCCGCTCCTGCCCGCGGTGGAACACGCTCGCCTCGCGGACGAAGACGTTCACCTCCGCGACGGAGCCTTCCCGCTCGGTCTGAAACCCGGCGAGCGGCGTCGTGCCGGTGCTGGTGAAGTCGATCCGGCTCGTCAGCTCCGCGGAGAAGTAGAGCTCGGTCCCGTCGAAGCACGGGCCGCCGTCCTCTGGATCGGCCCGGCTCGAGAACCGGAGCGCGACGCCCACGACGGCGACGTCGAGCGTCGTGAGCTCCGTGGAGGTCCCCGTCCGCCGCCACGAGATCGCGGCGCGGCTCGGGCCGGCGGGTGCCGGCGGCGGCGTGCTCGCGGGCTCCGCGACGGGAGGAGTGTCCGCTCCCCCGCCGCCGCCACCGCCTCCCCCGCCGCCGCCGCCGCCGCCACCGCCTCCCCCACCGCCCCCTCCACCACCGCCTCCCCCTCCTCCGATGCTGTTGCCGCACGCAGTCAGCGCTGCCACTACGAACGCCAGTGCAAGGCGTCTCATGGTTCCCTCTTCGCGCTTGGTGCCGGCCGTGGAGGGCCCCGACGGCCCGGCCGTTCGCCCGGCACCGGAATGCGGGAAACCTGCGGCTCGGCTCCACGCACGGCAACGAGCGGGCGTGGGCGGACCGGACACGCGGGCGCTCGCCCTGCCTCGCGGGTCGGGTACGATGGCGATCCCCGTGTCCACTCGATCTTCTCGGGCCGCCGCCGCCTTCCTCCTCCGGCCGCACGCCGCCGACATCCTGCGCCTCGTCTGGCGGGAGCGCGGCATCTCCCGCGCCGAGCTCTCCCGGCGCACGGCGCTGGCACGCTCCACGGTCTCGCAGACGGTGCAGGCGCTCCAGCAGGGCGGGCTCGTCGGCGAGGAGGGCGTCGGGCCGTCGCGCGGCGGCCGCCGGCCCACGCTCCTCCGGTTCGAGGACGACGCCTTCGGCCTCGTCGGCGTCGACCTCGGGCACGCCCACGTGGCCGTCGCGCTCACCAACCTGCGCGGCCGGATGCTCGCCTGGGAGGACCGCCGGCACCCGGTCCGCAGCGATCCGGCCGGTGCCCGCGCGCTCGTGTGCGAGCTTGTCGACGCCTGCCTCGACCGCTGGCATCAGCCGCGGGAACGGCTCGTCGGCGTGGGCGTCGCCGTCCCGAGCCCGGTCGAGAGCGGGAGCTCGCGGCCGCTCTCGCGCGTGGCGCTCCCGGCCTGGGACGGGACGCCCGGCCTGGAGATCCTGACCGAGCGTCTGGGCGTACCGGTGCTGCTCGACAACGACGCCAACCTCGGCGCGCTGGCGGAGCACTGGTGGGGCGCGGGCCGCGACGTGAAGGACCTCACCTACGTGCTCCTCGGCAACGGCGTCGGCGCCGGCTCCCTCGTCGACGGCAAGCTCTACCGCGGCGGCACGGGCGTCGCCGGCGAGCTCGGGCACCTCCCGGTCGATCCCGCCGGACCTCCCTGCGCGTGCGGGCTCCGCGGCTGCCTCACCACGCTCGCCGACGTGCCGGCGATGCTGGCCCGCGCCGAGGCGCTCCTCGCGGAGCAGCCCTCGTCCGCGCTCGCGGCGCGCCCGCTGTCGGTCGCGTCGATCGACGAGGCGGCGCGCGCCGGCGACGCCGTCGCGGTGCGGGTGGTCGAGGAGACCGCCCGGTGGCTCGCGCTCGGCGTGACCGGGCTCCTCAACCTGCTCAACCCGTCGCTCGTGATCCTCGGCGGCGGCATGGCCCGGCTCGGCGAGACGCTGCTCACGCCGTTGCGCCGCTTCGTCCACGAGCACGCGTACGTCTCGAGCGCCGCCGACGCACGGATCGTGGTGAGCCCGCTCGCGGAGCGCGCCATCGCCCTGGGCGCGGCCACGCTCGTGCTCCACCGGGCGCTGGCCGATCTCACGCTCTTCCCGACGGTGCGAAGCCCGGGCTGACCCGGCAGGGACCTCGCGCGCGCACGTGCCCGCGCGGGCCTCGCGCGCGGAATGATCGGGCGCGGCGGCATCGGCCACGTGAGGGCGGCGGCGCGCGCGAAGCCGCGCTTTGCGCTGCGAGGCAGGCGCGTCCGCGCGGGACCGCCCGGGGGCTTTGTTCACGCGCGGCGCCTTCATTTCCCGGCCGCCTGCTTGCGGCGCGCGCGGGCGTTCGGCAACGTCTCGGCGTCGTCACCCGTGGTCTTACCAGAGGAGCCCTCATGTCCCGAATGCTCGCGTTGCGCGTCCTTGCGTGCACGGCGCTGGCCGCCTCGATCGCCGTCCCACGCGCCTCTCTCGCCCAGACCCTCCTCTCGCAGGGCAAGCCCGCCGTGGCCTCGTCTGCCGAAGGCGCGTTCGCGGCCGCGAACGCGGTGGACGGCAACGCCGGGACGCGCTGGGGGAGCGCCTTCAGCGACCCGCAATGGATCCAGGTGGACCTCGGCGCCACCGCCACCATCACCCGCGTCGTCCTGAGCTGGGAGGCGGCGTACGGCCGGAGCTACCAGCTCCAGGTCTCCGCTGACGGGACGGCCTGGACCACCATCTACTCGACCACCACGGGGGACGGCGGCACCGACGACGTCACCGTCTCGGGCTCGGGCCGGTACGTCCGCATGTACGGGACCGCCCGCGCGACGGCCTGGGGCTACTCGCTCTGGGAGCTCCAGGTGTACGGCACCACCGCCCCGACGTCTTCGCTGCTCTCGCAGGGCAAGCCGGCCACCGCCTCGTGCAGCGAGGCGGGCTACACCCCCGCCGCCGCCTTCGACGGCAACAGCGGGACCCGCTGGAGCAGCTGCTTCAGCGACCCGCAGTGGATCCGCGTCGACCTCGGCGCCACCGCCACCATCAGCCGGGTCGTCCTGCGCTGGGAGGCGGCCTACGGCCGGAGCTACCAGCTCCAGACCTCCGCCGACGGGACGGCCTGGACCACGATCTACTCGACCACCACCGGCGACGGCGGCGTCGACGACCTCACCGTCTCCGGCTCCGGCCGCTACGTCCGCATGAACGGGACGGCGCGCGCCACCGGGTACGGGTACTCCCTGTGGGAGTTCCAGGTGTACGGGACCGGCGGCGGCACGACGACCTGCTCCACCGCGCCCGGCACCCCCGCCGCCCCGACCGCCTCCGCCGTCACGAGCAGCAGCGTCACCCTCTCCTGGACGGTGCCCGCGGCCGGCGCGAACTGCACCATCACCGGCTATCGCGTCTACCAGAACGCGGTCCAGGTCGCCGCGCCCGCCGGGACCAGCGCCGCCATCGGCGGCCTCGCGGCGAGCACCCAGTACCGGTTCTCCGTCGCCGCCGTGAACGGGTTCGGCGTGGGCGCGCGGAGCCCCGAGACGCTCGTCACGACCACAGGGACGAGCTACCCCACCGACCCCGCCAATCCGAACTTCGGCCCGAACGTGCGGGTGTTCGACACCTCGATGTCGACCGCGACCATCCAGAGCCAGATCAACTCCATCTACGCCACCCAGCAGAACAACCAGTTCGGGCCCGCCCGCAACGCGATCCTGTTCAAGCCCGGCACCTACCCCGTGGACGTCCCGGTCGGCTTCTACACGCACGTGATGGGGCTCGGGGCGCGGCCCGACGACGTCAACATCACCGCCCAGGTCCACTCCGATCCGGTCCTGGCGAACAACAACGCCACCCAGAACTTCTGGCGCGCGGTCGAGAACTTCTCGGTCACGCCGCCCGGCGCCGGCATGGAGTGGGCCGTCTCGCAGGCGGTCCCCTTCCGCCGCATGCACGTCCGCGGGAACAACCTCTACCTCCACCGCTACGGCGGCTGGGCGAGCGGCGGCTGGATCTCCGACTCCGTCGTCGACTACGACGTGAACAGCGGCTCGCAGCAGCAGTGGATCTCGCGCAACGCGCAGTGGGGGAGCTGGACCGGGAACGTCTGGAACATGGTGTTCGTCGGCATCCCGAACAACCTGCCGGGCGGCACCTGGCCCACGGCGCGCAACACCATCGTGAACCCCACGCCGGTGATCGCCGAGAAGCCGTTCCTCTGGCTCAACGGCTCGAACTACGAGGTGTACGTCCCCGCGCTCCGGACCAACCTGAACGGCATCACCTGGGGCACCGGCCAGACGCCGGGCACCTCGCGCTCGCTCCGCGAGTTCTACCTCGCGCGGCCGGGTGACTCCGCCGCTACCATCAACGCGCAGCTCGCCGCGGGCTGGAACGTGCTCTTCACGCCCGGCGTCTACGATCTGAGCCAGCCGATCCAGGTGAACCGCGCCGGCGCCATCGTGATGGGCATGGGGTTCGCCACCCTGCGCCCGACCGCCGGCACCGCCGCGCTCACCGTGGCCGACGTGGACGGCGTCCGGATCTCCCACCTCTTCGTCGACGCCGGCGCCACCAACTCCCCCGTGCTCGTCCAGGTCGGCCCCCCCGGCAGCACCGCCAGCCACGCCGCCAACCCGACCATCCTCCACGACGTCTTCGTCCGCGTCGGCGGGGCCGGCGTCGGCAACGCCACGGTCAGCATGGAGATCAACAGCAACCACGTCATCATCGATCACACGTGGCTCTGGCGCGCCGACCACGGCACCGGCTGGGGCTGGACCGTCAACCGGGCCCGGAACGGCCTGGTGGTGAACGGCCAGAACGTCACGGCGTACGGCCTGTTCGTGGAGCATTATCAGGAATACCAGGTCGTCTGGAACGGCAACGGCGGCCGGACGTACTTCTACCAGTCCGAGATCCCCTACGACGTCCCCGACCAGAACTCCTGGCGCAGCGCCGCGGGCGTGAACGGCTGGGCCTCGTACAAGGTGGCGAACGGCGTCACGAGCCACGAGGCCTGGGGGCTCGGCATCTACGCCGTGTTCACGTACCCGAACGTCTACCTGTCGCGGGCGATCGAGGTCCCGATCAACGCCGGCGTCCGGTTCCACCACATGGCGACGCAGAACCTGACCGCGAACGGCGGGATCCAACGGGTGATCAACGACACCGGCCCGGCGACGCCGCCCGGGATCGCCGTGCAGCCGTGGCCGGAGGTGGCGGAGTACCCGTAGCGGGCGGATCGACCTGACGCGTGTGATCGCAGGGCCCCGCGGCGGCATCGCCCGGGGCCCTGTCGTTTCAGTCGCGGGACGGTGCCCAGTCCTCCACGGCGACGAACACCTCCGACTCGGGCGTCTTCTCGAACACGCTCCCGCAAGGCGCGTCCAAGAACGGGATGATGCTCGGGTCGTAGTTCGCGATGGTGTTCACGTCATAGACGCCATGATTCTCGGCGTTCGACATGTACGCGTCGTCCTCGAAACCGGAGAGGAAGCGCCATCCGCTGTCGACGTCGTTGTCCGGCTCCTCCCTGTACATGAAGCGCACCGGGAATCCGTCGACCGTGATCTTGTTCGAGGCGATGCACCCCCCACGCCCCGTGGCGAGCGGTCGGATCTCCTCTTTGCTCAACTTGAACCTGTAGTGTCCACCCTCTGTCAAGACAGTGCCGCCGGCAGAAATCGGGCAGGTTGAGCGGCACGGTCTTGGCTTGCTACGCAGCCTCCTCGACGACGAGCCCGAGCTTCTCGGCTCGGTACTCCGCGGGTGTCTTCCAGC
>DASPMI010000178.1:0-113779 GCA_035627135.1 Anaeromyxobacter sp. | reverse complement strand
TAGACGAAGATGAGGTCGAGGTCGGAGTGGTAGCCGAGCTCGCGCCCGCCGAGCTTGCCCATGCCGATGACGCACAGCCGCGCGTCGGGCAGGGTCCCGCGGGCGCGGGCCTCCGCCTCGGCGAGGTCGAGGCAGGCCTCGACGCAGACCTCGGCGAGGTGCGTGAGCTGGCGCGAGACGACCGGCAGGTCGCACATGCCGGCGATGTCGTGCACCGCGATGCGGAGGACCTCCTGGTCCTTGTAGCGGCGGACGGCGCCGAGCCGGAGCTCGAGCAGCTCGTCCGGGTGGAGGTCGTCGCCGGAGGGCGGGCGGAGGCGCTCGGCGAGCTCCGCCTGCATCTCGGCGCGCGTCTTGTCCACGACGATCTGGTCGCGCGAGAGGAGCACGTCGAACAGCTCGGGGGTACGGACGAACCGCTTGGACAGGAAGTCGGACGTCCCGAAGAGCGACAGGAGGAGCCGGGTCACGCGGCGGTTCTCGCGCATGATGGCGAAGTACGGCTCGGGGTTTCGGAGCGCGGCGGCGAAGTCGCCGAGGTGCCAGAGCGCCTGGTCGGGGTCGGGAGTCCCGAGCGCGTCGGCGAGGATGCCGGCCGCCTGCGCGGGATCCCCGAGGCGCGAGAAGGGCGTGTGGCGGCGCGCCATCGCGTCGATGGCGGCGATCGCCCGATCCGGATCGAGGAAGCCGCGGCGCAGGGCGAGCTCGGCCCGGCGCCCGCGCTCCACGTCGGGATCGGCGAGCAGGGTGAGCTCGGGATCGAGCGGCGGCTGGTCCTGGGCGGCCCCGAGGAGGCTCCCGAAGATGCGGGCGGTCCGCTCGCGGTGGCCGCCGAGGGCGGCCTCGAACTCGGCCTCCGAGACGTACCCCATGCTGCGCGCGAGGCCGAGCCGCTCGCCGGGCGCCGGGAGCCGGTGGGTCTGGGCGCCGTCCACCATCATCACGCGGTGCTCGGCGCGGCGGAGGAAGAGGTACGCGTCGGAGAGCTCGTCCCGGTCGCGGGCCGGCACGATGCCGGCGAAGAGGAGCCGGTCGAGCGCGGGGAGGACGGCGCGCTCGCGCAGCGCGTCGCCGCCCGCGCGGCCGCCGTGCAGGAGCTGGAGCGCCGTGACGAAGAACTCGGCCTCGCGGATCCCGCCCTTGCCGAGCTTGAGGTCGTCCTTCCCCTCGGCGCCGGCCCGCGCGTCGATGCGGGCCTTCATCGCGTGGATCTCCTCGAGCACGGAGATGTCGAGGCTCCGGCGCCAGACGAACGGCTCGAGGTGGCGGAGCAGCTCCACGCCCACCGCCTCGTCGCCGGCCGCGGGGCGCGCCTTCACCAGCGCCGCGCGCTCCCAGCTCCGGCCGAACGACTGGTAGTAGAGCTCCGCCGCGTGCACGCTGTTCACGATCGGGCCGTTCTGGCCGTCGGGGCGGAGGTTCAGGTCCACGCGGAAGACGAAGCCGTCCTCGGTGGGCCGGGCGAGCGACTCGGTCACGAGCTCGGCGAGCTTCGCGTAGTACGCGAAGTGATCCTGCGGGCGCTCGCCCTCGGTCTGGCCGTCGCGGTCGTAGACGTAGATGAGGTCGATGTCGGACGAGAAGTTGAGCTCGCGCGCGCCCAGCTTCCCCATCGCGAGGGCGCAGAACCCCGCCCCCGGCTCCCGGCCGGCGAGGCCCGCGGGCGGCCCGTGGCGGGCGCGCAGGCGGCGATCGTGGAACTGGATCGCGACGTGGAGGCAGGCCGTGGCGAGGGTGGAGAGCTCCTCGGTCACCTCGCGCACGCGCACCCGGCGGAGGTCGCGGAGCGCGATGCGGAGGACCTGGCGCGTGCGGACCTGGCGGAGGAGCCGGTTCAGGCCCGCGACGTCGTCCGGCGCGAGGCGGCGCACGGCGCGCGCGAGGAAGCGCCGGAGATCGGCCTCGTCGCGGGGGCGGGCGAGCCAGCGCGAGCGGATGGTGCGCCGGAGGAGGTGGGGCGAGCGCGCGAGCAGCGACGCGAGCATCCGCGAGCTGCCGCACAGGAGCACGAGCCCGTCGAGGAGGTCCGGCTCCTCGGGGAGCGCGCCGGCGGCGTCGAGGTACCGCTCCACGCCCGCGAGGCACAGGTCGGGATCGGCCGCGAGCTCCACGCGCGCCAGCAGCCGCTGCACGTCCGGAATGCGCTTCGCGAGCCGGGCGATCCGCTCGGCGGACTCCGGGGCGCGAGGGGGCTCCGGGGGAAGGCCGGGCAGGCCGTGGGCGGAGGGGAGGGGGATCACGAGGGAGCATCATAATAGGGCCGAGGGATGGCCCAGGACACAACCGGGTGCGGGACCGGGAGCGGGTTCGGTCGCGGGGGCGGGGACGGGGACGGGTACGGCGGCGGGTGCGGCGGCGGGACCACGTGACCGCTGCGTGATCGATGACGGACCGTGAACCGTCCCCGCCCTTCCGTCCCCGTCCCCGTTCCCGGTCCCGGCTCCGCACCCGCTCCCGGTCCCGCACCCGGCCTGGGCGGAACCGCACGGAGCTTCCCCTAGCCTCAACCCCGCCCCTCCTCCCTGCTATCCTCCGCTCACCCATGGCCCCTGCGGAACGCGCGCCGAACGACCCGAGCCAGGCGATGTCCGCGCTCCTGCTCGAGCTCGCGCGCCTGCCCGCGCGCCGCGCGGCGTGGGAGCGCGAGCTCGCGCCGGGCGAGACGGTCGGTCGGTTCGAGCTCGTGCGCGAGCTCGGCCGGGGCGGCTTCGGGATCGTCTACGAGGCGCGCGATCGCGAGCTGGGCCGTTCGGTGGCGTTCAAGGCGGTCCGGCCCGGCCGGCCGCTCGAGGCGGGGGCGGGGGAGCTGCTCCTGCGCGAGGCCGAGGCGATCGCGCGGCTCTCGCACCCGAACCTCGTGACCCTGCACGACGTCGGCCGGTGCGAGCAGGGCCCGTACCTCGTGCTGGAGCTCCTCCGCGGCGCGACGCTCGCGGAGCGGCTGGGGCGGAGCGCGCTCCCGGTCGCCGAGGCGCTGCGGATCGGCGCGGAGGTGGCAAGGGGGCTCGCCCACGCCCACGCCGCAGGGGTGACACACCGCGATCTCAAGCCGTCGAACGTCTTCCTCTGCGAGGGCGGGCACGTGAAGGTGCTCGACTTCGGCATGGCCCACGCGTTCGGACGGCAGCGGACGATGGGCGGGACGCCGGCGTACATGGCCCCGGAGCAGTGGCGCGACGGGGCCGAGGACGGGCGCACCGATCTGTTCGCGCTCGGGGTGATGCTGTACCAGATGGTGAAGGGCGAGGTGCCCCTCGCCGAGGGCGGCAGGACCCTCGAGGCGCGGCCGGCGCCGCGGCTCGAGGTGGCGGAGTGCCCTGCGCTCGGGGCGCTCGTGGCGCGGCTGCTCGCGCGCGATCCCGCGGATCGGGCGCGGTCCGCGGGCGAGGTCCTGGCCGCGCTCGAGGCGCTCCGCGACGCGCTGCGGACCGGCGAGGACTCGACGGCCCGCCTCTCCGCGCTCGACCGCCCCGGGCGCCGCGCCCGGCGTGCCGGGTTCGCAGCCGCGGCGGCCGCGGTGGCCGCCGGCGTGGCGGCGTGGCTCCTCGTCGCGCGTCCGGTGGGGTCGCCGGACAGGCCGAGCGTCGCCGTCCTCCCGTTCGCGGCCCTCTCGACGGGGCGGGACGACGCGTCGCTCGCGGCGGGCATCCACGCCGAGCTCATCACCCAGCTCGCGCAGGTGGAGGGGCTGCGCATCGCGGGGCGCAGTTCGGTGCAGGAGTGGGCGCCGGCGCGGGCGCGCGACCTGCGCGCGGTGGGACGCGCGCTGGGCGTGACCGCGGTGGTCGAGGGGACGCTCCAGCGCCGCGGCGACCGGGTGCGGATCCAGGTCCACCTCGTCGATCCGGCGACCGGCGCGCAGCGCTGGGCCGAGGGGTTCGACCACCGCGCGGACGATCTGTTCGCGCTCCAGAGCGAGGTCGCGGTGCAAATCGCCCACGCGCTCGGCGCGCGGCTCACCGCGGCCGAGCAGGCCCGGGTCGAGCGCGCGCCGACCCGGGACCCGGTGGCGCACCAGCTGTACCTGAAGGCGCTCTACTTCTGGGGCCGCTCCTCGGACGACGCGGACCGCGAGCGGGCGCACGGCCTGCTCGAGGCGGCGGTGGCGCGCGATCCCGGGTTCGCGCTCGCGCGCGCCTGGCTCGCGGTCGTGAGCACCGAGCTCGCGAACGCGGGCCACGCGCAGTTCCCGTTCGCGCACACCTGCGAGGGCGCGCGCGAGCAGGCGGGCCGCGCGCTCGAGCTCGATCCCGATCTGCCGCAGGCGCACGGCGCGCTGGCCGAGGTGCGCTGGGCGTGCGACGGCGACGACGCCGGGGCGCTCGCCGCGTACGAGCTCCAGGCGCGCATGGCGCCGGGGGACGCGGTCGCGCGCGTGAACGTGGGGTACACGCGGATGGCCCTCGGGCAGTGGAGGGCCGCGGCCGAGGACCTCCGCGCGGCCCTGGCGCTCGACCCGCGCTCGTACTTCGTGGCCATGCTGGTCGCCGACCGCATGCTCCAGCTCCGCCGGTTCGACGACGCCGAGCAGGCCTGCCGGCGCGCGCAGGAGCTCTCGCCGGGCGACGTGCGCGCCCCCACCGCCTGCGCGCTCGTCCCGTTCTTCCGGACCGGCGACCTGGGGCCGGCCCGGGCCGCGCTCGACGCCATGGTCCAGCAGTGGAACACGTCCAACGCCGCCACGGCGAGCGCGGTGGACCTGCTCGTGCTCCTCCCGGAGCGGACGCTGGACCTCGCGGGCGACGGGAGGCTGCCCGATCCGATCTCGCTCCGGACGCCGTTCATCCCCCGCGCCGTGCTGACCGGCATGGCGCACCAGGCGCTCGGGCACGCGGCCGCGGCGCGCGCCGACCTCGAGCGCGTGGTGCGGCCCCTGGAGGAGGCGGTGGAGGCGCTGCGGCGGCAGGGAGATCGGAGCGGCCTCGCCATCCAGCTCCTCTGGCTCGCCCGCGCCGAGGTCGGCGCCGGGCGGGCGGCCGAGGCGATGGCCCACGCCGCCGAGGCGCGGTCGCTCATCGGTGACGCGGCGATGCGGACGTACGCCCTCTTCGACGAGGCCGAGATCGCCGCCCACGCCGGCGAGCGGGACCGGGCGGTGGCGCTGCTGGCCGAGCTCCTCGACGCGCCCGGCGGGACGCACACGGCCGCGTCGCTCCGCGCGAGCGCCGCGCTCGCGCCGCTGCGCGGGTACGAGCCGTTCGAGCGGCTGGCGACGGCGAAGGTGGCGGGGAGGTAGTTCCCGCCGCGCTCCGCTCCCGACGTTCCGCGCTCGTCCGGCCGTTCGAGCGCCTGCTCGTCGTGGAGCAGCCCATTCCCGGAGGGGGCGCGCCGATGAGGTGGGCGGTCGGCGCCGGTCGATGGGATCGGGACGCAAAGGAGCGCACATGTTCGCCAAGACCAGAGCCTTCAGCGGGTTCGCGGCTCCCGACATCGCCGCGGCGCGCGCCTTCTACGCGGAGACGCTCGGGATCCGCACCTCCGAGGAGAACGGGATGCTCACCCTCCACCTCGCGGGCGACCGGCCGGTGCTCGTCTATCCGAAGCCCGACTTCCAGCCAGCGTCGTACACCATCCTCAACTTCCCGGTGGCGGACATCGATCGGGCCGTGGACGAGCTCTCGCAGCGCGGGGTCCGCTTCGAGCGCTACGCCGGATTCGCGCAGGATGCGAAGGGCATCGCGCGCGGGGACGGGCCGCCCATCGCATGGTTCAGGGACCCCGCCGGCAACATCCTGTCGGTGCTCCAGGAGGATCCCGCGGAGGTGCGCCGCGGCGCGGGTGGCCCGACGAGCGAGCCCGGCGCGCCGGCGAAGGTGACCACCCCCACCGACCGGACGATCCGGATCGAACGCGTGTTCGGGGCGCCGCGCGAGCAGGTCTGGCGAGCCTTCACCGACCCGGAGCGCGTGGTGCGGTGGTGGGGGCGGGGAAACCGGCTCGTCGTGGAGCGCATGGAGGTGGAACGCGGGGGGCACTGGCGCTTCGTCGAGCACGGCCCCGAGGGCGTGCACGGGTTCGAAGGGCGCTTCGGCGAGGTGTCGCCGCCGGAACGCGTCGTCCAGACCTTCGAGTGGGACGGCCTGCCGGGCCACGTCGCCCTCGACGAGCTCACGCTCGAGGAGCTCGAGGGCGGGCGCACCCGGATCGTCGTCACGTCGACGCTCCACACCCCCGAGGACCGCGACGGCATGCTCGCCGCAGACATGGAGCAGGGGTTGAACGAGAGCTACGCGGCACTGGATCGGTTGCTGGCGAGCGAGGCGGGGTCGGACCGAGCGGCGACGCCCGCGCCGGCGTAGGGCATCGCTCCGGCCTGGCGGTTCGAGCGTTCAGGCGTATCGCCGTTCGGTGATAGGCTCGTCACCGGAGGCGGACCGTGAACCTCACCCCGGAACAGAGCGAGATCGCGACGGACGTGGCGGGCAGCTTCATGCGCTTCCTGGGCCGGGCGTGCCCGGGCTGGGAGGTGGGGTTCTTCCGGTTCGCGCTCGCCGAGGGCGGCCCGGCCGCGAGCGCCTCGTGCGTGATGGGCGCGCAGGTCGCGGTCGTCGAGCACCCCGGCGTCTTCGACCTGCTCATGGAGCGGAGCAAGGCGCTGTTCGACTCCCTCGCGCGGACCAGGGGCGTGGTGCTGTTCGTCGTCGGCGCGTCGCGCCAGGTCGAGGTCCGGTTCGACGTCGAGAACCTGGAGCGCTGGAAGCTCGACCCGGAGACCGGGTTGCCCGAGGGGATGTAGCGTAGGCCGGTCATGGCCCGCGCCGCGCTCCTGGCCCTCGCGCTCCGCGTCCGGCCCGGAGCTTCGTGTCCAGATCGCGCGCGACGGAGGCGACTCCGGCTCCGCCATCCGTACGGCCCCGAGATCACGGCGCGGCGGGTGGAGCCGGGCGCGCCCTGAGCTCTTCCCGCACGGAGTCGAGCTCCGGTCGCCCTTCGACTTCGGCCCGCTTCGCCGGCCCACGCTCAGGACGACCGGCGAGGTTTCCAGACGCTGCTAGTCCGCCTCGCCCGCCTCGTCGCCGCCGTCGTCCGCCGCGGCGGTGACCGCGCCCCGCCCCGCGCGCGAGAGGCCGTGCTGCTTGATCTTCTTGTGCAGGTTGGTCCGCTCGACGCCCAGCGCCTGCGCCGCCTGCGTGATGTTCCACTCGTGCTCCTCGAGCTTCTTGAGGATGTAGTCGCGCTCGACGAGATCGCGGAGCTCGCGGAGCGGGACGGCGCCGTACCGCGACAGGTCCGCGGGGCCGCCGGCCGCGACGGGGGGCGGGGTGCGGGCCTGGAGGATCGACTCGGGCACGTCGGCGACCGTGATCCGGTCGCCGCTCATGATCACCATCCGCTCGCACACGTTCCGGAGCTCGCGGACGTTGCCAGGCCAGCGGTAGCCCTTGAGGCGGTCGTAGACCTCGGGCTCGACGGGCTTGGGCCGCATGCCGTTGTCTCGCACGGCGAGGAGGACGAAGCGCTCGGCGAGGAGCGGGACGTCGTCGAGCCGCTCGCGCAGCGCGGGCGAGCGGAGCGGGACGACGTTCAGGCGGAAGAAGAGGTCCTCGCGGAACGTCCCCTCGCGCACCTCGGCCTCGAGGTCCTTGTTGGTCGCCGCGACCACGCGCACGTCCACGGTCAACGTCCGGTCGCTCCCGACGCGCGTGATCTCGCCGGTCTGGAGCGCGCGGAGCACCTTCGCCTGCGCGGAGAGGCTCATGTCCCCGATCTCGTCGAGGAAGAGCGTGCCGCCGTCGGCGGCCTCGAACTGGCCGCGGCGCCGGGCCGCGGCCCCGGTGAAGCTCCCCTTCTCGTGGCCGAAGAGCTCGGACTCGATGAGCTCGGCGGGGATCGCGGCGCAGTTCACCTTCACGAAGGGGCCTTCGGCCCGCTTCGACTGGCGGTGGATCTCGGCCGCGATGAGCTCCTTGCCCGTCCCGGACTCGCCCGTGATGAGCACGCGCCCGCTCGTGGGCGCGACCTTGGCGATCTCCTCGCGCAGCTTCTTCATCGCGGGGCTCTCGCCCAGCATCTCGTCCGAGAACCGTCGCTCGCGCGCGGAGAGCACCTGGACCTTCTCCTCCAGGGTCCGCCGCGAGAGCGCGTTGCGCACGGAGACCAGCACCCGGTCCCGGTCCACCGGCTTCGAGAAGAAGTCGTTGGCGCCGCGCTTCATGGCGTCCACGACGTCGCTCGTGTCGGCGTGGCCGGAGATGACGATCACGGGGAGGTCGCGCCACAGCTCGCGCGCCCGCGAGAGGAGCGTCAGGCCGTCCATGCCGGGGAGGCGGATGTCGAAGATCCCGAGGTCCACCGGCTCCGCCTCCAGGAGCTTCAGCGCCTCCTCGGCGGACTCGGCCTCCTGGACCTCGAACCCCTCCGCCTCGAGCACCATCCGGAGGGTGCGGCGGATGTTCTTCTCGTCGTCGACGACCAGCAGGTTCGGCTTCCGGGTGTCCATGGGTGGGGAGTATAGCGTCCCCACCCCCGTGAACGAGCCCGAGCCCGCGCCCGGGGACCAGCCGGATGCGCGCCGCTCACTCCTGATCCGGGTACGCCGCCGAGCTCCGATCGCCCGCCGCCCGCCCTGCGGCCGCCGGCTTCCCGTTCCGCGGGTGCGTCCCGTTCCGCCCGTTCGCGCCGTTCCGCCCGTGCACCCCGTTCCGCCGGACCGCCCGGCGCTCGCGGGCCTCCGCGAGGTAGCCGAGGAGCGCCTCCGCCCGGTGCCCGCCGGTGTGCTCGAGCAGGACGCGCTGGCGAGCGCGCTCGCCGAGCGCCCGGCGCTCGGGCTCGGGCACGCCGTCGAGCAGCGCCAGCACCTCGGCCGGCGAGCCCGCGAGCAGGATCTCCTTGCCCGGGACGAAGAACGCCTCGAGCCCGGGCCAGCGATCCGAGACCACCGGCGTCGCGCACGCGGCGGCCTCGAACACGCGCACCGACGGCGAGTGCCCGGCGCGGATCATGTCGGCGCGCGTCAGGTTGAGCGTGTACCGCTGCGCCGAGTAGAAGGCGGCGTGGCGCGCGGGGGGGAGGTGCTCGATCCGCTCGACGTTCGCGGGCCAGGCGATCGAGCCCGGGTACTGTGGGCCGGCCACCGCGAAGCGCCGCTCCGGGCGCGCGCGCGCGGGCTCGAGGAGGAGCTCGTCGAGCCCGGGCTGGCGGTCGGCGCTGTAGGTGCCGACGTAGCCGAGGTCCCAGCGCGCCGCCGCGCTCGCGGACGGGCGGTGGATCTCGGGATCGGCGCTGCAGTACAGCGGCCGCGCCGCGCGCGCGCCCAGCTCGCGCTCGATGCGGCGCAGGAGCGGACCCCCCGTGAACGAGAGGTACAGGTCGAACGCGCTCACGAGCGCCCGGTCGAGGTAGGCGCAGTCGCCGCGCTCCAGGGCCGCCACGGTCACCGGCGTGTCGATGTCGTAGAACGCGGTGATCCCGCGCGCGCGCGCGAGCGCGAGCCGGGCCGCGGCGCGGCCGTCCGGGACGTAGGAGCCGACGATCACGAGGTCCGCGTCGCGCAGCGCCTGCCCGTGGAGGGCGTCGAGCTCCTCGAGGTCGCGGTAGAGCGAGAGCTTGCAGTAGGGCGGCGCCGGCAGGTCGCGGTTCTCGGCGTACCAGGGGACGTCACGCTCGAGGAAGTGGACCCGGTGGCCCATCGCCGCGAGCGCGCGGACGAGGCCGCGATACGTGGTGGCGTGGCCGTTGCCCCAGGACGAGGTGATCGACAGGCCGAGGATGACGACGTCCTGTGGCGTGTTCATCCCGCGTTCTCCGAGGTCTCGGTGCGCTCGTGTGCGGAGCGCGGGCCGCCCATCCTGAGGCCTTCGCCTCCGGCCCCGGTCGTGGAGCGACCAGGGCCTGCGCTCGGGGCGAGCGGCGCCGAAGCGCCGCGGATGCCCAGCGCGCGCTCGACCACCTCGGCGCGCCGGGCGTAGGTGTGGTCGGCGAGGATCCGGCGCCGCGCCGCGGCCCCGATCCGCCGCGCCCGCGCGGGCTCGAGCGCCGCCACCGCGGCGGCCACCTCGCCGCCGTCGCGCGCGACGAGCACCTCGCGCCCCGGCTCGAGGAAGTCCTCGAGCCCTTCCCACGCGTCCGTGACGAGGCACGCGCCGGCGCCCGCCGCCTCGAACACGCGCGTCGCCGGCGAGAACCCGTACCGCGCCATGCTCTCCCGCGAGACGTTGAGCACCGCCAGCGCGGAGACGTTCCACGCGTTGTGATCGCGCGTCCCGACGTGGCCGACGTGGCGCACGTTGGCGGGGAGGGCGCGCGTCTCCCACCCGGCGCCGCCGAGCAGGAACGGCCGGTCCGGCAGGGCCGCCGCCGCGCGCAGGAAGAACTCCTCCACGCGCGCCTCGCGGTCGGGAAGGCGGTTCCCGAGGAACGACAGGTCGGCCGCGAACCGCGGCTCGGGCGGGACGGGGTGGTGGGTGATGGGATCGAGCGCGTTGTACACGGGCACGCACGCGCGCGCGCCGAACCCGCGGTACGCCCGCACGACCGGCTCTCCGCCACCGTACGTGAAGACGACGTCGTAGCGCGGCACGAGCGCCCGGAACGGATCGGCGGGGTCCCGCTCCATCCGGTCGAGGGTCGCGGGCGCGTCGACGTCCCAGAACGCGATCCGGTTCCCGGGCCGGCGCAGCTCGAGCACGCGCCGCTCGAGGAGCGCGTCGTGGACGCCCACGCCGCTCGCCTTCACCACGAGGTCGGCGTGCGCGGCCTCCGCCAGCGCCCGCTCCAGCGCGGCGGGATCCGCCGGATCCCAGACCACCGACCGCGCGTACGGCGGGTCGGGGATGTCGCGATGCTTCTGCCGGTCGTAGGCGTCCGGCTCGTAGAAGGTGAGCCGGTGCCCCCGCGCGTGGAGCGCGCGGGCGATGCCCCGGTAGTAGGTGGCGGCCCCGTTCCAGTACGAGGAGACCAGGCTCGACGCGAAGAAGGCGATCTCGAGAAGGTCGGGCATGCGTGCGCGGGTGTGGTGCGGTGCTCCGTCCTCGCGGAATCTATGCCTGCGGCCTCCTGCTTTGCAGGCTGCCCACGGAGGGGGCGTGCCCCGGCCCTCCCCGCCGTCCGCGCGCGCGCGCGCCGCGCCCCGCGCAAGGTCCCGGATTGCAACACGGAGCACCTGTTCCCACGTTTGGCCGGGGCCGTCTTTCCGCCGGGAGCACGGAGTGGGGAGCGAGCGCCCGGAGCCACGCAATGACGCGACCGCGGATCCTCATCACGGGCGGGGCCGGCTTCATCGGCTCGCACCTCGCCGACCACCTGCTCCGGCACGGGTACGCGGTCCGGGCGCTGGACTCGCTTTCACCACAAGTGCATGGACCGGATCAGGCCCGGCCCGGGTACCTCGACCCCGAGGTCGAGCTCCAGGTGGGCGACGTGCGGGACCCGGACGCGGTGCGGAGGGCGCTCGCGGGCGTCGACTCGGTCGTCCACCTCGCCGCGGCCGTCGGCGTGGGCCAGTCGATGTACGAGATCGAGCGGTACGTGAGCGTGAATGACCAGGGGACGGCGGTCCTCCTCCAGGCGCTCATCGAACGGCCCGTCGAGCGGCTCGTGGTCGCCTCCTCGATGAGCCTCTACGGCGAGGGGCTCTACCGCGACCGCGCGGGGCGCGAGGTCCGGGCGGAGCGCTCCCGGGAGCGCCTCCTGCTTCGCGACTGGGAGCCCGTCGGCGCCGACGGCGGCCCGCTCGAGCCCGTGCCGACCCCGGAGCGGAAGCCGCCCGCGCTCGCCTCGGTCTACGCGCTGTCCAAGTTCGACCAGGAGCGGCTCTGCCTGCTCGCCGGCGAGGCCTACGGCTTCAAGGCGACGGCCCTCCGGTTCTTCAACGTCTACGGCACGCGCCAGGCGCTCTCCAACCCGTACACCGGGGTGCTCGCCATCTTCGCCGCGCGGTTCCTCAACGGGCGTCCACCGCTCGTGAACGAGGACGGCCGGCAGCGCCGCGACTTCGTGTCGGTGCACGACATCGTCGAGGCCTGCCGGCTCGCGCTGACGGTGCCGGGCGCGGCGGGGCAGGTGTTCAACGTGGGGAGCGGGAGGAGCATGAGCGTGCTCGACGTCGCCGAGCGCCTGGCGGAGGCGCTGGGCCGGGAGGATCTCGTCCCGGAGGTGACGCAGCGCTACCGCGTGGGCGACATCCGGCACTGCTTCGCGGACATCACGAAGGCCCGCCAGCTCCTCGGGTACCAGCCGCGCGTCTCGCTCGAGGACGGCCTCGCGGAGCTCTCGGGCTGGCTCGCCGGGCAGATCGCGCACGACCGCGTGCAGGAAGCCGGCGCCGAGCTCGCGGCGCGGGGGCTCTCGCTGTGAGCCCCCCTGCCCCGAGATCGAACGCCATGAGCACGGGGCCGGTCCTCGTCACCGGCGGCGCCGGGTTCATCGGGGCGAACCTCTGCCACCGGCTCCTGTCGTCGGGGATCGAGGTGCGCGTCCTCGACGATCTCTCGCGCCGCGGCGCGGAGCGGAACCTGGCCTGGCTCGCCGCGGAGCACCCCGACGGCTTCGAGCTCCTCCGCGGCGACGTCCGCGATCCGGCGCTCGTGGCCCGCGCCGTCGCGGGCACGTCGGCCGTCTTCCACCTGGCGGCGCAGGTCGCGGTGACCACCTCGCTCGTCGATCCGGTGCGGGACTTCGAGGTGAACGCGCGCGGGACCCTGGAGGTGCTCGAGGCGGTGCGGCGCCAGAGCCCGCCGCCGTTCGTGCTCTACACGTCGACCAACAAGGTCTACGGCGCCCTCGAGGACCTCGTCCTCGCGGACGCCGGGACGCGGTACGCCCCGGTCGATCCGGGGCGGCACCGCGGGATCTCCGAGGAGCGCGGGCTCGCGTTCCACTCGCCGTACGGCTGCTCCAAGGGCGCGGCGGAGCAGTACGTGCTCGACTGGGCGAAGACCTACGGCGTGCCGGCGACCGTGTTCCGGATGAGCTGCATCTACGGGACCCGGCAGCTCGGCAACGAGGACCAAGGCTGGGTGGCCCACTTCCTCTTCCAGGCGCTCGCCGGGCGGCCGATCGTGATCTACGGGGACGGCAAGCAGGTCCGCGACGTGCTCTGGGTCGAGGACCTGCTCGACGCCTTCCTGCTCGCGCGGGCGCGGCCGGCCGGCGTGGTGGGGCGGGCCTTCAACGTGGGCGGCGGGTCGCTGAACACGCTGAGCCTCGTCGAGCTGCTCGATCTCGTCGAGGAGCTGCACGGCGCGCGGCCGCCCGCGATGCTCGAGGGCTGGCGGCGCGCAGACCAGCGCTGGTACGTCTCCGACACGTCGGCGCTCCGGGCGGCGATCGGGTGGTCGCCGCGGGTCTCGCCGCGCGAGGGCGTGGCGCGGCTCTACCGCTGGGCGCGCGAGGAGCTGCGCGCGCGCGACGCCATCCTCGAGGCCCCCGCGGAGGTCTCGCCGTGAGGGATCCGGCGAGCATCCGGGCGGCGGTCCTGGCCGGTCCGCGCTGGTTCGAGCTCGCGGAGGTGCGGCCGCCCGAGCCGCGCCCGGGCGAGGTCCGCGTCCGCGTCGAGGGGTGCGGGGTGTGCGGCTCGAACCTGCCGCCGTGGCAGGGGAGGGAGTGGTTCCGGTACCCGTTCGCCCCCGGGGCGCCGGGCCACGAGGGCTGGGGCGTCGTCACCGCGGCGGGGCCCGAGGTGCGTGCCCTCGGCGAGGGCGACCGCGTGGCGCTCCTCTCGACGGCCTCGTTCGCGGACGAGGAGGTCCTGCCCGCGTCGCTGGCGGTGCCGCTCCCGCCCGGGCTCGCCGGCCCGTTCCCGGGCGAGGCGATCGGCTGCGCGGTGAACGTCGTCCGCCGCGCGCGCATCGCGCGGGGCGAGAGGGTGGCCGTCGTCGGGACGGGGTTCCTGGGGCTCGTCGCGGTCCGGCTCGCGGCGCACGCCGGCGCGCGGGTGCTCGCGCTGTCGCGCCGGCCGTCGGCGCTCGCGCTCGCCCGCGCGCTCGGGGCGGAGGAGGCGCTCCCCTTCGAGGGCGGCGCGGCGCGCGTGGCGGAGCGGACCGGCGGCGCGGGCTGCGACGTGGTGATCGAGGCGGTCGGGCTGCAGGGCGCGCTCGACCTCGCGTCGGCGGCGGTCCGCGAGGGCGGGCGGCTCGTCATCGCGGGGTTCCACCAGGACGGGCCGCGGACCGTGGACCTCTGCGCCTGGAACTGGCGCGGCCTCGAGATCGTCAACGCGCACGAACGAGATCTGGAGATACGGAGGGCGGGGGTGGTCGAGGCAGCCCGGCTGGTGACGGCCGGGCTCCTCGACCTCGGTTCGCTGCTCCGGGCGTACCCGCTCGCCGAGATCGGGACGGCGTTCCGGGCCATGGAGGAGCGGCCCGAGGGGTTCGTGAAGGCGGTCGTGACCACGTGACGGGGACGGCGTCCCGGCGCACGCGCCCGGGACGCTGGGGCCCGACCCCGGCGGCGCTGGCCGCCGCTCCGCGCTCGCACAACAGGTGACCCCATGACCACTCGTCTCGGCTTCCTCGGCGTCGGCTGGATCGGCCAGCGCCGCATGCGCTCCCTCCTCGAGCGCGGCGGAGTGGAGGCGGTCGCGGTGGCGGACGCCTCGCCCGCGGTGGCGGCCGCGGCGGCCTCGGCGGTGGACGGCTGCGCCGCGCTCCCGTCGCTCGACGCGCTGCTCGAGCGCGATCTCGACGGGATCGTGATCGCGACGCCCTCGGCGCTCCACGCGGACCAGGCGGTCCGCGCGCTCGAGCGCGGGCTGGCCGTCTTCTGCCAGAAGCCGCTCGGGCGGACCGCGGACGAGGTGCGGCGCGTCGTGGACGCGGCGCGGGCGGCGGACCGGCTCCTCGGCGTGGACCTCTCGTACCGCCACGTGGCCGGCATGGCCGAGGTCCGGCGGCTCGTGCAGGAGGGCGCCCTCGGGCAGGTGTTCGCGGCGAACCTGGTCTTCCACAACGCCTACGGGCCGGACAAGCCGTGGTTCTACGACGCGCGCCTCTCGGGCGGCGGCTGCCTCATCGATCTCGGCATCCACCTCGTGGACCTCGCGCTCTGGACGCTCGGCTTCCCGGAGATCCGCGACGTCACCGCCGCGCTCCGCACCGCGGGCGCGCCCTCGGGCGCGCGCGGCGCAGGGGTGGAGGACTTCGCGGCGGCGCAGCTCGAGCTCGCGAACGGCACGGCGGTGCAGCTCGCCTGCTCGTGGCGGCTCGCGGCGGGGCAGGACTGCCAGATCGAGGCCGCGTTCTACGGCACGGGCGGCGGGGTGGCGCTCCGGAACGTCCGCGGCTCGTTCTTCGACTTCCTCGTCGAGCGGTTCCACGGCACCCGCCGCGAGCTCCTCGCCGGTCCGCCCGACGCGTGGGAGGGGAAGGCCGCGATCGCCTGGGCGGAGGCGCTCGCCCGGGGCGGGCGGTACGACCCCGAGATCGAGACGATCGCCGTGGTGCAGGGTGGGCTGGATCGCATCTATCAAGCCGGCGCCCGTCGGGCGGGCGCCGAACCGGCCGGCCCCGGTCTGGCCGGCGCCGAACGCGCCGCCCCTGCCTTCGCCGCGACCGAGCGCGGCGGCGCCCCGCGCGAACCGCAGGCGGTCGTCCAGTGAAGGTCCTGCTCCACGCCGACGCGGTCGGAGGCGTCTTCACGTACGCGGTGGAGCTCGCCCGCGCGCTCGCCCGGCGCGGCGTCAAGATCGTCCTCGCCACCGAGGGGGCGCCGCTCGACGCGGATCAGCGCGCGGCGCTCGCCGGCGTCCCCGGCCTCGTGCACCGCGAGGCGCGCTACCGGCTGGAGTGGATGGAGGAACCCTGGGAGGACGTCGCCCGCGCGGGGGAGTGGCTCCTCGCCGTTGAGCGGCGCGAACGCCCCGACGTCGTCCACCTCGGGAGCTTCGCCCACGGCGCGCTGCCGTTCCGGGCGCCGCGCGTGGTGGTGGGCCACTCCTGCGTGCTCTCCTGGTACGAGGCGGTCCGCGGGACCCCCGCCCCGCCCGCGTGGGATCGCTACCGCGCCGCCGTGGGCGCCGGGCTGCGCGCGGCCGACGCCATCGTCGCCCCGTCGCACGCGATGGCCCGTGCCCTCTCCCGGCACCACGCGCCGATCCCGCGGCCGACGGTGATCCTCAACGGGCGCGATCCGGGGCGGTTCCCGCCGGGCGAGAAGCTGCCGCTCGTGCTCGGCGCGGGTCGGCTCTGGGACGACGCCAAGAACGCGGCGGCGCTCCTGCGCGCCGCGCCCGAGGTGCCCTGGCCGATCGCGCTCGCCGGGCCGATCCCGGACGCGCCGCCGCCGAACGCCGTCGTCCACGGGGCGCGGAGGGCGGGCCCGCTCTCGGGGAACGCGCCGGCCCGGCTCCTCGGGCGCCTCGCCGAGCCCGCGCTCGCGGCGTGGATGGCGCGCTCGTCCGTGTTCGCGCACCCCGCCCGCTACGAGCCCTTCGGGCTGGCGGTGCTCGAGGCGGCGCTCGCCGGCAACGCGCTCGTCCTCGGGGACATCGAGAGCCTGCGCGAGCTCTGGGACGGCGCGGCGCTCTTCGTCCCGCCCGGCGATCACGGCGCGCTCGTCGGGGCCCTGAAGGCGTTCGCCGGCGATCCGCGCGGCCGCGAGGTCTTCGCCGCCGCGGCGCGGGCGCGGGCGCTCCGGCTCGGCCCCGATCGGATGGCCGCCGGCTACCTCGCCCTCTACGGCGCGCTCGGCGCGCGGCTGCACGAGCACCCCGCACCGGCCCCGCGGGAGCCGTCGGCGGCGGCGCGCCCGCCGGTCGCGGCGGCCCGGGCGGAGCCCGGGCCCTCCCATCCAGAGAGGTGACAGAAAGTGAAGATCGCGCTGTTCGTGCACTCCCTGCGGTCGTGCTGGAACCACGGGAACGCCCACTTCCTGCGCGGCGTCGCCGCCGAGCTGGCGGCGCGCGGCCACGAGGTGATCGCGTGGGAGGAGGAGGGCGCGTGGAGCGCGGAGAACCTGGTCCGAGATCACGGCCCGGGCGCGCTCGAGCTCTGGCGCGAGGCGTACCCCGCGCTCGAGGTGCGGCCGTATCCGCCGGGCGGCCCGGATCTCGGCGCGGCGCTCGACGGCGTCTCGCTCGCGATCGTGCACGAGTGGAACCGGCCGGAGCTCGTCGCGCGGATCGGCGCCGAGCGGCGGCGGCGCCCCGGCCTGCGGCTCTACTTCCACGACACCCACCACCGCGCGGTGACGAGCCCCGAGGAGCTCTTCCGGTTCGACCTCTCGGAGTACGACGTCGCGCTCGCGTTCGGCGCGGTGCTCCGCGACGTGTACCTCCGGCGCGGCGCCGCGGCGCGCGTCGAGGTGTGGCACGAGGCGGCGGACGTGCGGGTGTTCGTGCCGCTCGAGGCGGCGCACGCCGGCGACCTCGTCTTCGTCGGGAACTTCGGGGACGACGAGCGGACCGCGGAGCTGCGCGAGTTCCTCCTCGAACCGGTCCGGGCGCTCGGCCTCGCCGCCACGGTGCATGGCGTCCGCTGGCCGGAGCACGGCCTCGCCGCCCTGGCCGCGGCGGGCATCGCCTTCGGGGGCTGGCTCCCGAACCACCGCGTCCCCGCCGCCCTCGCGCGCCACCGCGCCGGCATCCACGTCCCGCGCCGGCCGTACGCCGCCGCGCTCCCCGGCATCCCCACGATCCGGGTGTTCGAGACGCTCGCGTGCGGCGTGCCGCTCGTGACCGCGCCCTGGGAGGACGCCGAGGGGCTCTTCCGGCCCGGCCGCGACTACGTCGTCGCGCGGAGCGGGGCGGAGATGGCGCGCCACCTGCGGGCGCTGCGCGAGGAGCCGGAGCTCGCGCGGGCGGTCGCGCGGAGCGGCCTCGAGACGGTGCGCGCGCGCCACACGGTCGCGCACCGCGTCGACGAGCTGCTCGCGATCCACGCGTCGCTCGGCGGGCCCGGGATCCCGCGCCGCCCTGCCGCCGAGGCGGTGCCCGCGTAGGAGCCACATTGGTCCCTGGATCGTCGACAAAGGTCCCCGGCGAGGGGGCCGAGCGCGCCCTCATCTCCCTCGCGATCGCCGCGGCGGTGGCGCTGCTCTGGGCGGGGCGGACGCTGCTCGTCCCGACCGCGCTCGGGCTCGTGCTCGCCGCGACCGTCTACCCGCTCGTCGGCTGGCTCGAGGACCGCAAGGTGCCGCGCTGGCTCGCGGCGACGATCGGCACGCTCGTGGCGACCGGCGCGGTCGCCGTCCTCGGGGTCGTGCTCTACCAGTCCGTCTCCGAGCTCTGGGAGCAGCTGCCGTCGTACCAGGCGCGGCTCGACGAGCTCTGGAGCGACGCACGCCGCCACTTCCTGCGGCTCCAGGCCCAGTCGGAGAAGCTCGTCACCACCCCGCGCCGGCCGGGCCAGGTCCAGATCCAGGAGAGCGTCCCCTGGGCCAGCCTCGTTCTCGGCACCGCCGCCGGCGTGGCGACGCTGCTCGGCGAGGCCACCGTGGTCGTGTTCCTGGTCTACTTCGGGCTCGCCGAGGGGCCGCGCTGGGTCGAGAAGGCGATGATCGTGGCCGGCGCGAAGCGCGACCAGGTCACCGAGGCCCTCGCCGAGCTCCGGCGGGACGTCGCCCAGTACATGCTGAACCGCGTCGTCCTGAACGCGATCCTCGGCGTCATCACCGCCGTCGTCTTCGCCTTCTACGGGCTCGAGCACGCCGCGGTCTGGGGGCTCACCACCGGGCTCCTGCACCTCATCCCGTACATCGGCCCCGCGGTCGGCCTCGTCCTGCCCACCGGGATGGCGCTCCTCCAGTGGGGCTCGCCGGCGCGGGTGCTCGGCGTCGCCGCGATCTACCTCGTGCTCGTGTCGATCCAGGGCAACATCGTCGATCCGATCTTCCTCGGGAAGCAGCTCCGGCTGAGCGCGCTCGTGGTGTTCCTCGGATCGCTCGTGTGGTTCCTGCTGTGGGGGCCCATCGGCCTGTTCCTCGCGGTCCCGCTGCTCTCTACCCTGCGCGTCGTCTGCAAGCACACGCTGCGGTTCCGGCCGGTGGCGGAGTTCCTGGCGGAGTGAAGGGAAAGGCTTCAGGCGTCAGGCGTCAGGCCTCAGGGAGAAGCGCCGCGTATCGGCGGCGGGCTGGCGCGGCGCCGGGGCGCTCTGCGCCAGGCCCGAGGCCCGACGCCTGAAGCCCGCCTCCCCCACACCAGTCCCGTCCCGCCTTCACTGTGCGCGGAATGCCCCTCCGCGGGTGCCCTGTTCCGCCACCGTGCACGCGCGATCCCCACGCAAGCCTTCGCTCCGCAGGGCGATGGAGTTCCTCCGCCCGTACCGCGGGAGCGTGATCCTCCTCCTCGTGCTCGCCGTGGCGCTCGCGGCCGTGAACGCCGCCGAGCCCCTGGCCCTGCGCGCGGCCTTCGACGCGCTGGCGGGGCGGGAGGGGAAGGGCCCGCTCGCCCGGGCGCTCCTCGCGCTGGTGGCGCTGGGGCTCGGCCGCGAGGCGCTCGCCGCCTGCTCCAACTGGCTCACCTGGCGCACGCGCATCGGCATCCAGTACGGGCTCACCGAGGCCACCGTGGGCCGGCTCCACCAGCTCCCCGTCAGCTTCCACAAGGCCGAGGGGGTCGGCGCGCTCATGACCCGGCTCGACCGGTCCATCCAGGGGCTCGTGGGCGCGCTCGCCGATCTCGCGTTCAACGCGCTCCCCGCGCTCGTCTACCTCGTGCTCTCGGTGGCGGTGATGCTGCGGCTCGAGTGGCGGCTCGCGCTCCTCGTCCTCGTCTTCGCGCCCGTGCCCGCCCTGGTGGCGCGCCTCGCCGCGCCGATGCAGACGCGGCGCGAGCGGAGCCTGCTGGACCGCTGGGTGCACATCTACTCGCGGTTCAACGAGGTCCTCGCCGGGATCGTCACGGTCAAGAGCTTCACCATGGAGGAGGCCGAGAAGCGGCGGTTCCTCTCGGAGGTGAACGGGGCCAACGAGGTGGTGATCCGGGGCGTGGGGGTGGACTCCGGGGTGGGCGCCGCCCAGAACCTCGCCCAGATCGCCGCCCGGGTGGCGGCGCTCGTCGTCGGCGGGGGCCTCGTGCTGGCCGGGAACATGACCGTCGGCACCCTCGTGGCCTTCCTCGGCTACGTGGGCGGGCTGTTCGGGCCGGTGCTCGGCCTCGCCGGGACCTACAAGTCGATCCGCACCGCGCGCGTCTCGCTCGAGGAGGTGTACGGCATCCTGGACGCGCAGGATCTCCTCGGGGACGCGCCCGACGCGGTGGACGTGGTGGGAATGCGCGGCGACCTCGCGTGGGAGGGCGTCCGGTTCGGGTACGGCGACGGCCCGCCGGTGCTCGACGGCGTGGACCTGCAGGTCCGCGCGGGGGAACGCGTCGCGGTCGTGGGCCCGTCCGGCTCCGGCAAGTCCACCCTCGTCTCGCTCCTTCAGCGGTTCCACGATCCGTCGGAGGGTGCCGTCCGCGTGGACGGGATCGACGTGCGCCGGCTCAAGCAGCTCTCGCTCCGGCGCCACGTGGGCGTCGTCTTCCAGGACTCGATGCTCTTCAACGAGACCGTCCGGGCCAACATCGCCTACGGCCGCCCGACCGCCACGCGGGCGGAGATCGAGGCGGCGGCGCGGGCCGCCAACGCCCATGACTTCATCATGCGGCTCCCGCAGGCCTACGAGACCGTCGTCGGCGAGCGCGGCTGCCGCCTCTCGGTCGGCGAGCGCCAGCGCATCTCGATCGCGCGGACGCTGCTCAAGGACCCCGCGGTGCTGATCCTCGACGAGCCCACCTCGGCCCTCGACGCGGAGTCGGAGGCGCTCGTGAGCGAGGCGCTGGAGCGCGTGGCGCACGGGCGGACCACGCTCGTCATCGCGCACCGGCTCTCCACCGTCGTCGGGGCCGACCGGATCGTCGTGCTCGAGCGCGGACGGATCGTCGAGCAGGGGAGCCACCGCGAGCTCGTGGCGGCCGGCGGGACCTACGCCGGCCTGGTCGCCCGGCAGACGAAGGGGTTCTTCCCGCTCGCGGCCTGAGCCCCCGCCGCCGGGGGCGAGGCGGTGGCCGATCACTAGATTCTGCTCGAGAGCCGCGCGGCGTGGAGCGGGGGCCCTGGGCCTCTTCACCATCCGCTCGCTCTCCCGCCTCCTCTCCGCGCGCGGGCGCAGGCGCCCCTGTCGCCTTTACGGTCCACGCCACGGCGGACTTACAGCGCGCGGGCCCGGGACCCCTCGAATCCGGCCAGATCCTGCGTGGACGAGATGGGCACGCTCATTGCGAGCGGGGGAAGGCGCACACGCCCACACGCCCAACCAGGAGGAGCGATGAACCGAGTTCCGACCGCCAGCAGCACCCTCGACCAGTACCTTCGCGAGATCAACCAGGTCCCGCTGCTCACGGTCGAAGAGGAGCGGCGCCTCGCCCGCCAGTTCCGTCAGGAGGGCGACAAGCGGGCGGGCCACCGCCTGGTCGAGGCCAACCTCCGCTTCGTGGTGAAGGTCGCGTTCGAGTACCGCTCGTACGGGCTGCGGATGGCGGACCTCATCCAGGAGGGGAACATCGGCCTCATGAAGGCCGTGCAGAAGTTCGACCCGGACAAGGAGATCCGGCTCATCTCGTACGCGGTCTGGTGGATCCGGGCGTACATCCAGAACCACATCCTGAAGTCCTGGTCGCTCGTGAAGATCGGGACCACGCAGGCGCAGCGGAAGCTGTTCTTCTCGCTCGCCCGCACGCGGCACGAGATCGAGCGGCTCACCCCCGGCGCGAGCCTCGACGAGGGCGTCGATCCCGCGGCGGTCGCGAAGAAGCTGCGCGTGCGGCCGAGCGACGTCGTCGAGATGACCCAGCGCATGGAGGGGCGCGACCTCTCCCTCGACGCCCCCGTGGCCGACGGCACCAGCACGCACCTCGAGTTCACCGCCGCCGGCGGCGAGGGGCAGGACGCCGAGCTGGCGCAGGCCCAGGAGGAGGCGCTCATCAACCGGAAGGTCGCCGAGGCCCTGGCGCGGCTCGATCCGCGCGAGCGCCACATTGTCGAGGCCCGGATCATGGGCGACGGCAAGGAGACCCTCCGCGATCTCGGCCACCACTTCGGGTTCTCCCGCGAGCGCGCCCGCCAGCTCGAGATCCGGGCGCTCGACAAGCTGCGCCGCGAGCTCGAGCCGCTCGCGAACGAGGTGGGGTGGCCGCTGGGGGCGGATGGGAACGCCATCGCGGAGTGAGGAGAGGCAGAAGCCGGGTGCGGGGACGGGCGCGGGCTCGTTCACGGGGCTCGGTGCACGGAAAAGGCACCGGGCCCCTGCGCCACCGGGAACAGCTCCATCACGGTCACGTCCACGTGCGGGGGGCGCGTGACGCAGTAGAGGATCGCGTCCGCGACGTCGTCGGCGCCGAGCGGCTGCATCCCGCGGTAGACCTGGGCCGCCTTCTCCTCGTCGCCCGAGAACCGGACGACCGAGAACTCGGTCTCGACCATCCCCGGCTCGATGCAGGTGACCCGCAGCGGGGTGCCGACGAGATCGGCCTTCAGGTTCATCGTGAACTGCCGGACGAACGCCTTGGTCGCGCCGTAGACGTTGCCGCCGGGGTACGGGAACGTGCCGGCGACCGAGCCGAGGTTCACGACGTGGCCGCGGCCGCGCGCGACCATGCCGGGGAGCACGTGGCGCGTCAGGGCCACGAGCCCGGCGCAGTTCGTGGAGATCATCGTCTCCCATTCCTCGAGCGAGGCCCGCGGCGCGGGCTCGAGCCCCAGCGCCAGGCCGGCCGAGTTCACGAGGACGTCGAGGTCGGTCCACCCCCCGGGCAGGCGCGCGAGCGCCGCCGGGATCGCCGGGAGGTCGCGCACGTCGAGCGGCAGCGGGTGGACCGCCGGACCGAGCTCGGCCGCGAGCGCGGCGAGCCGCTCGGCCCGCCGGCCTGCGGCCACGACGCGCGCCCCCGCCGCGACGAGGCGACGGGCGCAGGCGAGGCCGATGCCGGAGGTGGCGCCGGTGACGAGGGCGAGGCGGTTGGAGAGCAGTGGGATCATGCCGCTGTCTTAGCATCACCCCGCAGCGGAAACGCCAGCGTGAACTTCGCGCCGCCACCGGGCCTGGCGCCGACCTGGATCTCCCCGCCGTGCTGCAGGACGATCTTCTTCACGATGGCGAGCCCGAGCCCCGTGCCGGTGCCGGCCTTGGTCGTGAAGTAGGGGTCGAAGATCCGCTCCCGCAGGGCCGGGTCGACGCCGGGCCCCTCGTCGGCGACGGTGAGCACGGCCCGGTCCTTCGTGCGCGCCACGCCGAGGTGCAGCCGCGGGCGGGCGGGGCGGGAGGCCTCGACGGAGTTGGAGCAGAGGTTCGCGAGCACGCGGCGCATGAGGGCGCGGTCGAGCGAGACGGGGCAGGCGCCGGCGGCGCGGACGACCTCGATCTCCCCCTCGGCGCGGAGCTGCGGGTTGCCGTTCACGAACTCCTCGACGAAGTCGCCGAGATCGGCCGGCTCGGGGCGGACGTCGGGGAGCTTCGCGAACCCGGAGAACTCGTCCACGAGCCGCTGGAGCGTGCCGATCTCGTCCCGCATGATCTCGCCCACCTCGCCGAGCAGCTTCCCGAACGCGGGCTCGCGGTCGCCGAGCTGCTGCCACCGGGCCTGGAGCTGCTGGAAGGCGAGCTTCATCGGGGTGAGCGGGTTCTTGATCTCGTGCGCCAGGCGCCGCGCGACGTCCTGCCAGCCGGAGATCTTCTCGAGGTACACGATCCGGTCGCGGCTCTCGCGCACCTCGCGCACCATCTGGTTGAACGCGCGCGCGAGGCCCGCGACCTCGTCGGAGAAGCCGCCGGGGTCCACCTGCACGAGCAGGTCGCCGGCCGCGAGCCGCCGCACGCCGGCGACGAGGTCCGAGACGCGGCGGGTGGTCCGGCGGGCGACGGCGATGCCGATCACCGCCGCCGCGAGCGCCCACACGACGAGCAGCGCGCCGAAGGAGAGGACGTAGGCGCGGCCGATCTCCGGCCGGAGCGCGGCGACGCCCTTCAACGTCTCGGCGAGGTCCTTCGCCTCCGACAGCTCGACGAGGTAGTGGGCCTCGATCGCGAACACGCACAGGAGCTGGCCGCCGCCGGGCAGGACCTCCTGCCGCGGGGAGTCGCGCCAGCCGCCCTCGGGCGCCGGGGTCCGCGACTCGACCTCGAGGACGACCTCGCCCGCGGCGTCGGTCCAGGTGACGCGCCGGAGGCGGGAGTTCCGGGCCAGCTCCGCCTCCAGGAAGGCGCGGGCGGCGGCCGGCCGGCGCGGGAGCCTGCGGACGAGGTCCCGCGCCTGCTCGGCGTAGAGCTGCTTCCGCGCCTGGAAGAGCTCGCCGTACAGCCCGGGAACGCCCTCGAGGCGCTCGACGACGCGCGGGTTCACGCCGAGCGCCTGGCTCTCCGCGGCGACGCGGTTGGCGAGCAAGAGCGCCCCGACGAACGGGAGCGTGGCCGCGACCACCAGCGCCGTGGCGATGCGGAGCTCGAACTTGGATACGCGGAGCGCGCGCCGGACGGAGCTCGCGGCGAGGGCGAGGCGGAGGGCGATCGTGCGCCAGGTCATCGCGGGACCAGCTCGCTCTTCGTGAAGACGTCGGAGCGGAAGACGTGCACGTCCGTCCCCGCGTCCGGCTCGCGGAGCAGGAAGCTCGCCACCGCGCCGAGCACGCTCCGCGAGCCGCTCGCCCGCGTCCCGGCGGCGGTCGCGGCGATGTACTCGCGCGTCTTCTGGAGCTGCTCCTTGGACACGGGGTTCACTTCGACGCGGACCTCCAGCCGGAAGGCGTCGGGGAGCGCCTCGAACGACCCGACGTCGACGTTGCGCTGGTCGGCGAGGAACGCGCGCAGGGCGGCGAAGTGCGGCACGACGAGCCGGCGGGTGGGGTGGTCGGGATCGGTGACCTCGACCGCGTACGTCTCCTCCCACACGTCGTAGAGGATCTCGATGATCCGCCCGTGCGCCGAGAGCGGCGCGCCGCCGCGGGCCGGCACGACCGAGGTGTACACGACGACGATGTTGGTGAGGCCGTTGCCGAAGACGCGCTCGCGGCTGCCGTCGAAGAGGCTGCCGAGGCCGAGGCTCACGACCGCTCGGGCCTTCACCGGCGCGATGCGCACGGCTACCGAACGTTCGGGCGCGGCGGCGCGCCCCGGCGGGGCCGCGACGGCGGCGGCGAGGATCGCGGCCCGGAGCAGCGCGCGCACGCGGCTCCCCCCACGCCGCGGTGGGCCCGTGCCGGCGGGTCTCGGGGCGGGGAGGCTCCCCCCATGCCGCAGTCGGCCCAGGCCAGCGACGCGCGGTCTCGGGGCGGGGAGGCTCACAGCGCGTTGTCCAGGGCGTAGCCGAGCGAGACGTTGAACGTGCCGATCGACGTGTCGAGCCGCAGGGCCACGTCGGCCGAGATGGGCAGGCGCGAGAAGTCGGTGCGCGCGCCGCCGAGGGTCGCCGAAGACCAGACCGCGCGCACCCCGACCGAGAGGTAGGCGCGGTGGAACGGGCTCGCGTCCCTGGTCCAGAGCGGGAACCCGTACTCGAAGCCCCCCATCGCGAGGAACGCGTCGTACCGCGAGTCGGTGGAGAAGTTCAGCTCCATCGCGCGCCCCAGGGCCGGGCCGATGGCGAAGTACGAGAAGTCGGCGGGGTAGAACCGATCGAAGAACGGCGCCTCGCCCTGCACCGCGCCGACCGCGCCCTGGAAGCGGAGCGGCAGGCGGAACAGGGTGTAGGCGGTCTCGAGCTGCACGAGGTAGCGGCTGAACTCGTAGTCGCCGCCGACGAGGCGCGAGCCGAGCGTGACCTGCCCGAGCGCGCGGAAGCCGTCGGTCGGGTAGAAGAAGTCGTCGCGGGTGTCCACCTCGTAGCCGCCGGTGACCGAGGCGACCACGGAGCGGCCCTCGCGGATGTACGGCCCCTCGTCCGCGGGGACGCCGACGCGCCGCGCCTGGAGCACCTCGAGCCGGTACGCGGCCGAGAGCCGCTCGAACGGCCCGGGCCGGATCCCGAGCAGCACCTCGCCGCCGGCGCGCTCGTAGCGCGTCCGGGGCGCCGCGGCGTAGTTGGCGCGGAAGTCGTCGCACTCGACGTCGGGGCAGGAGAGCTCCTCGCCACGCACGTAGATGCCCGAGAGCCCGGCCACGAGGCGGACGCGCGGCAGCGCGAGATCCGGCGCGAAGAAGCCGGCGCGCAGCGCGAAGCGATCCGGGGCGCCGCGCTGCCCCTCGCCGCCGTACACCGCGCCGCCGGACAAGCCGAGGCCCTGCCCGAGGAAGTTCTGCTGCGAGAGGCCGAGCCCGCCGTAGAGCGGCTGCGGCTTGGTCGAGCCGATGACGAGGTCGGTGATGATGAGGGTGTTTCGCTCGACCACCTCGAACACGACGCGCACCTTGCCGCGCTCCGACCCGCGCTCGACGCGGGTCTCGACCCGCGAGAACCAGCCGAGCTGGAGGAGCGCGAGGCGCGAGAGGAGGACGCGCTCGGGGTCGAGGAGCTCGCCATCCTCGACGAGGAGGTGGCGGCGGACGGCCTCCGGGCGCGTGCGGTTCAGGCCGCGGAGCTCGATCTCCTCGATCGCGTAGCGGCGGGTCGGGACGCGCGCGGCGTCCGTCGCCTGGGCGCCGGCGTCGCCGGGCGCGGTCTCCGCGGGCGGCGCGCCCGGCTCCGGCGCGCCCTCCGGGGCGGGGACCTGCGCGAGGAGGATCGCGAGCAGTGCAGGGAGGGTGGGCATCGCCGCGAGTGTAGCCTAGGGAGGGGACGGACGCGCGAACGCGCCTATTCAGACCGTCCGCCCGGCCTCGAACGCCTCGAACGCGTCGTGCGCCGCGACGTCGAGCGGGTCGGCCCGGAGCGCCGCCTCGAACGCGGCCGCGGCGGCCGCGGCGTTGCCGAGCTTCTGCGCGACCCGCGCGCGCGCGAGCTGCCGCTCCGCCTCGGCGCGCCGCGCCGGCTCGGCCTCGAGGAGCGCCGCGCGGCGGGCCGCCACCAGCGCCTCGGGCACGCCGGCCTTGAGCGCGCGCCGGACCCCGCGCCAGTTCCCGGTCCTCGCGTCATGGGTCAGGCGCGGGGCGGCCATCCCCACGGTCGCCAGCGCCGCGTCCAGGCGGGCGAGCAGGGAGACCGCCCGGCCCGGGTGCGCCGGGGCGAGCGGCTGCGCGCGGAGGAGCTCGAGCTCGTCGCGCAGCGCCCCCCCGGCGCGGCGGATCGCGGAGAACTCGACGTCCGGCGCGACGCCGAGGAGCGCGTACGGATCGGCGCCGGCCCGCGCCTCGAGCGTGTCGAGGCGTGCGTCCACCTCGGCGGCGGTGCGCGTGCGGGTGGGCGTGGCCGGCGCGCGCACGAGGTCGGCGAGCTCCGCCAGCGCGGCGCGCACCTCCGGCGTCAGATCGACGGCCTGGAGCGCGAACCCCGGCGCGAGCCGCATCGCCGCCGCGTCCGCGGCCGCGACGTGCCGGACCACCTCGGCGGACAGCGCGAGCGGGGCGCGGAGCGAGGCGTGCGCGAGGGTCACCTTCACGCGCGCGAGGAGCGGGGGCAGCGCGCCCTCGCTGCGGAGGAAGAGGCCGGCGCGGGTGAGCTCGACGAGCGGGAGGCGCTGCGGCGCGGCCCCGGGCAGCGCCACGGTCGCCTCGATCTCCGCCGCGGGCCCGAGCGGGGGAGTCGGGCTGCCGCGGCGCGGGGCGGGCGCCGCGGGGGTGGGCGGCGCAGGCGCGGCGGCAGTCCGGGCGGCGGGCGGAGGCGCGGGGGGCGCGGTCCGGGACGGAGCAGGCGCGGCCGGCGCCGCCGCGGCGGCGCCGCCGGCCGTCAGCCGCTGGTGCACGAGCCGGAGCGCCTCGCCGAGCTCGGCCATGTCCTGGAACCGGCGCGCCGGCTCCTTCTCGAGCGCCTTCAGGATCGCGGCCTCGAGGTCCGCGTCCATCGGCGCGATGGACGAGGGGCGCGGCGGCGGCTTCCCCATGTGCGCGAGCAGGAGCTGCGTGGTCGAGCGGCTGGTGAAGGGGAGGAGGCCCGTGAAGAGCTCGAAGGCCATCACCCCGAGCGCGTACACGTCGGTGCGCGCGTCGATGGTCCCGTCGTCGCACTGCTCCGGCGCCATGTACTCCGGCGTCCCCACGAGCACCCCGGCCTGCGTGCGGCTCGCGCCGCCGCCGCGGAGCTTCGCGATCCCGAAGTCCACGAGCTTCACGAAGTGCGCGTGGCCGCGGCGCGCGACGAGGAAGACGTTCTCGGGCTTGAGGTCGCGATGGACCACGCCCTGCTCGTGCGCCGCGGCCAGCGCGTCGCAGAGCTGCACGAGGATCTCGAGGCCCGTCGCGACGGGCACGCGCCCCTTCCGCTCGAGGGCGGCGAGCGTCTCCCCCTCCAGGTACTCCATCACGTAGTAGAAGCGGTCGGGCGGGAGCAGCGAGAGATCGTAGACGCCGACGATGTTCTCGTGGCCGATGAGGTTCACCGCGCGCGCCTCGTCGTAGAAGCGGGCGACCACCTCGGGCTCGTGGGCCATCGACTGGTGGAGGAACTTCACCGCCACCTTGCTGCCGATGACCGGGTGCTCGGCGAGGTAGACCGTGCCCATGCCGCCCCGGCCCACCATCTTGACGATCTGGAAGCTCCCCACCCGGGCGCCGACGAGGGGATCCCGCTCGGGGAGCGGGGGCGCGCCGTCCTCCGCGCCGAACTGGAGGGTTCGCCCCGGCGCGGCCGCCGCAGGGCAGGCGCGTGCATCCGTATGCGGCGCACCTCCGCAGGCGGGGCACTTCGCTGCCGGTGGAGTCGTCGTCGGATCCGCCACCTGGAACCCTCGTCGAGCGTAACAGACGGCCGGCGGATCTCGTGCCCCGCACAGGGGGTACGCTCGGGACCCACCGACCGAGGTCTCCCGGAAAACTCCTTGACGGTCCGTGGTGAACGCCGAATCTACAGCCGGATGCGCGATCTGCGGAAGATGACGCTCGAGAAGCTGCGCGCGCTCGCGCGAAAGCTGCTCGGGGCGGGCCACTCGCGCCTGCGGACCAAGGCCGCGCTGGTGGCGGCGCTCGAGCGGGCCGCGAGGAAGGCGAAGCAGGTCGCGCAGAAGGTGGGAAAAGAGCGCGCGAAGCCGACACGCGCCGCACGCGCCGAGAAGCGCGCCTCGGCCGAGCCCACGAAGAAGCCCACGAGGAAGGCGACGAAGCCCCGCCCGCCCGCGCGGCCACGCCATCGGGCCGCCCCGCCTGCCCCGCCGGCGTCGAGCGATCGCCCCGCGGACGAGGGCAGCCTCGACCCGGCCGCGTTCTTCGTCGCGCGGGTGCGCGGCGAGGAGGCCGTCCGCGGCGCGCCGCACCCGATGTCCGAGAGCGCCGCGGGGGCGCCCCTCCCCGCGGAGGCCACCGGGAGGGCACCGCCCGAGGAGCCCGACGAGCTGCCCTGGAGCTACGGCGAGGACGCGCTCGTGGTCCTGCCGCGCGACCCCCGCACGCTGTTCGTGTACTGGGACCACGCGGACGCGACGCTTCGCGAGGGCTTCCGCGACCTGGACGCGCCGCGGGTGGAGCTCTGGCTGTACGCGCGCGCCGGCGACGGCTGGGAGCTGGTGCGCCGCCTCCCGCTCGCGCTCGAGTCGCGCGGCTACTACGTGCACGGCGTGGACGCGGGCCGCGCCTACCGCGCCGAGCTGCGGGTCGTGGACCGCGGCGGGCGCGAGCGGCTCCTCGGCCCGGGCTCGGGCGACGCCGAGGTGCCGCCGGCCGGACCTTCACCCATCGTGGACGACCGGTTCGAGCGCCTCGCCTGGGACCAGCCGCTCGGGCCGCCGCTCGGGCCGGGGCACCGCGGTCCCGACTTCCCCGCCGACGCGCGCGAGGAGCTCGCCCGCCTGTCGGGGTGGCGCGGCGACGCCGGGGAGGGCGCGCCGCGACCGTGGTCGCCGGGCGGCGGGCCGCCGTGGGGGCCGGGCGAGGGGGATCGCTGAGCCATGGCGTCCGACGTCCTCGGCTTCGTGGCGCTCCACCTCCACGCCCACCTGCCCTGGGTGCGCCACCCGGAGCACGAGGACTTCCTCGAGGAGGACTGGCTCTACGAGGCGATCGGGGAGACGTACCTGCCGCTCCTCAAGATCTTCGACCGGCTCGCGGACGAGGGCGTGCCGTTCCGGATCTCGATCACCATGACGCCGCCGCTCGTGGCGATGCTGCGCGACGAGCTGCTCATGGCGCGGTACGCGCGCCGGCTCGAGAAGCTCGAGGAGCTCAGCGACCGGGAGGTCCACCGGACCCGCGGCGACGCCGTCTTCCACGGCCTCGCGCTCCACTACCAGCGGGAGTTCCGCGAGCTGCGGCAGCTCTTCGACGGGCGGTACCGGCGCGATCTCGTCGCGGCCTTCCGGCGGCTCGAGGACGCGGGGCGGCTCGAGATCGTCACCTGCGCCGCCACCCACGGCTTCCTGCCGCTCCTCGCCCCGCAGCCCGAGGCGGTGCGCGCGCAGCTCCAGGTGGCGGTGACGCACCACCGGCGGCACTTCGGGCGGGATCCCGCCGGCATCTGGCTCCCGGAGTGCGGCTACTACCCCGGCCTCGACGCGCTGCTCGCCGAGGCCAACCTCCGCTACTTCTTCGTCGACACGCACGGCATCACCGACGCCACGCCGCGCCCGCGGCACGGGATCTACGCGCCCGTGTTCACGCCCACGGGCCCCGCCGCGTTCGGCCGCGATCCGGAGTCCTCGTCGCAGGTGTGGAGCGCCGAGACGGGCTACCCGGGCGATCCCGACTACCGCGAGTTCTACCGCGACATCGGCTGGGACCTCGACTACGAGTACGTGAAGCCGTTCATCCAGCCCACCGGCCAGCGCAAGAACGTCGGCATCAAGTACCACCGCATCACCGGCCGGACCGCGCACAAGGAGCCGTACGATCCGGCGCGGGCGCGCGGGCGGGCGTCCACCCACGCCGGCAACTTCGTCCAGAACCGCGAGCGGCAGCTCGAGCACGTCGCCGCGCGCATGAGCGGCGTCCGGCCCATCGTCGTCTCGCCGTACGACGCCGAGCTGTACGGGCACTGGTGGTACGAGGGGCCGCTGTTCCTCGACGCGCTCGTCCGCAAGGTCGCCTTCGACCAGCGGGTCTTCCGCCTCGCCACGCCGGGCGACTACCTCCGCGAGAATCCCGAGCAGCAGCTCGGGAGCCCGCCCCTGTGCTCCTGGGGGGCGGGCGGCTACGCGGGCGTCTGGCTGGACGGCTCCAACGATTGGATCTACCGCCACCTCCACAAGGCCGCGGAACGGATGATCGCCCTCGCGCGCGACCACCGGGGCGCCGCGACCGTGGACGCCCTCACGCGCCGGGCGCTGAACCAGGCCGCCCGCGAGCTGCTCCTCGCGCAGTCCTCGGACTGGGCCTTCATCATGAAGACCGGCACGATGGTGGACTACGCGATCCGGCGCACGAAGGAGCACATCCTCCGGTTCACGCGGCTGCACGACATGGTCCGCGCGGGCGCGATCGACGCGGAGTGGCTCGGGCAGGTGGAGGCGAGGGACAACCTGTTCCCGGAGCTCGACTACGGGGTCTACGCGCCCAGATGAGGCGAGGAGAAGCCGGGGTCGGGACCGGGAGCGGGTTCGTTGGCGGGGGCGGGAACGGGGACGGGTACGTCGGGCGGGGACGGAGCACGCCGTGACCCGTCCCCGGCGTCCGTCCCCGTCCCCGTCCCCGGGCCCGAAGCCGCACCCGCTCCCGGTCCCGCACCCGGCCGTCGCTTTTCTTCCGGGAAGCGCTCGCCCCTCCCCCGCGTTCTCGCGTTGACGGCCCCCGCGGCCCCGACTAGCCTCGCCGGACCTTTTCCCTGGAGATCCCGCGGGATCCGACACGATGGCCGACGATCTGGGCACCACAGAGCGCGAGATCCTCGCGCAGCGCCTGAAGAAGGCCGAGGCGCTGCGCGCCCTCGGCGTGAACCCCTACGGCAACGGCCACGCGCCGCGCCACCTCTCGGAGGAGCTGCACGCGCGGTACGGCGCACAGCCGGCCGAGGAGATCGCGAAGGACCCGGGCCGCTGGTCGGTCGCCGGCCGGGTGCTCGCGATGCGCTCCTTCGGCAAGGCCGCATTCCTCCGCGTGCGCGACCGCACGGGCGAGCTGCAGGTGTGGGTGAAGAAGGACAAGGTCTCCGAGAAGGACTTCGAGGTCTTCAAGCTCCTCGACGTCGGCGACGTCGTCGCCGCCGAGGGGCCGGCGACGCGCACCAAGACCGGGGAGCTCACGGTCGAGGCGGCGTCGTTCACCATCCTCACGAAGTCGATCCGCCCGCTGCCCGAGAAGTGGCACGGCCTCGTGGACGTGGAGCAGCGCTACCGCCAGCGCTACGTGGACCTCGTCGTCACCGAGGGCGTGCGCGACGTGTTCCGCAAGCGCGCCCGGATCGTCTCCGGCATCCGCCGCTTCCTCGACGACCGCGGCTACCTCGAGGTCGAGACGCCGACGCTGCACAAGCCGGAGGAGGCGGGCGGCGCGGCGGCGCGGCCGTTCGAGACGCACCACAACGCGCTCGACCTCCGGCTCAAGCTCCGGATCGCGACCGAGCTGCACCTCAAGCGGCTCGTGGTGGGCGGCTTCGACCGCGTCTACGAGATCGGCCGGATCTTCCGGAACGAGGGGATCGACCGGCGGCACAACCCCGAGTTCACCTCGATCGAGTTCTACCAGGCCTACGCCACGCACGAGGACCTGATGCGGCTCACGGAGGAGCTCCTCCACGGGCTCGCGAAGGACGTGGCCGGCGGGCCGGTGATCTCCTTCCAGGGCCAGGCCATCGACCTCACCCCGCCCTTCCCGCGGGTGTCCATGCTCGAGGTCGGCGCGCGGGCGCTCGGCCTCTCGCCCGAGGACGCGCTCGCCGGGCGCGGCCTCGCCGAGGCGCTGGGCGCGGCGGCGGGGCGCGAGAACGACTCCGAGGACGCCTGGAAGCTCGAGCAGGCGGCGAGGAAGTCGCCCGGTGAGGCGATCGCGCTCGCCTTCGAGGTCTTCGGCGAGCCGCAGCTCCCGAAGGATCGGCCGGCGTTCGTGGTGGACTTCCCGCTCGAGACGAGCCCGCTCTCGCGCCGCCGCGACGCCGACCCGCGCCTCGTCGATCGCTTCGAGCTGTTCGTCGCCGGCATGGAGGTCGCGAACGCCTTCTCCGAGCTGAACGATCCGGCCGACCAGCGCGCCCGCTTCGAGGCGCAGGTGAAGGCCAAGGCCGCGGGCGACCAGGAGGCGATGCCGTACGACGAGGACTTCGTCCGCGCGCTCGAGCACGGCATGCCGCCCACCGCCGGCGAGGGGATCGGGATCGACCGCCTGACCATGCTCCTGACCGACTCGCCGTCGATCCGCGACGTCATCCTCTTCCCGCTGCTCAAGAGCCGCGAGTGACCGAAGGCTCCTCCAGCGCCCCCGCCGCGGGGCCGACGCCCACGCCTCCGGCGCCGGAGACGGCGCGCCCGCGCGCGCCGCAGGCGGGCCACCCGGCGCCGCCGGTGTTCTCGCCGTTCGCCTTCGTGCTGGTCTTCGTGGGCCTGCTCGGCGGGCTCGCGCTCGCGCCGGTCGCGCACGCCTTCTTCGCGAGCCGGCTCGGCCTGCCCGCGCCGGTGGCGACCGGGCTCACGGTCGCGGCGGCGGCGCTGTTCGCCGCGTCGATGGGGGCCGTCGCCGGCTGGGGGTTCCGGCGGCTGGCGGCGTTCGAGATCGTCGCCGCGCTGCTCGCCTGGGCGGCCGTCCTCGAGCTCCGGCTGTGGCTCGGGCCGGTCCCGGCGCTCCTCGCCGGGCTCGCCGCGCAGGGTACGTTCATCCTCCACCTGAGCCTCGTCGGCCTGGGGATCTTCGCGGCCATCGCGGTGTTCCTCGGCTCGTCGCTCGCGTTCCTCTTCGCCGGGACCGGCAAGGCCGAGCTCTCGTTCTCCTACGAGAGCTACGTCGCGCGCAGCCACCTGAAGCTCGGCTGGAGGACGCTCGTCCTGCTCTTCGCCTTCGTCCTCACCGGGATCGTGCCCGGGATGCTGTTCATCCTGGTCCGGTCCTTCCTGCGCGCGGCCGCCGAGCGGCGGGCCTACGTCCGCGGCGAGCTCGTGCGCACGCCGCGCATGCCGGCGACGCTGCTCATGACGCTGATCTCCATCGGCGCGGTGGCGTTCGGGGTCTCGGCCGTCATCGTGGTCCTCTCCGTGATGAGTGGCTTCAGCGCCGATCTGAAGCGCAAGATCCTCGGCCACACCGCGCACGGGATGGTGCAGAGCTACGGCCAGGACGACTTCGGCGACTGGCGCGAGATCCGGCGCAAGACGCTGGCGGTGAAGGGGGTCCGGAGCGCGACGCCGTTCCTCTACCAGGAGGTGATGCTCTCCTCCGGGCAGAACCTGACCGGCGCGATCCTGAAGGGGATCGACCCCGCCACGGTGGGGACGGTCATCGACCTCCCGCAGAGCATGGAGGCGGGCCGGCTCGAGTGGCTCACGAGGCCGGCGGACATCCCGTCGCCGCGGCGCGACGGGGCGGAGGCCCCGCCCTCCGGCCGCACGCTGCCGGGCATCCTCCTCGGCCGCGGGCTCGCCCAGTCCCTGCGCGTGATGGTGGGCGATCCGGTGAACGTGCTCTCCCCGTTCGGCGACCTCGGGCCCACCGGGCCACAGCCCAAGAGCCGGCCCTTCCGCGTGGCCGGGATCTTCTACAGCGGCATGTACGAGTACGACACCAAGTTCGCGTACCTCGACCTCGAGGCGGCGCAGCGCTTCTTCGGCGCGACCTCCGCGACCGGCCTCGAGGTGAAGCTCGTCGAGCCGGAGGCCGCCCGCGCGGTGATGGACCGGGTCGTGTTCGCGCTCGGCCAGTGGCCGTATTACGCCAGGGACTGGAGCGAGATGAACCGCCCGCTGTTCGCCGCCCTCCAGCAGGAGAAGGTGGCGATGGCGGTGGTGATGGGCTTCCTCATCCAGCTCGCCACGTTCACCATCGTCGCCACCCTCATCATGATGGTGCTGGAGAAGCGGCGCGAGATCGCGGTGCTCAAGTCCATGGGCGCGGGCGTGCCCGGCATCATGCGGATCTTCGTGATCGAGGGGCTCGTCATCGGCGGCCTGGGCGCCCTGTTCGGCGTCATCCTCGGCCTCGTCTTCTGCTTCGCGATCGACAAGCGGATCCCGCTCAACCCGGAGATCTACTACATCACCTCGCTGCCGGTGCTCATCGACGCGGCGCAGGTGGCGCTCGCCGGGCTCGGCGCCGTCCTCCTCTCGTACCTGGCCACCCTCTACCCCGCCAGCAAGGCGGCGCGCCTCCACCCCGTGGACGGCCTCCGGAGCGAGTGATGCCGGCCCCGCTCGTGCGCATCGAGGGCCTGGAGAAGGACTACCTGACCGGCGAGCGGCGCCTGCAGGTGCTGCGCGGCCTCGACGTCGAGATCGCCGCGGGCGAGCTGGTCGCGCTCACCGGCCCGTCCGGCGCCGGGAAGAGCACGTTCCTGCACCTGCTCGGGACGCTCGACGTCCCCACGCGCGGCCGGATCCTCTTCGACGGCCGCGACGTGTTCGATCAGGACGAGGACGAGCGCGCGCGGTTCCGGAGCGAGAGCATCGGCTTCGTCTTCCAGAGCCACCACCTGCTCCCGGAGTTCACCGCGCTCGAGAACGCGATGATGCCGGCGCTCATCCGCCGCACGCCGCGGGAGCAGGCCCGGCGGCGGGCGGCGGAGGTGCTCGCGCTGGTCGGCCTCGCCGAGCGCGCCGGGCATCGCCCCGGGGAGCTCTCCGGCGGCGAGCAGCAGCGGGTGGCGATCGCGCGCGCCCTCTGCCTCGCCCCGCGGCTCCTGCTCGCCGACGAGCCGACCGGGAACCTCGACCCGCAGACGGCCGAGGGCATCCACCAGCTCCTCGTCGACCTGAACGCGCGGACCGGGATCACCGCGGTGGTGGTCACCCACAACGAGCGGCTCGCGGGCGAGCTCCCGCGGCGACTGCGGCTGCTCCAGGGGCGGCTGGTGTGAGCCTCCCCGCCCCGAGAGCTCACGACGTGCGAACGGAGGGGACGCGGCACGGGGGGAGCCTCCTCGCCGGACGATCCCGTTTGAGCTTTTCCGGGCCCCGGTCTAGATTCCCCGGCTCCGTGGCGATCCTCCGAAAGACGCTCCTGGGGCTCTTGGCGGCGCTCCTCGTGGCTCCGGCCGCGGTCCGCGCCGCCGACGTGGTGGTGAAGGACGTCCGGATCGAGGGCAACCGCCGCACGGATCCCGAGGCCATCCGCGCCGCCATCCGCACCGAGCCCGGCAAGCCGCTCGACCTCGATCAGGTCGACGCGGACATCCAGGCGGTGATGAAGATCGGCTCCTTCGCCGACGTGGTGGTCGAGCTGGAGGGTTCGCCCAGCGCGCCGGTGGTCGTCTTCCGCGTCGCCGAGCGCCCCACCGTCCGCGAGGTCCAGACCGTCGGCAACGCAGAGCTGGAGGGCGACGAGCTCAAGGACGCGATCTCGCTCAAGCCCAACGCCGTCTACGACCGCGCCGCCGCGGACAAGGACGTGCGGGCGATCCAGAAGGCGTACGCCGACGAGGGCTACTTCCTCGCCAACGTGACGGTCAAGACGGAGGAGGCGCCCGACAACCAGGTGGACGTCACCTACCTGGTGGACGAGCACGCCAAGGTCGAGATCAAGGAGCTCCGCTTCGTCGGCAACGACCACGTGCCGAAGGAGGACCTGCTCCCGTTCATGCAGAACCGCGAGGGCGGGCTGCTCCCGTGGTCCGGGGGCGGCACCTTCCGCGAGGAGGCGCTGGACATGGACGCCCAGGGCGTCCAGGCCGTGTACCTCGATCGCGGCTACGTGGAGGTGAAGGTCGGCAAGCCGTCGGTCCAGCTCTCGGCGGACCGGCGCCACATCTTCATCACCATCCCGATCGTCGAGGGTCGGCAGTACGACATCGGCAAGGTGTCGTTCAGCGGCGAGCTGCTGGACCAGGAGAAGAAGCTCCAGAAGCTGCTCAAGGTGCGCACCGGCGAGCGGTTCAAGCGCTCCGAGGTGGCGAGCACGCTCCTCGCGGTCCAGGACGTGTACCGGGACATGGGCTACGCGTACGTGAACGTCGAGCCGCGCACGCGCCCGCACCCGGAGACGCGGCGGGTGGACCTCGAGTTCGAGGTCCAGCCGGGCCAGCTCGTGCGCATCGGTCGGATCGACGTCGTCGGGAACCTGAAGACCCGCGACAAGGTGATCCGGCGCGAGCTGCGCGTGTACGAGGGCGAGCTGTTCAGCGGGACCGGGTTCAAGGCCTCGCGGGAACGGGTGATGGCGCTCGGCTTCTTCGAGACGGTGGACATCGCGCAGACCCGCCGCTCGCCGGACACGATGGACCTCGTCGTCACCGTGAAGGAGCGGCCCACCGGCTCGTTCCAGGTGGGCGCGGGCTACTCCTCGTCGGAGAACTTCGTCCTCACCGGCCAGATCGCGCAGCAGAACTTCTTCGGATGGGGCAACAGCCTCACCCTGCAGATCCAGTGGTCGTCGATCCGGCAGCTCGGGCAGATCAGCTTCGAGGAGCCGTACTTCCTCGACACGCGCTGGACCTTCTCCTTCGACCTCTACGCGAACCAGACCGAGTACACCGCGTTCACCCGCAGCGCCGTGGGCGGCTCGCTCACCTGGGGCTACGAGCTCGCCGGCCTGGGCCGGTTCTGGGACTTCGCGAAGAAGCTCGAGGACGTCCGCCTCTTCGCCACCTACACGGACGAGCGAGTGAGCGTCGCGACGAGCAACGAGGTCGAGCTCGCGCGCGCGAGCGGCTCCGGAAACACGAGCTCGCTCAAGCTGACGCTCAACGCCGACAAGCGCGACAACCGGATCACCCCGAGCGACGGGTGGTACGGCTCCTTCTCGTTCGAGACCGCGCCCCAGTGGCTCTCGCCGCGCTGGCTCTTCGGGCGCGACGTGAACCTCTTCAACCGCTACACGCTCGACCTCCGCGCGTACCGGCCGCTCGGGAGGGGGATCGTGGGCCGCGTCCGGCTCAACATGGGCTGGCTCCAGGCGCTCACCGACGAGGGCGTGCCGCTCTCGGAGCTCTACTTCCTCGGCGGCGTGAACTCCGTGCGCGGGTACCGGCTCAACTCCATCGCCCCTCGCGGCGTCCAGGCCTGCAACGACTCGCCGTTCGCGGACCTCTGCACCATGAACGGGGAGGGGTATCAGCAGGTGATCCTGAACGTCGAGGCCGAGTTCCCGCTCGCCCAGAAGGCGGGCATCCGTGGGGTGGTCTTCTTCGACGCCGGCAACGCCTTCTCCGCCGGCAGCTACCGCGACGATCGCGTCTCGCTCAACCTGTACAAGTCGCTGGGCTTCGGGTTCCGCTGGCAGAGCCCGCTCGGCCCGCTCCGGTTCGAGTGGGGGATCCCCCTCGACCGGCGGAAGAACGTGGTCGGCGACTACATCGACGAGCCGCTCGATTTCCAGTTCACGATCGGAAACTTCTTCTAGCCCCGTACGTTCTCTGGTTGGAGGCACACATGCGCAAGACCCTCACCGCCGTCCTCGCCGCACTCGCCTTCGCGCCCGCCGCCTGGGCCGCAGAGGCCCGCGTCGCCGTCATCGACTTCCAGCGCGCCGGGACCGACTGCGACGAGGGCAAGGCGATCATCGCCGCCCTCAAGAAGGAGATGGAGGAGAAGCAGAAGCAGCTCGACGCCAAGCAGAAGGCGTTCGCCGACATGCGCGCCGACTTCGAGAAGCAGGCGACCCTGCTCAACGATCAGGCGAAGCAGCAGAAGGTGGGCGAGCTCGAGAAGACCGCCCAGGACCTGCAGCAGACCTACGTCCAGCTCCAGCGCGAGTTCGCGGAGCGGGAGCAGGAGGCCTCGAAGGGCGTGGCCCAGCGCATCCGGCAGCTCGTGAAGGAGATCGCGGAGGGCGGCAACATCCAGCTCGTGGTGGACAAGCCGGCGGTGGTCTTCACCGACCCCACCCTGGACATCACCAACGAGGTGATCCGGAAGTACAACCTCAAGTACCCCGCCAAGGGCGGCGTGAAGCCCGCCGCGGGCACCAAGCCGGCGAAGCCGGCGGGCGGCAAGTAGGCGCGCCGTGACCTTCACGCTCGCGGAGCTCGCGGCGCGGGTCGGCGGGAAGGCGGAGGGCGACGGGGGCGTGCGCCTCGAGGGGGTGGCCGCGCTCGAGGACGCCGGTCCCGCCCACGTCTCGTTCTTCTCCAACCGCAAGTACCGGGCCGCCTTCGAGGTTTCGCGCGCCGGGGCGGTGGTGGTCGAGCCCGAAGAGAAGGTGCCCGCCGGCCGCGCCGTGCTGCGCGTCCGGAACGCGTACCTCGCGTTCGCGAAGCTCACGACCCTGTTCCACCCACCGCCCGCGGCCGCGCCCGAGATCGCGCCGTCCGCGGTGGTCCACCCCGCGGCCCGCGTGCACCCGTCGGCGCAGGTGCTGCCGCTCGCGAGCGTCGGGGCGGGGGCGGAGGTCGGGGCGCGGACGATCGTCGGACCTGGCGTGCACCTCGGCGAGGGCGCGCGCGTCGGCGCGGACTGCCTCCTCCACGCGGGCGTCGTGGTGCGCGAGCGCTGCGTGCTCGGCGACCGCGTGATCGTGCAGCCCGGCGCCGTGATCGGCTCCGACGGCTTCGGCTTCGCGTTCGACCCCGAGGGCGAGGGCCAGGGCCCGCGGCACTACAAGTTCCCGCAGATCGGGATCGTGGTGATCGAGGACGACGTCGAGATCGGCGCCGGCACCTGCGTGGACCGCGCGGCGCTGGGCGTCACGCGCATCGGGCGCGGCACCAAGATCGACAACCTCGTCCAGATCGCGCACAACGTCGAGATCGGCCCGCTCTCGCTCCTGGTCAGCCAGGCGGGGATCGCCGGCTCGACCAAGCTCGGCATGGGCGTCGTGCTCGGCGGGCAGGTGGGCGTGGTCGGCCACCTGAAGATCGGCGACGGCGTCCGGATCGCCGCGCAGTCCGGGGTGATGGACGACATCGGACCGGGCGAGACCTGGTCCGGCTCGCCCGCGCGCCCGCACGCGGAGTGGCTGAAGGCGGTGGCCGCGCTCGAGAAGCTGGCCGAGATGCGCAAGGAGCTGGCCCGGCTGCGCAAGGAGGTCGCGCAGCTCCGGGCCGCCGCGGGGGAGAGGGGCTCATGAACGATCGGACCGCAGCGCCCGCACCGCCCGCCGTCGTGCTCGACGTCGAGGGCATCCAGAAGATCCTGCCGCACCGCCCGCCCTTCCTCCTGGTCGACCGGGTCGTCGAGCACGAGCAGGGCAAGCGGCTGCTCGCCTGGAAGAACGTGACCATGGGGGAGCCGTTCTTCGTCGGCCACTTCCCCGGACACCCGGTCATGCCCGGCGTGCTCATCCTCGAGGCGCTGGCGCAGGCGGCGGCGCTGCTCGCCATCCTCGACCTGCCGCCCGAGGACGTGAAGAGCAAGGTCACCTACCTCATGGGCATCGACAACGCCCGCTTCCGGCGCACGGTCGTCCCGGGCGACCGGCTCGAGCTCGAGGTGCGCGTCGTCAAGCACAAGGGCGCCGTCTGGAAGACGGCGGGGGTCGCCCGGGTGGACGGCCACGTCGCGGCGGAGGCAGACTACCTGGCGATGCTCGCCGACCCGGCGGAGAAGCCCTGACCGCCGCCACCCTCGCGGAGAGAACCGAACCATGGCCATTCACCCGACCGCGGTCATCGAGCCGGGCGCAGAGGTCGATCCGAGCTGCGAGATCGGCCCATACGCCGTCATCGGCGCGAAGGTCCGCCTGGGCCCGGGGAACGTCGTCGGTCCGCACGCGGTGCTCAGCGGCCGGACGACCCTCGGCGCGAACAACCGGGTCTTCGCGCACGCCGTGCTCGGGGGCCTGCCCCAGGACCTGAAGTACAAGGGCGAGGACTCCGCGCTCGAGATCGGCGACCGGAACACCTTCCGCGAGTTCGCCACCGCCAACCTCGGGACGGCGGGCGGAGGCGGCGTCACCCGCATCGGCAACGGCGGCCTCTTCATGGCGTACAGCCACGTGGGCCACGACTGCCAGATCGGCGACGGCGCGATCATCGCCAACTCGGTCGCGCTCGCCGGCCACGTCCTCATCGAGGACCACGTCCACGTCGGCGGCGTCTCGGCCGTCCACCAGTTCTGCCGGATCGGCAAGTTCGCGTTCGTGGGCGGGATGACGGGGGTCGGCATGGACGTCGCCCCGTTCTGCACCGTCTCCGGCGCCCGCGCCGAGCTCGCCGGCGTGAACTCGATCGGCATGCAGCGGGCGGGCATGGCCGACGAGCAGATCGGGCGCGTCAAGCAGGCCTACAAGATCGTCTTCCGCTCGAACCTCGGCCTGGCCGAGGCGATCGCCGAGCTCTCCGCGGAGCTCAACGGCTACCCCGAGATCGACCACTTCATCGCGTTCCTGAAGGGGTCGCAGCGGGGCATCACGCGGTAGCAGCGATGCCCACGACGATCGGCCTCATCGCGGGCGGCGGCCGGTTCCCGCTCCTCTTCGCCGAGAGCGCCCGGCGGGCGGGCCACCGGGTGGTCGCGGTCGCGCACCGCAACGAGACCGATCCGGCGCTCGAGCGGCTCGTGGACGCGCTCACCTGGGTCAAGCTCGGCCAGCTCGGCCACGTGCTCGCCGCGCTCAAGGACGGCGGGGCCACCCAGAGCGTGATGCTCGGCGCGATCACGAAGCGCCGGTTCTTCGCCGACGCGATGCTCGACGCGACCGGCCTGAAGGTGCTCGCCCGCATCGCGATCCGCTCGGACGACAACCTGCTCCGGGCCCTCGCCCGCTTCCTCGAGGAGGAGGGCGTCCCGATCACCGATCCGACGCCGTTCCTCCAGGATCGGCTCGCGCCCGAGGGCGTGCTCGGGAGGCACCGGCCGACGGACGAGGAGCTCGCCGACGCGCGCTACGGCCTCGAGCTCGCGCGCGGGATCGGCCGGCTCGACCTCGGGCAGACGGTGGTGGTGAAGGATCGGGTCGCGCTCGCCGTCGAGGCGCTCGAGGGGACCGACGCGTGCATCCGGCGCGGGGGCGAGCTCGCCGCCTCCGGCGGGTTCGTGGTGGTGAAGGCGGTGAAGCCGCACCAGGACCGGCGGTTCGATCTGCCGGCGGTCGGGCCCGACACCGTCGACAGCCTCGCCGCCGCGAAGGGGCGCGTGCTCGCGGTCGAGGCCGGGGCGACGCTGGTCATGGACCTCGACCGGATGATCGAGAAGGCGGACCGGGCGAAGCTCGTGCTGCTGGGCGTGAAGTGAGCCGCGATGCCCTGGGCGCGTGACGAGGCCGCGGGGGTGGTGCTCGAGCTCGTCGTCCAGCCCCGCGCCTCGCGGACCCGCGCGGTCGGCGAGCACGACGGCCGGCTCAAGGTGCAGCTCGCGGCGCCGCCCGTGGACGGCGAGGCGAACGAGGCGCTCGTCGAGTTCCTCGCCGGCGCGCTCGGGGTCCGGAAGGCGGAGGTCACCATCCTGCGGGGCGAGACGGGCCGCCGGAAGACCGTCCGGGTGGCCGGGGTCACCGCAAGCGCCGCCGCCGCGTCCCTCACCCCGTGAACGAGCCCGCGCCCGAGCAGCGGCCGGCCGGGTGCACTAGGATCCTCCGCCGATGACGACCACCCCCCACCGCTTCCTCGCCGCGTGCCGCCGTGAGCCCGTCGATCGCGTGCCGGTCTGGATGATGCGCCAGGCGGGCCGGTACCAGCCCTCGTACCGCGCGGTGCGGCAGCAGGTCGGGTTCCTCGAGCTGTGCCGCTCCCCGGAGCTCGTGGCGCAGGTGACGGTGGCGCCGATCGACGAGCTCGGCTTCGACGCCGCGATCCTCTTCTCCGACATCCTCATCCACCTCCCGGCGATGGGGCTCGAGCTCTCGTTCCAGAGCGGCGAGAAGGGGAAGGGGGACGGCGGCCCGCGGATCGCCAACCCGGTCCGGACGCGGGCGGACGTCGAGCGGCTCCGCGTGCCGGATCCGGCCCGCGACCTCCCCTTCGTCGGCGACGGCATCCGGGCGATCCGCCGGGCGCTCGCCGGCCGGGTGCCGCTCATCGGGTTCGTGGGCGGCCCGTTCACGGTGGCGAGCTACGCCGTCGAGGGCGGATCCCAGGGGTTCGCGCGCGCGAAGGCCCTGCTCTGGAGCGACCCGCCGGCCGCGCACGCGCTCTTCGAGAAGCTCACGCGCGCGGCGATCGTCCAGCTCGAGGCGCAGGCGGCCGCGGGGGCCGAGGCGCTCCAGGTGTTCGAGAGCTGGCTCGGCGAGCTGGCCCGCGAGGACCTCGAGGCGTTCAGCTTCCCGTACCTCGCGCGGATCGCGGAGGCGATCCGCCGCACCGGCGTCCCGGGCATCCTCTTCTCGACCGGGACGACGAGCCACCTGCGCGCGCTCGCGGCGCTCGGGTTCGACGTGCTCGGGGTGGACTGGCGGATCCCCATCGCCGAGGCGCGCGCGCAGGCCCCCGGGGTGGCGATCCAGGGCAACCTCGACTCGACGCTCCTGCTCGGCCCGGCCGAGACCGCGGTCGCCCGCGCGCGGGCCATGCTCCGGGCGGCGGGCCGGGAGCCCGGTTACATCTTCAACCTCGGCCACGGCGTGCAGGTCGGGACCCCGCCCGAGACCGTGAAGGCGGTCGTCGACGCGGTCCACCAGTTCACCTGGGGCGAATAGGATGCTGATCCCCTCCGGCGAGCTCATCCGCAAGTACGACCGCCCCGGCCCGCGGTACACGAGCTACCCGACCGCCCCGGTGTGGAGCCCGGAGTTCGGCGAGGCGCGCTACCTCGAGCACCTCGCGGCCGCCGACCGGCAGGGCGGGCCGCTCTCGCTCTACGTGCACCTCCCGTTCTGCCGGGAGATGTGCCGGTTCTGCGGGTGCAACGTCATCGCCACCCACGACCGCAAGCGGCCCGACGCCTACCTCGACGTGCTGGAGAAGGAGGTGGCGCTCGTCGCCGCGCGGCTCCCGTCGCGCCGGACCGTGACGCAGCTCCACTGGGGCGGCGGCACGCCGACCTTCCTCGACGAGAGGCAGCTCGCCCGCTGCCACGCCATCCTCGCCCGCCACTTCACCTTCGCGCCCGACGCGGAGCTGGCGATCGAAGTCGATCCCGCGGTCACCTCTCGCTCCCAGATCGAGCTCCTCGCCCGGCTCGGGTTCAACCGGATCTCGATGGGCGTGCAGGACTTCGACCCGAGGGTCCAGGAGACGGTCCAGCGGATCCAGAGCGAGGAGGAGACCGCGGACCTGGTGCGGGCGGCGCGCGAGGCGGGGTTCCACGGCGTGAACCTCGACCTCATCTACGGCCTGCCCTACCAGACGCCCGAGACCTGGCAGCACACCCTCGAGCGGATCCTCCACATCCGGCCCGACCGGATGGCGGTGTTCGGGTTCGCCTACGTCCCGTGGCTCAAGCCGCACCAGCGGCTCCTGCCGCAGGACGCGCTCCCGAAGACGCAGCTCCGGGTGGAGCTGTTCCTGGCGGCGGTGGAGGCGTTCACGAAGGCGGGCTACCGCCTCATCGGCCTCGACCACTTCGCGCTCGAGACCGACGAGCTCGCGCGCGCCCAGCAGGACGGGACGCTGTTCCGGAACTTCCAGGGGTACACCGTCCGTCCGGCCCACGACACCGTCGCCTTCGGGATGACGGCGATCTCCGACGTGGGCGGCGCGTACGCGCAGAACGCGCACCGGCTCAAGGACTGGGCCCCGGCGATCGAGGCCGGGCGCCTCCCGATCGAGCGCGGCGCGGCGCTCACGCCGGACGACGTCCTCCGCCGCCACGCCATCAACCAGGTCATGTGCCAGCTCCGGCTCGACCTCCGCGACGTCGAGGCCCGCTTCGGCCGCGAGGCGCGCGCGGCGCTGGAGCAGGACCTCGCCGGCGCGCGCGAACTGGAGGAGGACGGGCTCGTCACGCTCGAGGGGGACGTGCTCCGGGTGACGCCGCTCGGGCAGCTCCTCGTGCGGAACGTGGCGATGCTGTTCGACGCGTACTTGAAGAAGCCGGCGACGAAGCCGCAGTTCTCGCGTACGGTCTGACCCCATGGCCCACACGGCCGTCTTCCTGATGAACCTCGGCGGGCCGCGGAGCCTCGCCGAGGTGGAGCCCTACCTCTACGAGCTCTTCGCCGATCCGCTGGTGATCACCGCGCCCTTCGGCCCGCTCCGGCCGCTGTTCGCGAAGCTCGTCTCCCGCTTCCGCGCCCCGTCCTCGGCGGAGAAGTACGCGCTCATCGGCGGCCGGTCGCCGCTCGTCGAGGGGACGGAGGCGCAGGCGCGCGCGCTCGAGGCGGCGCTCGGGCCCGGGTACCGGTGCCACCTCGCGATGCGCTGCGGCCACCCGAACACCGCCGAGGGCGTGCGCGACGCGCTCGCCGCAGGGGCGACCCGCGCGGTGGCGCTGCCGCTCTACCCGCAGTACGCGAACGCGACGACGAAGAGCTCGCTCCTCGAGCTCCGCCGCCGCTGGCCGGCGGCGCGCGGCCCCATCGTCGAGATCTGCACCTGGCACGATCACGAGGGCTACCTCCAGGCGTCGGCCCACGCGGTGCGGGAGACGGTCGCTCGGCTCGCGCCCGGGCAGCGGGAGAAGCTGCTCGTCGTGTTCAGCGCCCACGGCCTGCCGGTGAGCCAGGTGCGGAAGGGCGACCCGTACCCCGGGTACATCGAGCTCTCGGCGCGCGAGACGGCGCGGCTCGCGGGCAAGCTCCCGTACCAGGTGACGTACCAGAGCCGGGTCGGCCCCGCGAAGTGGCTCGGCCCGGACACGAACGAGTTCCTGGCCGCGAACGCGCGCGGCAAGGCGATCGTCGTCGTGCCGATCGCCTTCGTCTCCGAGCACCTCGAGACGCTCTACGACATGGACATCCTCGCGAAGGAGGCCGCGCAGAAGGCGGGCTGCGAGGCCTTCCTGCGCGTGCCCGCGCTCGGCACGCGCCCCGACTTCATCGCCGCGCTCGCGGACGTCGTGAAGAGGGCCGAGGTGGGGCAGGGCGTTCCGCAAGGCCTTGTCCGCTCGTCCTGAGCCTGTCGATGGACGAGCGGTCGTCTCGCCCTCAGCGTGTCGATGCCGAGCGGGTCCGTACGCCGCCGCCGCGCCTCCGCCCGGCCCCCGCTGCGCTGCCTCGGTCGCGCGGCGGGGATGCCGGTCCGCGCGCGGCGGACGTGCGCCGCAGCGGGGCGAGGCGCGCCAAGCTTGCCGGCCACCTCCGCTCGTGCGCTCGCGGGGGCCGGGCTCCGGCGCTCCGGCGGCTGTGGCGCGCGAGGTCGTGTTCCCGGTGGCCAGATCAGAGAGCGCTCGTCCTGCCCGTCGACGGGCTCCGTGAGCGCGGTACCGCCCCGCGGGCGACGTCACGGCCGCGCGCGCCGGGTCCATCTGGTACAACGGACGGCATGGCAACGATCGCCACCGTCCTCGTCGCCGCCTGGGCCGGGTTCTACGTGGTCTCGCGCCGGCGCGCGCGCGCCGGCCACCCCGCGGCGGGGCGGTGGAACGCCGGGCTGCTGGTGATCGTCCTGCTCCTCTCGAGCGCGACGTGCGTCGCGCCCGTGGCGTGGCTCGTCACCGGGCTCGGCGCCGTCGCGCACGCGCCGCCGGCCGAGAGGGACGCGGTGTTGCAGCAGCTCGGGGGCCGCGCCTGGCTCGGGCTCGCGCTCGGGCTCGTCGCAATCCCGCTGACCGCGTTCGGAATCCTGCAGCACGCGAGGAACCGGAAGAGGATCCGGGAGGCGAAGGCGGAGGGGGGATCTCGCGCGCGTTCGGGCTGATGGCTCGAGCGCGCGGGGAGAAGCCGGGTACGGGACCGGGAGCGGACCCGGTCCCGACCCCGTCCCCGAACCCGTATCCGGTCCCGGTCCCGATCCCGCCCCCGTTCCCGGCTTTTCCCACGGGCACGGCCACGGGCACGGTCACGCCCCGCCCTCAGCCCCTCACCCGATTCAACCGGAACAGAACCCTCTTCAGGAGCTCGCTCGCAGGATGCTCCTTCAGCGCGGCCAGCGTCACGCGGCGCGCCTCGGCGAGGTCGCCGAGCGCCTCCTCCGCGAGCGCGAGCGCGGCGCTGGCGCGCGGGTGGGCGGGGGCGATCGTGAGCGCCTTCTTCGCGAGCTTGCGCGCCTCGTCGACCGCCTCGGCGATCGACAGCGCGGGATCGAACAGCAGCGCGAAGGCGAGCATCGCGAGGTACTCCGGCTCGCGGCCGTTGCGCGCCACGGCTTCGCGCAGCGCGATCACCGCCTCGCCGTGGCGGCGCCGGCGGAGCGCGCGCTGGCCGCGCTTGAGCGCGAGCTCGGCCTGGAGGTCCACGCCGGGGCGGCGCGCGCCGGTCTGCTCGAGGCGCTGCATCAGGTACTCGAGGTACGCGCGGCGCCGCTCGTCGTCGGAGAGCACGCGGTAGGCGGCGGCGAGCTTGTCCTGGATCGCCGCGAGCAGGTCCGCGAGCTCGGCCATCTCGTACTGCGAGAAGCCGTCGGGGTGGAAGCGGGCGGCGACGGTCCGGTAGGCCTGCTCGACCGCGGCGCCGCTGGCGTCGAGGTCGAGGCCGAGCGCCGCGAGGTGCGTGCCGGGCAGGATGTGGAGCGCCGCCTGGCGGATCGCCTCGCCGCGCTCCGGCGGCAGCGGCCGCTTCCGGTGCGGCACGGGCTTGCCGTACGCGTCCTGCGCCTCGGGCTCCTCCTGGAAGACGACCGCGCCGACCATCGAGAGGAACCAGAGGAGCGAGAGCGCCTCCTTCATCTCCGCCGAGCGCGCCGCCAGCCAGTCGCGCGTGGTGAGCCGCCCGTCGAGCGAGAGCGCGAGCCGGAGGTCGGACGAGCCGAGGCCGGCCGCGGGCAGGACCTGCGGGAAGTCGCCGGTGCGGACCGGGTACGCGAGGGTCACCGCCTTGAGCGCGTCGGCGAAGTGCTTCGTCGGCATCCCGAGCCGGGCGCCCTCCAGGATGACCTGGAGCGGGAGGAGCTCGACGCCGGCGCGGTCGGCGGCGAACTCGCCGCCGGGGTGGAACCGCCACCGCCCGTCGCGCGCCCCGATCGCCCGGACCACGATCGCGCGGAGGTGCTCGCCGAGGATGGCGTGGAGCGGCTCGCCCGGCTCGACCACCCCCGCGGCGATGAGCGCCGCGCCCGGCGAGAGGCCGCCCGCCATCGCCTCGAGAGCGGCGTCGTGCGCCGGCGCGTCGATCCGCCCCGAGGCGCGCAGCCACCGCAGCAGCGACTCGTCCGGATCCTCCGAGGTCGCCAGCACCGGCACCCCCTGCCGGAAGCCGAGCTGCCGCGCCGGGCCGGCGCCGTCGATCACCAGGATGCCCTCCGACAGCGAGCGCCAGATCTGGTGGAACAGCCGCGGCACCACGCCGGGCTTCACCTCGCCGCGCGACGTCGGCGCGCGCGCGAGCACCCGGGCGGCCCCGCGCAGCGGCGCCGGGGCCCGCTGCGCCACGAGCTGCTGCACCTTGTCGAGGAGGACGCGCTGGGTCGGGTCGGCGACGTAGGCGTTGGCCTTGAAGGGGAGGAGCGCGGGGAGGCCGCGCGCCTTCCCGAGGTGCTCGCGGTCGGTGACCACGAGCGGCACGCGCGGGTTGGCCTCGCGGAGCCGGTGCGCGAGCGCCACCGCGTCGCCGGCGACGTCGGCGGCGAGCACCACGGCGTCCGGCCGCTCGGCCGCGTAGAGCTCGTACGCGCGCGCCGCGTCCGCCGCCGCCAGGACCTCGAATCCTGCCTGCGAGAGGGTCGCGGCCACGAGCTCGCGCGTCGGCCCGTGGCCCTCGGCGAGGAGGATGCGCGTCACGCGGCCATTCTACTTGGACCTGGACCTGGACCTAGACCTCGACCTGGACCAGGATGCGTGCGGTGTCGCACCCCCGGCCGAGCTCTGGACCGCGAACGAAGAGCTCGCTTTCACTTCTGGACGAGGTCCAGGGCCAGGCCGAGGACTAGGACCAGGTTTGGTGCAAGCGAAGCCCGCCCACATGAAGGACCTCCTCCTCCCCCCTCACCGCCGCGTGCTCGATCGCCTGCTCGCCCCGGGGAGCGCGCGGCCGCTGCTCGCGTTCGACTACGACGGCGTGCTCGCGCCGGTCATCCGCGACCCGCGCGGCGCCCCGATGTCCCGGCGCACGCGCACGCTCCTCGAGGCGCTCGCCGCCCTCGTCCCGGTGGCCGTCGTCTCCGGGCGATCGTTCGCGAAGCTGCACCGCGTGGTCGGCGGCGTGACGCCCTCGCTCGTCGGCAATCACGGCTACGAGTTCCTGCACGCGACCCCGGTCCCGGCCGAGGTGCTGGCCCAGGTCCGGCGGTGGGAGCGGGAGCTCGCGGCGGCGGTCGCGGGCGTGCCGGGCGTCCACCTCGAGCACAAGCGCTCCACCTTCGCCGTCCACTGGGCGCAGGCGCCGGACCGCGCGCGCGCGGCGCGGGCGGTCCGGCGCGCGGCGGCGGCGCTCGAGGGCGTCCGGGTCGTCCCGGGGAAGAACCTGGTCAACGTCCTCCCCGCCGCGTTCCCGACCAAGGGCGACGCCGTGCGGCGGCTGCTCGCGGAGCTGGGCTGCCGGCGGGCGCTGTTCGTGGGCGACGACGTGACCGACGAGGACGTGTTCGCGCTGCCGCGCCGGCTGGTCCTGGGCGTGCACGTCGGGCGAGGGCCGTCGCGGGCGGAGTGGCGGATCCCGGGCCGCGAGGACGTGGACGTATTGCTCGAGGAGCTGCTGCGGCTGGCGCGGGCGCGGCCGGGGTGGCGCTCGGGCTCGTTCACGGGGGCGAGAGCACGGGCGCGCGCCGCGGGAGGGAAGCCGTGAGCCCGCGGAGCCCGCCGCCGCCCGGCGAGACGGGCGATCTCTTCGAGCGCGCGGCCCTGCTCGAGCGCGAGCGGGAGCGGGAGCGCAAGCTCGAGGAGGCGGAGCGCGCCCGCGCGCCGGCGCCCGCCCCGGCCCCCGCGCTGCCCAAGCCCTACACCGTTGGTGAGCTCACGCGCCTCCTGCGCGCCGCGGTCGAGCCGCGCTTCCGCGACGTGTGGGTCGCGGGCGAGGTGGCCAACCTGCGCCGCCAGGCGAGCGGCCACGTCTACTTCTCGCTCAAGGACGACGAGGCGCTCCTCGCGGCCGTGCTCTGGGCGTCGCAGGCGCGCCGCGTCCCGTTCGCGCTGGCCGAGGGGCAGGAGGTCCTCGCCCGCGGCTTCGTCGAGATCTACCCGCCCCACGGCAAGTACCAGCTCGTGGTGCAGGAGGTGGAGCCGCGCGGGGCGGGGGCGCAGGCGCTGTACCTGCAGCAGGTGAAGGAGCGCCTCCAGGCGGACGGCCTGCTCGACCCCGCGCGCAAGCGGCCGCTCCCGTTCCTGCCGCGCCGGATCGGCGTGGCGACGAGCCCCACGGGCGCCGCGCTCCGGGACTTCCTGCGCGTCCTGCTCGGTCGCTTTCCGTCGCTGCCGGTGCTCGTCGCGCCGTGCCGCGTGCAGGGGGAGGGGGCCGCCGCCACCGTGAGCTCCGCGGTCCGGGCGCTCTGCCGCGCGGGCGTGGAGCTCATCGTGGTGACGCGGGGCGGCGGATCGCAGGAGGAGCTCGCCGCGTTCAACGACGAGCGGCTCGCGCGCGTGATCGCGGCGTGCCCGGTGCCGGTGGTCTCGGCGGTCGGCCACGAGGTGGACGTCACGGTGGCAGACCTCGTCGCCGACGTCCGCGCCGCCACCCCGACCCACGCCGCCCAGCTCGTCGCGCCGGTGCGCGACGAGCTCGCCGCCGGGCTCGCCGCCCGGCAGGCGCGGCTGCGCCGGGCCGTGGACGCCGCGGTGGCCCGGCGCCGCCAGGAGCTGCGTGCGCTCCGGGCGGAGATCTCCGACCCCGCGCACCTCCTCTCGCGGGCGCGCCACCGCCTGGACGATCTCCTGCACCGCGCCGCCGACGCCGCCCGGGCGCCGGGCCGCCGCAGGCGCGCCGCGCTGGACGCGCTCCGCGCGCGCCTCCTCCAGCGCGAGCCGCGCGCCCACGTCCGCGCCCTGCGCGCGCGGATGGAGGCCGCCACCCGGAAGCTCGGGGCCTGGCAGTCGGCGACCTTCCGGCGGGAGGGGCTCCGGCTGGAGCGGCTCGCGGCCCGCCTCGAGCCGGCGAACGTGGCGAAGCTGCTCGCGCGGGGCTTCGCCCTGGTGCTCCACGGGGGACGGCTCGTGACGCGGAGCGCGGCGGTCGCGGCCGGGGACGAGGTCCGCGTCGCCCTCGGCGAGGGCTGGCTCGACGCGCGCGTCCTGTCGCGCGACGCCGGCGCCGATCCGCTGCCCGGCCGCGCCGAGGCGGCGGCCCGGAGCGGCGGAACGCCTCCGGGCGCGTCCGGCGTTGACCCCCCACCACGGCGTCGCTAGAAGACATCCCGGAGGACGATCTTGGCCCAGAGCGAGCGGACAGAGGCGGCGACCGGCGCCGCGCCCGAGACGTACGACGGCCTCGTCTCGCGCCTCGAGCGTGTGGTGGGCGAGCTCGAGTCCGGGCAGCTCACGCTGGAGCAGTCCGTCGAGCGGTTCGCCGAGGGCGTGCGGCTCGCGCGCGAGGCGTCGCGCAAGCTCGACGAGGCCGAGCGGAAGATCGAGCTCCTCGTGCGGAACGCCGACGGCGAGGACGAGGCGGTGCCCTTCGACCCGGAGTCCGGCCGCACCGGCTAGGCGAGGACCATGCCCACCGAACCCGACAAGCTCACGGTGAGCGGCGAGCGCCCCCGCACGCCCAAGGTCATCATCGTCGACGACGACCGGGACACGCGCGAGATGCTCACGCTCGCGCTGGAACTCGAGGGGTTCGACGTCGGCCAGGCGGCGAACGGGCTCCGGCTCATCTCCGCCATGCACGTCGATCGCCCGGACGTGATCCTGCTCGACGTGATGATGAGCTGGATCGACGGCTTCGAGCTCTGCCGGGCGATCAAGAAGAACCCGACGTTCGGCGACATCCCCGTCATCTTCATCTCCGCGCGCAAGAGCATCGAGGACGAGCGGGTCGGCCTCGATGCGGGGGCGGTGGACTACTTCTCGAAGCCGCTCGACATGGACCGGCTCGTCGCCCGGATCCGGGAGATCCTGGCGCAGCGGGCCTCGGTGGATCGGACGGCTTGAAGTTGGTCTTGCCGGGGCCGGCCCAGCCTCCTCCGGCCGGGCGCTGTGACCCGGGAGCCACACACGGGGGTGGCCCGCCGGACACGTCCCCGCCTCGCGGACGGGTCGCACCGGTCCGTTCGTGCTAAATGAGGCCCACCTTGTCCGACCCGTTCCCGATCGACTCGTACCTCGCCGCCGTCGCCGCGCGGGTGGAGCGCTGGATCGTCGCGCTCCTCGAGGCGCGCGCGCCGCAGGGCCCGGCCGGGCTCTGGGCGGCGTTCCGGTACGCGCTGCTCGGCGGCGGCAAGCGGCTCCGCCCCGCGCTGGTGCTGGCGAGCGCGGAGGCGCGGGGGGCGGACGTGTCGGACGGCGCCCTCGCGCCCCGCTTCGCCCTGGCCCTCGAGCTCGTCCACACCTACTCGCTGGTGCACGATGATCTGCCGGCGATGGACGACGACGACCTGCGCCGGGGCCGGCCCACGGTGCACAAGGTCCACGGCGAGGCGACCGCCATCCTGGTCGGCGACGGCCTCCAGGCGCTCGCCTTCTCGCACCTGCTCGCGACCGACGATCCGCGCGCGGCGCCGCTCGCGCGCCTGCTCGCCGACGACGCGCTCCGGATGGTCCTGGGACAGGCACGCGACCTCGCCGGCGAGCACGCCGCGCTCTCCGAGGCCGAGGTGATGGAGCTCATGCGCGACAAGACCGGAGCGCTCGTCGCCTGCGCGGTCGCGGGGGGCGCGCTCTGCGGCGACGCCGCCCCCGCCGAGGCGTGGGCGCTCGGCCTGAAGCTCGGCCTCGCGTTCCAGATCGCCGACGACCTGCTCGATGTCGTGGGCGACACCGCCACGCTCGGGAAGCGCGCCGGGAAGGACGCGGCCGCGGGCAAGGCGACGCTGCCCGCGCTCCTCGGCGTCGCCGAGGCGCGGCGCCGGGCCGAGGGGCTGCTCGACGAGGCGCTCGTCGCGCTGGCGCCGCTCGGGCCGAGGGCGGAGGCGCTCCGCGCGCTGGCGCGGTTCGTGCTTTCGCGAGGCAAGTAGGACGTCGAAAGGCCACGGATGACCCGTCTGCTCTCCCGGATCGACTCCCCCGAAGACCTCAAGGTCCTCGCCCTCGACGAACTCCCGGCCCTCTGCCAGGAGCTCCGCACCGAGATCGTCCGGACCTGCGCGCGCAACGGCGGCCACCTCGGGTCCTCGCTCGGCGCGCTCGAGCTGAACGTCGCGCTCCACTACGTCTTCGAGACGCCGCACGACAAGCTGGTCTGGGACGTCGGGCACCAGGCGTACGCGCACAAGCTCCTCACCGGCCGGCGCGACGCCTTCTCGACCATCCGCACCCCCGGCGGCCTCGCCGGCTTCCCGGAGCGGGCCGAGTCCCCGCACGACGCCTTCGGCGTCGGCCACGCGTCGACCGCCATCAGCGCGGCGCTCGGCATGCTCGAGGCGCAGCGGCTCACGGGCGCGCAGGGCAAGGTGGTCGCCGTGGTCGGCGACGGCGCCATGACCGGCGGGATGGCGTTCGAGGGGCTCAACCAGGCCGGCTACCTGGGCCGGAACCTGCTCGTCGTCCTCAACGACAACGAGATGTCGATCTCGCCCAACGTGGGCGCGCTCTCCGAGTGGCTGTCGAAGAAGTTCGCCTCGCGGACCTACGACCGCTGGCGCCGCTCGGTGAAGGAGTTCCTGGCGAACGTGCCGCGCGGGCCGCAGGCCATCGAGGTGATCCGCCACGGCATCAACGCCACCAAGGCGCTCGTCACGCCCGGCATCCTGTTCGAGGGCCTCGGGTTCCACTACGTGGGCCCGGTCGACGGCCACGACGTCCTCAAGCTGGTGGAGACGTTCCAGAAGCTCGCGTCGTTCGACGGTCCGGTGCTCCTCCACGCCGTCACCACGAAGGGCAAGGGCTATCAGCCCGCAGAGTCGGACAAGGCGACCGGCGGCCACGGGCTGTCGTTCTTCGACGTGGACACCGGCAAGCCGGTGAAGAAGTCGACGCCGGCGGCCCGGAGCTACACCGAGCACTTCGCCCAGGCGCTCTGCGAGGAGATGGAGCGCGAGCCGCGGATCGTGGCGATCACCGCGGCGATGCTGGAGGGGACCGGCCTCATCCAGGCGAAGCAGCGGTTCCCCGAGCGGACCTACGACGTCGGCATCGCGGAGCAGCACGCGGTCACGTTCGCCGCCGGCCTCGCCTGCGAGGGCGTGCGGCCGGTGGTGGCGATCTACTCGACCTTCCTCCAGCGCGCCTACGACCAGATCATCCACGACGTCGCGCTGCAGAACCTGCCGGTGACGTTCGCCCTCGACCGCGGCGGGCTCGTCGGCGCCGACGGCAAGACGCACCAGGGCGCGTTCGACCTCGCCTACCTGCGCTGCGTCCCCAACCTGACCGTGCTCGCCCCGGCCGACGAGAACGAGCTCCGCCACGGGCTCCACACGGCGCTCCAGCTGCCCGGCCCGGCCGCGATCCGGTTCCCGCGCGGCGCGGGCGAGGGGGTGGCGCTCGAGCCGGTCCGCGCCCTCGAGGTCGGGCGCGGCCGGATCGTCCGGAACGTGCCGGGGAAGCCGGACGCCTGCGTGATCGCCGTCGGGCCGACGCTCAGGGCCGCGCTCGCCGCCGCCGAGCGGCTCGCCGCCGACGGGCTCGCCGTGACCGTGATCGATCCGCGGTTCGTGAAGCCGCTCGACGCGGAGCTCCTCTGCGCCGAGGCGGCGCGCGCGGGGCGGGTGGTGACGGTCGAGGAGGGATGCCTCGCCGGCGGCGTGGGGAGCGCCTGCCTGGAGCTGTTCGCGTCGCGCGGGCTCGTCCTGCCGGTCCGGTGCCTCGGGCTCCCCGACGCCTTCGTCACGCACGGCGACCCGGCCGCGCAGCGCGCCGACCTGGGGCTGGACGCCGACGGGATCGCCGCCGCCTGCCGCGCCTTGGTGGGCAAGCGCGCGGCGCGCGGGGCTGCGTGAGTGAAGGGCCCACGGCGCCAGCGGATCGACGTCCTCCTCCTCGAGCGCGGGCTGGCCGAGTCGCGGACCCGCGCGCAGGCGCTCGTCATGGCCGGCGCGGTGGTCGTCGGCGAGGCGCGGGTCGACAAGGCGGGCGCGCTCGTCGATCCCGCCCTCCCCATCCGCATCAAGGAGGACGCCGCGCCCCGGCGCTGGGTCTCGCGCGGCGCGGAGAAGCTGCTCCGCGCCCTGGAGGTGTTCCCCATCGATCCGCGGGGGAAGACCTGCGCCGATCTCGGCGCCTCGACGGGCGGCTTCACCGACGTGCTGCTCCAGCACGGGGCCGCCCGGGTGTACGCCGTGGACGTCGGATACGGGCAGCTCCACCCGAAGCTCCGCGACGATCCGCGCGTCGTCGTGCGCGAGCGCGAGAACGCCCGGGCGCTCACCGCCGAGGCGCTCGGCGAGCCGGTGGACCTGGTGGTCGGCGACCTCTCGTTCATCTCCCTGCGCCTCGTGCTGCCGGCCGTGCGGGCGATCCTCCGGCCGGGCGGCCAGGCGGCGCTCCTCGTAAAGCCGCAGTTCGAGGTGGGCAAGGGCGAGGTGGGGAAGGGCGGCGTGGTGCGGGACGACGCCCAGCGCCGCGCCGCGCTCGAGGCCGTCGCCGCCGCGGCCCGGGCGCTCGGGTTCGAGGTGCTCGGTCACGCCGAGTCGCCGATCGAGGGCCCGGCCGGCAACCGGGAGTGGCTGCTGGGCCTCTCGCTGCCCGCGCGCTGAGCCGCGATCACTGCTGGTGAATGTAGTCCGGTGCACGGACCGTGGGACCGTGGCCCTCACCTTGCGTGAAGATCGGTTCTCGCTATCCTGGGAACGCGGTACACGGACCGTACTTCATCGAGGTGCTCATGGGTGTGACGCGCGGCTTCGCCGTCGTGGGTGGACTGGTGTTCCTTTCGCTCGCCGGGTGCGGGGCCGGATCGCCCGAAGGCGCTCCCGCGGCCCCGCCGGCCGCGGCGCTCGCCCCCGGGGCGATCCCGATCTACGAGGACGCGCTCGCCGCCGGGTGGGTGGACTGGTCGTGGAGCACCACCCGCAACTTCGCCGCCACCTCGCCGGTCGCCGCCGGTGCGCGGTCGCTGGCGGTCACGTACCAGCCGTGGGGCGGGCTCTCGCTGCACCGCAACACGGGGCCCGTCAGCGGGATGTCCGCGGTCGTGCTGTCCGTGTACGGCAGCGCGGCGGGGGTCGATCTGCAGGTGTACGTGTCGAGGGACGGCACGTCCCTGCCCGGCGTCCTGCTGGCGCAGCACTGCGCCGGGAGGACCATCCCGGCCGGCGCCTGGACGCGGTGCTCGGTGCCGATGTCTGCGCTCGCGCCCGCGGGCACGGCGATCGACGGGATCGGGCTGCGCGACGTCGGCGGCGTCGCCCGCCCGACGATCTACCTCGACGACGTGGGGCTGGTCCCGGCCGCCCCGCCTGCGCCGACCGGCCTCGCCGCCACGGTCTCGGGCGGCGCCGTCTCGCTGTCCTGGACCGCCGCCGCGCGCGCGACCGGGTACGACGTCTACCGGAGCACCGCCGCCGCCGGGCCGTTCACGCGCCTCACCGGCGCGGCGCAGGCCGCGACGTCGTACACGGATCGTGCGGTCGCCGCCGGCGCGACGTACTGGTATCAGGTGACCGCCTCGAACGCGGGCGGGACGAGCGCGCGGAGCGCCGCGGTGAGCGCAGCCGTGCCCGCGACGCAGGCGCCCGCCGCGACCCTCGTCTACGCCGACGCGCTCGGCGCGGGCTGGGTGGACTGGTCGTGGGGGAGCACGCGCAACTTCGCCGCGACGAGCCCGGTCGCCTCCGGCACCCGCTCGATCGCGGTGACGTTCCAGGCGTGGGGCGGGCTGTCGCTCCACCTCGGCACGGGCACCGTGTCCGGCGCGTCCGCCGTGACGCTCGCGGTGAACGGCGGCGCGGTCGCGGGGAACGACCTCCTGGTCTACGTCTCGCAGGCCGGCCAGTCGCTGCCGGGCGTGCTGCTCGCGCAGCACTGCGAGGGGAGGACCATCCCCGCGGGCGCGTGGACCCGCTGCTCGGTGCCGATGTCGGCGCTCGCGCCGGCGGGGACGGCGATCGACGGCGTCGGGCTGCGCGAGACGGCGGGCGTCGCCCGCGCCACGATGTACGTCGACGACATCGCCCTCGGTCCCTCGACGGGCGGCGGCGGGACGACCTCCCCGACCCTCCCGGCGGCGCCGGCGGGCCTGGCGGCCTCGCCGTCCGCGGGGAGGGTGTCGCTCTCCTGGGGCGCCGTCGCCGGGGCGACCGGCTACGACGTCTTCCGCGCGGCGTCCTCCGCCGGCCCGTTCGCGAAGCTCACCGCGGCCCCGCAGGCCGCGACCACGTACGCGGACGGCGCGGTCGCGGCGGGGACGACCTACTGGTACCAGGTGCGCGCCGTGAACGCCGCGGGGACGAGCGCCCCCAGCGCGACCGTCAGCGCCGCCGTGCCCGCGGCGCCCGTCGCGGTGACCCTGAGCCCGGCCGCGACCTCGGTGGACGCGTGCCGGACCGCCCGGTTCGCCGCGACCGTCACCGGCTCCAGCGATCCGGCCGTGACCTGGTCCGTGCAGGAGGGGGCCGCCGGCGGGACCATCGACGCGGCCGGGACCTACACCGCGCCCAACGCCGCGGGCACGTTCCACGTCGTCGCGACGAGCCGCACCGGCGCGGCGGTGGCCGTCGCCGCGGTCACGGTCCAGCACCGGGTCCTCGCCGTCGCCGTCGTGCCGGCGGCCGCGAGTGTCGCCGCGGGTGCGGAGGTACGACTCACCGCGAACGTGACGACCACCTGCGGGACGTTCCCGGCGCAGTAGGCGCACCGCGAGTATATCCGGGGCGGAGCCATCGTCGGACGTGAGCACGTTCCTCAGCAGCGGCGAGATCGGGCGCATCCTCGGCGTCAGCGTCGCGACGGTGCGGCGCTGGGCCGACGCCGGCCTCCTCCCGTCGCAGCGGACCGCGGGCGGGCATCGGCGCTTCTCGCTCGCCGTCGCCGAGCAGCTCGCGCAGCAGCGCGGCGGGATCGATCGCGGCCTCGACGGCTGGGTCCGGCTGCTCGTCACGCCCGGCGAGGCGCTCGCGGTGGACGCCGCGCTCCTCGGCGAGCGGAGCCGCGGCGGCTCGTGGCTCGCGGTGGCGGAGACGATCGGCGGCGTGCTCGACGAGCTCGGCGCGCGCTGGCACGGCGGGGCGCTGAGCGTCATCGACGAGCACGTGGCCTCGGCGCGCCTCGCGCGGGCGCTCGCCCGCGCGGCGGACGCCCTGCCCGCCCGGCCGGGAGGGCCGCGCGTGCTCCTCGCCACCGCGGAGGGTGAGGCGCACACCCTCGGGCTCGCGCTCGTCGAGCTGTGCGTGCGCGAGCGCGGCTGGTCCGCCGCCTGGATCGGGCGGGACACCTCCACGGAGCACCTCGCGGCCCGGGTGGCGGCCGGAGAGACCGACGTGCTGGCGGTCTCGGCCAGCGTGTGCCGGGCGCCGCACGAGCTCGCGGCAGCCGCGGAGGGACTCGCCGCGGCGTGCGCGGCGCGCGGGGTGGAGCTCGTCGTCGGCGGACGCGGCCCGTGGCCCGACCAGCTCCCGCACGGCGCGCTGGTGCGGACCTTCGCCGGGCTGAGCGCGTGGATGGACGCGATCGAGCGGCGCGTGCGGGAGCGCGGCCGCTGAGTGACGCGCCGCGTCCGCGGCGCGGCTGTCGAGAAATCCAACGCCGCCAGTTGAGCTTCGTCCCCGCGAGGGGATCGCGTACCATTCCGGGCTCCTCGCCGTTCTTCCGCCCGGAGGGCCCATGTTCGGATTCGCCGACTGGGGCGTGACCGCCGCGTTCGTCATCACGCTCGCCAGCGCCGCGCTCTGCGTCATCTACGGCCTCGTGCACTGGAACACCGACGACACGCCCATGCCGCCGCCCGTCCACCCCAAGGACGAGCCGGACATCGACTCGGTCTAGGAGCCCGCCATGAACGTCACCGCGCTCGCGATCGTCGTCGTCGTCTACTCGGCCATCATCGCGTACCTGGGCTGGCTCGGGTACCGCAACACGAAGAGCGCCGCCGACTACCTCGTCGGCGGCCGGCAGATCCACCCGGTCTTGATGTCCCTCGCGTACGGCTCCACCTTCATCTCCACGTCCGCGATCGTCGGGTTCGGCGGCGTGGCCGCGCTCTTCGGGATGGGCCTCCTCTGGCTCACCGCCGCCAACATCCTCGTCGGCATCTTCATCGCCTTCGTGGTGTTCGGGCGGCCGACGCGCCGGCTGGGTGCTGCCCTCGACGCCCACACGTTCCCGGAGCTCCTGGGGCGCCGCTTCCAGTCGAGGTTCATCCAGGGGTTCGCCGGCGGGACGATCGCGCTCCTCATGCCGCTCTACGCCGCCGCGGTGCTCATCGGCGGGGCGCGGTTCCTGGAGGTCCAGCTCCACCTCGACTACGGCCTCGCGCTGACCGTCTTCGCGGTCCTCACCATGGCGTACGTCTTCTTCGGCGGCCTGAAGGGGGTCGTCTACACCGACGCGTTCCAGGCCGTGGTGATGTTCGCGGGGATGGTCTTCCTGCTCGTCGTCGTCTACGCGAAGACCGGCGGCGCCGGCGCGCACGCGGCGCTCACCGCCATGGCGGACCAGGTCCCGGAGGCGCTCCGGAGGGGCGGGCACCAGGGGTGGACGGCGATGCCCGCCTTCGGCTCGCCGATCTGGTGGCAGCTCGTCTCGACCATCGTCCTCGGCGTCGGCATCGGCGTGCTCGCGCAGCCGCAGCTCACGCTCCGCTTCATGACCGTGAAGAGCGGCCGCGAGCTGCACCGGGCCCTCGTCCCCGGCGGCGTGTTCATCCTGTTCATGACCGGCGTCGCCTTCATCGTCGGCGCGCTGTCCAACCTCTACTTCATGAACCAGAGCGGAAAGATCGCGCTGGGGATGGTGGTCGATCCGGCCACCGGCAAGCCCAACGTCGACAAGGTGATCCCGACCTTCATCCAGTCGGCGATGCCGCAGTGGTTCGGCTACCTCTTCATGCTGACCCTGCTCGCGGCCGCGATGTCCACGCTCTCGGCCCAGTTCCACGTCATCGGCACGGCGTACGGCCGCGACCTCTACCAGGAGGTCATCGCGAAGGGGCGCCACCAGGAGCGGACGATCCCGATCGCCAAGGCCGGCGTGCTGGTCGGCTTCGTCGTCACCATCCTGCTCGCGCTCCAGCTGGGGACGGGCATCGTCGCCATCGCCACCGCGCTCTTCTTCGGGATGTGCGCGGCGGCGTTCCTCCCGCTCTTCGTCGCGGCGCTCTTCTGGAAGCGCGCCAACCGCTTCGGCGCGATCGCGGGCATGCTCGCCGGCACCTTCTCGTGGGCGCTCTGGGTGCTCCTGTTCCACGAGAAGGAGTCCGCGGCGCTCGGCATCTCGAAGCTGCTCTTCGAGCGGCCGAGCCTCGTCTCGGGGACCACGTGGGCGGTCGTGGATCCCATCATCGTGGCGCTGCCGATCTCGGCGCTCGTGACGGTCGCCGCGACCCTGCTCACCAGGCCGGACGCGAAGCCCGAGCAGGTGGACAAGGGGGCGCCTGCGGCCGCGGCGTGATCTTGGCTGGACGAGCCGAGCCCGGGGTCACTCCCGGGCTCGGGCTCGGGCGCGGGCACGGGATGTGGTGCCCCGTCCGGGTGCCACGGGCGGTGTACTGCCTTGACGCACCGGATGGCTTCTGCTAGCTATCCGCCGACATTTTCGCGCCCGGGTTCCGCCGGGTTACGAAAGTGGGCTCGTCGCCCACTTTTTCTTTTTTCAAGGAGTCCATGCCGGCCATCGGCCAGGAGCCCATCGCGGAGCAGGTCCGCCGCCTCCTGGAGCCCGTGCTCCAGAGGGACGGGTTCGAGCTCGTCGAGGTGGAGTGGCTCCGCCTCGCGGGCCGCTGGACGCTCCGCGTGTTCATCGACAAGGCGGGCGGGGTCGGCATCGACGACTGCCAGGCGGTGAGCCGCACGGTGGAGCCGATCCTCGACGTCGAGGACTTCATCGAGCCCGCCTACGACCTCGAGGTCTCGTCGCCGGGGCTCGACCGGCCGCTGCGCAAGCCGCAGGACTTCGACCGCTTCGCCGGCCAGCGCGTGGTGGTGAAGGGGTTCGCCCCGGTGCCGGACACCGCGCCGGGGCTGCCGCCCCGCAAGCACTGGACCGGGACCTTGCGCGGGTTCGCGGACGGCGCCGTCACCGTGGAGGTGGACGGCGTCACGCACCGCATCCCGCTCGACCGCATCGCCAAGGCGCACCTCGAGTACGACGCCGAGGCCGATCTTCGGAGGAAGGACTGACCATGCAGCAGAACGTCAACCTGAACCTCATCCTCGACCAGGTCGCGAAGGACAAGGGCATCGACCGGCCCAAGCTCATCGAGATCCTCGAGGAGGCCATCGGGAGCGCCGCGAAGCGCCACTTCGGCATGGAGCGGAACCTCAAGGCCCGCTACGACGAGGACAAGGGGCAGGTGGACCTGTTCCAGGTCCTGACCATCGTCGCCGATCCGACGGAGGAGAACCCGATCCCCGACCCGGTGAACATGATCCCGGTGTCGGTGGCGCACGACAAGGGCATCGAGGTCGAGCCGGGGGACGAGCTCGACTTCCCCATCTACTACCGGCCCGAGGACGAGGCCGAGGCGCGCGCCCAGGACGAGCAGTGGGGCGACCTCCTCAAGCTCAAGACCTACCGGCGCTCGTTCGGCCGCATCGCCGCGCAGACCGCGAAGCAGGTGATGATCCAGGGCACCCGCGACGCCGAGCGCGAGAACGTCTTCAACGAGTACAAGGACCGCAAGAGCGAGGTCATCACCGGCATCGTCCGGCGGTTCGAGCGCGGCAACGTGATCGTGGACCTGGGCCGCGCCGAGGCGGTGCTGCCGGTCCGCGAGCAGGTGCCGCGCGAGAGCTACCGCGCCGGCGACCGGATCCAGGCCTTCGTGATGGACGTGCTCCGGGAGTCGAAGGGGCCGCAGATCATCCTCTCCCGCGCGTCGGTCGATCTCCTGAAGCGCCTCTTCGAGATGGAGGTCCCGGAGATCGCCGAGGGCGTGGTGGTGATCGAGGCCGCCGCCCGCGAGCCGGGCGGGCGCGCCAAGATCGCGGTCAGCTCGCGCGACTCGGACGTCGACCCGGTCGGCGCCTGCGTCGGCATGAAGGGGAGCCGCGTGCAGGCGGTCGTGCAGGAGCTCCGCGGCGAGAAGATCGACATCGTCCCCTGGGACGAGGACCCGGCGCGGTTCGTGTGCAACGCGCTCGCGCCCGCCGAGGTCTCGCGCGTGCTCCTCGACGAGCAGAACCGGGCGATGGAGATCATCGTCCCGGACGACCAGCTCTCGCTCGCCATCGGCCGCCGCGGCCAGAACGTGCGCCTCGCCTCGCAGCTCACGGGGTGGAAGCTCGACATCAACTCCGAGACGCGCGTGAAGGAGATGCACGAGTTCGCGAAGGAGAGCTTCTCGGCCATCGGCGTGCCCGACGCGACCCAGGAGATGCTCTACGCGCACGGCTTCCGGAAGGCGCAGGATCTCGCCAACGCCGCCGCCGAGATGCTGACGCAGTTCCCGGGCTTCACGATGGACATGATCCCGGACCTCCAGAAGCGCGCCCGCGAGCAGTCGATCACCGACGCCGAGAAGGAGATCCAGCTCGAGACGGAGCGCGAGGCGGCGCGGCTGGCCGAGGCTCGCCGCCACCCCGACGGGCTCACGCAGGAGGAGCGGTTCGCGCGCGTCCGCGGGGTCGGGGAGAAGGCCGTCGAGCAGCTCAAGCTCGCCGGTTACCCGACCGTCGAGGCGGTGCACAACGAGGGCGACGTCTCCAAGCTCGCCGACTCGACGGGGCTGGGGATCAAGAAGGCGCGGCAGATCAAGCACGCCGTGGGCGTCTACCTCGAGGAGGAGGCGAAGCTCCGCGCCGAGCTCGACGCGGAGAAGCTCCGCTCCGCGTCCACCACCACGGAGAGGACGGGCGCGTGACGCACGAGCCCCGCGAGCCCGTCCGCACCTGCGTCGGCTGCCGCCGGACCGGCGGGCAGCGGACGCTCGTGCGCCTGAAGGCCGAGGCGGGTCGCGTGGTCTTCGACCGGGCCCGGATGGGCGGCCGAGGCGCCTGGCTCCACCCCGAACCGGCGTGCCTCGATCGTGCGATCGATCGGCGCGCCTTCCCGCGGGCCCTCCGGGCGCAGGGCGTGCTCGCGGACGCAGCGACGCTCCGGGTCGAGTTGACGGAAATCGCCCGAAAGCATTAGGAGTCAACGCAATGACGAAGAAGCGGGTTCACGAGCTCGGCAAGCAGCTGAAGGAGCACGGCATCGAGCTCTCCAACCAGGAGCTCGTCGACAAGCTCCACGCGCTCGGCTACTTCGAGGTGAAGAGCCACTCGTCCTCGCTGGAGGACGACCAGGCCGCGGCGGCGCTCGACAAGATCCTCGCCGAGCGGAAGCCGAAGCCAGCGCCCGTGCGCCCGGCCGGCCCGGGGTTCGTCGTGCGGAAGCGCGCGCACCACGACGGCGCGCCGACCGCCGCCCCCGCGGTGGAGGCGCGGCACGAGGCGCCCGCGCCACCCGCGCCCGAGCCCGCCGTCGCGCCGGCGCTTGCGCCGGAGCCGGCGTCCGCGCCTGCGCCCGAGACGCCCGCGCTGGCCGCGCGCGCCGCGGAGCCCGCCGCCGCCACAGCCGCGTCGCCGGAGCCGCCTGCGCCCGCGCTCGCCGCCCAGGCCGCGCCTGCGCCGGCGGCGACCGCCCCCGCCGCGCCCGTCGCCGCCGAGCCGCCCGCGCCGGCCGCCGCCGCCCCGGCCCACGCGCCCGCCGCGACCGCCGCGACCGCGCCGCCCGCGCCCGCGCCCGCACCCGCCGCCACCGGTCCGAAGCTCCCGCCGCCGCCCGTGGTCCGTCCGGGCACCGTCGCGACCGGGCCGTCCGTCCGCCACGGCGGCGCGCACCCGCCCGCGCAGGCGCAGGCGGGTGCGGCCACGCCCGGCGAGCAGAAGCCGCCGGTGGACCCGCGGACGCTCCGCCCCACCTCCACGCAGGCCGTCGTCATCTCGCGCCCGCTCATCCCGGTTCGTCGCGTGACGCCGCCCACCACCGCGCGCTCGAGCTTCCCGCAGGCGCCGGGGCCCCGCGCCCTCGGGCCGGTGCGCGAGCTCAAGGTCGTGCCCGGCTCGCTGGGCCGCGACCGCGAGTTCATCGACGTCTCGCGCGACAAGAAGCGCGGCCGCGGCACCGGCCGCCCCGTCTCCGAGGAGGCCGCCAAGAACCTGTCGGGGAAGGAGCTGCTCCAGGCGGCCATCAGCGACCGGGCGTACGTGCCCGTCCGCGGCAAGAAGAAGAGGCCCACGAAGAAGGGAGCCAAGACGCAGATCACCGAGCGCGCCGAGCACAAGAAGGTCATCCGCATCGAGGAGTCGATCTCGGTCTCCGAGCTCTCCCAGGCGATGGGCGTGAAGGCCGCCGACCTCATCCGCAAGCTGATGCAGGGCGGGAAGATGGTCACGATCAACGCCCAGATCGACGCGGACACCGCGGCGGTGCTGGCCATCGAGAACGGCTTCACCGTCGAGAAGAAGGGGTTCGAGGTCGAGGAGTACATCCCCGAGGTGCCGGAGGACGAGTCGAAGCTGGTCATCCGGCCGCCGGTCGTGACCGTGATGGGCCACGTCGACCACGGCAAGACCTCGCTCCTCGACGCGATCCGCCAGGCCGACGTCGCCGCCGGCGAGGCGGGCGGGATCACCCAGCACATCGGCGCCTACTCGGTGAACACGCCGCACGGCCCGATCACCTTCCTCGACACGCCCGGCCACGAGGCGTTCACCGCCATGCGCCAGCGCGGCGCGCAGGTGACCGACCTCGTGGTGCTGGTCGTGGCGGCGGACGACGGGGTGATGCCGCAGACGATCGAGTCGATCAAGGCCGCGAAGGCCGCGAACGTCACGATCCTCGTGGCGATCAACAAGGTCGACAAGCCCGGCGCCACGCCGGAGCGGGTGATGCAGCAGCTCACCGAGTACGAGCTGGTCGCCGAGCAGTGGGGCGGCACCACCATCATGCAGCCCGTCTCCGCCCGCACGAAGCAGGGCATCCCGGAGCTGCTCGAGTACATCGCCCTGCAGTCCGAGGTGCTGGAGCTCAAGGCCAACCCGGAGAAGCTCGCCGCCGGCCACGTCGTCGAGGCGAAGCTCGAGAAGGGCCGCGGCCCCGTGGCGACGGTGCTCGTGCAGGAGGGCACGCTGCGGGTCGGCGACGCCATCGTCACCGGCATCCACTACGGCCGCGTCCGGGCGCTCATGAACGAGCGCGGCGAGCAGGTGGACGACGTCGGCCCCGGCTACCCCGTGGAGGTCCTCGGCCTCTCCGGCGTGCCCACGGCGGGCGACGACTTCAACGTCGTCGAGGACGAGAAGGCCGCGAAGGAGGTCGCCGAGCACCGCGAGGAGCGGCAGCGGCGCAAGGAGCTCGCGGCCACGACCGGCAAGTCCACGCTCGAGGATCTCTTCGCGAAGTCGAAGGCGAGCGGCCAGAAGGTGCTCAACATCGTGGTCAAGGCGGACGTCCAGGGCTCGGCCGAGGCCGTCACCCAGGCGCTGCAGAAGGCGGCCACGAAGAAGGTCGGGGTGAAGATCCTCGGCTCCGCCGTCGGCGCCATCAACGAGTCGGACGTGCTCACCGCGGCCGCCGGCAACGGCATCATCGTCGGGTTCAACTCGAAGCCCGAGGCGAAGGTGGCCCAGACCGCCAGCCAGCAGGGCGTGAAGATCCTCGTCTTCGACATCATCTACGAGGCGGTCGACAAGATCCGCGAGGAGATGGCCGGGCTGCTCGAGCCGATCATCAAGGAGAAGCCGCTCGGGAAGGTCGAGGTCCGGCAGATCTTCAACATCCCGAAGCTCGGGGCCATCGCCGGCTCCGCCGTGACCGAGGGCGTCGTGAAGCGGACCAGCCAGGTGCGCGTGGTCCGCGACCGCAAGGTCGTCCACACCGGCAGGATCGCGTCGCTGAAGCGCCTCAAGGACGACGTGCGCGAGGTGCAGTCCGGCTTCGAGTGCGGCATCGCGGTCGAGGGCTACAGCGACGTGAAGCCGGGGGATACGCTCGAGGTGTTCGAGCTGGAGGAGATCAGGCCTTCGCTGGACTAGATCTCCCGTGCTCGTGAACGAGCCCGCGCCCGCGCCCGAGGAGAAGCCGGGCTCGGGAGCGGGCTCGGGCGCGTTCACGGGGAGGGACCATGTTCGTCGGCGTTCTCCGTTTGACCCTCCACCTCCCCGACCCCGGCTCGCTCAAGTCGAAGCGGCACCTCGTCCGCTCGGCGATCGACCGCGTGCGCGCCCGCTTCAACGTCTCGATCGCCGAGGTGGCGGAGAACGACCTCTGGCAGCGGTGCGTGATCGGGGTCTCGGCGGTGGGGAACGACCACGGGTTCGTGAACGAGGTGCTCGACAAGATCTCGGACTTCGTCGCCTCGATGCACGGCGGCCAGCTCCTCGTCACGGCCCGTGACCTGGAGATCGTCGCGTACGGCGATTCGCTGGGGGACGGCGAGCTCCGGACGCTCGCCGAGGCGGAGGGCGCGCCGGGGTGGGACGCCGGCGACGCGCCGCCGGCGCGGCCCGCGACCCAGCGGCCCCGGCCGCGGCCGCGCGACCTGCCCGGGGAAGGGGAGGAGTGAACGTCATGGCCACGCACAACCGGCCCGCCCGCGTCGCCGAGGAGTTCCGCCAGGAGCTCTCGGCGCTGCTCGCCCGCGGGCTCAAGGACCCGCGCGTCACCGGCTTCGTCACCGTGACCGGCGCGAAGATGTCGCCCGACCTCAAGGAGGCGACGGTCTACGTCTCGATCCACGCGGAGCCCGCCGAGCGGGAGCGGACCCTCGAGGGCCTGCGCGCCGCCGCGACGTTCCTGCAGCGCGAGGTCGCCCGCAACATCGGCCTCCGCTACACGCCCCACCTCCGGTTCGTGTACGACGAGTCCGTCGAGCGCGGCGATCGGATCGACCGGCTGCTGCGCGAGGCGCGGGCGCAGGACGCGGAGGCGGCCGCGCGCAGGGAGGCCGGGGCCGCCGGCGAGATCGACGAGGAGCCGTGACCGCGCCGCTCTCCGGCATCCTCGTCGTCGACAAGCCCGCCGGACCGACGTCGTTCGACGTCGTGAACCGCCTGCGGCGCGCCGTGCGCGCGCGGAAGGCGGGCCACGCCGGCACCCTCGACCCCGCCGCGACGGGCGTGCTCGTCGTCTGCCTTGAGGACGCCGTCCGGCTCCAGCAGTGGCTCTCCGACGGCGACAAGGCGTACCGCGCGACGATCGCGTTCGGCGCCGCGACCGAGACCGAGGACGCCCAGGGGCGGGTGGTCGAGGAGGGCGATCCGTCCGGCGTCGGGGAGGAGCGGCTGCGGGCGGCGCTGGAGGGGTTCGTCGGAGAGATCGATCAGATCCCGCCGATGTACTCGGCGGTGCGCGTCGGCGGGCGGCGGCTGCACGAGGCCGCCCGCGCGGGCCAGGAGGTGGAGCGCACGCCCCGGCGGGTGCGGATCGACGCGCTCACGCTCGTCTCGCTCGGCCCCGTCGACGCCGGCCGGCGGCAGGCGATCGTGGACGTCCGCTGCGGGAAGGGCACCTACGTGCGGACGCTGGCCGCGGACCTCGGGCGCGCCCTCGGCGTCCCGGCGCACCTGGCCGCGCTGCGGCGGACGATGGCGAGCGGGTTCGACCTGGCGCGGGCGGCGCCGCTCCGCGAGCTCGAGGGGCTCGTCCGGGAGGGAGGCCCGGAGGCGCTCCGGCCCCGGCTCGTCCCGCCCGCCCGTGCGCTCCCGATGCCGGAGGCGCGCGTGTCCCACGCCGAAGCGGGCGATCTCGCGCACGGCCGCTCCATCCCGGCGGGGCCGCACGAGGCAGGGCCCGTGCGCGCAGTGGACGCCGAGGGGCGCCTCGTCGCCGTGTGCGAGGTGTCCCGCGGACGGCTCCGCCCTTCTCGCGTATTCATCACCCCGGCGGAGCTCGGTGCGCCGGCTGCGCCCCGCGGGCCCGCCGAAGTCCTCTAAATCATTGACTCACGGGCTTCGATCGCTTATCACCCGGCCCTCACCGCGCCCACTGCCGCCCGCGGCGCGCGCCTTCGCCCCCGCGGCGGTGAGCAGCTTCCCCTAGGAGAGAGCACGTATGGCGATGGTTCAGGAGAAGAAGCAGGAGCTGGTCCAGAAGTACAAGCGGCACGAGAAGGACACCGGCTCCCCCGAGGTGCAGGTCGCGCTCCTCAGCGAGCGGATCGCCTACCTCACGGAGCACTTCAAGACGCACAAGAAGGACCACCACAGCCGGCGAGGCCTGCTCAAGCTCGTCGGCCAGCGCCGCCGGCTCCTCGACTACCTGAGGACGGCGGATCAGGGCCGGTACAAGGCCCTCATCGATCAGCTCGGCATCCGCAAGTAGGCGGGGGTCGAGAACGGCGCCTCGGCCGAGTGGCCGGGGCGCTCGCGCTTTGGGGAGGTCCCGGGGCGCGTGGAGAGCAGGAACCCGCGGCGACGCGGGCTCGAACGAGGACGCAGCCGACGCTTCCGTTTCCGATTCGACCGCCCCTCCCTCTGCGCCCGCCGCAGGGCGAGCCGAACGCGAGGGGCCGCGGAATCAGGAACAGAAGCGCCTTCCAGCGTTTCCCGGCCGGGCCTGCCGGGCCGCCTACGGGGGCCGTGCCGTCAGGCACGCGCCCGCCAGGAAGGTGCACATGACCCCCATCCAGAAGTCCGCCAAGGTCGGGACCGCCGAGATCACCCTCGAGACGGGGAAGATCGCCAAGCAGGCGCACGGCGCCGTGATGGTCCGGCAGGGCGACTCGATGGTCCTCGTGACCGTGGTCTCGGCCGCGGAGAAGCGCGAGGGCATCGATTTCTTCCCGCTCACGGTGGACTACCAGGAGAAGCTCTCCGCCGCGGGCCGCGTGCCGGGCAGCTACTTCCGCCGCGAGGGCCGCGCCACCGAGAAGGAGACGCTCGTCTCCCGCATCGTCGACCGCTCCTGCCGGCCGCTGTTCGCCGAGGGTTACGCGAACGAGACGCAGATCATCGCGACCGTCTACTCGTTCGACCAGGAGCACGACACCGACGTCCTCGCCCTGACGGGCGCGTCCGCGGCGCTCCACATCTCGGACGTCCCGTTCAACGGCCCGATCGCCGGCGTGCGCGTCGGCCGGATCAACGGCCAGTTCGTCGCGAACCCGACGCTCGCGCAGCGCGCCGAGTGCGACCTCGACGTGGTGATGGCCGCGTCCCGCGACGCCATCGTGATGGTCGAGGGCGGCGCCCGCGAGGTCTCGGAGGGCGTGATGGTCGACGCGCTCCTCTTCGGCCAGGCCGCCGTCCGCGACCTGCTCGCCGCGCAGGACGCGCTCCGCGAGGCGACCGGCAACAAGCCGCGCCGGTCGTTCGACGCGCCGCCCAGCGACGCCGCGCTCAAGGCCAAGGTCAAGGAGCTCACCTGGGAGAAGGTGAAGGAGGCCTACTCCCGGAACGAGAAGCACGACCGGTACGGCCGCCTCTCCGAGATCAAGAAGGAGCTCCTCGCCGCGCTCAAGGAGCAGGCCGCCGGCGACGCCGCCGCGCTCGCGAACCTCGTCGTCCGCGAGAAGGAGATCAAGGGCTACTACGAGGACGTGAAGTACGAGTACATGCGGAAGATGATCACGGACGAGGGGCGCCGGATCGGCGGCCGCACGTCCACGCAGATCCGCAAGATCACCTCCGAGGTCGGCGTCCTCCCCCGCGCGCACGGCTCGGCCCTGTTCACCCGTGGTGAGACCCAGGCGCTCGTCACCACCACCCTCGGCACCTCCGAGGACGAGCAGCGCGTCGAGCAGCTCACCGGCATGAGCTTCAAGAAGTTCATGCTGCACTACAACTTCCCGCCGTTCTCCGTCGGCGAGGTGAAGTTCCTCCGCAGCCCCGGCCGGCGCGAGATCGGCCACGGCGCGCTCGCCGAGCGCGCGCTCCGCTACGTGATGCCGGCCGAGGACAAGTTCCCGTACACGGTCCGGATCGTCTCCGACATCATGGAGTCGAACGGCTCCTCCTCGATGGCCTCCGTCTGCGGCGGCTGCCTCTCGCTCCTCGACGCCGGCGTGCCGCTCAAGGCGCCGGTGGCCGGCATCGCGATGGGCCTCATCAAGGAGGGCGACAAGATCGCCATCCTCTCGGACATCCTCGGGGACGAGGACCACCTCGGCGACATGGACTTCAAGGTCTGCGGCACCGCCGACGGCATCACCTCGATCCAGATGGACATCAAGATCGGCGGCGTGACCCGCGAGATCCTGGAGAAGGCGCTCGCCCAGGCCGCCGAGGGCCGCAAGCACATCCTCGGCGAGATGGCCAAGGCGCTGGCCGCGCCCCGCGCCTCGATCTCCAACTACGCGCCGCGGATCACCACCATCAAGATCCGGCCGGAGCGCATCAAGGACATCATCGGGCCCGGCGGCAAGACCATCAAGGACATCACCGCCCGCACCGGCACCTCGATCAACATCGAGGACGACGGGTCCGTCTCGATCGCGAGCCCCAGCAACGAGAAGGTCGAGGAGGCCATCAAGATGATCCGCGGCCTCACGCAGGAGGCCGAGGTCGGGAAGACCTACATGGGCACGGTCCGGAAGATCGCCGAGTTCGGCGCCTTCGTGGAGATCTTCCCGGGCACCGACGGGCTCATCCACATCTCCGAGCTCTCCGACAAGCGCGTGAAGAGCGTCTCCGACGTCCTCTCCGAGGGCGAGGAGGTGATGGTGAAGGTCATCTCCGTCGATCGCCAGGGCAAGATCCGGCTCTCCCGCAAGGAGGCGCTGGCGGACGCCGCCGGGAAGAAGGCGGAGCAGCCGGCGGAGCCGGCGAGCAAGTAGGGCCACATCCGGAGCATGGATCCGAGCCCGCTCCGAGCGACGGTCCCAGGGGCCGGGCTCGGGCGCGGGCTCGGGCTCGTTCACGGGGCCGCGCGTCCGACGCTGCGGCACCCCAGGGACACGAGGTCGAACATGGTGTCGGTTCGCGTCCGCCGCGTGGGGAACCGGGGCCCGCCCCTGGACCTCCCGCGCTACGAGACGGCCGGCTCGGCCGGCATGGACCTCCGCGCCGACGAGGCGTTCGCGCTCGCCCCCGGCGAGCGGCGCCTCGTCCCGACGGGGCTCGCGGTCGAGATCCCGCCGGGGTTCGAGGGCTCCGTCCGGCCGCGCTCGGGCCTCGCGCTCCGGCACGGGATCGGGATGGTGAACGCGCCCGGCACGGTGGACAGCGACTACCGCGGCGAGCTCGCCGTCGTCCTGGTGAACCACGGCCAGGCGCCGGTCTCGTTCGCCCGCGGCGAGCGGATCGCGCAGCTCGTGATCGCGCCGGTCGCGCGGGCGGAGCTCGAGGTGGTCGAGGCGCTCTCGGAGACGGGGCGCGGCGGCGGCGGGTTTGGGTCGACGGGTAGTTGAGTCCTCGGGCTCGGGCGCGGGCTCGGGCTCGTTCACGGGAGAGGAGACGACGTGATCCCCAGGTACACCCGCCCCGAGATGGGCAGGCTCTGGTCCGCCGAGCGCCGCTACCGCATCTGGCTCGACATCGAGCTCCTCGCCTGCGAGGCGATGGTCGAGCTCGGCGAGGTGCCGGCCGCGGACCTCGCGGCGCTCCGGAAGACGTTCGACGGCTTCGCGTTCAGCGCGGCCGACGTGGAGCGGATCGAGGAGATCGAGAAGACGGTGAAGCACGACGTCATCGCCTTCCTCACGTTCTGCGAGGAGAAGGGCGGGCCGGCGGCGCGCCACCTGCACAAGGGGATGACCTCCTCCGACGTGCTCGACACGGCGCTGGCGGTGCAGCTCCGGGAGGCCTCCGCGCTCCTCCTCGCCGACCTCGATCGCGTGATGGCGGCCGTGAAGTCGCGCGCCCAGGAGCACCGGCGCACGCCGATGATCGGCCGGAGCCACGGCATCCACGCGGAGCCGACGAGCTTCGGGCTCAAGCTCGCCGGGTGGTACGCGGCCTGGGCGCGGCGGCGGGAGGCCCTGGCCCGCGCCGCGGAGGGCGTCGCCGTCGGCACGATCTCCGGCGCGGTCGGCACCTTCGCCGCCCTCGACCCGCGGGTCGAGGCGTTCGTCATGAAGCGGCTCGGGCTCTCCGGGGCCGAGCCCGCGCCGACGCAGGTCGTCGCGCGCGACCGCCACGCCGAGTTCTTCTGCGCCCTCGCCGCCGCCGGCGCGGAGCTGGAGCGGCAGGCGACCGAGGTCCGGCACCTGCAGCGGACGGAGGTCCGCGAGGCGGAGGAGCCGTTCACGCCCGGGCAGAAGGGCTCCTCGGCGATGCCGCACAAGCGGAACCCGATCCTGTCCGAGAACCTCACCGGCCTCGCCCGCCTCCTCCGCGGCTACGCCGTCGCGGCACTCGAGGACGTCGCCCTCTGGCACGAGCGGGACATCAGCCACTCGTCCGTCGAGCGGGTGATCGGCCCGGACGCCACCATCGCCCTCGACTTCGCCCTGAACCGCTTCGCCGGGATGATCGAGAAGCTGAGGGTCTACCCGGAGCGGATGCGCGAGAACCTCGACCTGACCGGCGGCCTGTTCGACGCGGGCCGGGTGCTCCTCGCGCTCGTGGGCAAGGGCGTCCCCCGGCAGGAGGCCTACGTCCTCGTCCAGCGGAACGCGATGAAGGTCTGGGAGGACCGGGTGGACTTCCGGGCCGCCCTCAAGGGCGATCCCGACGTGAGCAAGCTCCTCTCCGCGGCGGAGATCGACGGCTGCTTCGACGTCGAGCACCACCTCCGCCACGTGGACACGATCTTCCGGCGCGTGTTCGGGGAGTGAAGGGCGCGGTCACGCCCCCGTGAACGTGCCCGGGCGCGCCGCCCGGCCCGAGGAGACGGATGGCCGACTACGCCCTGCTCGTCGCGCCCAGCGCCAACCGCGTCTACGCCGACGCCGCGCCGCGGCTCGTGCAGGCGGAGCTCGGCGTCTTCGCCGAGCGCGTGCTCGCGGGCGCGGTGCGCGACGTGCGGGTCGAGCGGATGGGCGGGGTGGACTACCTCGTCTTCGCGGCCCCGGCCCTCGACGACCGCGCCCTGCTCGTCCTTTCGAACCTCTCGGCCACCTTCGCGCTCTTCGCCCTCGAGGGCGGCGCCCTCCGGCCCGTGGAGCTCCGGCGGCTCGACCGGTTCGACTCCGACCTCGTCACCATCCAGCGGTACGCGGGGAAGACCAACGAGAGCTTCACGAAGCTCCTCCTCAACGTGACGCTCGCGTCGTCCGCCTTCGCGGCGGAGCTCGGGACGCGCCGGTTCTCGGTGCTCGACCCGCTCTGCGGCCGCGGCACCACGCTCAACCAGGCGCTCCTCTACGGGTTCGACGCCGCGGGGGTGGAGCTCGATCGCAAGGACTTCGACGCGTACGCGGCCTTCCTCCAGCGCTGGGTGAAGGACAAGCGGCTCAAGCACCACGCGCACGTGGGCCACGTGAAGGGCCACCCGCGGCTCTCGATCGACGTGGGGATCGACAAGGAGCGCTTCAAGGCCGGCGACGCGCTGCACGTGCACGTCGTGCACGCGAGCACGCTCGAGACGACGGCGGTCTTCCCGCCGCGCTCGTTCGACCTCGTCGTGGCCGACGCACCCTACGGCGTGCAGCACGGCTCGACGGGCGCGCGCGGGGAGCTCTCGCGGAGCCCGCTGCACCTCGTCGCCGAGGCGGCGCCGATCTGGCGCGACGCGCTCCGGCCGGGCGGGGCGATCGGGATCGCCTGGAACGTGCACGTGGCGCGGCGCGAGGCGGTCGCCGAGGTGCTCGCCCGCGCCGGCCTCGAGGTGTGCCGGGGGCCGGCGTACGACGGGTTCGAGCACCGGGTGGATCAGGCGATCCTGCGGGACGTGGTCGTGGCGACTCGTCCGCGGTGACGTCCGTACGCCGCCGCCGCGCCTCCGCCCGTCCCGCGCTTCGCTACCTCGGGCGCGCGGCGGGGCCTCGGCACGCGCGCGAAGAACGTCAGGTCCGCTGGGCGAGGCGCGCCAAACTCGCCGGCCACCTCCGCTCGCTCCGCTCGCGGGTGGCCGGCTTCGGACAGAGGCGCGCCCGCCCCGAGGTCCGCTCCGCGCGCGGAGCACGGCCTCCGGTGCTGCGCGCCCTCGGTGTACCGCTCCGCGGGGGCCGGGCTCCGGCGCTCCGGCGGCTCAGGTCGCGGTGGCGAGTGAGGCCGCTCACCCTGAGCCTGTCGAGGGCGAGCGGCGGCAAACCCGCGCCCGCCCCGAGCGGTGGCAAGGCGGGCTACTTCAGATAGCCCCGCGCCGCGAGGTTCCGCTGGATCCGCTGCTCCACCGAGCCCGCCTCCGCCTGGAACGGCTGGCCGGTGAGCTGCTCGAAGAGGTTCACGTACGTGCGCGCGAGCGAGATCCGGACCTCGTCCGTGAGCGGCGGCGGCGTGCCCTGGCCGGAGAAGCCGTGCTCCTGGATGAGCCACTGGCGGATGTTCTCCTTGTCCAGCATCCGCTGCTCCTCGCCGCGCGCGAACCGCTCCTCGGACCCCTCGGCGATCCAGTACCGCGAGCTGTCGGGCGTGTGGATCTCGTCGATGACGACGAGCTTGCCGTCGGCGATGCCCATCTCGTACTTCGTGTCGACGAGGATGAGGCCGCGGGAGGCGGCCCACTCCTGGCCGCGCTGGAACAGCCGGAGCGCGACCGCGCGCGCCTCGGCCCACACCTCCGGCGCGACGAGCCCCTGCTTCAGGATCTCCGCCTCGCTGATCGGCTCGTCGTGCTGGCCGTACTCGGCCTTCGTCGACGGCGTGAGGACGGCGGTGTCGAACTTCTGGTCTTTCCGGAGCCCCTTCGGCCAGTCGATGCCGTACCCGCCCTTGCCGGCCTTGTAGTCGCGCCACAGCGAGCCCGTGATGTAGCCGCGGACGATGATCTCGACCGGGAAGGGCTTCGCCTTCTTCACCACCATCACGCTCGGATCCGGCGTGTCCACGAGGTGGACCGGCGCGATGTCCTTCACCTTCTCGAACCAGAAGGTGGTGAGGCGCGAGAGGATCTCGCCCTTGAACGGGATCGTCCCCAGCACGTGGTCGAACGCGGACACGCGATCGGTGGTGACCATGACGATCCGGTCGCCGCGCGTGTAGTTGTCGCGGACCTTGCCGCGGTAGAGGTCGCCGAGGGCGGGGAGGTCGAGCTGGCGGAGGGCGTGCGGGAGCTGGGCCCGGAGCAGTTCGTCGGTGAGCATGGCGGGGATGTTATACGGTCCTCCGCGGGAACGGCCGCTCGATGAAGCGCCGCTCCCCGGGAGGGAACCTCCGATCGTGCTGGCCCGCGTCCGCGTCGTCCTGCACCGCCCCCAGAGCGCCGAGAACCTGGGCGCGGCGGCCCGCGTCATGAAGAACTTCGGCCTGCGGGACCTCGCGGTCGTCGCTCCGCCCTCCTGGGCGGGCCCGCCCCGGGGCGGCGGGCCGGGGCTGGCCCGCGACGACGTCCTCTCCCGGGCGGCGCGGATGGCCCGCCGCGCGGGGGACGTGCTCGCGGGCCTCTCCGTCCACGAGGACCTGCGGGCGGCGCTCGGGCCCGCGACGTGGGCCTGCGGCACGACCTCGCGGGCGGTGGAAGGCCGGCCCCGCCTCTCGCCGCGGGAGTTGGCGCAGGAGCTCTGGCGGCGGAGCGCCGCCGGCGTCGTGGCCGTCGTGTTCGGGGAGGAGCGCCGCGGGCTCTCCGACGCGGAGCTCACGCTGTGCCAGGCCGTCTGCACGATCCCGACGCACCCGGACTACGACTCCATGAACCTGGCGCAGGCGGTGGCGGTGGTGAGCTACGAGCTGGCGCTCGCAGCCGGCGCGGCGTCCGCGCCCCCGCCCCCCGCGCCCGGCGACGAGCCGGCGCGGCACGCGACCGTGGAGGCGCTCTGGGAGCAGGCGCGCGCGGTGCTCGCGCGGGCGGGGTACCTGAACCCGCAGAACCCGGAGCACATCCTCGCGGACCTGCGCGGGCTGCTCGCCCGCGCAGATCCCACGCAGCGCGAGGTCGAGCTGGTGCTCGCCGCGCTGCGGGCGCTGGATCGTCAGCTCCGGCTGGCCGGAAAGGCCGAGTGAGCTACGCCGCCGCCGCGGCGGCGCCCTGGTTCTTCTTCCGCGCCTTCTTCCACGCGGTGAAGTGCTCCTCGCAGAGCCCGTGCTCCTTCACCTTCTTCTTGCAGTCGGGCTTGGAGCAGACGTCGTAGCGCGCCGGCTTCGCCTCGAGCTCGCCGCGGCGCCACTTCTTGTAGTGGAAGAAGCAGAGGCCCTTGGCGCGGTAGGCGCGCTTGCAGCCCTGGATGCCGCAGGCCTTCTTGCCGTTGCCCTTGGCGCGCGGAGCCTTCTTCTTCGTGGTGGTCTTCTCGGCCATAGAGGGGCGCTCGATAGCAGGTATTCGAGCGAGAATCAAGGCGTTACGCTGTTCCCCGAGCCGGAGCCCGAGCCCGACGCGCTCACTCCCCGATCGCCGGATGGATCTCGACCTTCGCCTGCTCGCGCGACGGCGCCTCGCGCAGCACCACGCGCACCGTCCGGTCCGGCTCGCCCTTGCGCTTGAGCGCGACCGAGACCTCGCGCCCGACGCCCGCCGTGGCGACGTACCACCGCAGGCGCGCCGGCGTCCGGATCTCGCGGCCCTCCACGGTGGTGATGACGTCGCCCACCCGGACGCCCGCCTTCTGCGCGGGGCCGTTGGCCACGAGCTCCGTCACCTCGACGCCCGTGGTCTTCTCGTCCAGGCCCGCGGGCAGCTCCTTCACCGTGATGCCCAGCCAGCTCCGCACCACCTTGCCCTGGGTCCGGAGCTGATCGGTGATGGCCTTCGCCATGTTGATCGGGATCGCGAACCCGATCCCCTGGCCGGTGGCGTTGACGGCCGTGGCGATGGCCACGACCTGCCCGTTGAGATCGAGGACGGGGCCGCCGGAGTTGCCCGGGTTGATGGGCGCGTCGGTCTGGATGAAGTCGTAGGTGCCCGGCCGCCCGACCGGCGAGATGTCGTCCCGGCCGACGTGGCTGACGATCCCGAGGCTGACGGAGTGATCGAGGCCGAACGGGCTGCCGATGACCAGCACCCACTGCGCCGGCTTGAGGTCGTCCGAGTCGCCGAGGGGCAGGGCGGGGAGCGGCCGCCCGGCATCGACCTTGAGCAGGGCGAGGTCGGACTCCGAGTCCATGCCGACGAGGCGCGCCGTGAGCTGGACGTTCCGGGCGCCGAGCTCGACCTCGATCTTGTCCGCGTCCTCGACGACGTGGGCGTTCGTGAGGATCCAGCCGTCCCGGTGGATGACGAACCCGGAGCCGACGCCCTTGCGCGGCCCGTCGCGGAGCTTGTCGTAGAGCTCCCGGAGGGACCCGTCGTCCCGCTTGTCCGTCACGGGCGACGTCGTGATGACGGCGACCACGGCGGGGAGCGCCCGCGCCGCGAGGCCGGAGAGGTCCGGGAGCCCCGCGGCGAGATTCGTGCTCGTGGTGCAGGCGCGGTCCTCCGTGATGAGCCCGTCGCCCGCCGCCGCCTGCGAAGGACCTCCTGCCACCTGCAACGCGAGTACGGCCGCCGCCCACACCCCCATGGCTCCCTTCCCCCTGGGCCCCCGGACCGACTCTGTGGCCCCTGGGGACAAAGGTGCGCAACGCCCGCGGCCCCGGCCATGCTGGCGTGGGGCCGGATCGGCGGACGGCGGGGCAGGGGCTCGCCGGGCCTCCCGCTCCTACTGGAGGTGTTCGGAGACGATCCGGTCGAGCTCGCGGCGATCGGACTCGCGGTGCGACTCCGTCGGGCGCGGCGCCGGGGCCGTCCGCGCCTGGGCGCGCGGCGCGGCGCGCGGCGGCGGCTTCGGCGCGGGGAGGCCGCGGAGCTCGGCCCAGGTGCGGTCCACGAACTGCGAGGGGGTCTTCGCCTTGCGCCAGCGGTCCGCCATCGTGCGTCCGCCCATCGGCACGTAGGCCCAGACGGCGGCGACCGCTGCGGCCGCGAGGAGGAGCTTGAGCAGCACGCGCAGCATGGATCCGGGGTAGCACGCGGCCCGGTCGAGGGCGAGTTTTCGGGCGGGGTGCCACAACGAGAGGCCGGGCTCGGGCTCGTTCACGGGATCAGCGCAGCCACGGCGCGAGCTCCTCGGCGCGATCCACCAGGTGGATCGCCCCCGCGCGGACGAGCTCCTCGCGCGGGACGAGCCCCCAGGTGACCGCGACGAACTCCATGCCGGCGTTCCGCGCCGTCTGCGCGTCCACGGGGCTGTCGCCCACGAGGACGGCGTCCTCGGGGCGGACGCCGGCGCGCGCGAGGAGCGCGCGGGCGCCCGCGGGGTCGGGCTTCGCGGGCGCGTCGCCGCCGCCCACGATCGCGGCGAAGCGCGGGGCAAGGCCGAGCCCGTCGAGGATGCGCCGCGCCATCGGCGCGGGCTTGTTGGTCAGGACGGCGAGGGGTCGGCCGGCGCCGGCGAGGACCTCCGGCACGCCCGGGTACGGCCGCGTCCGGTCGAGGAGGTGGTCCTCGTAGTGCGCGCGCCACGCCGCCAGCGCCGGCTCGAGCAGGTCGAGGCGCGCGCCGACCGCCCGGGAGAGGAGCATCCGCGCGCCGTCCCCGATGAACCCGCGGATCTCCTCGCGGTCGCGCGCGGGGAGGCCCACGCGGGCGAGCGCGTGGTTCACGGACGTGGCCAGGTCGTCGACCGAGTCCACCAGCGTGCCGTCCAGGTCGAAGAGCGCGAGGCGGGTCACTTCTCTTCCATGATCGTGAACTCCACCCGGCGATTCTTCGCACGGCCGAGCGCGGTGGCGTTCGTCGCGACGGGGCGGTCGAAGCCGTACCCCTCGAAGACCAGGCGCCCAGCGTCGATCCCGCGCTGGACCAGCGCCCGCACGACCGAGCGCGCGCGGCGCTGCGAGAGGTCGATGTTGTACGTCCGCGAGCCGCGGTTGTCGGTGTGGCCCTCGACCCGGACCCTGCGCAGCTCGGGGTGGTCGCGCAGGAGCGTGGCGATCGCGTCGAGCACCTTGTTGGACTGCGGCTTGATCGTGTCCCGCGCGGTGTCGAAGTGGATCGAGTCGCGCAGGGAGAGCCGCTCGGTCTCGAGCTCGACGACGGGCCCCTTCACCGGGCAGCCGTCGTTCTGCGCCGGCCCGGGTTCGTCGGGGCACTTGTCCTCGGGGTCGGGGATGAAGTCGCCGTCGCGATCCGGGCAGCCGTCCATGTCCTCCGGGCCGGGGGTGTCGGGGCACGCGTCGGGCTCGTTGGGCACGCCGTCGCCGTCCCGATCGGTCGACTGGCGCGCGGGGGGCGGCGGAGGCGGCGGGCGCGCGGGTTCGGACCCCGCCTCGCGCCGCTCGCCGACCCACCGCACGCCGCCGTAGACGCGCCACGCCTCGCGCCCCCAGCCCGGCTCGCCCAGCCCGGCGCCGCCGCCGGCCTCCACGGCCCAGCCGCGCGGCAGGAACAGGCGGACCCCGCCCCGGGCCGAGAGCGGCGCGCGGTACCGGTCCCCGCCGTCGCCGAGCCCGCGCGGCACGCCGCCGAGCAGCTCGGCCATGAGGCGCGTGCGCTGGACGGGGCCGAACCCGCCGCCGGTCCAGGCGGCGGCGAGCCCGCCGGTGAACCCGTCGTGCACGACGAGCTGGGCGTACTGCCCCTGGCCGCGCACCCAGTACCCGAGCTGGAGGTCGAGCCGGAGCCGCCCCGCCGCGCGGGTGAGGACCACGCCCGGCACCGCCGAGAGGCCGTCGCCGGCGAACGCGTCGCGGTCGCCGGTGGGGAGCCGCACGTCGAGGAGCGCCGCGAGCGCGAGGGGCGCGCGGGCCTGCGAGAGGAGGCGCACCTTGCCGAACGCCCGCAGATCCCCGAGCGCGGTCCGCGCCACGGGATCGACGAGCGGGCCGGTCACGCCCTGGTCCTCGAGCAGCGAGAAGTCGGAGCGCTGCAGGGCCACGACCGGGACGTCGAGGCCGAGCTCGGCCCGCGAGAAGGAGTACTGCGCGAGCAGGTGGCCGGTGAGGCGCGAGCGGAGCAGCGGCTCGCGCTCGCCGCCGAGCTGGAGCGAGAGCAGCCCCGCCGCGTAGTCGGCGAGGAGCGCGCCGCCCCGGGTGCCCGCCCGCGCCACCTCGGCCGTCTCGACCGCGAAGTTGCCGTCGAGCGAGAGCGCCGGCCGGGTCGGATCCGCGTCGAAGCCCCGGCGCGTCGGGTCGTCCGCGGCGTGGACCTGGAGGGCCGTGAGGCAAGCCGTGAGCGCGGCGAGCGGGCGGACGTACCGGCGGGGGCGCATGTGGGCCCCAGTCTGGCCGGGCGCTTCGAAGGGTGCAAGGGCTCCGGCGCCTGGGCCTCCCGCGAGGGCCTGGGACGCCCAGGGCCCCGACGAGGCGACGTCAGCCGGAGCGCGTTCCGGCGGCCGTGGGAGCGGGCGCTGGCTCGGTCTCCGCGTCGCCGGCCGGCGCCGCCGCGGCGTCGCGCGCCTCGCGCTCGAGGCGCTCCGCCTCGCGCCGCGCGCGCTTGCGCTCCTGCCGCTTGCGCACGACCGCGACGAGCGCGTCGTGGACGGCGGGATCGAGCTGGGTCCCGCGGAGCCGGGCGACGATCGCGAGCGCCTCCTCCACCGGGTAGGCCTTCTGGTACGGCCGGTTGGAGGTGCACGCGTCCCACGTGTCCGCGGCGTTCACGATGCGGGCGACGAGCGGGATGGCCTCGCCGGCGAGGCCGTCGGGGTAGCCGGCGCCGTCCCAGCGCTCGTGGTGGTTGCGGATGGCCGGGGCAGCGGCGGCGAGGAAGGCGACCCCGGCGACGATCTCCGAGCCGATCCGCGGGTGCTCCTTCGCGAGGTCGCGCTCGGCGTCGGTGAGCGGGGTCGCCTTGGAGAGGATGGCGTCGGGCATCCCGATCTTGCCGATGTCGTGCAGCACGCCGCCGTACTCGAGCGACTGGAGCGCCTCGGGCGAGAGGTTCAGCTCGCGCCCGAGCTCCACCGCGAGCGCCGCCACGCGGTGGGAGTGACCGCGGGTGTAGGGATCCTTGGCGTCGATCGCCGAGGCGAGGCTGCGGATCGTGTCGAGGTAGCCCTGCTCGAGGGCCTGGATGAGCCGGCGGTTCTCGGCGTCGTACGAGGCCAGCTCGCGGGACATGTGGTTGAAGGTGTAGGCGAGGTCGCCGATCTCGTTCCGCGCCGAGACCTGCACCTGGCGGCCGAAGCGGCCGCGGGCGATCTCGAGCGCGCCGCGGACGCACTCGGCGATCGGCCGGGTCACGCTGCGCGCCACGAGCGCGGCCCCGGAGGCGGCGAGCAGGAGGCACGAGAGCACCGCGATCGCCGCGGCGGCGTCGAGCCCTCCCCGGGCTTCGGCGAGCATCCAGCCGAGGAGCACGACGGGGAGCGCGCTCGCGGCGGTCACGAGCACGAGCAGGGTGCGCGAGAGCTTCATCGGGTCGCCAGGGCGCGCGCCAGGGCCCGCTCCAGCCCGCGCCGGGTGACCGGCTTGTCGAGCCGGATCTCCACCGCCTCGGCCCCCTCCATCTCGCGGAAGCTCGAGTCGCTGATCGCCGTGAGGAGGATCGCCGGCCCCGCGTAGCCGAACGCGCGCATCTCCTTGAGCGCGTCGAGGCCGGACAGGCGCGGCATGAGGAGATCGAGCACGACCACCGCGGGCCGCTCGCGCACGCAGAGCGCGACGGCCTCGGAGCCGTTCTCGGCCGCGACGACCTCGTGCCCGAGCTCGCCGAGGAGGTCGGTGACCATCGTCCGGACCAGGCGGTCGTCGTCTGCGATGAGGACCTTCACGGCGCCCGGAACATATCACGCGGACGGACCCGGGGTCGTGCGGGGGTGGGACCGGGTCCTCTACGGCCCCATCCCGACCCACTCCGCGCCGTCCTCGAACACCTCGCGCTTCCAGATCGGCGCCTCGCGCTTGAGCCGCTCTAGGCAGTCCTCGCAGGCGCGGAAGGCGGGGCCCCGGCGCTCCGCGGCGGCGGCGATCACCACCGCCGCGTCCCCGGGGACGAGGACCCCGACCCGGTGGACGACCGCGAGCGCGGCCCCGTGGGTCGCGCCCACCTCGCCGCCGATGCGCGCGAGCACCCGCTCCGCCACGGGCCGCCAGGCCTCGTACTCGAGCCGGACGACGCGCCGGCCGCCGGTCGCGGCGCGCACCGTGCCGGTGAAGGTCACGACCGCGCCGGCCCCGCCGCCGCCCACGGCGGCGACCACCTCGTCGAGCGAGAGCGGACGATCGACGACCGCGAACAGGGGCGCGCCGCCGGCGACCGGGGGCACCACCGCCACCTCGGCGCCGTCGGGCACCGGCGCCTCCTCGGCGGCGAGCTCCTCGCCCACCGCCAGGCGGCACCGCGGGAGGATGCGACCGAGCCCGGGGTGGCGCGCGGCGAGGGCGCGGCGCAGGGCGGCGACGCTCTCGAACCCCGGCGCGGCGAGCTCCTCGGCGGGGGTCCCGGCGGCCTCGCGCGCGGCGGCGAAGTAGAGGATCCGGACCGGCACGGGCGCTCACCGCCCCAGCAGCGTCAGCAGCTTCTTGCCGAGCCCCAGGTCGTTGAACACCGTCACGTACGCGATCAGCGCGAAGAGCGCGACGATCCCCACGGAGTGGATCGCGTTCTCGATCCGGGCGTTCACGCGGCGCCGGGCCACGAGCTCGTAGGCGAGGAACACGAGCCGGCTGCCGTCGAGGCCCGGGATCGGGAGCAGGTTCAGGACCGCGAGCGCGATCGAGATCACCCACAGGGCGTTCACGAAGGCGCCTGCGCCCTGGGCGAACGCGCCCAGGAACTGCTGGACGATCGCGAGCGGACCGCCGACGTTGTCGATGCCTCCGCTCTTCTGGCCCGAGAAGATCGCGCCGAAGCCGGTCACCTGCTCCGCGCTCTCGCGGTACGTCCAGCGGAACGCACCGGCGATCGCCGGGCCCGGGCCGGGGCTCGTGACCACGAACCTGTGCTTCCCGAACCCGGCCTTGCCCGTGCCCTTCTCGTCCTGCGGCGTGAGGCGGAGCTCGAGCCGCTCTCCCCCGCGCTCCACCAGGACCGGGAGCTCCTTCCCCGGGTTCGTCCGGATCGCGGTGACGAGCTCGTTCCACGTCTCGACCGGGCGCCCCGCGATCTTGCGCACGCGGTCGCCGTCCTGGAGCCCGGCCGCCGCCGCGGGCGTGCCTGGCTGCACGGGGCCGATGACCGCGCCGCCGTCCGTCCGGAGGAGCCCGGACCCGAGGAGCAGCCCGAAGGCGAGGAGGACCGCCGTCAGGTAGTTCGCCGCCGGCCCGGCCAGGATCGCGAGGAACCGCCGCCACGCCGGCTGGTTGGAGTAGAGGTGCGGGTCCGCCGGGTCCACGTCCTCGCCCGGCGCCATGCCGACGATCTTGACGTAGCCGCCGAGCGGCAGCGCCGAGACGACGAACTCGGTCCCGCCGCGCTTCGTCCGGAGGAGCACCTTCCCGAACCCGACGCTGAACCGCTCCACCTTCATCCCGAACGCCCGGGCGACGAGGAAGTGTCCCGCCTCGTGGATGACGATGAGCAGCGAGATCCCGAGGATGGCGGCGAGGACGCCGAGCAAGATCATCACGGTGCGGGCTCCTCCCCGAACTCCTCGGCCTCGAAGGATTCGAGCTCCGTGCCGGGCTCCTCCCAGGCGCGGGCCGGGAGGCCGGCCTTCAGGCAGACGTGCTTCAGGAACTCCTCCGCGTCCCAGCCGTGCTCGACCGCCACCTTGGGCAGGAGCGCGCCGCGGTGCCAGCCCCGCCGGACGACGAGGCCGTCCTGCCCCACGCGGACGGCGCGCGGGTCGGGGAGCGGCCGCAGCGGGCCGAGCGCGGAGACGGAGACGTGCAGCTCGGGGACGTCGGCGGGGCCGATGGACGGGAAGCGCGGGTCCTCGGACGCGGCGGCGACGGCCATGCGCGCCACCGTCCGCGCGAGCGACTCCGTCGGCGTGAACGTGCCCACGCAGCCTCGCAGCTCGTCCTCGACGTGGAGCGTGACGAACGCGCCACGCGCCTCGGCGAGGGCGCCCTGCGCCTGGACGTCGGGGGCGGGTTTGCCGGAGAGGTGCGCGAGCACCGACGCCCGCGCGATCCCGAGCAGCGCCGCGCGCTCGATGGGCGAGAGCGCGGTCATGGGCGCGGGCGGACCCCGGTGAGGAGGAAGCGCCGGGCGTCGGCCAGGATCCGCCCGTGGTCGAACGCGATCGGCGAGGGGAGCTCGTCCCAGCGGAAGGCGCGGGCCTCGGCGGCGTCGTCGCTGCCGGCGGGCTCGCCGCGCGCGCGGCAGAGGAAGACGGCCGAGGCGGTGTGGCCACGCGGATCGCGGCGCGGGTCGGAGTAGATCCAGAGGAGCTCGGTCAGCGTCACCTCGAGCCCCGTCTCCTCGCGCGCCTCGCGGACGGCCGCGGCCTCGACGGTCTCGCCGACATCCACGAACCCGCCGGGGATCGCCCAGCCGGGGGGCGGGTGCTTTCGCCGTACGAGCACGACCCGGTCGTCCGGGAGGACGATGACGGCATCCGCGGTCAGCGAAGGGGTCGGGGGCGCCGGCACGGGGATGAGGTAGCGCAGAGGGGGGCGGGGGTCAAATGGAGGAGGGGGGCGGAGGAGAGGCCGGGGGAGCCGGAGGAGCCGAGAGACCGGAAGGGCGGGAACGGGAACGGGTACGGGATCGGGACCGGGACCGGGAGCGTTCACGGGAACGGGGCACGGGTACGGGCACGTCGTCGGAAGCGGGGGCGGGCAGGGGGCGCATCACGGCGTACGGCGGGACGGGGCTCGTCATCTCGTGATCCGTGACCGTGATCCGCACCCGCTTCGACCCCGTCCCCGCCGCCGTGAACGTGCCCGTGCCCGAACCGGTATCCGGTCCCGGTCCCGAACCCGTCCGCGTCCCCGGCTTCCCTTCACCTCGGCGCGATGATGAGCGGGGACTCGGCCGCGCGCTCCTCCGGCGGCTCCCCCTCCGCCGCCCGCCGCGTGAACGCCTTCTCGACGAGCAGCCTCGCGAACGGGATCCCCGCGCCGGGGCTCCCGGCCGCGAGCGCGCGCGCTGCCGCCGCGGCCCGGCCGGCCGAGGCAGCGTCGCCGGCCTCCATGAGCCCGTCGGCGGCGGAGAGGAGTCGCGCCGCGAGGCGGGCGCGCCGCGCCGGATCGAGGTACTCCTCCACCGCATCGGCGATCACGCGATCGAGCTGCGCGTCGCGCTGCCGCTCGTCGAGGTAGAGCGGCGAGACCTGTACCTCGTCGAGCTTCGCGGCGATCCGGCGCAGGAAGTCCTCGTCGGCGAACCAGCCGCGGAACCCGGTGAGCTCGTGCAGCGCGCCGGAGGCGGCGAGCGCCTCGCGCTCGGCGTCGCCCTCGAGCGCGGGCGCGGCGGCGCCGGGCGCCGGGGCCTCCGGCGCAAGGCCGAGCCCGTTGAGCCACAGGTCGGCGCCGTCCGGGACGCGCTGGCCGGTCTGCTCGTTGAGCCGGCGCGCCGCGGCGACCCAGGCGTGGACGCGCTCGCGGGGGACCTCGGTCACGCCCACGGCGGCGCCACGCTCCATGATCCCGCGCGCGAACGAGCGCCACTCCTTGCGCCCAACGACGCCGACCTGGAGCGAGACCAGGCCGCGCTCGTCCGAGAGGACGGCCTGGCCGACCTCGACGCCGCGGCCGGGGATCGCCCGCGGGAGCCACACCGCGCGCTCACCGTGGCCGTCGAGGCGCGAGGCGAGGGCGGCGAGCTGCGGCTCCGCGGGGGCGGGGGCCGGCGCCGGGGCAGGAGGGCGCGCGACCTCCGGGACCGCCACGCCGCGGGACTTGAGCACGTGGAGGCCGCGCTTCGCCTCCTTCACGACGTCCTTCTCGGCGTGCGCGGCGAGCGCGCCGAGCAGGTCCACCCGTCCGGCGGCGAGCGCGGCGCGGGCGAGCGCGAGCGCCAGCGGGCCCGGCAGGGTCGCGACCTCCTCGGGCTTCGCCTTGGGCAACGTCATGAGGAGCCGGGCGGCGCGGCCGGCCTCCTCGCGGGGGACTCCCGCGCGGGCGGCGATCTCCTGGCTCTCCACGTTCGGGTCGCGCAGGAGCGCGAGCAGCTCTTCGGGATCGAGGTTCGGCATGCGGGGCGCAATCTAGACGAGGACGCTGCGCCGGGGAACAGTTTGCGCAGCCACCGCTCACGCCGTCTGCGAGACGGCGCCGCGGGGCGCCGTGCGCCGCCGGCCCGCGTGCGCGGCGAGCACCTTCGCGAGGTGCTGGCCGGTGTAGCTGGCCTTCGCCCGGGCGACCTCCTCGGGCGTCCCCTCGGCGACGATCCGCCCGCCCTCGTCCCCGCCCTCGGGGCCGAGATCCAGGATCCAGTCGGCGCACTTGATGACGTCGAGGTTGTGCTCGATGACGACGACCGAGTTGCCGGCGTCCACGAGCCGATCGAGCACGTGCAGCAGGCGCTTCACGTCCTCGAAGTGGAGGCCGGTGGTGGGCTCGTCGAGGATGTAGAGCGTCCGCCCGGTGCCGACGCGGGCGAGCTCGCGCGAGAGCTTGATGCGCTGGGCCTCGCCGCCGGAGAGGGTGGGGGAGGGCTGGCCGAGCTTGATGTAGCCGAGGCCGACGTCCTCGAGCGTCCGGAGGACGCGCGCGATCTCGCGGTGGTGCTGGAACAGCTCCATCGCCTCGGAGACCGAGAGGTCGAGCACCTCGGCGATGTTCTTGCCCTTGAACGTGACCCGGAGGGTCGCCTCGTTGAACCGCTTCCCCCCGCAGACCTCGCACGGCACGAGCACGTCGGCGAGGAAGTGCATCTCGACGAGCTTCATCCCGTCGCCCTGGCACGCCTCGCAGCGGCCGCCCTTCACGTTGAAGCTGAACCGCCCCGGCTGGTAGCCGAAGGCCCGCGCCTCCGGCGTCTGCGCGAACACGTCGCGGACGGCGTCGAACAGCTTGGTGTACGTCGCGGGGTTCGAGCGCGGGGTGCGGCCGATGGGCTGCTGGTTGATGTCGATGACCTTGTCCACGAGCTCCGCGCCGGTGAGCCGGTCGTGCTTCCCGGGCACCTCGCGCGTGCCGTAGTGGTGGCGCATGAGCGCCGGCCGGAGGATCGCGTTCACGAGCGTGGACTTGCCCGCGCCCGAGACGCCGGTCACCGCCACGAGCCGCCCGAGCGGGAACGAGGCCGTCACGTCCTTCAGGTTGTTGGCCTTCGCGCCCGTGATGGTGATCGCGCCGTGGTCGCCGTTCCGCCGCCGCTCCGGGACGGAGATCTCCGCGCGCCCGGAGAGGTACGCGCCCGTGAGCGAGGACGGGTGCTTCTTCACCTCCGCCGGCGTGCCCTCGGCGACGACCTCGCCGCCGTGCGCGCCCGCCCCCGGCCCGAAGTCCACGAGCCAGTCGGCCTCCTCCATGGTCTCCTCGTCGTGCTCGACGACGATGACCGAGTTGCCGACGTCGCGCAGCCGCTTCAGCGTGGCGAGGAGCTTCCCGTTGTCGCGCTGGTGGAGGCCGATCGACGGCTCGTCCAGGATGTAGATGACGCCGGTGAGCTCGGAGCCCATCTGCGAGGCGAGCCGGATGCGCTGGCTCTCGCCGCCGGAGAGCGAAGGGCCGGGGCGGTCGAGGGTGAGGTAGCCGAGGCCCACGTCCAGGAGGAACTTGAGCCGGTTGCGGATCTCCTTGAGGAGCTCGTCGGCGATCCGCGCGTCGTTGCCCTGGAGGCCGATGGCGCCGAGCCAGCCGTGCGCCTCGACGATGGTCATCCGGGAGAGCTCGACGATCCCCTTCCCGCGGATCCGCACCGCGCGGCTCTCCGGCTTGAGGCGCTCGCCGCCGCAGGTCGGGCAGGGCTTGTCCGAGAAGTAGCGCATGTACCAGCGCCGCATGCCCTCGGAGGTGGTCTGCTTGAACCGGCGGAGGAGCTGGTTGACGACGCCCTCCCACTCGATCCGCGGGCGGCTGCCGTTGGACACGGCCTCGCTGCCGAGCATCACGAGGTCGCGGTCCTTCTTCGAGAGCTTGGACCAGGGCGTGTCGAGGTCGAGCTTCAGCGCGCGGGAGAGGTGCTCGACGAACTCGAAGGTCCATCCCTCGCCCCGCTCCATGCTGCTCGCCCACGGCTCGACCGCGCCCTCGCGGATGGTGAGCGACGGATCGGGGACGATGAGGTCCGGGTCCATCTCCAGCCGCGTGCCGAGCCCCTGGCAGTCGGGGCAGGAGCCGAGCGGCGAGTTGAACGAGAAGTTCTGGGGCGCGAGCTCGCCGAACGAGAGGCCGCAGGCGTGGCAGGCGTTCTGCTCGGAGTAGAAGCGGTCGTGCCGCTTGTACTCCTCGGGGTCGATGCCCGGGCCGACCTTCTGCTCCTTGTCGGCGTCGGCGACGATGAGCGTGCCCTTGCCCTCGCGGAGCGCGGTCTCGACCGAGTCGGTGAGGCGGGACCGGATGCCGTCCTTCACCACAAGGCGATCGACCACCAGCTCGATGTCGTGCTTCAGCTTCTTGTCGAGCACGAGCCGATCGGTGAGCGCGTGGATCATCCCGTCCACGCGCACGCGCGAGAAGCCGCGCTTCTGCACGTCGGCGAGCAGGTCCTTGTACTCGCCCTTGCGGTTCTGGACGAGCGGCGCGAGCACGAGGAAGCGCGCGTTCTCCGGCAGGCCCAGGATGGACTCCACGATCTGCTGGGCCGTCTGCTTGCCCACCGAGCGGCCGCAGCTCGGGCAGTGCTGCACGCCGATGGAGGCGTAGAGCACGCGCAGGTAGTCGTGGACCTCGGTGATGGTCCCGACGGTCGAGCGCGGGTTGTTGGAGGCGGCCTTCTGCTCGATGGAGATCGTCGGCGAGAGCCCGCGGATGGTGTCGTAGTGGGGCTTCTCCATCTGCCCGAGGAACTGGCGGGCGTAGCTGGAGAGCGACTCCACGTACCGGCGCTGCCCCTCGGCGTAGAGCGTGTCGAACGCGAGCGAGGACTTCCCGGATCCCGAGACGCCGGTGAACACCACCAGCTTCTTCTTCGGGATCTGGAGGGTGACCGACTTGAGGTTGTGCTCGCGCGCCCCCTTGACGCTGATGTACTCGGGCTCGCTCATGAGGTGCCCTACTTAACGGAGGCGTACGAAGTTGGCCAGGAGCCGCTCGCGCCACCGGGCCTCCGTGCGGTGGAACGCCGCCGCGGCGGTCTTCCCCTTGGCCGGCAAGGGCGCGTGCGCGGGCGCTGAACATGCGTGTAGGACCGCGGCGCGGTCAAGCACCCATTCGTCGGCGCGCCCGGAACGTCAGTGGAGTCGCGCTTCGGCGTGCGGCTCCGGGGTGGCACCCCGGCGGCTCCTCGCCTCGAAGGCGTACGGCCGGAAGGGCGAGGCCGTGCCCAGCACCACCGCGCCCCGATGCGCCACGGCGACGCTCGCGCCGGCCGCGTCGAGGGTCGGGAGCCCGAGCGGGCGATCACGCGACCACGCGCGAGCGCGGCCGGCGCCGGCGTCGGCGAGGACCGCGAAGCGTCGCTCACCGTGCGCGATCGCCCGGACGAGCGTCGCGGCTCCGTCACCGATCGTGAACTCATCGAGGCGTCCGTCGGCGCGGAGCACGCGCAGCGTCGCGCCCTCGAGCGCGAAGGCGCGGACGTCGGCCTCGCCCGGGACGGTCAGCGTCGGCGCGATCCAGCGGTGCGCGACGTTCGGCGGGCGGCGGGTGGCGACGTCGCCGTCGGCGCGGAGCTCGAGCGCCTCGCCGGCGTCGGTCACTACCCGCACCGCGAGCACGCCGGACGTGACCGGCGCCCGCCCGAGGGCGCGCCGGCTGCCGCGCGCGTCCACGGCCACGAGCTCGACGGCGCGCACGCGGTCGAGCCCGTGGTCCGTGACGAGCCACTCCTGGAGCGGCGGGAGGGTCGCCTCGTGCGCGGGCGGATCGACGAGCCAGTCGAGGTTCAGGAGGCCCATCCCCCAGCGATCGCTGATCGCCATGCAGGTCGAGACGAGCCGGAAGGTCTCCCCGAGCAGCTCGTCCTCGGTGACCTCCGGCCGCGCGGGGGTGACCCCGAGCGCGACCCAGCGCACGCCCACGCTGGTCACGAGCACGACCGAGGTGGCGACGCCCGCGGGCACGTCGCCCAGCAGCCCAGGCGGCGGGCGCATCGCCACGTCGAGCGTGACGGGCTGGGCGCCGGGCATCGAGGGCTCCTGCCGCGGAGCCCAGAAGCCCGGCGGGTAGATCGCGGAGTCGTGGCGCAGGTGGAGCGGGTACCAGGGGTCGGACCCGACGAGGCGCACCTGCGCGGGCTCGAGGACCTGCCGCGCGTTCTTCGTCCGGCAATCGCCGTCGACGTGCCAGCACGGGAGCGCGACCGTCCACGTCGCGGTGGGCGGAGGGCGCACCGCGATCGTGCCCGCGACGGCGACGCCGCTCCCGTCCACGGCGCCGGTGGCGGTCGTTCCGGTGAACGTGCGCGAGGCGGGCGCGTCGAGGTAGGCGGTGATCCGGTACTCGACGAAGTCCGCACCGCGGGCGAGCTCCTCCATCCCGTCCGGCGGACCGCGGAGGTGGTCCGTCACCGCCTCGTCGATGGGATCCTGCGCCAGCCCCAGATCGTCGAGCAGCCCCTCGGCGATCCACTGGAGGCGGGTGTCCATCCGGAAGATCGCGCCCGTGCTCACCACCGAGATCGACGGCGTGAGGGTCGCCTCGATCCGGAACGGCAGGTCGAAGTCGACCGGTCCGGCGTCCACCGCCTTCAGGCCCACGGCGGCATGGGCGCGCCGCTCCGCCGCCGCCCAGCCCCCGTTCGCCTCCTGGGTCGTCTCCAACTTCGGAGAGGTCGAGGTCGCGACGGCCTCGTCCGCGGCGGTGCGGAGCGCGAACACGAGCTGCTGCCCCAGCGCCGCGCCGGGCACGAAGAGCCCCCAGTGGTCCACGCCGAGCCGGTTCACCACCGGGGCGAGCGCGTCGTCGTCGAGCCGCGTCCCGAGCCGCAGCGCCACCACGCCCGGTCCGGCGAGCAGCGCGCGCGGGAAGTACTTGCCTGCGCCCGGGCTGAACGCCGGGAGCAGCAGCGGGAGCTGGAGCCGGAGCGGCAGCACCCCGGAGCCTCCGAGCCCTTCGGGCTCGGAGGCGACGAGGTGGTACTCGAGCTGCTGATCGACGAGCGCGAGGCGCATCCACGCCTTCGCCGCGAACGGGATCGTCGACGGCGGCGCGAGGTGCCCGGCCGTGAGCGCACGCGCGGCGCTCGTCAGGTGCACGGTGACGTCGAGCGCGAGGAGGAGCTGTCCCGGCGGCACCGGACCGGTCGCCGGGGTCGCCGCGGCGTGCGAGATGCCGGTGCACTCGATCCGCTCGACGAACAGGTCCCCTTCGCCCGTGAGCGCACGGAACGCCGCGAGCTGATCCAGCGCCGCGCCGGGGAGCGGGATCCGGATCACCTCCGCCTTCAGCACCTCGAAGAACGTCGCCTCGGCCAGCTGAAGCTCGACGAGCGCCATGGAACCCCCGCCCGGAGTGAACGCGCGCGCCCGGCCTCACTGGCCGCAGTCTCGCGCGCAGACCGTGGCGCAGTCGCTGCGCCCCTGGTTCTCGCAGGACTGCATGCAGGCCTGGCACCGGTTCCCCGGATCCTGCGTGGGCCCGCTCGGCTTGCGCGCCGGGCACTCGCAGGCGCCCAGCGCCAGCACCACGGCGGCCAGGAACGCGGTTCGTGTGGTCCATCCCCGGAGGCGCATCGCTTCCTCGCTCTCGTCCATCCGCGGGCGAGACGTAGGGTCCGGGCCGCCACGAGTTCGACGGCAAGTCGGGGTCCCACCTCCAAGGCAACCACGCGCGACCTGCCTTCCCCCGCCCGCGTGCGCTCGCGATGAACGGGGGTCGGCGCCGCCTCCCCTCCGGCGAGGGCGAGGTGATACACCGTTTCCGTGCTCCGGGGTCCCGCCTCCGCGGGCGCGCTGCGGCACCGCGCGCTCATGCTCGCGTCGGCCGTCTCGTTCGGCCTCGCCGCGCTGCTCGTCCGGGTGGCGACCGGGCGGGGCATGAGCGGCGCGCAGGTGGCGACGGTCCGGTTCGGGGTGGGGCTCGCCGCCGTGGTCGCGCTGTTCGCCGTCCGGCCGGGCACCCTCCGCCCCGCCCGGCACGGGCTGCTCGCCGTCCGAGGGCTCGTGGGCGGCCTGGCCGCGCTGCTCTACTTCCTCGCGCTCGCGCGGATCTCGGCGGGCGAGGCGACCCTGCTCAACAACCTCTACCCGATCTTCGCGGTGGGGATCTCCCTGGTCGCGCTCGGCGAGCGGCCCACGCTCCACCTCGCGCTGGCCCTCCTCGTCGCGAGCGCGGGCGTGTTCCTCGTGCTCGGGGGCGGCGGGCTCCGGCTCGCGCTCGGCTGGGGCGAGGTCTTCGGCATCCTCTCCGGCCTCGCGGGCGGGGTGGCGGTGACCGCCATCCGCGCGCTCCGCTCCTCCGCCGCGGCGGTCAACGCGCCGACCGTCTTCTTCGCCTTCTCGCTCGGCGGCATGCTCGTCTCGGCGCCCATCGCGTGGGGCCCCTGGACCGCGGACCCCTGGGCGTGGGCGGGGGCGCTCGCGACCGGCGTCGCCGCGGCGCTCGCGCAGCTCGCCATGACCGAGGCGTACGGAGGGCTCTCGGTGCCCGAGGCGGCCGTCTGGCAGCAGCTCACGCCGATCTCCGCCTACCTCTGGGCGCTCCTCGTCGGAGAGCCGCTCGGGGGCGCGACGGCGCTGGGCGTGCTGCTCGGGATCACCGGCGTCGTCTACGGCAGCCTCTTCGGGCACCGCCCGGGCGCGCGGGCGTCGGAGGCGGCGAAGGTGCCGGTCCTGCCGACGGAGGAGTAGGATCGGCGACACCATGAGCTCCGACGAACGCGCGCTGGTCGTCCTCGTCACCGCCCCTTCCGCCGAGAAGGCGGCCGAGCTCGGCCGGGCCCTGGTGGGCGAGCGGCTCGCCGCCTGCGCGAACCTCGTCCCAGCGGTGCGGTCGATCTACTGGTGGGAGGGGAAGGTCCAGGACGAGGGCGAGGCGCTGCTCGTGCTCAAGACCACGCGCGACCGGTTCGACCGGCTGCGGGAGCGCACGCTGGCGCTCCATCCCTACGAGGTCCCCGAGGTGATCGCGCTCCCCGTCGAGCTCGGGAGCGCGCCGTACCTCGAGTGGCTGGTGCGGGAGACGCGGTAGGCGCGGCGAATCAACGCGCTGCGGAGCGAGCTCCGCTCCCGACCGCGCGGGCGGGGCCGCGGCCCCGTGCTGGCATCCGACCGGGGAGTACCGCCTCGCGTACCAGGCGCTGCACGAACACGGCTATGAGGCCAACCCCGGGAAGAACACCTTCAGCCGCATCCCGGGGGACCCCGGCACGAGCGACTCCCTCACGAGGCGCGTGATCGACGGCGTGCCGTACCTGGGCATGGGCCTCGGCGCGCAGTCCTTCGGCGTGGCCTCGACCCGCCTACGCAGCGGCGTCCGCGTCCGCGCTCCGCTCCATGTCCGCTTGGGCGCGCTCGCGCCGGGCGAGGAGCAGGAGCGGGACGGACAGGAGCTCCACGCCGGCGCTCACCACGTACGACGCGGGGTAGCCCCACACGTCGGCGATCCTCCCGAGCCCGGGCTGGGCGACGACGCCGCCCGCCGAGGCGAAGAGGTTGTCGAAGGACAGCACGGTGGCCCGCTGGGCAGACGGGACGCAGCCGTTCAGGAACGCCTGCCGCACCGGCTGGATCGCGGCCCACGCGAGGGCCCACGCGGCCAGCATGACCACGGACACCCAGAAGCTCTGGAACGCGCCCATCGCCGCGAGGCACGCGGCGGTGACGGCGGAGGCGAAGAGGAGCGCCGAGGTCCGGCGCTCGAACCGCCTCGAGATGGCGGGGACGAGCGAGGCGCCGGCGATCTGGGCGCCCGCGAAGAGCGCGGCGGCGAGGCCGGCGATCGCGTACGAACCCCGGCGGCCGCTCAGCTCGAGGAGGTAGGGCTGGAGGGCGTAGAAGCCGAAGATGGGGACGCCGCCGTTCAGGAACCCCGCGAGCATCAGCCAGCGCACGGGCGGATTGCCGAAGCCGTGCGTGATCGACGCGCGGAGCACCTTGCGGACGTCCTCGACGACGGACGCCCCCCGCCTCGGCTGGAAGCCGACGTCCCGCATCGAGCCGAAGGCGACGGCGAAGGTGAGGAGGAGCGCGCCGGCGCGCACGGCGAAGGGAACGCCGAGGTTCGTGAGCTGGGCGATGACCCCGCCGGCGATCGTCCCGGTGAGCATCCCGGCGCCCTCGGCCCGCTGCCCCTTCGCGAAGGCGGCGTCGAGTGAGCCGCGGTAGCCCGTCGCCGCGAGGCCGTCGACCAGCCACGCCTCGGTCGCCCCGGAGAAGAACGTGAACCCGAGGCCGAGGAGCATCGACGAGAGCGCCCACCCCCAGAACGGCCCCTCGATCGACCACATCCAGAGGTACAGCAGGGTCGCGGCGAACAGGGTGGCGGCCCCGAGCAGGTACGACGTGCGCCGGCCCATCGTGTCCGCCACGACGCCCGTGGGGACCTCGAAGACCACCTGACCCACCGTGAAGAACGCGTTCGCGGCGAACGCGCCGGCGACGGAGAGCCCGGCGTCGAGCAGGAACAGGGTGTTGATGCCCCAGATCAACGACGAGGCGAACGTGGAGAGCAGCGTGAGGGTGACGTAGGTCCGCAGGATCCTCGCGGCGGTGAGCTCCATGGCCCCGTCCTCGGCGCGACGCGCACCCCGGCGGATCTGCTCGGGGGAGCACCCGGCGTCGAGGTCGAGACGGGCCCCTCGTACGGACCCGTCCGGGCGGAGCCCGCGAGGTCCTGGATACATTGTCGGCCGGAGGACGCCCGTGAACGCCATCACCGAACAGCACCTCGACGCCCTGACGCCCGGCGAGCTGCGCGAGGCGTGGGACGTCCTCTCCGACGAGGAGCGCGCCGAAGGCTTCCACGCGCTCCGGCGCCCCGACCAGGAGGACTTCTTCCTGGAGTGCTCCTCCCGCGACCAGGCGAGCCTCCTCGCGAGCGTCCCGCCGGGCGAGCGCCGCGCGTGGCTGCGCCTGATGCCGCCGGACGACGCCGCCGACCTCATCCAGCTCCACCCGCCCTCCGATCGCGAGGCGCTGCTCGCGGTGCTCGACGACGTCAGCCGGCGCGAGGTGTCCGCGCTCCTCGCCTACGCCGAGGACGACGCCGGCGGCCTCATGAACCCGCGCTTCGCCCGCGTCCGGCCGGACATGAGCGTCGACGAGGCGATCGCCTACCTCCGCCGGCAGGCGCGCGATCGCGTGGAGACCATCTACTACACGTACGTGCTCGACATGGACCAGCGGCTCCTCGGGGTGGTGTCGTTCCGCGATCTGTTCGCCGCCCGCCCCGATCAGCAGGTCCAGGACGTGATGATCCGCGACGTGGTCGCGGTGCGGGACGACATGGACCAGGAGGCGGTGAGCCGGGTCTTCGCCCAGCACGATCTCCTCGCCGTCCCGGTCGTCGACGCCCAGGGGCGGATGCAGGGCCTCGTCACCGTCGACGACATCGTGGACGTCGTGCAGGAGGAGGCGACCGAGGACATCCAGCGGATGGGCGGCACCGAGGCCCTCGGCGCGCCGTACCTCACGACGCCGCTGCCGACGGTGCTGCGGAAGCGCGGCGTGTGGCTGGCGGTGCTGTTCGTCGGGGAGCTCCTCACGGCCACCGCGATGGCGCGGTACGAGGAGGAGATCGCCCAGGCCGTCATCCTCGCGCTCTTCGTCCCGCTCATCATCTCGAGCGGCGGGAACTCCGGCTCCCAGGCCACGACGCTCGTCATCCGCGCGATGGCGCTCGGCGAGGTGCGTCTCCGGGACTGGTGGCGGGTGGCGCGGCGAGAGCTCGCCTCGGGGCTCGGGCTCGGCGTGCTGCTCGGGCTCCTGGGCGTGGTGCGCATCCTGGGGTGGGAGTGGGCGTTCGGGGCGTACGGCCCGCACGCGCTCGCGCTCAGCGTGACCGTGGGGGTGAGCCTCGTGGGCGTGGTGCTCTGGGGGTGCATGGCGGGAGCGATGCTGCCGCTCGTGCTCCGCCGCGTGGGCCTCGATCCGGCGAGCGCGTCGGCGCCGTTCGTGGCGACGCTCGTGGACGTGAGCGGGGTGGTGATCTACTTCACCGTCGCGTCCTCCGTGCTGGCGGGGCGGCTGCTGTAGCGAGGCGAGGCGCTCAGCGCCGCCCCGGATACTCGAGCTGCATGGCGACCGCGTCCGCGGTCCGTCGCCCGTACCGCGCGGCGATGCCGCGGAGCGCGTCGTCGAGCGCCCTCGCCGGTGTCCGCGCGCCCGTCGCCGGGAGCGGCTCGGGCGGGCGCTCACCGACCTCGTCCGGGATGACGCGGAGGCCGCTGCGGGTCGGGAGCGGGCCGGCGGTGCTCGAGAACGTGACCGCGCGCGATCGGTAGGTCCGCGACCACGCGTCGGCGACGAGCGCGAGCGTCACTTCGTCCATGCCCGGCGCGAGCTCGAGCCCGAGCTCCTCGCGTCGCCAGAACGCGACCGCGTTGGCGAGGACCGTCGCCGCGAACCCGCGCGTGAAGGTGAACGCGCCGCTGGCGTGCCGCGTGTCCCACCGCGCGAGCCCGAGGTCGCGCGCGACCGTCGTGGCCCTCTCGCGCCCGGCGATCGCCTCGACGAGGACGAGGGCCATCGGCATGGAGGCGGTGATGCCGGTGGTCGTGGCCACGCCCCGGTCCACGACGAGGCGCCGGTCCGCGACCCAGCGGATCGTGGGGTGCTCCTCGAGCAGCTCCTCGCGGTAGTACCAGTGCGTCGTCGCCCGCTTGCCGTCGAGCAGCCCGGCGTTGGCGACCACCTTGGCGCCGGCGCAGACGCCGACGATCGTGGCGCCCTTTGCGGCCTGGGCCTGGATCCATCGAAGGACCGTCGGGTCGTCGTCGCGGGCCAGGGCCGGTACGATCACGTAGTCCGCGCCGTCCGGATGGCGCGCGTCGAACTCCGCGATCGTCGCGTCGGGCACGACCGCGAGCGCGGGGTACAGCGTGACCGGCCCCGCGGTGGTCGCGAGCGCCACGACGTCGACGACGTCGGCGCGCTTCAGGATGCCGTACGGCATCACGTAGTCGGTCGTCTCGGTCCCGCCGTTCGCGCCGACGATCGCGACCAGCGGGCGCGGACGCTTCGGCGGCTTCAGGGCCGCGAGGAGCGCGTCCGCCTCGTCCGGCGGGACGGGCGGTGCTTCCCCCACTTCGGGCCGCGGCGGCAAGGAGAGCAACCAGCCGGCGAAGCCCGCCCCCAGAAGCCCGACGATCGCGAGGCCGCCCCACAGGATCCGCTTGCGCACGGCGCTCCTCCTCGAATGCTCGAAGGGACCCGGATCTTGTGCGCGATTGCCGGGCGCCGCACCACCGAAGAACGGCGGCCCCGGCCCGGAGAGGACCGAGGCCGCCGAGGACCTACGAGCTCGGGCCGCCGGGCCGTGACGACGGCTGTCCCCGCGCCGGCCGGCCGGGTACCATACGGGTGTGAGCTCGCTCGCACCCGACGCCGCCCCCGCGGCCCGCACCCTGCGCGAACACGCACGCTTCCCGCTCGCGCTGCTCGGGCTCCTGCTCGTCATCCTCGCCGTGAGCGGCGCCACCGCGCGCGCCGGGCCCGTGAGCTGGATCCTCGAGGTCGCGCCGGGGCTCGCCGTGGTCGCCGTGCTCGCGGCGCTCTACCCGCGGCTGCCGCTCTCGCACTTCGTCTACGCGGGCGTGTTCCTGCACGTCCTCATCCTGAACTACGGCGGGTACTACACGTACGCGGAGACGCCGCTCGGCAACTGGGCGAAGGAGGCGTTCGGGCTCGCGCGCAACCACTACGATCGCGTCGGCCACTTCGCGGTGGGCGTCTTCCCCGCGTTCCTCGCCCGCGAGGTGCTGCTCCGGAAGACGCCGCTCCGGCGCGGCGGGTGGCTCTACTTCCTCACCGTCTGCGTCGTCCTCGCGGTCGCCGCCTTCTGGGAGATCGCCGAGTGGTGGACCGTGCTCGGGGCCGCGCCGGACGTCGGCCAGGCGCTCCTGGGCACGCAGGGGGACGTCTGGGACGCGCAGTGGGACATGCTGCTCGCGCTCGTCGCGTCGCTGATCGTGCTGCCGGTGTTCGGCCGCTGGCAGGACCGTTCGATGGACCAGGTGCCGGCGCCCCGGTGACGGCCCGGGCGAGGAGCGACCATGCCGCCGTCACAGTCGCAGTCTCCGTGGGGAAGCGCGACGCCGCCGCCGGTCCCGCCTCCGCAGCCGAAGCGCTCCTCCGCGGTGATCACCGCCGTCGTCGTGACCGCCGCAGCGACGCTGGTCCTCTGCGCCGCCGTCCTCGTGTTCGCGTGGTTCGTCTTCACCTCCCGCCCGGCGCCGTTCGCGGTGGACGTCCAGGCGCCGGCGGAGGTCGCCGCGGGCGAGAAGGCGACGCTGGAGGTCCGGGCCTCGAACCCCACGTCCGAGCGCCTGAAGCTCGGGAGCATCGACGTGTACGACTCCCTGCTCGACGGGTTCGAGGTGATCGACGTCGAGCCCCGGCCGGATCGGCGCGACCACACGGTCAACCTCTCGTCGTTCTACTACGCCCGATCGCTCGCTCCGGGCGACGCGTTCACGATGCGTCTGCACCTGCGGGCGCGCCGGGCTGGCGTCTTCACCGGCGACGTGGACGTGTGCACGCCCCTGGAGCAGTTCGTCACCACGAGCGTCTCCATCGTGGTGCGGTGAGGTCCGGCGCCGACGGTGTCAGCCGGCGGTCGCGCGCCGCGCGGTCCGGACCAGGGACTGGAGCAACGACCGCACCGGCGCCCCCCGCCTCCCGAGCGCGCGGCGCGCGAACTCGTCGGCGCGGTCCACGGACCGGCGGGCGAACCGCGCGCCTTCGTTGCCGGCCACTCGCACGAGATCGCGCGGGCGCAGCGCGCTCCAGGAGCGGAGGACGACATACTCGGCCAGCTCCGCCACCCGGCCTCCGACCGCCTGCTTGTAGCTCGATTGGCCGTGGAGGAGGTGGATGGTGCGGTAGCCGCGCGCGATGCAGTGGCGGGTCGCGGCGAGCTGCACCAGCCGCCCGGGGCCGAGCTTCCCGAACGCGTCGTCGTGGCCGATGACCCAGCCGAACACGTCCGTGCCGCAGCGGATGTCGACGACCCCCGCGTAGACGCGCGCCCCGTCGTGCAGCACGGTGACGCACCCGTGCCGACGGGCGACGCGCGAGATTCCCTCCTCGTACTCACGGCTGAACACCGACCTGCCGTTCTTCGCGGCCATCCGGTCGCGGTTCAGCCGGACGACCTCGGAGATCCACCAAGGCGGGATGTCCGGGCCCTCCCGGGTCTCGAACCGCGCCGCGGGGAGCTCGCGCGCGACGCGCCGCTCGTCGTGCCGGCAGCGGCGCACGAAGTCCTGACTCAGCGTCCGCTCGTACTCCGCGAGCGTGGCGGGCAGCGCGATCCGCAGCTCCGTCGCCTCGTGCACCGCGAGGGTCGGGCGCCGGACGGCCCCCGGGTCGGGCAGCGCGTCGATGAGGCCGGTTCCGATGCGCCGCGCGTTCGGGTAGCGCGAGAAGATCGCCTCCGCGAAGGCGGCGACCGCCTCGGCGGAAGGCGCCGAGAACCGTCCGTGGACCCGCACCGTCGCGCTGTCCTGCGTGAACAGGAAGGCGGCCCGGGCCTGACCGTCCCCGCGGCGCCGCACGAGCGCGAGCGCCGGCGCGGCGGGCCGCTCGAAGTACTCGATGAACTCGCGCGTGCAGCCGTAGCTGCGGCTGACGCGTTCGTACGTCTCCCATCGCTCCGGCGCGAGTGGGGAGGCGAAGAGCTCCACCTCGTGCGGATCGCTCGGGACGTCGCTCGGCCGCTCCGGGGCCGAACGCGATCCCGGAGAGGTCTCGTCCGGACAGGGGGAATGCGTGCTCGTCGGCTCGCCGGCCTGCATGCGCGCTCCCAGCGTGGGTTCGCGCCATAGGCTAAGCACGGGCGGCAGCGCGCGACCGCGCCGACCCGCATGGTCACGTCTCACCGCGCGTCACGGTCCCGGCACGTCCAGCACGGCGGCGCAACCGCGTCCGGCGCACCGCCACGGCGCATTCACTCCGAGGAAAGGCACGGAAGGGTCGGGGAAGGGGATGGCGTGGCGCGTGGCGCGGAGCGCCTCACCCACCGCGGGCAGCGGGATGCCGCCGCGCGTGCGTGCCTGGACGACGGCGCCGCCTGCGGCGAGGAGGAGCTCGAGCTCCGGGCCGGCGTCGATCGGCTCGCGTGCAAAGGCGGCCAGCGTGCGCCAGGACTGGAGCTCGGCCCGCGCTTGCGACGTCGCCCGGGCCGCGCCGCCTGCGCCCGCGACGGCGTCGAGGCGAGCCCGCGCGGTCCCGTTCGGCGCCAGCACGGCGGCGCGCGCATACGCCGCGACGGCCTCCTCGCGCCGCCCGGCCCGCTCCAGGACCTCGCCGAGGTGCTCGGAGACGATCGCCTCGGGCCGCAGGCGCTCGGGTCCGCGAGCCACCGCTCCGCTTCGGCGAGCCGGCCCTGCCGGAAGCGGATCCAGCCGAGCGTGTCCCACACGTTCGAGAGATCCCGCGTGACCGCCGCGGCGCTCGCGCCCGACATTCCGTCCCGGATCGCCGTCAGCAGCTCGACGTGGCCGCTCACGGCGGCCTCGGCCCACCCGGACGCGAGATCGAGCGCAGCGTTCGCGTCGGCGAGGGCGTACGCGGCCTCGTTGAGCAGCTCGGGGTTCCGCCGCAACGCCAGCGCGTGCTCGAAGGCCTCCACGCCGAGCCGCGGCTTGCCGAGCGCGAGGTGGACCTTGCCGAGCGCGAGCGGCGTACACGCCTCCTTGGGATCGAGCGCCGCGGCGCGCTCGAGCGGCTCCACCGCCTCGGCGGCCCGGTTCGCGCGCAGCAGCGCGAGCCCGAGCTCGCGGTGCGCGAGCGCCTGACCGGGCGTGACCTCCACCTGCTTCCGGCACATTCTCCACCGCGTCCGATGCCCGTCCGAGTCGCTGCAGCGCGAGCCCGAGGTTGCGCCAGGCCCACGGGTGCTTCGGGTCGGCGCGGACCGCGCGCGGTCGGCCTGCTCCGCCTCGGCGAGGAGGCCGGTCCGATCGAGCGCCCGGCCCCGCTCGTTCCACGCCAAGGCGTCGTCCGGTCCCGCGGCCAAGGCCACGTCCGCGAGCCGGAGGCCGGCCGCGGCCCGCCCCAGCTCGATCGCCGCGCCGGCGTCCTGGGCCAGCCGCCTCGCCCGCGCCGCCGGCGTGCCGCACCGCTCCTCCGCCGCCGTCAACAGGGCGCCGTCCGCCCGGCGTCGGGCGGGAGCTGCCCGCGCGCGAACCGCACGTCGCTCCTCGCCTCGTCCTCCAGCGCGACCTCGCAGGCGAGCAACGCCAGCGCGCCCGGGTCCTCCGGCGCGAGCTCCACCGCGCGCCGGAGCGCGAGCTCCCGCTCGGCGGTGCCGGGGGCGAGGGCGATGCCGACGAGCGACCCCGCGTACGGGTCCTCCGGGCGTGCGGCCGCGGCCCGGCGCGCGAGCGAGAGCGCCCCTGCGGCGTCCTTCGCCTGGCCGGCCGCGAGCCGGCGCTGGAGCTCGGCGAACCCGGCCCGCTGCTCCACCTCGAGACACCGGACGAGCGCCCACGCGGACTGATCGTAGCGCCACTCGCGGTTCACCCCCGCGGCCTGCCAGCCCATCAGCTCGCGCACCGGGATGGGATCCACCTGCTCCCAGTGGTTCGCGCGCAGCCCGATCCACCGCTTGCCGCTGCGCTCCAGGGCGACCGATTGGAGGACCTCGGCGAGCCCCTCGCTGAACCAGCGCGGCTGGGCGGGGATCACGTGCCGGGAGAGCGCGTGCGCGAGCTCGTGGGCCACGGTGGTGGCCTGCTCCTCGGCCTGGCCGCTCGGGCTCACGAACAGGACCATCCGGCCGGGCTCGAGCTCGTCCCAGGTGGCGTGGCCGATCCAGTCCGTGCGCTGGCCGGTGACCTCGCTGGCCGGTGACCTCCCAGTACTCCTCGCGCGACGAGAGCGCGACCACCTCGAGGCGGGCGCGGACGGCGCCGAGCGCCGGCATCGCGTCCACGAGGAGCGCACGGAGCAGCTCGAGCTCGCCAGCCGTCGCGCGCTGTCGGCGGAGATGTCGGTCCGGAGGACGAAGTGCTCCGAGGACAGCTCGCGCCAGCGTGAACCGTCCCGGGCGCCGCGCACCAGCTCCGCCCCGGCGCAGCCCAGCGCGCCCAGCGCCGCGAGGAGGGCGACGACGTGGCTCTCGAACCTCCGCATGGCACGCCTCCTCGGCTGCCAGACTACCGCGTCACGAAAGCGGCCCACACGCGCGGCCGGGATTACGAGATGATATCCCACACGCGCGTGGCGGCGGCTGCGGTGGCCCCTTCACCTGCGGGGGAAGGTCGGAGATCATCGCGCCGGCGCGGCGGGCTTTTCCCGCCGGGCGCGGGCTCGGGCCCGTTCAAGGGGGCATCGCGGAGGGCACCATGGTGGGACGGAACGGAGACCCGAGCTTCTACCAGGAGTCGATGGACTCCTTTCACCGCGCGGCGGAGCTCATCCGCATGGATCCGCGCGTGCGGATGGAGCTCGAGGAGCCCGACTTCGAGCACATCTTCCACGTCACCATCGAGACCGCCGACCGGCTCGTGCCGCTCCCCGAGGAGGAGCGCCCGCGCTTCGCCGATCTCCCGCCGTCCACGATCGAGGCCGGCCGGACGCTCGAGCCCCTCGCCACCGGCGCCTACGTCCTGCACCACGGCGCGCTGCTCTCGGCGGACCTCACGGTGCGCCAGGGCGTCATCCACCTCGCCGGGAAGGGGCTCTACAAGCTCGAGCCGGGCGGCCCGCGCCAGCTCAAGGCGTACCGGGTCCAGCACAGCGAGGCGCGCGGGCCGTACAAGGGCGGCATCCGGTACCACCCCGACGCGACGCTCGACCTCTGCAAGTCGCTGGCGGCGGAGATGACCTGGAAGACGGCGATCGTCGAGGTGCCGTTCGGCGGCGCGCAGGGCGCGGTCCGGCTCGACCCGTTCGCCTACTCCCGCGAGGAGATCGAGCGCATCTCGCTGCGGTACGTCTACAAGCTCAAGCAGATGATGGGGCCGTTCGTCGACATCCCGGCGCCGGACGTGGGGACCAACGCCGCGGTCATGGCCTACATGATGCGCCAGTACACGGATGGTGAACGTGACCATCACGCCCTGCGCGGCGTGGTCACCGGCAAGGACGTGCGGATCGGCGGGTCGGAGGGGCGGACCAAGGCGGCCGGCCAGGGGGTCGTCTACTGCCTCGAGGAGTGGGCGCGCGAGCGGGGGTTCGACCTGCGCGGCGCCCGCGTCATCCTCCAGGGGTTCGGGAGCGTGGGCTCGGCCGCCGCCGACATCCTGGAGGCCCTGGGCGCGAAGATCGTCGCGGTGCAGGACGCGCACGGGACGGTCTACCGCGAGGGCGGCCTGGACATCCCTGCGCTCCTCGGGCACGCGCAGAACGACCCCGCGAACCTGCGCCGGACGGTGGCGGGGTTCACGGGGGGGACGGCCATCCCGCGCGACGACTTCTGGTCCCTCGACGCCGACATCTGCATCCCGGCCGCGCTGGGCGAGGTGATCGACGCCAACATCGCGGAGCGCCTCCGGGTGAAGCTCGTCGCCGAGGCGGCCAACAACCCCACCAAGCCCGACGGTGACCGCGTCCTCCAGGCCCGCGGGATCGAGCTCATCCCGGACGTCATCTGCAACGCCGGGGCGGTGACCGTCTCGTACTACGAGTGGCTCCAGAACCAGCGGCTCGAGCGCTGGACCGAGGCCGAGGTGAACGCCCGGCTGGAGCAGGCGATCAAGAAGAACTACGCCCTCATCCGCGACGTGGCCAAGAACCGGGCCCGCCGCACGCCGCTCTACGACTCGCGGCCCTACTGCGTCGGGAAGCCGATCGACGTGCGGACCGCGGCAAAGGTGGTCGCCCTGAAGCGGATCGAGGTGCAGTACCTCATCGAAGGGTTCTCGCAGTAAGCCGCGCGCTCGGGGAAGGGGACCGCACCCGCCCGCGGGCGCGGACCGAGCGCCCACTGCCGGAGAGGATACGCACCGATGATCGATCAGGGCCCGCAGCGATACTCGGCCCCCGAGCCCGGGGAGCCCATCGACGTCTCCACGGGCTTCCCCGCCCTCGACGCGGTCCTCGGCGGCCTGCGCTCCGGCGACAACGTCGTGTGGCAGATGGAGGCGATCGAGGACTACGCACCACTCGTGAAGCCCTACGTCGCCCGGGCGCTCGAGCAGGGGCGGCCCGTGGTCTACTTCCGCTTCGCGCGCCACCCCCCGCTCGTGCCGGAGGGGCCCGGCGTACGCGTGGAGCGGCTCTCGCCGTCGGTGGGGTTCGAGAGCTTCACCGCCGCGATCCAGCGGACCGTCGACGCGGCGGGCGCGGGCGCCTGCCACGTCTTCGACTGCCTCTCCGACCTGGTCGCCGACTGGTACAGCGACCTCATGCTGGGCAACTTCTTCATGCTGACGTGCCCGCACCTGTATCGGCTGCGGACGATCGCGTACTTCGCGCTCCTCCGGCAGCCGCACTCGGCCCAGGCGATCCAGGCCGTGCGGAGCACGACCCAGCTCCTCGTGGACGTCTTCCGGCGGCAGCGCGTCCGCTACGTCCAGCCGCTCAAGGTGGACGGGCGGCGGTCCCCGACGATGTACCTGCCGCACGCGTGGGAGGGCGAGGACTTCCGCGCCCTCACCGAGAGCGCCGAGCTGGCCGACGTCGCCGAGCGGCCGCCCGCGGGCCTCGGCCAGATGGACGCCTGGGAGCGGCGGTTCGTGGAGGCGCGGGAGATCCGCGAGGCCTGCCGCGCCGGCGCCCGGCCCTGGCGCGACGAGCACGAGGCGTTCCAGGACCTCCTCCGCGGGCTCCTCACGCGCGACGAGCGGTTCACCGAGCTGGCGGAGCGGTACCTCGAGCTCGACGACCTCTTCGCCATCCGGCGGAGGATGATCGGCACCGGGCTCGTCGGCGGGAAGGCGGCGGGCATGCTCGTCTCGCGCGCCATCCTCGCCCGCGCCCACCCGCGCTGGACACGGCTCCTCGAGCCGCACGACTCCTGGTTCGTCGGCTCCGACGTCTTCTACACGTACCTCGTCCGGAACGGCGTCTGGCAGGTCCGCCGGACGATCCACAGCGGCCCGTCGCTCGCCGACATCGCCGCCGAGGCGCGGGAGCGGGTGCTCGCTGGAACCTTCCCGAGCTTCATCGTGGAGCAGCTCCTCCAGGTCCTCGAGCACTACGGGCAGTCGCCGATCATCGTCCGCTCCTCGAGCCTCCTCGAGGACGGCTTCGGCAACGCCTTCACCGGCAAGTACGACAGCGTGTTCCTCCCCAACAACGGCCCGCCGGAGGAGCGGCTCGACGCGCTCCTCTCCGCGATCCGCACGGTCTACGCGAGCACCATGAGCGAGGAGGCGCTCCGGTACCGCGAGCGGCGGGGGCTGCTCGGCCGCGACGAGCAGATGGCGGTCCTCATCCAGCGGGTCTCGGGCGCGGTGCGCGGCACGCTCTTCTTCCCGCAGGTGGCGGGCGTGGCCCTCTCGTACAACCCGTACGTCTGGAACCACCAGATCGACCCGCAGGCCGGCGTCGTGCGGCTCGTGTTCGGCCTCGGCACGCGGGCGGTGGAGCGCTCCGACGACGACTACACCCGCATCGTCGCCCTGAACGCGCCGTCGCTCCGGCCGGAGACGAGCCTCGACGAGGTGACCGAGTACGCGCAGCAGCGCGTGGACGTGATCGACCTCGAGAGCCGGGAGCTCCGCCCGGTGCGCGTCGACGAGGTCATCCGCCGGAGCCCGGATCTGCCGATCCGCCTGTTCGCGACGCAGCGCCAGGGCGGCGGGTGGGTGCTCACGTTCGAGGAGCTGCTCTGGGGCACGCCGTTCGTCGAGCAGATCCGCTCGATCCTGGGCGAGCTCCGGGCGGCGTACCGGACGCCGGTGGACGTCGAGTTCACCGGCAACGTGGGGCGGGACGGCGAGCTCCGGCTCAACGTCGTCCAGTGCCGGCCGCTGCAGATCCGCGAGGGCGGCGTGGCCGTGCCCGTGCCCGAGGATCTGCCGCCGGGGTCGGTCCTGCTCGAGAGCCGCGGGCCGCTCGTCGGCCAGAGCACGAACACGCCGATCGATCGCGTGGTCTACGTCGACCCCGACGCGTACGCGGGGCTCGGGCTCCAGGACCGGTACGAGGTGGCGCGGGTGGTGGGCCGGGCGAACCGCAAGCTCGGTCCGGCGCGGGTCCTGCTGCTCGGGCCCGGGCGCTGGGGGACCACCACGCCGTCGCTGGGGGTCCCGGTCTCGTTCCCGGAGATCCAGCGGGTCTCCGCAGTGTGCGAGGTCATGCGGCTCGGCAACACCATCCCCGACGTCTCGCTCGGCTCGCACTTCTTCAACGACCTCGTGGAGGAGAACATCCTCTACTTCGCCATCTTCCCCGGCACGGCCGGGTACGCGCTGGACGAGGCGCGCCTGCGGGCCGCGCCCAACCTCTTGCCGGAGCTCTGCCCCGACGACGCGGGCATGGCCCGGGTCGTGCGGGTGATCGACGTCGACGGCCGGAGCACGCCGGACGGGAAGACACTCTGGCTCAACGCCAACTGCGTGGACCAGGAGGCGCGGAGCTGGTTCGGGCCGCCGCCGGAGGAGGAGGACGCGGGCTGACCTCCGGCGCGCCCGGCGCGCTTGCTGGCGTGCGGGGCGGCTGGCATGCTGGTCACGCCGGGTGCTGGATGGACCTCACCGGCGCCGGACGGAGGCCGCCGTGCATCGTGCTCCCGCCGTGTCCGCCCCGGCCCCACGCGCGTCCGCGGGCGAGTTCCCGATGCCGCTCGAGGAGTTCCTCGGGAGCGGCCTCCTGCGGCGCTCCGACGTCGTGCTCGTGTCCGGGAAGGCCTTCACCAGCCGGATCATCCGGTGGGCGACCCGGAGCCCCTTCAGTCACGCCGCGCTCGTCTTCCTCGTGCCGCGGACGGACAAGGGGTTCGAGCACGCGTTCCTCATCGAGGCGGCGCCGCGCGGCGTGGACCTGAAGCGCCTCTCCGACCTGCTCGCCCATGACGCCCGGCGGCGCGGGACCGCGGTCGCCTTCCTGCGGTTCGAGGCGCCGTGGTTCGACGAGGACGTCCAGTCCATCGTCCGCGGCCGCATGCTCGACTTCATCGAGGCGGGGTACTCGTACCGGACGATCGTCTCCATGGGCCTCGCCGTCCTGCGGCAGCGCCTCGTCGGCGGGCCCGACGACGTGGCGGACGCGCTCGCCGGCGCGCTCCGGCGGGCCCACGCGCGCAGGCGGTTCGCCCCGGCGAGCTTCATCTGCAGCGGGCTCGTGCAGTACGGGTTCCTGCGCACCTTCCGGGATCTCGCCCAGCGGCATCCGGGGGAACGCCGCGCCGCCGTCCCCCTGCAGGTCGTGCTCCACGGATTGTTCAACCCGCGGCTCGCGGAGGAGGTGCGCGCGGGGCGCGTCGGGGTGGACGACATGCTCGCGGAGCCGGGCGTCTCGACCTTGCTCTCCACGACGCCCGACGAGATCTCCCGGGCGCCCCAGCTGGCCTGGAAGTACGTCGCCGCCCGCGGCCGGGTCCACGCCGTCACGACCCGCGAGGACGCGCTCGCGATCATCGAGCCGAGGCGCCGGCGGCGGCTCGCCCCTTCCGGGCCCCGATGAGTCTGCGGCGGCTCGACCGTCCGTCAGGCATACCGCTGGCCCGCGAGGAGCGCCATGACCCGACCCGAGACGTCGCCGTCCGCCATCGACCCGAGCACCAGCGCCGAGCGCACCCTCTCCACTGCGCGCCTCGTCCCCGCGCCACCGCTCGAGGTCTATGCCGCGTTCGTGGCCCCGGCGCGCCTGGCGCGGTGGTGGGGGCCGAAGGGATTCCGCAACACGTTCGAGGTGTGCGACCCGCGGCCCGGCGGGACGTGGCGGTACGTGATGCACGGGCCCAACGGCGGGAACTACCCCAACCAGTCGGTGTTCGACGCGCTGGTCCCCGGAGAGCGGGTGGTGATCCGCCACGTCTCCGGCCCGCGGTTCACGCTGACCGTGACGCTGGCGGCGGAGGGCGCGGGCACCCGGGTGACGTGGCGCCAGTCGTTCGAGTCCGCGGCGGAGTTCGAGTCCGTGCGCGGGTACGCCGGTCCGGCGAACGACGAGAACCTCGACCGGCTCGAGGCCGAGGTGGCGCGCGGTTCAATGTAGGTGCGGTGCGCCGACGGCCTGCACGCCGGCGCGCGCGAGCGCCTCCTGGGGAGAGACGCGGAGCCGCGCGGGGGCGCCGGCCGCCACCGCGGCCTCCACCTCCTCCCACGCGAGCGGCGCGGCCACCACGGGGACGCCCGCGGCGCGCAGCGACCAGGGCGCGATCAGCGAGCGGCCCGGCTCGTTCTGGCGCCAGTCCACGAGCACCTTGCCGTCGCGGCCGGCCCGCGCGACGCGGTCTGCGAACCGCGTGGGCGCGGCCGCGGCGAGCTCCGCGGCGACGGCCCGCGCGAGCGCGACGGACTCCGCGAACGGGAGCGGCGCGGGCAGGGGAGCGGTGACGTGGCCCCCGCGGCCGCCGGAGGCCTTCACCGCGCTGGCGAGCCCGCGGCGGGCGAGGCGCTCGCGGGCGTCGAGCGCGGCGGCGGATGCCTCGAGGAGCGATGCGGGCGCGGCGGGGTCGAGGTCGAGGACGAGGTCGCCGGCGGCCGCCGTCCCGGGCCGCGCTCGGACGGGGTGGAGCTCGAGCGCCCCCCGCGCGACGGCCCAGGCCAGCGCGGCGGGTTCCTCGATGCGGCACGGGCGCAGCGGCCGGCCCGCCGACGTCCGGAGCGACCACGGCTCCATCCACTCCGGGGCGCCCGGCGGCGCGTTCACCTGGTACCACCCGGGCGCGTCGACGCCGTCCGGGAAGCGGGCCAGCGTCACGGCGCGCCCGGCGAGGTGCGGGAGGAGCGCCGGCGCGATCGCGAGGTAGTAGGCGAGGACGTCACGACGGGTGAAGCCGGCCGGGGGGTAGAGGACCTTGTCCGGGTGCGGGAGGGAGACGCGGCGCCCTCCCATCGCGAGCTCCTCGCGCGCCGGCGCCCCGGCGGTCACGCGCGCAGCTCCAGGTCGCCCGGGCCGAGGACGCCGAGCTGGTCCGCCGTGCACGAGGCGGCGTCGCGATCCGGCCTCCACCGCACCAGGCGCGCCGGGTGGCGGAGCCGGCCGGCGTCCACCTGATCGTACGCGACCTCCACCACGAGCGCCGGACGCACCGCGGTCCAGTCCTGCGCCATTTCGCCGGGTTCCCACCGCCCGGCCGATCCCTTGAGCCGGCCGAGCGGGCTCGCGCCGACGTTGAACCCGCGCTCCCAGGGATGGCCCGCGAGCGGCACGGCCGCCGGGGCGAGGCACGTGAACAGCGCGTGGCGCTCGCGGTCCGGGAAGGAGCTCGCCACGCCGACGTGCCGCAGCACGGGCCCGTCCCACAGCCCGAGCAGGAGCGACGCCACGAGCGGGAGGCCGGCGTAGACGCGGAAGCCGCCGACCACGCACTCCGCCGTCCAGCGCCGCTTCACCTTGACCTGCGTCCGGCGCCCGGGCGCGTACGGCGCGTCGAGCGCCTTGGCCATCACGCCGTCCACCCCCGCGCCGTGGAGCCGCTCGAGCCAGCCCTGCGCGACGGCGCGGTCCCGCGTCGCGGGCGTGAGGCGGAGCGGCGGCCCGGCGCGCGCGAGGACCGCCTCGAGCGCCCGGCGCCGCTCGCGGAGCGGCGCGGCCTGGAGGTCGCGGGCGCCCTCGGCGAGCAGGTCGAACGCGACGAACGCCGCCGGCGCCTCGCGCGCGAGCTGCGCGACGCGGGTGGCCGAGGGGTGCACGCGGGAGAGGAGGAGGCCGAAGTCGAGCGTCCCGCCGCGCGCGACGACGAGCTCGCCGTCGAGGGCGGCCGGCCCGAGCGCCCGGAGCGGCTCGGCGAGCTCGGGGAAGTAGCGCTCCAGCGGGCGGCCGTGCCGGCTATGGAGCGCGACCGTTCCGTCGGCCCGGACCACGGCGAGGCAGCGGAACCCGTCCCACTTCGGCTCGTACTGGTAGTCACCTTCGGGCAGCGCGCGCGCGAGGCGGGCGAGCATGGGGGCGATCGGGTGGGGCGCGGAGTCCACGGGCCCTGGGATAGCCGCGCGAGGCCGCGCGCGCACACGGCGGGGCGCCGGACCCGGCGCGTCCAGCGGGCCTCCGGCGCCCCTTCTGCCCGGTTCACGCCGGGGCCGCCGGCGTGGTGCTCTCGTGCCGGGGGGCGGGAAGGAGACAGGCGTGAAGCCGAGCTGGGGCCAGGTGCACGCGTGGCGGCTGCGGCGGCAGCTCCTCGAGCCGCGCACGACCGCGGGCGTGGCCGAGATCGCCGGCCGGCTGTGCGGGATCCAGGCGCAGGTGGCGTCCTCCGCCGCGCTCGCCGTCCACGTCCGGCAGGCGCGGCCCAGGCCGGGCGAGGTGGATCGGGCGCTCGCCGACGGTGCGCTCCTCAAGACGTGGGCGATGCGCGGCACGCTGCACCTCCTGCGGGCGTCCGACGCCGGGAGTTTCCTCTCCGTGATGGCCTCGGGCCGGACGTGGGAGCGCGGGCCGTGGCAGCGGGCGTTCGGCGCCAGCCCGCGTGACGTCGCCGCGCTCGCCGGCGCCGTGGGGGAGCTGCTGGACGGCGCCGCCCTGACGCGCGGCGAGCTGGTGGCGCGCATCGCGCGGAAGAAGGGGCTCGCGAAGCTGGCGGAGCCGCTCCGCTCCGGCTGGGGGATGCTGCTCAAGCCGCTCGCGTGGCAGGGCGTCGTCGTGCACGGGCCGAAGCGGGGAAACGAGACGACGTTCACGAGGCCGGAGAAGGTCTCCGCGCGATGGCGCGCGCTCCCCGCGCCGGAGGAGGCCGCGCCGGTGGTCCTCCGGGCGTACCTCGGAGCGTACGGCCCCGCCACCCTCGACGCGTTCGACGCGTGGCTGGGGAGGGGCGCCGTGAAGAGGACCGTCCTCCGCGCGTGGCTCGCCGCGATGGGCGACGAGGTGACGACCGTCGAGGTCGAGGGGCGGACGGCGTACCTCCTCTCCGAGCACGAGGCCGAGCTCGCGCGCACGCGAACGAGCACGGCGGTCCGGCTGCTGGGCGGGTTCGACCAGTGGGTCCTCGGGCCCGGCACGAGCGACCCCGAGGTCGTGGCCGCCGCACACCGGGCGCACGTGAGCAGGGCGGCGGGCTGGATCGCGCCGATCGTCGTGTCCGCAGGGCGGATCGTCGGCGTCTGGGAGCTCGCGGGCGACCGCGTGAAGGTGTCGCTCTTCTCCGGAGCGGCCTTGCCCGACCCGGACGCGCTCGAGGCCGAGGTCGCGCACCTGGCGCGGGCGACGGGGCGGGCGGGGCTGGGGCTGGACGTGAGGTAGGCGCGCGGAACCGGGGAGTCGACGTGCGCCGTTCGCGCGCCCGACGCCGGCGCTACTCCCCCTGCGGCGGCGCCTGCGCGCGCACCGGCTCGGGCTCCTCGACCGGCGGGACGTGCATCGCCTGATTCGGCTCGGGGCGTTGCGGGTGGGCGACCGGGGCGATCCGGACGGGCCGTTGGTCGCGGGCCGACTGGAGCAGCGCCTCGATGACGCGCACGTCGGCGAGCCCCTCGCGTCCGGACGGCTCCGGCTCGGCCCCCCTGCGCACGTGCTCCGCGAAACGGATCAGCTCGGGCGCGAACTGGTCGCCCGGCGGGAACCGCTCGGTGCGGCTTTCTTCACCCACCGTGAGCCGCCGGACCAGCTCTCCCTGGTACTCGTACGCCGGCTCGAGCTGGACGTCGCCCTCGGTGCCGACCAGGCGGAGGCGGCTCGTCGTCGCCGCCCCGAAGCTCACCGTGAAGCTGGCGAGGCGATCGCCGGGGAATCGGAGGAGGCAGGCCCACCCCTCGTTCACCCCCTCGAACCGCTCGTCGCCGCCCGGCGTCGTCATCGCGAACGCCTCCTCGGGCTCGTCCTGGAACAGGTGCCGCGCGACGTTCACGCAGTAGACGCCCAGGTCCCAGAGCGGGCCGCCGCCCAGCTCCTCGCGCGTCCGGATGTTGCCCGGCTTCACCTGGTAGCTGAACTCGGAGGCGAAGAAGCGCGGGTCGCCGATCGTGCCGTCGCGCACGAGGGCGATCGTCGAGACGTTGGCCGGCTCGTAGTGCAGCCGGTACGCCACCATCAGCCGCACGTCCGCGTCGGCCGCCGCGCGGATCATCGCCTCGCAGCCGCCCGCGCTCGTCGCCATCGGCTTCTCGCAGAGCACGTGGACGCCGGCGCGCGCCGCGCGGACGGCGACGTCCTCGTGCTCGGTGTTCGGCGTCGCGACGTAGATCGCCTCGACCGCCGGGTCGGCGAGGCACGCATCGAGCTGGTCGTAGCTCCACGCCCGGACGCCGTACCGCCCGGAGAGCTCCCGCCCCTTCGCCGCGTCGCCCGACACCAGCCCCACGAGGCGTGCACGCTCCTGCGCGTGCGCGAACGCCGGGAGCACGGCCGTCTGCGCGATGTGCCCCAGCCCCACCACCGCGAACCCCACCGGCTCCATCGCGCTCTCCTCGCACGCTTCCGGCGCGCTCCCGTGCAGAAAGGTAGCCATCGTGGTACGCGAGGCCTGCCGGCGCCCGGGCCCGCGGGGCCCGCCATGTCCGCCGGGGAGGTCGCGCGTGAACGCTCTCCTGCTCCTCGCCCCGCTCGCCGCCGTGGGCGGGGCGTATGCCGTCGGCGCCTACGGACCACGGAGCTTCCGAGCGCGGATGGCGCGCGACTTGGCCGAGGGGCTCGCCCGCCGGGCGCCGCAGCCGGCGATCACGGAGGCGGACCTCGCGCCGCTCCCCCGGCCGGTCCAGCGGTACCTCCGGTTCGCAGGCGTGGTCGGCCGGCCCCGGGTCCAGGCCGCCCGCTTCCGGTTCCGCGGCGGCCTGCGCGGCGGGCCGGACGAGCCGTGGATGCGGATCGTGGCCGACCAGGTGTCCTTCTTCGATCAGCGGACGAGGCTGTTCCACGTCCGCGCGAGGCGCGCCGGGGTGCCCTTCGAGGCGTACCACCGGTTCGTCGGCCCGTCGGCGATCTTCACGGTGAAGCTCCTCTCGCTCTTCACGATCACGGACGCGCGCGGGCCGGAGATGGACCGCTCCGAGACGGTCACGTTCCTGAACGACATGGCGCTGCTCGCGCCGGCCACCCTCGTCTCCCCGGCGCTCCGGTGGGAGCCGGTGGACGACCGCGCCGCGCGCGTCACCTTCACGGAAGGTGGGCAGTCGGTGCGCGCCGAGCTGCGGTTCGACGCCGAGGGCAGGCTCGCCGACTTCGTCTCCGACGACCGCGCGCAGGCGGCGAAGGACGGCCGGTCGTTCCGGGCGGCGCGCTGGTCCACGCCGATCCGCGAGTACCGCACGTTCGGACCGCATCGGCTGCCCGGGGTCGCCGGTGCGTCGTGGAGCGTGCCCGAGGGCGCGTACGAGTACGCGCGGTTCGAGGTCGACCGCGTGGACTACGATCCCAGCGCGTGACGGCTACGCCGGACCGAGAGGTCCTCCCGCACGAGCGCCGTCCGTCCGCGAAACCGGAGGACAAGAGGGCCGGGAACACGCACCGAAACAGCAGAAAACGATGCGCGCGAGGCCGCGTCGCGCGTCGCGCGGGGTCGCGACGAACGCATCGTGGCGTTCGAGCGAGCGCTCCCCTTCGAGCGGATCGCTCGCGGGGAGGAATGCGGGTCGTCGAGCGGTGCGGTCTCAGCTGCTTGCGCAGGAGACGCCGAACCGCACGCGCATGAGATAGGTGCCGAGGGGGAAGACGACGTTCTTCTCGCCCGAGCAGTACTTCACGAGCGCGTCGTGGTAGCGCTGGAGGAAGCTCGCCATCCGCTGCAGGG
>DASPMI010000177.1:0-79077 GCA_035627135.1 Anaeromyxobacter sp. | reverse complement strand
GGAGGTCGCGACGAGGACGATCGCGTTCCGCCACTGGTTGGCGGCGGTGAAAATGCCCAGCTCGCGGTGCCCCCCGGGCTGGCCGGCGACGAGCGCCGAGGTGGCCCACGTGGCCGGGGCGACGAGCGCGTTGCAGAGCGTGACCGGGAGGCTGTACTCGAGCAGCACCCGCCACTCGCGCGTGACGCCGCGGAGCGTGAGCGGGATCCCGGTCGCGCGCGCGGCGCGCACCACCGCCGCCCCGGAGAGGCCCGCGGCCAGCACGGTGGCGATCACCTGCCCGGCGATCCCGCCGAGTACGCCGCCGCCCCGCGCCCCGAGCCACAGGAGCGGGATGCTCGCCGCGGCCCCGAGCACCGTGACGACCGCGATCTCCCGGAACCGCCCGAGGCCCGCGAGGATGCCGAGGAACGCGCCGTTGACCGGGCCGAACAGGAGGAGCGCGGCCGAGAGCCGGAGCGGGCCCGTGAGCTCGGGGGACGACAGCACGGCGCGCGCGAGCCAGGGCGCCGACACCGCGGCGGCGATGGCGCCGGCGGTCCCGAGGACCGCGGCCACGAGCGCCGTCAGCGCCACGATCCGCCCCGACGCGGCGGGATCGGCCGCGTGGCTCCCGGCCAGGTGGCGGGCCCCGGTCTCCGGGAGGCCGAAGCCGGTGAACGTCTGGAGCATGGCGGACGTGGCGAGGACGAGGGCGTACGCGCCGTACGGCGCGGCGCCCAGCGCCCGGGCGACGAGGATCGCCCCGGCGAGCGCCAGGACCCGCGCGGCGACCGAGCCGGACAGGCTCCACGCGGCGCCGCGCGCGAAGTGCCGGGCCAGCGGAGACGCGAGCGCGCGCCGCAGGCGTGCCCCGAGCGACGCGCCCCCGGGCCACCCGGGGCGCGGGAGGCGCGGGACCCCCACGGCGGTGGGCTCCGGCCGACCGAACTCGACCTCCGGCTCTGCTCCCATGCCCCCTCGGCCTGCCGGAGAGTGCCCGGCTTCTCTGCGGGCGCAATCTAGGCTCCGCCCGCGCGCGCGCCGCCTCCCCGACCGGCACCATGCCCGCCCGCCGCCCTGCCACTCTGGGTGGAGCCCCTCGGCAGGGGATGGCCGCGTTCCGGCGCGGTGCCGACAGATGCACGCAGCCGATCGAGGGGGCACGTGACGGAACGGACGCTGGGCGAACGCTACTCCGCGGCGGGGCGCACCCGCCGCCCGCTCGGCCGCCTGGCGACCTGCGCCTCCTCCCGGCCGTGCGGTGCCGGCCCGATCCCGGATGGCGCGGGGTCGGACGGCCCCGTCCACCCGCGCACGCCAGGGAGTCACGGATGAAGCACAAGGCACAGCGGCCGGCCACGATGCGCCCGGCTCCCTCGCCGCGCAGGTCCTCTGCGCTGCCGCTTCGCTCCGACGGTCACCACCAGCCGACCGCGGGCGAGCTCGCGCGCAGCGTCATCGAGGGGCGCTGGACGATCCTCGGGAGCGTCGCGGTCGCGCTCGCCATCGCGGGGGCGTACCTCTACGTGGCCCGCCCCGTGTACCGGTCGAGCGCGCTCGTGCACGTGGACGAGCGCCCCGAGGGGACCTCCCGCCTGGAGGACCTCTCGGCGCTCCTCGAGCCGCACGCCTCGACCGTGAGCGAGATCGAGCTGATGCGCTCCCGGCACGTCATCGGGAGCGTCGTGGACGAGCTCCGCCTCGACCTCGAGGCGCGGCCGCGCCGGTTCCCGATCCTCGGCGGCGCGCTGGCGCGGAGGTACGCGGGCGCAGCGCCGGCGGCGCCGCCCCTCGGGCTCTCGCGCCTGGCGCCCTTCGCGTGGGGCGGTGAGCGGATCACGGTGACGCGCCTGGTCGTCCCCGCGCGCCTCCTGGACGAGCCGCTCACGCTCGTCGCGCTGCCGCACGGCGCGTACCGGCTGCGCGGGCCGGACGGGGCCGTCCTCGCCGAGGGGCACGTGGGCGATCCCGCCCCGGCGGCGCCCGCCGCCGACGCGGTGGCGCTCGCCGTCTCGGAGCTCGTCGCCCGCCCGGGCACCGAGTTCGTGCTCCAGAAGCGCCGCCGCGAGGAGGTGGTGACGTCCCTCCGCAAGCGCCTCTACGTCGCCGAGCAGGGCCCCGGCCACGGGCGCGGGACCGGCGTGGTCGCGCTCGAGCTCCAGGGCGACGATCCGGAGCTCGTCGCGCGCATCCTCGCGACCCTGTGCGACACGTACGTGAAGGAGAACGTGGAGCGCAGCTCGGCCCAGGCGGCCAAGACCCTCGCGTTCCTCGAGGCGCAGCTCCCCCACCTCAAGACCAACCTGGAGCGGGCGGAGGCGGCGCTCAACACCTTCCGCCGCGGCGCGCGGACCGTGGACCTCCCCATCGAGTCGCGCGTCACGGTCGAGCGGGCGGCCGACCTGGATCGCATCATCTCGGACCTCGAGAGCACGCGCACGCAGCTCCGCCAGCGGTACGGCGACGCGCACCCGGACGTCGTGCAGGTGGAGCGCCAGCTCGCGGCGGCCCGGACCGAGCGGAGCGCGTTCGCGCCCCGGATCGAGACGCTGCCCACGACGCAGCTCGCCTCCGCCCGCCTCACGCGAGACGTCTCCGTCGCGACCGATCTGTACCTGACGCTCCTCAACCGCGCGCAGGAGCTCCGGGTGGTGAAGTCCGGCCGCACGGGCAGCGTGCGGGTGGTGGATCGGCCGTTCGCCGCGCACCGCCCCGATCACCCCAAGGTCCCGTCGGTGCTCGCCCTGTCCATCCTGCTCGGGCTCGTCGGCGGCGTCGCGCTCACGCTCGCCCGGCGCGCGTTCGACCAGAAGGTCGAGGACCCGCGCGAGATCGAGCAGGGGACGGGCTTGCCGGTCTTCCTGTCGGTCCCGCACAGCGACCGCGAGCGGCGGCGTGCCGACGGCGCGCCCCTCGCCGCGATCGCGCCCGACGACGTCGCCACCGAGACCCTCCGGGCGCTGCGCAGCTCGCTCGCGTTCGTCCTCAAGGATCGCCCCCGCGTCCTCGCCGTGAGCTCGCCGTCGCCCGGCGTCGGCAAGACGTTCGTCTGCGCGAACCTCGCGCACCTGTTCGCGGCCTCGGGGCAGCGCGTGCTGGTCGTGGACGCGGACCTCCGGCGGGGCACGCTCCACCGCGTGCTCGGGGGCGACGCGCATCGGGGGCTCTCGGACGTGGTGAAGGGCGAGGTCGCCCTCGCGGACGCGATCCGGGCCACGGACACCCCCGGGCTCGAGCTGCTCCCGTGCGGAACGGCGGTCTCGTCGCCCGCCGAGCTCCTCGGCGGGCCGCGGCTGGGACAGCTCCTCGACGAGGCCGCGAAGCGGTACGACGTGGTCCTGGTGGACACTCCACCGATCCTGGCGGTCGCGGACGCGATCGCCGTCGCGCGCCACGCCACGCTCAACGTGCTCGTGCTGCGCGCCCGGCACCACGCGCTCGACGAGATCGCGCTCGCCATCGAGCGGTTCACGCGCGCCGGGATCCGCGTGCAGGGCGGCATCCTGAACGACGTGCGGCCGGCCGGCGCCCCGTACGCGCGGGTTTACGAGCACCGCGCCGCGGGCGCGCTCGGCGGCTGACGGGGACGGCTCGGACGAGGGGGGACGGATGAAGCCACGGACGTGGTGGGCGGTGGTGTGCGCGGGGGCGCTCGCGGGCGCCGCGTGCGAGGGCGCGCCGGCGCGGAACAGCCGGGAGGGGCCGCCGCCGCCCCCGCCGCCGCCAGACACCGACCCGATCACCGTGGGTGACTGGACGTTCTACGGGCCGGTCCAGGGGCTCTCCCCGGACGTGCAGGACGTCTCGCCCGACGAGGGCGGGAACGTCTACGTGGCCGGCGGCGACGCCCTGTACGTGAAGCGGCGCGGCGACCCGCGGTTCCTCCGGTTCGACGCGCGCAACGCCGGGCTCACGGAGAGCTGCAACGACGCGAGCCTCGACCTCCCCTCCCCCGACCGGCCCAACCGCCAGTGCCGCGTCCTCGCGGTCGGGGGCGCTTCGCCGGGGAAGGCGATCGTCGGGTTCGAGGGGCTCCCCGCCTCGACGGACGCCGGGGCGCTCCCGTACTGGACCTGGGTCCTCGACTCCGGCGGCGCGGACGTGGTCGCGTTCGATCCGGACGCGGGGACGCTGACCCGCACGCGCCACGTGACCATCGGCTCCCCGCCCCACGTGATCTGCGCCGTCGGGGGCGAGGAGCGCGCGACGACCTGCGACGCGCGCGACTACTGGTGGACCCGCGGACGCCGCCTGTTCCGCCTGGTCCGCCGGATCGTGGTCAACCACGATCCGGCGAGCCCGATGTACGGCGACGCGTGGATGGGCGGGGAGCACGGGACCTTCGCCGTCCTGCTCCACGACGCCGCGCGGCGGGGCTACGTCGACCGCGTCTCCGCGTGGGGCGAGGAGTACGCCGACATGAAAGACGTCTGGGAGCACCTGCACCCGTCGCTCACCACGCCGAGCCACCCGGAGTGGTTCGTGAACGGCGAGGGCTGGGCGCTCTCGATCGACCCGCGCGACGGCCGTCCGTGGGGGTCGAACGAGTACCGGACGACGTCGGTGCACGGCTACGGGGGCGATCTCTCGGGCGACCACTGGTGGCTGGGGAGGTTCCTCGACCTGTGGGCGGATCCCTCCGCCGACGACCTGACCACGCGGTTCGACCAGGTCCGCTCGATGTCGCACTGCCCGGACGGCACGCTCTGGGTGGGCTCGCTCCGGTACGGGCTGGCGCGGATCGGGACCGACGGGTCCATCTCCCGGCTCCGGCTCCCGGCGGCCCACGGCGAAGGGGTGATGGCGGTCGCGTGCGATCCGAGCGATCACTCGCTCTGGATCGGGCCGGCCTCCGGCGGCGTGCTGCGCCTGCGCGGGGGGACGTTCGAGGCGGTGGAGAACGCCGGCGCGCCGGCGTTCGCGGGCCAGCCGGTGCAGTCGATCCAGATCGACCGGTGGATCTCGCCGCGGATCGTGTACTTCGCGCACGTGCAATCCGACGGCTCGTCCGGCGGGGTGGCCGCCTATCACGGGCCGTGAGCGTCCGGCCATCGCATCGGCCGACGCTTTCGGCGTACGCCTCGAGGGGTGGAGAAGCTGGGCGGTGCCGAGGGGGCGGCCGGCCGGGCCAGCCGGGCTCGCCGACCAGGTCGATCCTCGGCGCCCACCGGCCCATTGTAGGGCGCGCGCGGTGACGAGCTGCTCGTTCGCGCTCGGGGCAAACTCGCCGGCCACTTCTCGCTTCCGCGAGGTGGCCGGCTTCGGACAGAGCCCCCGAGCGCAGTTCGACGCAGTCCGCGCGCGTTCCTCGTCAGATCGCGTGCGGCGCCTGCGCGGATGGTCGGCTCGCTCCGGCAGGCCCGGCCGTCCGCTGGCACCTGGGGTTGGATGGGGGCTCGAGGCTGCGGGGGTGTCGAGCCGCGACTCGGGGCACCTGTGCCGTCGCGGAACCAGCGATCGCCTCGGATCGCTGTACACTCGCGTTCGGAGGTCCCGATGACCGCCTGGGAGATCATCCAGCAGGCCGCGAGGGAGGAGCTGGTCGACGAGGAGGGCGCGCCGGTCGGGCTCGCCACCCTCCCCGGACTGAGCGCTGCCGAGATCGACGAGCTCGAGGAGGAGCGCGGGTTCCGGCTGCCCGGAGAGCTCAGGGCGCTCCTGGTCCATTGCTCCGGACTCGAGGGGCCGCTCCAGGAGATCGACTTCACGGGGCGGCTCGCGCAGTTCGGCTTCGAGGAGGCGTTCCCGCGCTCGGTCGGCCTGGCGGGCGACGGCAGCGGGAACCACTGGATCCTCGACGCCTCCCCGGAGGGCGCGCCCGTCGCGCCCGTCTTCTTCGCCTGCCACGATCCGCCGGTGGTGCTCTTCCAGTCTCCGAGCCTCGCCGCGTTCCTCTCGGAGGTCTTCCGGCTCCGTCGGCCGCCCCACGAGTCGCTCCTGAACGCCGTCCAGGACGAGCTCGTCCACGTCTGGTCCGAGACCCCGGGCGCGGTGACCGTCGCGGAGGCGGCGCGGCGAGATCCGGTGCTGCAGGAGTTCGCGGCCGCGCTGGACGAGCGGTGGCGGATCGTCGACCTCCGCGCGCCCGAGGTCGGGACGGGCTTCCCGTGGTTCCTCGAGACTCCGATCCGCCGCCACGGCGACCACCGGATCTTCGCCTACGCGCGGCCGGAGAAGAGGAGCCTCTGGGCGAGGATCTTTCGACGGTGAGGCGCGGGTCCGCCGCACGAGCGGTTCTAGGCGGACACTGCCACTGCAGGCCAAGATGCGGCACCCCGCCGCCTCGACCCCGAACCAACCCCGCCGCACCAGCGGCCGCCCCTCGGTGCGGCCCCCCGATCAACCCCGTCGAGGCGTACGGCTCTCGGGCGGCCGGCAATCGAGCCGCCCTGCCCGACGCTCAGGCTGCCCGCACGACGACGCCCGACGCCGTCTCCGCCATGGCGTATTCGGGGTGGAACTTCTCCGCCGAGCGGAGCGCCCACTCGCGGTCGAAGAGGACGACCGGCCGGTCGCGGACGTCGAGCACGACCATGCCCTCGACGTCCGACTGGAGCTGGTCCAGATCGAGCGGCTTGCCGTCCTTGCGCGAGACCCAGCGCGCGAGCTGGTACGGCGCCGGCTCGAGCCGCACCTCGACGCCGTACTCGGACTCGAGCCGGTACTGCGTGACCTCGAACTGGAGCCGGCCCAGCGCGCCGAGCACCAGGTCGCCCGCCCGGCCCGCCGGCGGCCGGTAGAGCTGGATCGTGCCCTCCTGCGCGAGCTGCTGGAGGCCCAGCCCGAACTGCTTGCGCCGCATCGGGTCCCGGAGGAGCAGGCGCGTGAAGTGCTCCGGGGCGAAGCTCGGGATGCCCTCGAACGTGAAGATGGAGCCGCCCGTGAGCGTGTCGCCGATCTCGAGGTTGCCCGGGTCGTGGATGCCCACCACGTCGCCCGCGAACCCCTCCTCCACCACGTTCCGCTCGCGGGCGAGGAACTGCGTCGGGTTCGCGAGGCGCACGTCCTTGCCCGAGCGGACGTGGTGCACCTTCATGCCCTTCACCATGCGCCCCGAGCAGATCCGCACGAAGGCGATCCGGTCCCGGTGCGCCTTGTCCATGTTCGCCTGGATCTTGAACACGAACCCGCTGAACTCGTCGCGCGTGGGCGGGATCGGGCCCTGGTCGGACGCGCGCGCGCGCGGCGGCGGCATGAGCTCGCAGAACGTCTCGAGGAACGCCTCGAGCCCGAAGTTGTTGATGGCGCTCCCGAAGAACATCGGCGAGAGCTCGCCCGCGAGGAAGCGCTCCTTGTCGAAGCCGTCCCCCGCCGCGTCGAGGAGCTCCGCGTCGCTCCGGAGCCGGTCGTAGCCCTCGTCGTCGAGCTCCTCGCGCACCCGCGGGTCGTCGAGCCCCGTCACCTCGACCGGCGCCCGCTCCGACCCGACCGCCGCGGACGAGAGCGCGTGCGCCGCGTCGAACAGGTAGACGCGCCGGGCGAGCCGGTGCCAGACCCCGCGGAACGTGCCGCCGCGGAAGACGGGCCAGGTGATCGGGAAGACGCCGATGCCGAGGACGCTCTCCACCTCGCCCACGAGCTCGAACGCGTCGCGGCCCGGGCGGTCCATCTTGTTCACGAAGGTGAAGATCGGGATCGCGCGCTGCCGGCACACGCGGAAGAGCTTGCGCGTCTGCGCCTCGACGCCCTTCGCGCAGTCGAGGAGCATCACCGCGCCGTCCACCGCGTGCAGGGTCCGGTACGTGTCCTCGCTGAAGTCGGCGTGGCCGGGCGTGTCCAGCAGGTTCATCTGGTGCCCGCGGTAGGGGAACTGCATCACGCTGGTGGTGATGGAGATCCCGCGCTCCCGCTCCATCTCCATCCAGTCCGAGACCGCGCTCGAGCGGCCGCGCTTCGCGCGGACCGCGCCGGCGAGCTGGATGACGCCCCCGTACAGGAGCAGCTTCTCCGTGAGGGTGGTCTTGCCCGCGTCCGGGTGGGAGATGATGGCGAACGTCCGGCGGCGGAGGATCTCGTGGTCGATCATGGGGTCCTGGGAGGGGCCCGACCCCGTGAACGAGCCCGGGCCCGAGCCCGAGCCCGACCTGCGGCGCTCTGGGCGGAGAGGGCTTTAGCATCCTCCCCGGCCCCGCGCCAGCCACCCCCTGTCGCGCCTCACCCCTGCCCGTAGTACGCGGTCTTGCCGTGCTTCCGCTCGAAGTGCTTCCGGACGATCCGCTCCGGCAGCCGCGCCGCGGCCGGGTCCAGACTGCGGGTGACGAAGGCCATGTGGGCGAGCTGCTCCAGCACCGCCGCGTGGTAGACCGCCTTCTCCGCCGTCGCACCCCAGGTGAACACGCCGTGCCCCGCCACGAGCACGAACGGCGTGCGGAGCGGGTCGCGGCCTCGGAAGCACTCCAAAATCTGCTTCCCCGTCTCGACCTCGTAGTCGCGCTCGACGGCGTCGTCGCTCATGACCGCCGTGCAGGGGACGTCCTCCGGCAGGTGATCGGCGTGCGTCGTGCCGTAGATGGGGATCGGGAGGCGCGCCTGCGCCCAGCCCGTGGCGTAGGTGGAGTGCGTGTGGACCACGCCCGCGACGCCCTCGAACGCGCGGTAGAGGACCACGTGCGTGGGCGTGTCCGAGGACGGCCGGAGCTTCCCCTCCACCTGCCGCCCCTCGAGGTCGAGCACCACCATGTCGGCCGCCGCGAGGGCGTCGTAGGCCACGCCGCTCGGCTTGATCGCGAGGACGCCCCGGCCGCGATCGAGCGCGGACGCGTTCCCGAAGGTGTAGATGGCGAGGCCGCGGCGGGGGATCTCCTGGTTCGCGGCCCAGGCCTGCTCCTTGAGCTCCTGGTAAGGCGAGCGCAAGCTACCCTCCGAGCTTGAAGGCGAGGTCGTTCCAGCGCAGCTCGTTCCGGAGCGCGTGGAGATCGAGCCCCTCCCCGATCCGGATCACCTCCAGCCCGACCATGGCGCCGAGGTCGGCGAGCTCGCCGGCGGCCAGCCCCTGCGCGAACGCGGCGTGGTGCGCTCCGCCCGCCTCGAGCCACGCCTGGATGCCCCGGCGGAAGTCCGGCCGAGGGATCCAGAGCGCGCGGGCCGTGGGGAGCCGCGGCATCGGCGGCGGCGGCACCACGTCGAGCTCCGCCAGGATGAGCCGCATCCGCCCGCCCACGTCCACGAGCGTCGCGTTCACCGCAGGTCCGGGCCGGGCGTCGAAGACGAGCCGCGCCGGGTCCGCCTTGCCGCCGATCCCGAGCCTGTGCACCTCCAGCGACGGCTTCCCCTGGGCGATCGAGGGGCAGACCTCGAGCATGTGCGCGCCGAGCACCCGCTCCTCGCCCTGGACCAGGTGGTACGTGTAGTCCTCCATGAACGAGACGCCGCCGTCGCGCCCCGCGCTCATCACCTTGGCGAGCCGGACGAGCGCCGCCGTCTTCCAGTCGCCCTCCGCGCCGAACCCGTACCCGGCCGCCATGAGGCGCTGGCAGGCCAGGCCCGGGAGCTGGTGGAGCCCGTGCAGGTCCTCGAACGTGGTGGTGAACGCGCCGAAGCCGCCCTCCACGAGGAAGGACCGCATGGCGAGCTCCTGCTTCGCGGCGTCGCGCAGGCTCTCGCGCTTGTCACCGCCCCGCCGGAGCGCCGGCGCGACCGCGTAGCTGTCCTCGTACTCCTGGACGAGCTTGTCGGCCTCCGCGTCGGACACCTCGGCGATGCGGGCGACGAGGTCGCCCACGCCCCAGCCGTTCACCGACCAGCCGAGCTGGATCTGCGCCTCGACCCGATCGCCGCCGGTGACCGCCACCTCCCGCATGTTCATCCCGCCGAAGCGGGCGATCTTGAGGCGCCGCGACTCCGCGGCGGCCACCGCGGCGCGCGCCCAGCCCGCGAGCTCGTCCACGACCACTGCGTCCTGCCAGTGGCCGACCACGATCTTGCGGGCGAGCCGCAGCCGCGCGGCGATGAACCCGAACTCGCGGTCCCCGTGCGCGGACTGGTTCAGGTTCATGAAGTCCATGTCGATCTCGCCCCACGGCGCCGCACGATTGAACTGCGTGTGCAGGTGCGCGAGCGGCCGCTGGAGCCGGGTGAGCCCGGCGATCCACATCTTGGCCGGCGAGAAGGTGTGCATCCAGGTGATCACCCCGACGCAGGCGGGGCTCGCGTTCGCGGCGAGGACCACCTCCTGGATCGCCTCCGGCCCGGTGAGCACCGGCTTCCAGACCACCCGGGCAGCCAGCTTGCCGGTGCGCTCGAGCGCCTCGGCGATCTGCTGCGAGTTCCGGGCGACCTGCTTCAGCGTCTCGTCGCCGTAGAGGTGCTGACTGCCGGTGAGGAACCAGATCTCCTGGGTGCGCGCGTCTGCCACGGCCGCCTTCCTGTTTCTCGCACGATGGGGTGCCGGGCCCGTGCGCGCCCTGCGAGCGGCGGTCCGCCCGCGTCGAGGTACCTACGATCTCGTCAGGTCGAACTCCACGAACGCTCCCAGCTTCCGGTAGTCGGCGTACACCGCGTCGTAGTGGCGGGCGCGCGCCGGGTCGGGCCTGTACACGGCCTCCGTGCCGGCGGCCATCGCGCGCTGCGCGGCCTCCACGTCGGGGTAGAGGCCCGCCGCCGTCGCGGCGAAGATCGCCGCCCCCAGCGCCACGGCCTGGTCCCCGGCGCCCACGGCCACCTCCATGTTCATGACGTCGGCCACGGTCTGCATGACGAAGGGGCTCTTCCGGGCCACGCCGCCGATGCCGATGGCGCTGTCGATCCGGATGCCCTCCTTCCGGAAGCGCTCGACGATGGCGCGCGAGCCGAACGCGGTCGCCTCGACCAGCGCGCGGTAGACGCGCGGGGCGTCCGAGCCGAGCGAGAGGTTGGCGATCGCGCCCTTGAGCCGCTGGTTCGCGTCCGGCGTCCGCCGCCCGTTGACCCAGTCCACCGCCAGCACGGTGGCGGTGTCCGTGGGCAGCGCCCGCGCGGCCCGCTCCAGCTCCGGGATGAGCCGGTCCGCGACGTCGGTCGCGAGCTGCCGGCGCGCGGCGGCGTCGCCCCCGGGGACGCCGGGGAGGACGTGCTCCAGCGGCCAGGAGAGGAGCCGCTTGAACCACGCGTACACGTCGCCGAAGGCCGACTGCCCCGCCTCGTAGCCGATCATGCCGGGGATCACCGAGCCGTCGACCTGCCCGCAGATCCCGCGCACGAGCTTCTCCGGCTCCGGCCCGCGCCGCGCCACGACCACGTCGCAGGTGCTCGTGCCCATGATCTTCACGATCTTGTGCGGGCCGATGCCCCCGCCCACCGCGCCCATGTGCGCGTCGAAGGCGCCGACCGTGACCACCACCTTCTCGGAGAGCCCGAGCCGCCGGGCCCACGCCGCGCTCAGCGTCCCGAAGGGCTGCTCCGCGGTGAAGGTCTCCGCGCCGAGCGACGCCCGCAGGGCGGGCAGGCGTGGGTGGAGCCGGGCGAGGAAGCCCGGGTCCGGATAGCCGCCCCACTCCGCGTGCCACATCGCCTTGTGGCCCGCCGCGCAGCGGCTCCGCTTCCAGCGCGGCAGCTCGAACGTGCCGGTGAGCTCCGCCGGGAGCCAGTCGCAGTGCTCGACGATCGTCCCGGCGGCCTGCGCGACGGCGGCGTCCTCGCGGAACACGTGGACGGCCTTGGCCCAGAACCACTCCGTCGAGTAGATGCCGCCCTCGTACCGGGTGAAGTCGGGGCCGCCCCAGCTCCGCGCGAGGGCGTTGATCTCCTCGGCCTCCTCCACTGCGGTGTGGTCCTTCCAGAGGACGAACATCGCGTTCGGGTTCTCCTCGAACCCGGGGGTGAGCGCGAGCGGGACGCCGCGCCCGTCCGCGAGCGCCGGCGTCGAGCCGGTGGTGTCGATCGCGATGCCGACGACGCGCCGTGCCGCGCCGGCGGCGGCCAGCGCCTCGACCGTGGCCGCCTCCATCGCCTCGAGGTGGTCCTTCGGATGCTGGCGGAACTGGTTCCGCTGCGCGTCGCAGTACCGGCCCTCGCCCCAGCGCACGAACGGCCGGACGGCGGAGCCCAGCACGGCCCCGCGCGCCGCATCCACCACCACGGTCCGGACCGAGTCGGTCCCGAAGTCGATCCCCACCACGCACGCGTCGGTCACGGCTGCTCTCCCTGTCCGCGCTCGCCCCGCCGGCGGCGCTCATCGACGGCCGCTCGATACGAAAAGAACGAAAAGGAGGAGCGGCGACCCCCGTGTTGGCCGCCGCTCCCCCGTTCGCCCGGGACGCGGAGCCTCACGTCGCGGCGAACTCCTCGGCCCTGTCCGGCCGCACGGCGCGAGCCACCCAAGCCCTCGTTCTCGTTGAGCTCCTTTGTGAACCCGCGACGGTTCGTCCGTACGCCATCGTGCCGCTGGTTCGAAATTGTGAGCGTTCACATGGAGGGTGTCAAGCTGGTATACGAACGCGTGATGGGGCACGGGAACCCTGGAACGCAGTAAAACGGTCTGTTGAGGGAGGCTCGTCACACCCACGCAGGACACCATGCGCGCCTCACGCACCAGCTCCGAGAAGAAGCGCCGCTCCGCGGTCATGGCCGACGTGGCCCAGCTCGCCGGCGTCTCGCACCAGACCGTCTCGCGGGTCCTCCACGACAGCCCGCACGTCCGCCCCGACACCCGCGAGCGCGTCCTCTCGGCGATGCGGCAGCTCGACTACCGGCCGAACACGGTCGCCCAGGCGCTCGTGACCGGCCGCTCGCGCACGCTGGGCGTCGTCAGCTTCGACACGACGCTCTACGGCCCGGCCTCCACCCTGCTCGGCATCGAGCAGGCGGCGCACGACGCCGGCTACGGGGTGAGCATCTCCAGCCTCCGGTCGCTCAACCGCCCCTCCGTGATCGCCGCGATCTCCCGGCTGCGGGATCAGGGCGTGGACGGCGTCGTCGTCATCGCGCCGCTCCGCGCGGGCGTCGAGGCGCTGCGCCATCTCCGGCCCGACTTCCCGGTGGTCGCCGTGGAGGCCGGTCCGGACGCCTCGATCCCCGTCGCCACGGTGGACCAGGTGGTCGGCGCCGCCGCCGCGACGCGCCACCTCCTCGACCTCGGCCACCGCACCGTCTGGCACCTCGCCGGCCCCGCCGACTGGAAGGAGGCCGAGGAGCGCGTCGAGGGGTGGCGCCGCGCCCTCCGCCAGGCCAGCGCGCCGGTCCCGGCGCTGCTCCGCGGCGACTGGACCGCGCGCTCCGGGTACGAGCTCGGGCGGAGCCTGCTCGAGCAGCCCGACGTGACCGCGGTCTTCGTGGCCAACGACCAGATGGCGCTCGGGCTCCTGCGCAGGCTCCACGAGGCCGGGCGCGAGGTGCCGCGGGATCTCAGCATCGTCGGCTTCGACGACATCCCGGAGGCCGCCTACTTCACCCCGCCGCTCACCACCGTCCGCCAGGACTTCGCGGAGCTGGGGCGGCGCTGCCTGCACGTGCTCCTCGCGCGCATCGAGGGAGAGCCGTCGGCGGCAGAGCGCGCGGTGGTCGCGCCGGAGCTCATCGTGCGCGCGTCGACGGCGGCCGTCGCGGCGCGGTGAGGTGGCTGCTCCCGGCGCGCGGCGGGGCCCCGTGTGAACGTTCACAACGAGGTGCCGCGCCCGGCAGCGGCCTCCCGGGTCACCAGGGCGCCGGCGCGTAATCCTTGAAAAACAGGCCGCACGCGTGCCGGCCCGTCCGGAACCCCTCGACGATCGGCGCGACCACGCGCGCGGCGCCGTCCACGATGTCGAGCGGCGGCGAGAACGCGTGCTCCTCGGCCTTGCGCGCCGCGAGGTGGGCGGGGTCCTCGTCGGTCACCCAGCCCGTGTCCACGGCGTTGAGGTGGATGCCGTCGCGCGCGAGCCCGGCGGCGCTGGTGCGGACGAGCATGTTGAGCGCCGCCTTGGCCATGTTGGTGTGCGGGTGCCGGTCGGTCTTGTGGTCCCGGTAGAACTGCCCCTCCATGGCCGAGACCATGACGACGTGCTTCGCCGCGTCGCCGCTCGTCGCCGTCCCGGGCGGCGCCTCGCGCTGGCGGAGCATGAGCCCCTGGAGGCGCGACGCCATGACGAACGGCGCCGTCGCGTTGACGAGCAGGACCTCGAGCAGCTCCAGCGTCGGCACCTCGTGGAGCGCGAGGCGCCACGAGTTGTGCGTCCGGAGATCGACCTGCTGGAGATCCTGATCGAGGACGCCGCGGGGAAAAATGTCGATCTCGCTGCGGCCGGGGAGGAGGAGGTCCGCCTCGCTCCGCGCCTGCGTCAGCAGCGCCGGCCGCTCCACGCCCGCCGCGGCGCCGCGGATCGACGCGCGGAACCGCTCGTACTCTGCGACGAGCCCGCGCGCATCCTCGGGGACGGCGTCGAGCGGCCCGTCCTCCGCCTCGACGAGGTGGGCGTAGAAGCCGGGCGGGCGGCGGACGGTCTGGCAGGCGTTGTGGATCTGGAAGTCGAGCCGCGGCAGCCAGCCGTCGAGGTGGTGGCAGAGGGTCTCGACGCTGGGCGTGTGCCGCAGGTCGATGCCGAAGACGTCCAGGCGGTCCCGCCACTCGGCGAAGTCCGGCTCCCGCGCGTAGCGCGCAGCCGCGTCGCGCGGAAAGCGCGTGAGCGCGACGACCCGGCAGCCGGCGCGGAGGAGCAGGATGGCCGCCTGGTAGCCGATCTTCACCCGCGCCCCGGTGACGATCGCCACGCGCCCGCGCAGGTCCACCGTCGCCGTCCGGCGGACCTCGTTCTCGTCGCCGCACGCCGGGCAGAGCTGATCGTAGAAGCGGTGGATCCGCGTGTACGGGGCCTTGCAGACGTAGCACTTGCGAGGCTCGGAGAACTCCCGCTCGAAGCCCGTGGCGGTGGCGGTGTCGGTGGCCGTGGCCGTGTCGGTGGCGGCGCGGGGCACAGACACCGTCCCGGTGATCATCGCCGCCGGCGTCGGATAGCTCGGAGCGAGCCGGAGCGCCTGGATCCCCGTCCCGCGCCGCAGCGCCCCGTCCCGCGCCTTGCGTGCCTCGCGCTCGCCGCGCGCGAGCGCGCGCCGCAGCTTCCGCCGCTGCTCCGGTCCGGGCCGCGCCAGCTCGCCGGCCGCCTGCTGGAGGCGCCTCCGCCCGTCGGCGTCGAGCGACGCGAGGAGCCCTCGGTCGGCGGCGGCGCGCTCGAGGACCTCGAGCGCCGCGGCGAGGGCCTCCGCGTCGGTACCGGGGCTGCGCTTCCCGTCGGGCATGCCGGCCGGTTCTACCGCGGACCGGGCCGGGTCTGCACCTGCGCTACATCGCCCGTCGCGCGAGGTCGCCGAGCTCCTCGTCGGTCAGGACGATCGGGTTCGCCTTCATGCTGCTCGCGGCGCGCGCCCGCGCGACGAGGTCCGGGATGCCCTCGTCCGCGAGCCCGTGCGCGGCGAGGCCGCGGACGCCCAGGTCGCGGCAGAGCGCCTCGACCCACGCGATCCCGTCCTCCGGGGCCGCGTCCGGCCGGCCGGTGAGCTGGCGCGCGAGCTCGCCGAAGCGCCGCTCGGCGAGGCTCCCCGGCGCGCGGGCCCGGAGCGCCCGCAGGTTGACCGCGAGCGCGGGCGCGAGGAGCGCGGCGCACAGCGCGCCGTGCGGCGCCCCGAGCGCCGCGCCCGCCGGGGCGGCGAAGCCGTGCACGGCGCCGAGGCCCGCGTTCGCGAGGCACAGCCCGCCGAGGAGGCTCGCGAGCGCGAGGTCCTCGCGGCGCTCCGGGGTGAGCCCCTCGAGGCACGCGGGGCGCAGGGCGCGCGCCGAGCGGCGCATGCCCTCGAGCGCGAGCGCGTCCGTGAGCGGGTTCGCCCGCGCGGAGAGGAACGGCTCGACGAGCTGCGCCAGCGCGTCGAGCCCGCTCGCGACCAGGACCGCGCGCGGCAGGCCCTCCAGGAGGTCCGGATCGACGACGGCCAGCCGCGCGAGCAGGTGCGGGCTGCGCAGGCTCGCCTTGGTGCCGCCGGCGCCGAGCACGGCGTTGCGCGTCACCTCCGACCCCGTGCCGGCGGTCGTCGGCGCCGCCACGAACGGCAGCCCCGGGCGCGCGAGCGGCCTCCCCTGCCCCACCACCTCGAGGTGCTCGAGCGGATCGTCGCTGCCGTTCCCGAGCAGGCCCGCGATCGCCTTGCCGGCGTCGATCGCGCTCCCGCCGCCGATGGCGAGCACGCCGTCGCACCGCTCTCGTCTCCCGAGCGCGACCCCCTCGCGCACGAGCTCCACCGTCGGCTCCCCCTCGACGCGCAGGGGCACGGCCGCGATCCCGCGTGCGGCGAGCCCCGCCTCGATCGGCGCGGCGCGCCCTGCCGTGCGGCCGGTGACGAGGAGCGCGCGCGCGACGCCGAGGCCGGCGAGCTCGGCCGGGAGCTCCTTCGCCCGGCCCGCGCCGAAGACGACGCGCGCCGGGGTCGCGAGCTCGAAACTCGCCATCACCACTCCGCCGCGTCCGGCGAGACGCTCCGGAACTTCCGCGAGGAGCGCGGCTCGTCCATGAGCGGCGCCACCGCGTCGCGCCACGTCGCGTAGTGCGCCGTCTCCTTGTGCGCGGCCGCGCCGGCGGCGTCGCGGTAGACCTCGACGAGCACGAATCGCGTCGAGTCCTCGAGGTCCTGCACGACGTCGAACCGGACCACCCCGGGCTCGTTCCGGCTCGCGCGCGCGTTGGCGAGGGTCGCGATCCGGAAGGCCTCCACCGCCTCGGGCTTCACGTGCACGTTCACGTGCACCACCAGGAGCTCGTGTGCCATGCGCGGGAAGCTACAACGGAACCGGCGCCCGCGAACGGCTCACCGGCCGACCCAGCCGGGGGGCGGTTCGGAGTAGTCACCCCGGAACGGCGAGGCGTGCTCGCGGAGCCACCGATCCCGGGTGCTCACGCGCGGGCCGTCCACGTCGATGCCCAGGGCGCGGAGCCCGCGCCGGTCGTCGTAGCGCACGGTGAGCAGGGCGGCGGGCGTCGCGCTCGCGCGCTCGAAGTCGACCTCGACCACCTCGGACCGGCGCTCCTCGCCGAACCCCGTGCCGAGGCCCGGCCGGCTGCTCTTCTCGCGCGAGCGCTTTGCCCCTTCGGCCAGGGCGGACGGCGGCGCCTCGGGCGCCGCCGCGCGGGGGGCGGCCTCCGCGCGCCCGAGCGCGTCGTCGTCGTAGGGACGGTACGGGTACGGCTCCGGCACGACCACCCGCCGCGGCGCCTCCGGGAAGACGGCCACGCCGATCACGCCGACGTCGCGGGCGTCGCCCATCCGCGCCGCGTACGAGGCGTCCACGCTGCTGAACCGGAACGCCGCGACCGCGCTGGTCGAGAGCCGGAAGCCCTCGATGGTCACCTCTCCCCAGGGCTCGACGAGGTAGCCGGGCTTCGAGACCGCCGCCGGCCTGCCGTCCACGACGTCGCGCCCGTCCACCGAAGCCACGACCTCGATCCGCTCGCCGGAATGGTTCCGGATGCGGAGCAGGTACCGCTCGCCATGTGCGCCGAGCACGTACGTCCGGCCGCGATGGTGGAACGTCGGGAGCATCCGCCCGGCCGGATCGACGATCTCCAGCGTGTACGGGCCGGAGCGGGCCGGCAGCCCGTGGGCGGTGGTGGCGCGGGGGGTCGAGCAAGCGGCGAGCGCGACGGCGAGGGCGGGGAGGCGTGGGTGGACCATGGAGGTCTCCTCTCGGAGGAGGAAACGCACGGGGCGCTGGGAGGATCTGTGCGGCGGAAAAGAACGCGCCCGGTCCGCCCGAGGGAAGGGGGGCGGAACCGGGCGCGCGCCGCGTCCGACGGCTCAACCGCTACGAAAGATCGATCGGCACGAAGATCCGGGCGTCGCCGCGCTGCACGAGCAGCGCCACGCCCTCCTTCGCGTCCTTCACGAGGTTCCGGAGCTGCTCCACGCTCCGGACCGGGGTCCCGTTCACCGAGAGCACGACGTCGCCCGGCTGAATGCCGGCTCGCGCCGCAGGCCCGCTCGCGCCCTCGACGAGGACGCCGCCCTCGAGCTCCGCGTCCCGGCGCTCGTCCGGCGACAGCGGACGGACCGAGAGGCCGAGGCGGCCGCGGTCGCCGGCGCCGCTCTTCTCGCCGGCCGCGACCTGCTCGCCGCCCGAGGCGCCCACCTTGACGACCACCTCGCGCTCCTTCTTGTCCCGCCAGATCTTGAGGCGCGCCTCCTTGCCGGGCGGGATGTCCGCGATGCGCGGGGGGAGATCGCCCGAGCTCAGGATGTCCTGGCCGTTCAGGCCGATGATGACGTCGCCGACCTTGAGGTCCGACTGGGCGGCGGGGCCGTCCTTCTCGATGTTCGAGACCAGCGCGCCGGCGGGCCGGGGCAGCCCGAACGACCGCGCGAGCTGGGCGTTCACGTCCTGGATCATGACGCCGATCCGGCCGCGCACGACCTTGCCGGTGGCCACGAGCTGCTGCTGGACCTTCATCGCGACGTCGATGGGGATCGCGAAGCTGATGCCCATGTAGCCGCCCGAGCCGCTGAAGATCTGCGAGTTGATCCCGACCACCTCCCCGCGGAGGTTGAAGAGCGGGCCGCCCGAGTTGCCGGGGTTGACCGCCACGTCGGTCTGGATGAACGGCACGTAGCCCTCGCCCGGGAGCGAGCGCGAGCGCGCGGAGATGACGCCCGCGCTGACGCTGTTCTCGAACCCGAACGGCGAGCCGATGGCGAGCACCCACTCGCCGACTTGGGCGCGCGAGGCGTCGCCGATGCGGACGGTGGGAAGGTCCTTCGCCTCGATCTTGAGCACCGCGACGTCGGTCTCCTTGTCCTGGCCCACGACCTTCGCCTTGAACTCGCGCTTGTCGGTGAGCTTGACCGTGACCTCGGTGGCGTTCGCGACGACGTGCGCGTTGGTGAGCACGAGGCCGTCGCTCTTCACGATGAACCCGGAGCCCTGGCCGCGGACCATCGGGCCGCCGCCGCGGGGCATCGGGCCGCCGAACGGCATCCCGAACCGGCGGAGCGGGTTCTCGTCGTCGCGGTTCGCGCCGACGGTGCTCACGTTGACGACCGCCGGGCCGTACTGGCGGACGATGGCCGTGAAGTCGGGGAGCGTCTGGACGGGCGCGCCGCCGACCGGCGGGGCAGAGGGAGAACCGGCCTCCGCCGGACGCGCCGGCGCGTCCTTGGCGAAGGTCCGGAGGGGGTTGGCCAGGGCAAGCGCCCCGGCCGCGGCGACGCTCGCGACCGCGAGGGCGGCGACGGGAGCGCGCTTCGCGAAACCAGGCATGCTTGAATCCTCCGTGTGAGTGGGCGGCATGTCGGGCCGCCGTCGAGTGTCACCCTAGGCACCCCGCCTTAAGAGAAACTTAAGAGCCTGCATCCCCGGCGGGGGCCGGGATCCGGGGGCCGCACCTGGCGCAGATGGGCGCAGGTCGCCGTGCCGCCGCAAGTCCGCGTGACGGCGGGGCAAGTTCGTGATGTGCTCGGGGCTCCGGTCCCGGCCGGGACCCACAACAGAGGTGTCTTCCGTGAAGCAGGAGCTGCGCAGCGTGACCGTGAAGGAGCCGTCCCCCCAACCCCTCTCCGAGCTGGCCGCCGGCCGCCCGGTCCGCAAGTCGTCGAAGCTCGACGACGTCTGCTACGACATCCGCGGGCCGGTCCTCCAGGTCGCCAAGCGGATGGAGGACGAGGGGCACCAGATCATCAAGCTCAACATCGGCAACCCTGCCCCGTTCGGCTTCGAGGCGCCCGAGGAGATCGTCGTCGACGTCATCCGGAACCTCCGGGGCGCGTCCGGCTACTCGGACTCGAAGGGCCTGTTCTCCGCGCGCAAGGCGGTGATGCACTACTGCCAGCAGAAGGAGATCCCGGGCGTCGGCATCGAGGACATCTACCTCGGCAACGGCGTCTCCGAGCTCATCGTCATGGCGATGCAGGCGCTCCTCGACCGCGAGGACGAGGTGCTCGTCCCGATGCCGGACTACCCGCTCTGGACCGCGGCGGTGAGCCTCTCCGGCGGCACGGCGCGCCACTACCTCTGCGACGAGCGGTCGGACTGGCTGCCGGACCTGGCCGACATCCGGAAGAAGGTCGGCCCGCGCACCCGCGCCATCGTCCTCATCAACCCGAACAACCCCACCGGCGCGCTCTACCCGCCGGAGCTGCTGCGCGAGATCGCAGAGATCGCGCGCCAGCACCAGCTCATCGTCTGCTGCGACGAGATCTACGACAAGGTCGTCTACGATGGCGCGAAGCACGTGTCGTTCGCCTCCCTCGCGCCGGATGTCCTGAGCCTCACGTTCAACGGGCTCTCGAAGAACTACCGCGCGTGCGGGTACCGGGCCGGCTGGATGGTCGTCGCGGGCGACAAGCGCCAGGCCACCGACTACATCGAGGGGCTCGACATGCTCGCCTCGATGCGGCTCTGCGCGAACGTGCCCGGGCAGACCGCGATCCAGACCGCGCTCGGCGGGCGGCAGAGCATCGAGGACCTCGTGCTCCCCACCGGGCGGCTCGGCCGGCAGCGCGACCTCGCCTGGTCGCTCCTCACCCAGATCCCCGGCGTCACCTGCGTGAAGCCCCGGGCCGCGCTCTACCTCTTCCCCCGGCTCGACCCTGCGGTCTACCCGATCAAGAACGACCAGCAGTTCATCCTCGACTTCCTCGAGGAGGAGAAGGTGCTGCTCGTCCAGGGGACCGGCTTCAACTGGAAGGACCCCGATCACTTCCGCGTCGTGTTCCTCCCGCACGAGGACGACCTGCGGGAGGCGATCGGCCGGCTCGCGCGGTTCCTGGGGCGGATGCGGCGCTGACCCCCCGGAACGCGAGCGCAGCGTCACGGTGTCCGAAGCCCAGCGTTCTCGCGCATCTGCGAATCTCGAGCACCGTCCGATGCGCGCGCGACACCACCGCGCGCGCGTGCTCGGCTACACTCCCGCGCCGACGGCGGCTCGCGCGAGCGCCGGGGAGAGGGAACGGGCCATGCGGATCCAAGCGGTCGGTGCTGCACTGTTCGTGAACGTCGTGGCCCTCGGCTGCGGTGGCGGCGGCGGGGACCGCGACCCGGAGCCCGGTCCGCCGCGCGTCTTCAGCGTCACCGTGAGCGGGCTCGAGGGCAGCGGGTTCGACGTCTGGAACGGGCACGGCCACCTCTGGGTCCCGGGCAACGGGACGTTCACCTTCGAACAGCAGATCGACGACGGCGCTCGCTACGACCTGGAGATCGGCAGCTCCACGTCTCCGATCCCGAGCGGCGTCATCCAGTGCACCGCGGGCGCGGCGGCCACCGGCGTCGCCACGGCCGACGTGAACGTGCCGATCACCTGCACCACGATCGCGGTGTTCACCGCCGTCTTCGGCGGCGACCGGGAGCTGTGGGCGACCGACGGGAGCCGCTCGTGGAGGGTGGCGAACATCAACCCCGGCGGCAGCTCGAACCCGGAGGGCATGACCGCCCTGAACGGACGGGTCTACTTCACCGCGGACGACGGAGCTCACGGGGTCGAGCTCTGGATGACGGACGGCAGGGGGGCCTACCTCGTGAGGGACATCGTCTGGGAATCGGCGTTGGGCTCATACCCGGGCGAACCGCTCGTGGTGTTCCGGGGAGAGCTCTACTTCGCGGCCGACGATCCCTACTGGCCGCGCCGGGCGCTGTGGAAGACGGACGGTACCTGGGAGGGCACGGTCGAGCTGAAGAGCGTGCACGAGGTCGCGTGGCCCCGGGAGTTCGGGGTGATCGGCGAGGGGCTCGAGCAGGAGCTCTACTTCTCGGGGTGGACCGAAGCGGAAGGGCTCGAGCTCTGGAGGAGCGATGGCACCGCGAGTGGAACCGTGTTCGTCGCGGACGTCTGCCCAGGAACTTGCGACTCCGGCCCCGGCGACTTCGTCGAGCTCGGCGGGTGGGTCTACTTCATCGCACGCTGCGAGGACCGGGCCGACAGGCTCTGGAGGACGGACGGCACCACGACGGAGCTGGTGACCGGCTACGGGGACGCCAGGGCTTACTCCCCCACCAGGTTCGGCGACGAGATCTACTTCGAGGTGATGAGCGGGACCGAGAGTCGGCTGTGGAAGACGGACGGAACCGCCGAGGGCACGCGGATGGTCACCACCCCGGACATGCTCGACGGCTTCCGGTACCCGTCGCTGTTCGGCGTCCTCGACGGAACTCTGTTCTTCCAGACCGACGACGGGACCAGCCTCTCCGTCTGGAAGATCGCCGAGGGCGAGACCGCTCCCGTGCTGGTGAAGTCGAGCATGCTCGAGGAAACCTGGTACTGCTTCGGCCCCACGGTGCCGTTCACTCCGTACCACGGCGAGGTCTACTTCAAGGGGACCGACTCGACCCATGGCTGCGAGCTCTGGAAGTCGGACGGGACCGAAGGCGGGACCACCATGCTGGCCGACCTCAACCCCGACGGGGACGGCGCGGCCTTTGACCTCACCATCGTGAACGGCAGGCTGCTGTTCGGCGCGCGCGCGTCGGGCACGACCCCGGAGCCCGGCGCGCGGCTCTGGGCCACCGACGGGAGCGCGGCCGGCACGAGCGTCATCGCAGACGTGAAGTTCTGCGGGTTCACCGGCGCCGGCTGCTGAGCGCCCGCGGACCGAGGACGACCTCCGAACGGCGCACTGGCTTCAGGGGCTCCGGCGGAGCAGGACGTGGCGGCGGACGTACCGCCGGACCACCTCCTGCGCCTCGTCGCCGGCGACGAGCGTGATCGAGGGCGAGAGCCGCGCGCCGCCGCAGCGATCCACGATGCCATGGTGTCCCCTCCCCGCGCCGACGGGCGCGCTCGGCCCGATGCTGGCACGACGGCACCCGGCGCGAAACGCACGCGTATTGACGCAACGTCAAGCGCCCGCTCACGCCGCCGGGCGTCGCGCCGCCCCGGCCCGGAACCGCACCCGCGCCGTGAGCCCGCCGCCGGGCGTCTCGGAGAGCGCCACCGCCGCGCCGTGACGATCGGCGATCGCCTTCACGATGCTGAGGCCGAGGCCGCTCCCCTGCGCGGGCGCGTCGGGGAGCCGATAGAAGCGGGCGAAGACGCGCTCCCGTTCGGCGGGCGGGATCCCGGGGCCGGTGTCCGCGACCTCGAGGAACGGCGCGCCGCCCTCGAGGCCGGCGGAGACGTCCACGCGCCCGCCCGCGGGCGTGTAGCGGATGGCGTTGTCCACCAGGTTCGCGAGCAGGGTCCGCAGCGCCGCCGGGTCGCCCTCGACCACCGCCGCGTCGACGCGCGCGGCGCCCAGGTCGATCCCCTTCGCCTCCGCCACCACGTGGTGGTCCGCGACCGCGTGCTCGACCAGCGCCGGGAGGGAGACCGGCGTCGGCGCCGCCGCGGCCGCAGCGCCCGGATCCTGGCGCGCGAGCGTGAGGAGCTGCGCGACGAGGTGCGCCCCGCGCTCGAGCCCGCCCGCGAGCTCCGCCAGCGCCGCCGCGCGCTCCGGCCCCTCCGGCGCACGCTCCGCGAGCTGGAGCTGGAGCTTGAGCGCGGCGAGCGGGGTCCGCAGCTCGTGCGCGGCGTCGGCGACGAAGGCGCGTTGCGCGGCCATGGCGCCGCGCAGCCGCTCGAGGAGGTCGTTGAGCGACCGGACCAGCGGCAGCGCCTCGAGCGGGACCCCGCGCTCGTCGACGGGATCCAGCGAGTCCGGGGTCCGCGCGGTCACGGCGTCGGCCAGGCGCGAGAGCGGCGCGAGCCCGCGCCCGACGATCGTCCAGACGAGGAGCGCGAGGACGGGCAGGAGCAAGGCGAGCGGGACCACCGTCTTCGACGCGGCCTGCCAGGCCAGGCGCTCGCGCGTCCGCTGGAGCTGGCCGACGACGACGGTCTCCGCGCCGACCTGGATCGCGAAGATGCGCCACCTCCCGGCGACCCCGTCCACGGTGGAGTAGCCGAGCTGCGAGATGCGGGGCAGCGGCGCGTCGGGCCGGGAGAGGAAGGTCCGCACCCCGTCCCCGTACACCTCGATCGAGAAGTCGAGCTCCGGGCCCGCCCGCCGCGCGTTCACGCGGTCGGGGCCCGGGTACATGAGCGAGAGCGCGATCTGCCGGAGGTGGTAGTCGAAGACGTTGTCGAGCTGGTTGCGGGCGAAGACGTAGGTCAGCCAGCCGCCGAGCGCCTCGGCCGCGACCACGGCGAGGAGCAGCGCGACGAGCAGCTTCTGCCGGACCGACGTCATCGATCCTGCCTCCCCGGCACCATGTAGCCGACCCCGCGCAGCGTCCGGATCCAGTGCGCGCCGAGCTTCTTCCGCAGCGCGTGCACGTGCACCTCCACCGCGTTCGACTCGACCTCCTCGCCCCATCCGTAGAGCCGCTCCTCCAGCTGCGCACGCGAGAGCGGCCGGCCGGGCCGCTCGAGGAGCGCCTGCAGCAGCGCGAACTCGCGCGCGGAGAGCGGGACGGCGGCGCCGTCGAGCGTCACCTCGTGCGCGGCCGGGTCGAGCACGAGCCCGCCCACGCCGAGGCGCGGCTCGGCCCGGCCGCCGCTCCGGCGGTGCAGCGCCCGGATCCGGGCGGCGAGCTCGTCGAGATCGAACGGCTTCACGACGTAGTCGTCCGCGCCGGCGTCGAGGCCGGCCACCCGATCGCCGACCGCGTCCTGCGCCGTCAGGATCAGGACGGGCACGGCGTTCTTGCGCGCGCGGAGGCCGGCGAGCACCTCGAGGCCGCCCTTCTTCGGCAGCCCGAGGTCGAGCAGGACGAGGTCGTACGGCTCCCCCCGGAGCGCCTCCTCGGCGAGCTCGCCGTCGCGCACCCAGTCGACCGCCCAGCCCTGCTGGCGCAGGCCGACCTGGAGCCCTGCCCCCAGCATCCGGTCGTCTTCCACGAGGAGGATCCGCATCCGCCCATCATCCTACATGACGCCCGCGAACGAGCCCGCACCCGAGGATCTGCCGGGCTCGCGCTCGCGCTCGGGCTCGGGCTCGGGCTCGGGCTCGGGCTCGGGCTCGGGCTCGGGAGCGTTCACCGCTGGGTGCAACTGTGCCATCATTTGGCTCGGCGCGACACGCGCGCCGGGAGGGAAGCTGATGTCGATCTCGGTCCTCGTCCTGCTGGTCCTCGTCGTCATCGCCGTGATCTGGGCGATCGCCCTCTACAACGGCCTCGTCACCAAGCGGAACGCCTACAAGAACGCGTTCAGCCAGATCGACGTCCAGCTCAAGCGGCGCTACGACCTCATCCCGAACCTCGTCGAGACGGCCAAGGGCTACCTGAAGCACGAGCGGGAGACGCTCGAGCGCGTGATCGCTGCGCGCAACGCCGCCGCCACCGCCGCGCGCTCTGCGGCGGCCGCGCCCGGGGATCCGTCGGCCATGGCCGGCCTCTCCTCCGCCGAGGGCGCGCTCTCGGGCGTCCTCACGCGGTTCATGGCGCTCGCCGAGGCCTACCCGGACCTCAAGGCCAACCAGAACATGATGCAGCTCACCGAGGAGCTCACCTCGACCGAGAACCGGATCGCGTTCGCGCGGCAGGCGTACAACGACGCGGTGATGACCTACAACAACGCGCGCGAGACGTTCCCCGGCGTGCTGCTCGCCGGCGGCTTCGCGCCCGCGCAGCTCTTCGAGCTGAACGTGGCGGCGGAGCGCGAGCCGGTGAAAGTCGCCTTCTAGCGGACGGCGGCGATGGCGGACCGCGGCCGCAGCACCATGGACTTCTTCGCCGCCCAGGCGGCGGCGAAGCGGCGGACGGGCGTCCTCGTCGTGCTGTTCGCGCTCGCCTGGGCCTTGACGGTCCTCCTCGCGGACGTGGGGATCACGCTCGTCCTCTCCGGGGCGGAGCCGTCGATGCGGCGCGGCTACCGGGCCGTGACCGCGGAGTACGAAGCGGCCGGTCCGGTCGAGGCCGGGCCGGAGCGGTTCCGCAGGGCGCTCCTCCCCGCCGCCGGCGTGGTCTCGGCCATCATCCTCCTCGGCACGGCCTGGCACGCGCTCCGGCTCGGGCGGGACGGCGGCGACGCCCTCGCGCGGATGCTCGGGGGCGTGCCGGTCGACCGGAGCACGCAGGATCCCGACGAGCGACGCGCGGTGAACGTGCTCGAGGAGATGTCGATCGCCGCGGCGGTGCCGGTCCCGCGGCTGTACGTGCTGCCCGAGGAGTCCTCGATCAACGCCTTCGCCGCGGGCTCCACGCCGGACCGGGCGGTCGTCGCCGTCACGCGCGGCGCCCTCGACCAGCTCAGCCGGGACGAGCTCCAGGGGGTCCTCGCCCACGAGCTCTCGCACGTGCTCCACGCGGACGCCCGCCTCAACATGCGGCTCATCGCGGTCGTGGGTGGGCTCACCGCGCTCGCGCTCGTCGGGCGGCTCCTGCTCCGCATCTTCGGGAGCGGGCCGCGGTGGCGGTCGCGGAGCCGCGGAAAGGGCGCCGGCGCGTTCGTCGCGGTCGGGCTCGTGTTCCTCGTCGCGGGCGCGATCGGCGCGTTCTTCGGCCGGCTCATCCGCCTCGCGGTCTCGCGCCAGCGCGAGTTCCTCGCCGACGCCGCCGCGGTCCAGTTCACGCGCAACCCCGCGGGACTCGCGGGGGCGCTCGCCAAGATCCGCGACCACGGCTCGGCGCTCGCGAACCCGCACGCGCCCGAGGCCGCGCACTTCTTCTTCGCGAACGGTCTGGGCGGGATCACCGGCGGGTTCCTCTCGACGCACCCGCCGCTCGACGAACGGCTGAAGCGGCTCCGGAGTGGACCGCTCGCCGCGCTCACCCCGAAACCGGCGCCGGAGCCGGCTCCGCGCCGCGGCGTCTTCGCCGAGGGTGCTCCGACGCCTGCCGCCGCGCTCGGCGCCGCTGCGCTCCCGCTCGCGGCCGCCGCCGCGGCGAGCATCGGCCGTCCGGCGCCGGAGCACCTCGCCCACGCGCACGCGGCGCTCGCCGCGTTCCCGGACGAGCTCACCCGCGCCGCGCGCGAGCCCTTCGGCGCCCGCGCCGTCGCGCTCGCCCTGGTCCTCGACGGCGACGCGGCGACCCGCCAGCGCCAGCTCGGCGCCGTCCGCGACCCCGCCCTCGCCCGCGAGGTGGATCGGCTCGGCGGCGCCCTCGGCGCGGTGGCCGCCCAGGACCGGCTCCCGCTCCTCGACCTCGCCCTGCCCGCGCTCGACTCCCTCTCGCCGGAGCAGGCGCGCGCGTTCCTCGAGGAGCTCGCCGCGCTCGCCGCCGGCGACGGCCGCACCACCCTCCACGAGTGGGCGCTCCAGCGGCTCGTGCGCCGCAGGCTCGCGCCGCTCCTCGGCGAGGTGCGCCCCGGGGGGCGGGTGCAGGCGCTCGCGCAGGTCGAGGTCGAGACGCTGGACCTCCTCTCGGCACTGGCCTGGGCCGGACACCGCGAGCCCGAGGGCGCGCAGCGGGCCCTCGACGCCGGCGTGGCCGCGCTCGGGATCCACGCGTCCTGGCGCGTCCTCCCGCGCGAGCGGATCGACGTGCACCGGCTCGACGCCGCGCTCGCGCACCTCGACCAGGCGACCCCCCCGGTCAAGGCCCGGCTCGTCGCGGCCGCGGCCGCGTGCGTCCTCTCGGACGGGCATGCGACCATCGCAGAGGCCGAACTCCTCCGCGCCGTCGCCGGGTCGATGGGTCTGCCGATGCCCAGCCTGCCTCCCGCCGCCGGCCGCGGGGCCGCCACCGCGGCCTGAAGACGGGACGAGCCGGGGGTCGGGGCCCCGCGCGCGGCGGGTTGCACGTTGTGCGGCGCTCGCGGTCCAGACGACGAGAGCCGTTCCGACCGTCGCCCCGGAGCACCCGATGAGGAGCCACGCCCCCGTGCTCGTGCTGCTCGCCGCCGGTTCGTCTCCCGTCCTCGCGGACGGATTCGTCCATGCCGTGGGCGACGCCGGAGTCCGCGCCGCGCGCCTCCCAGACCTGCCCGACGGGCTCGCGACCGTGGTATTCCCGAGGCCGGACCTGCCATGACCCGCTTGCCCTCCGTCGGTGCGTTCCTCGTCGTCGCGTCCGCGTTCGCCGGGTGCTCGGTCGGTGGTTCGGGCTACCCCGGCGACACGCAGCTGGTGGTCCACGGCGAGGTGACCTCCGCCGATCCGCCCGGCCCGAAGGAGATCGTCTTCGTCTGGCAGCTCGGTGCGCCGCCGTCGATGGACCAGGTCGATCCCGACTTCCGCGGGGGGATGCCGCAGACCAGAACGAGCGACCCCTGGTTCACCATCCGGATCTACGACTATCCCCCACCGGACCTTCCGCTCCAGAGGTTGGAGGACGGCGAGGTCGCGTTCGCGCGCGGCAACCTCGTTGCGATCCCGCTCGGCTGGCTGCCCGACCGCATCGAGCCGGCGATCGCCGCCGGAGAGGTGGGGTTCGGCGCCAGCGTGGGCCACTGGATCGTCTATCTGGACGGACCGGCGGAGGCAGGAACGCTCACGGCGTGGTGGCTGGGAGCGCCGAGCGGGCTCGGCTCCGGATACCACCTCGTGCGGGTAGAGCCGTTCGCGTGCATGACGGAAGCGGAGCGCACGGCCTGCATCGAGGAGGTGCTCGCGATCGCCTCCGTCTCGGACGCGGCAACCGCCGAGCGTTACTGCGATGCTCCCTACCGCCTCTCCCCCGTCAGTCCCTGGGGGACGTCGGTGCCGGTGGAGATCGGCATGTTCTCCGTGCCCCCGCCGCCCGACTGTCCAGCGCCGTGAGCCTCGCGCCCGACGACATCGAGCGGCTCTACCGGAGCCACGGGCACCTCGTCCTCCGGCGGGCGCGCGCCATCCTGGGCAACGAGGCCGACGCCCAGGAGGCGCTGCAGGAGGTGTTCGCCGCGCTGCTCCGTGCGCCGGGCGACGTCCGCGCGGCGCGCTCCGTGGTCGGCTGGCTGTACGGCGCCACGACGCACCACTGCCTGAACGTCCTGCGCAACCGGCGCACCGGCGCGCGGCTCGTCGAGCTGCACGTCGTCCCCATGCTCCCGACGGCCGGGCGCGCCCGGGCGGACGCGCTCGTCGAGGTGCGGGATCTGCTCGCCACGCTCCCGGAGGAGGTGGGCGCGGCGGTCGTCTACCACCACGTGGACGGCATGACCTACGACGAGATCGCCGCGCAGCTCGGCTGCTCGCGGCGGAAGGTCGGCTATCTCCTGGAGCGCGCCCAGGGCGTGGTCGACGTCGAGCGGGGGCGCGCGGAGCGAACGGCATGAGCACCTCACTCGCGAACGCCGCCTGGCCGGCCTGCCACTCGGCGCTGCGGTTCGATCGATGGGTCGCCGGCGAGCTCGCGCCGGCCGAGGCGGACGCGCTGCGGACGCACGTCGTCGGATGCGACCGGTGCCGGACGGCGCTCGAGGAGCTCGAGCAGGTGCGGTCGGAGCCGCTCCCGCCGTTCCGGGCCGACGAGAGCGTCGTCCATCGCGCCGTGCCGCCGCCGCGCGCGCGGCGCCGCTGGGCGGCCGCCGCGGGCGCGCTGGCCGCCGCCGCCGCCGCGGCGGGGCTCTTCCTGCTCCCCCCGCCGGAGCCCGCCGGGACGAGGACGAAGGGCGCGGGGCCGGCCCTCGCGATGTACGTCCGCCACGGCGGCGAGGTCCGCCGGGCGGCGCCGGGCGAGAAGGTCGCGGCGGGCGACGCGGTCCGGTTCGCGGTCTCGCTCCGGGAGCCGGCGTACGTCGCGGTGCTGAGCCTCGACCCGGCGGGCCACGCCTCCGTCTACTTCCCGGAGGGAGATCGGGCGGCGCAGGTGAAGGCCGGGGCGGAGGTGGCGCTCCCGCTCGCGACGCGCCTCGACGCGACGGCGGGTGAAGAGCAGGTCTTCGGCCTCTTCTGCGACCGGCCCCTGGACCTCGCGCCGGTGCGCGCGCTCGTGGACGCCGCCGCCGCGGGCACCGGCCCCGCGGGCTGCCAGGTGACGCGATGGACGTTCGTCAAGCGCTGATCGGCGCCGCGCTGCTCGTCCTGCCGGCGCTCGGCGCCGCGCAGGTGGAGCGGTTCGCGGTGGTGGTGGGGAACGACGAGGGGCAGGCGCCGCAGCTGCCGCTCCGCTGGGCGGAGGCCGACGCCGGCCGGGTGGCCGGCGTCCTCCAGGACGTCGGCGGCGTCCGGCCCGAGAACCTGGTGCTGCTCCGGGGCCGCGACGCCGACACGGTCCGCCGGGCGCTCATCGCCGTCAACCAGCGGATCCGCGAGTCCGCCCGCGAGGCCATGCTCCTCGTCTACTACTCCGGGCACGCGGACGCGGCCGCGCTCCACCTCGGCGCGAGCACGCTCCAGCTCGGCGAGCTGGAGCAGCTCGTGCGCGGCTCGGCTGCCGGCTTTCGCATGCTGGTCCTCGACGCCTGCCGCTCGGGCGCGCTCACCCGCGTGAAGGGCGGGACGCCGATCGCGCAGTTCGAGCTGGCCGTGAGCGAGCGGCTCCCGGGCGAGGGCGCGGTCTTCCTCACGTCGAGCGCGGCCTCGGAGGACAGCCAGGAGTCGGACGAGCTCCGGGGGAGCTTCTTCACCCACGCGCTCGTGTCGGGCCTCCTCGGCGCCGCCGACGCGGACGCGGACGGCCTGGTGACGCTCGAGGAGGCGTACCGCCACGCCTACGACGCGACCGTCCGCGGCTCGAGCCGCTCGCTCGCGGGCCTCCAGCACCCGACGTTCCGGTACGACGTGCGCGGCCACGGCGACGTCGTGCTGGCCACGCTCGAACGGAACGACCCGCGCCGCGGCTGGCTGGAGTTCCCCGCCGGCCGCACCTGGCTCGTCTTCGCGGGCTCGCTCGACGGTCCCGTCGTCGGCGAGGTCGGGCGCGACGATCGCGTCCGGCGCCTCAGCCTGCGCGCGGGGAGCTACTTCGTCCGCGGGCGCGGGGCCGACGAGCTGCTGGAGGGCGAGATCGCCGCCCAGCCGGGCGCGACCACGGCCGTCGACCCGGCGCGGCTCCGGCGGCTCGCGTATGCGCGGCTCGTCCGCAAGGGCGGCAACCCCCTCGCGCGGTCGGCCTACGCGCTCGAGCTCGAGGGCCGGAGTCGCAGCCCGGTGGTCGTCGAGAAGGCGTTCTGCAGCGGCACGGCCGCCGGCACGTCGATCGCCCTGCGCGAGGTCACGATCCAGGCCCACGTCGGCTGGTGCGCGAGCAGCTTCCGGGGGTCCCGGGAGGTCTGGACGACCGCGAACACCTTCGACCTCGAGTTCGGCGCGACGCACGCGTGGGACGTGGCCGGCTTCTCCCTCGAGCTCGGGGCGATCGCCGGCCCGACGATCATCCACAAGGAGTACCGCTCGGAGACGCGGGCGGTCCGGCCCCCGGAGACCGGCGTGGCGCTGCAGTTCGCCCCGATCGCGGTGGTCTCGCGCGACATCGGGCGCCGCACCTTCCTCTACGCCACCGGCGCGGCCCCCGTGTACCTCATCGCCGTGCGGAAGGAGCCCCCGCAGTCGGATGAGCTCGAGGCCTCGTTCACCTTCCGGATGGCGATCGGCGTCGGCACGCGGCTCTAGCCCGGCGGCTCATGCCACCGTCCGCCAGCGCGGACCGGGGAGGTCACGTCGCGCGGGCCACGAGCCCGTCGACGAGCGGTGCGCAGAGCTCCTTGCCGCGGAGCGCGTCGAGCCAGCGGGAGGGGATCGCGTCGATCCCGTCGCGCAGGCCCGCGATGCCGCCGGCGACGGCGGCGGTCGTGTCGGTGTCGTTGCCGAGCGCGATCGCGGCGCGCACCGCCACCTCGTACGGCCCGGCGGCCACCGCGAGGCGCGCGGACCGCAGGCAGTCCACGACGTAGCCGGTGCCCTGCCCGCCCGGCGGATCGTCCGGGCGGAGCTCCTCCTCCAGCTCGTGAACGAGCGAAGGTTCACCCGCGACGCACGCGCGGACCCGCGCGGTCGCGTCCGCCCACGCGTCGGCGTCGCCGCGGCCCTCCGCGATCGACCGCGCCCAGAGGCAGTACAGCGCGCACGCGACCTGCGCGCGCGCGTGACCGTGGGTCACGCGCGACTGGAGGCACGCGTCCCGGACCAGCTCGGCGTCGGCGCCGCGGTGCCAGAGCGCCAGCGGGAGGACCCGCATGAGCGAACCGTTCCCGTTGTCCCGCTCGCGCGAGGGGCCGGCCTCGAGCGCGGGCGCTCCGGCGCGGAGCGCGCCGACGGCTCTGCGGGTCTGGACGCCGACGTCGAACACGTGGCCGTCCACCGCGAGGTACCCCTCCTCGTACCAGCGCACGAGGCGCTGGCCGAGGTCCTCGACGTCGAGCCGCCCGCGCTCGAGCAGGGAGGCGAGCAGGCAGAGCGCGTGGGCGCCGTCGTCGGACCAGGTGCCGGGCGGCACGCCCGCGTGGGCGGGCGCGAAGCCCGCGGGCGGGGCGAGCTCGAGCCGCGCGCGCGGCGGGAGGTCCCTGGCAGCGTGGAACTCGTACGGGACGCCCAGGGCGTCGCCGACGAGGAGGCCGTACATCGCGCCCTCGAGCCGGGAGCGGGTCATGGGCGTACTCTACGACGACCCCGGTCCGCCCGTCCCCCGGAACCCGTGCGCGCGCCCGTAGGCGAGGCACTCCTCGATCGGCCGGATGGCGCCGGAGGTGCTGAAGGCCCCGAGGCTCACGGCGGCGACGCAGACGCCGGCCTCGAGGCACCGCTCGACGGGCCACCCCTCGTGCAGGCCGAGCACCACGCCCGAGGCGAACGCGTCGCCGGCGCCGTTCGTGCTCTTCACCTCCGCGGGCGGCACGCGGACGGAGCCCTGCCGGAACGCGCGCCCACCGCGCGCCGCCGCGACGGCGCCGGTCGGGAAGTGGACGACCGCGAGCTCCCGCACCCCGAGCTCGAGCAGCCGGCGCGCGGCGGCCTCCGCGCGGTCGAGGTCGGGCGCGCCGTCCCGGTGCGTGTCGATCCCCGCGAGCGCGCCGGCCTCGAGCTCGTTGACCACGACGCTGTCGAGGTGCGGCAGGCACGGGAGCGCGAGCGTCCGCTGGCGCTCCGGCACGAGCGTCACGAGCTCGAGGTTGGTCCACATCCCCGCCGCGCGCCCGCGGGAGAGGACCTCGGCCCAGCCGTTGCCTCCGGGGCGCTCCCGGTCCATCGTCGCGTGGATCCCGGGGGCGCCGAGGTGGAGGATCCGCGCCGCGCTCCGCGCGAGGTCGAAGTGCTCCGGCGCGAGGACCGCGTTCGCGCCCGGGTCGTGGAAGAACGTCCGGCGGCCGTCCTCCTTCACGATCATGACGTCGGTGTGCGAGGTGCGCAGGCCGGGGAGCGTGGTGAGCCCCGCCGCGCCGAGGCCGGCCGCGCGGCAGACCTCCCGCACGAGCAGGCCGTGCACGTCGTCGCCGAGCACGCCCACCACGTCGATCGGGAACGGGGCCCCGAGCCGCGCGAGATCCACCGCCAGGTTGAACCCGGGGCCGCCCGAGTCGCTGGTCTCTCCCTCGATGAAGGCGATCCCGTCCTCCTCGGGCCAGCGGTCGATCGTCTTGTTGACGTCGACCATGATCGAGCCGCCGCAGAGGACCCCTCGGCGCATGGCGACCTCACGCCTTCAGCACGGACTCCGTGAGCTGCAGGTCGTCCTCGAGCGCGCGCGCCGGACGGAGCTTCCTCTTCGCCAGCGCGCCGTGGTAGGCGCGGACCGCCTCCTCCGGCGTCAGCTCCCGCCGGAGCACCGGCCGCATGAGGGCGACCAGATCGAGCGGCGACTCCGCGACGTTGATCTTCCGGCCGAAGAGCGCCACGCGCGCGCCGTGCCGCTCCGCCTGCGCGAGGAGCTCGTAGCAGTCGCGCGTCGTCCCCGCCGCCCCGCCCAGCACGCCCACGACGAGCGTCGGGTCGTACCCGACGAGCTCCTCGAGCGCGGCCGGCCCGTTGTACGCGACCTTGAGGAAGAGCGGCCGCTCCGCCGCGGTCACGCCGGCGAGCGCCCGGGCGATGGAGTCGTTCACGAAGTGCGGGAGGTCGGCCGGCCCGAGCCCTGCCGGTGCGTTCGGGTTGAAGACCTCGAGGAAGTGCCGGAACCCGAGCCGCGCCGCCTCGGCGCGGAACCGCGCGTACGCCTCCAGCGACGCGAGGTCGTGGGCGAGCTGGTTGTTGAACGTCACCGAGTACAAGCCGAGATCGCAGAACGGCTTCACCGCCTCGAGGTTCGCCGTCCGGAAGGGCCGCGAGGGCTCGTGCTCGTAGGCGTGTCCGCGCGGCCGCCAGATGTCGGTCGCGTCGTTCGCCCGGATCGCGAGCGTGACCGGGCCGCCGTCGAACAGCCCCTCGCGCGCGAGCACCTCGGCGTTGGAGGCCGAGGCGAGGAGCACGTCCTGCTCGCCCTGCCGCACGATCGCCCGCATCCCGTCCAGGAACTCCGGGCGCGTGCGGTACCGCCGCCCGGCCGCCGGCGTCCCGTCCTCGGCCCGCGCCGGCCCGGTCGCCGCGACGCCCCACGCCATGTCGGCGTCCTTCGCGTCGGCGAGGATGAAGTGGTCCGGCGTGTACTTCCCGTCGAGGATGACGCGCAGCTTCCGGTCGAGGCTCTTCATGCCGAGAAGATACCGCCACGACCACCCGTGAACGAGCCCGTGAACGAGCCCGAGCCCGTCCCGCAGGGCGGGGGCCCCGCGCGCAGCGCGGGGGAGGGACGCCAGTCCCTCCCCGCGGGGCAGCCGCGCGCAGCCGCGAAGGGGCGAGCACGGCCCAGGGCCCCGCGCAGCAGGGGTGGGGCCCCAGGAGCTCTGCTCCTGGGGCGGGGGCGCAGCCCCCGTGCAACAGCCCGGGGGCGCAGCCCCCGTGAAACAACCCAGCCCCCGTCAGAAAAGAGAAGAGGCCCGTCACGGGGCCTCTTCTCGTTCTCGCTTCTTCGTTCCGCTTGAGGCGCCCTCGGGTGGACGCCGGACCGGCGCTAGGCCGGTGGAGACTGCGAGTATGTCGGTGACTTCGACGGTTCCTCTATCTCAGCCTCCCGCGCTGTGTTGCTGCTTCGATCGAAACGTTACGCCCATTCGGCGACGGCGTGAAGTCCCGCGGATGGCGCCCCGCTGGGTCGCACGAACTCGGCGAAGTTGTTCGGCTCTGGCGCAGCGCGCGAGGTGCGATGGCTCCGCACCCGTGGGAGCCCCCGCGCCTCACGCGCTCGCTCGTCCGCGCCTCTCGGGTCTCCTCTTCCGCCGCGCTGCGCCTCTCGCTACGCTGGAGAACTGCCATGCTCCACGACGTCACCGTGCTCCTCCGCGCCGGCATGCCCACGTACCCCGGCGAAGACGGCCCGAGGCTCGAGCTGATCAAGTCGCGCGCCCAGGGCGACGCCGCCGACGTGCGCAAGCTCACCCTCGCGCTCCACACCGGCACGCACGTCGACGCGCCCCAGCACTTCATCGAGGGCGGCAAGACGGTCGAGGCGCTGCCGCTCGACGCCCTGGTCGGCCCGTGCGAGGTCGTTGCGGTGCCCGGCGCCCCGGACGTCCGGGCGGCGGACCTCGAGGCGCTCTTCCCCTCGCCGCGGCCCGCGCCGGAGCGGCTGCTCCTCCGCACCCGGAACAGCACCGGCCCGCGCCCGATGTTCTCGCGCGACGCGTTCGACTGGGACTACGCGGGCATCGGGCACGACGCCGCCGCGTGGCTGGTGGAGCGCGGGGTGAAGCTCGTCGGCATCGACTACCTGTCGATCGAGCCGCCGAAGGCCGAGGCGCCGATCACGCACCGCAGGCTGCTCGGCGCGGGCATCGTGGCCATCGAGGGGCTCGACCTCCGGCGCGTGAACCCCGGCCCGTACCGGCTCTACTGCCTGCCCGCGCTCCTCCGGGGCGCGGACGGCGCGCCCGCGCGCGTGATCCTCGAGGACTAGCGTCGCGGCGCTCGCCGCTCGCCGTTCGACAGGCCCGGGGTGAGCGGGCGATCACCGGCGGGCGCGCGACGCCTCGCGACCCTTCTCGTCGAGGAGCCGGAACTCGTCGTCGGAGAGCTGCACCTTCGCCGCGGCGACGTTCTCCTCAAGGTGCTTCACCTTGCCGGTGCCGGGGATGGGGAGCATCACCGGGCTGCGCCGGAGGAGCCAGGCGAGGGCGATCGCACCCGGCGTGACGCCGTGCCGCCGCGCGACCCCCTCGACGACGCCGCCCGGCGCGCCGAGCGGGCCGAGGTCGAGCGGCCGCCACGGGATGAAGCCGATCCGCTCCTGCTCGCAGTAGGCGAGCACGTCCTCGCTGGCGCGGTCGGCGAGGTTGTAGAGGTTCTGGACCGTGACCACGCGGAAGTGGCGGCGCGCGGCCCGGATGTCGTCCACGTCCACGTTGGAGAGGCCGAGGTGGCGGACGATCCCGTCCTTCTGCAGCTCCGCCATGGCCGCGTACACCTCGTCGCGCGGGACCTTGGGGTCTGGCCGGTGGTACTGCCAGAGATCGATCCGCTCGACCCGGAGCCGCTTCGCGCTCATGAGCGCGCACTGGCGCAGGTACTCGGGCCTCCCGACCGGCAGCCACTTGCCGGGCCCGTGCCGCACCAGGCCGCCCTTGGTCGCGATCACCATGCCCCGCGGATACGGCGCCAGCGCCTCGGCGAGCAGCTCCTCGCTGTCGTACGGTCCGTAGCTGTCGGCGGTGTCGATGAAGTCGATCCCGAGCTCGGGCACGCGCTTCAGCGTGCGGAGCGCCTCCGGCCGGTCCTCCGGCGGGCCCCAGATGCCGGGGCCCGTCACGCGCATCGCGCCGAAGCCGAGCCGGTGCACGTCGAGGCCTTCGCCCAGGGAGAAGGTGCCGCTCGCGGAGACGTCGTGGGCCATGGGCGTAGGCTAGGGACGGGGCGGGCCGATTTCACGCCGCAGCCGGGCTCGGGCTCGGGCTCGGGCTCGGGCTCGGGCTCGGGCTCGGGCTCGAGAGGGTACCCCCCGAGGGTCTGGATCGATCCCCGCCGTCGCGCGTTCTTCTCGCAGACGACCTCGAACCCCGGAGCCCGATCCATGCCTCACCGCCCGTTCCTCCTCGCAGCGCTCGCCTGCGCGGCGCTCTCCTCCCCGCTCCTCGCGGCCGCCCAGCCGCAGCCGCCGCTCCAGCCGCCCCCACCCGGCTCGCCCCGCGTGCTCCACGTCTCCGGCGAGGGCAGCGTCCGGGTCCGCCCCGACGTCGCCGTGCTCACCGCCGGCGTCGAGGCCACCGGCCCCGACCTCGCCCGCGTCACGCGCGACGCGAACCAGCGCATGCGCAAGGTGCTCGCCGCGCTCGCCGAGGCGGGCGTGGCCGAGAAGGACGTCCAGACGACGCGCCACGACGTGCAGGTCGAGCGGCCCTGGAAGAACGATCGCCCCGGCCCGATCACCGGCTACACGGTCCACGACGAGGTCCGCGTCACCGTCCGCAACCTCGAGCGCCTCGGCCCGGCCATCGATCGGGTCACCGCGGCGGGCGCGAACGCGCTGCGCGCGCTCACGTTCGAGAAGGACGACCCGAACCCCGAGCGCGCCCGCGCCCTCGCGGCCGCCTACGGCGCCGCGCGCGTCAAGGCCGAAGCGCTCGCGAAGGCCGCGGGCGTGACGCTGGGCGAGGTCCTCCAGGTCGGGGAGTCCGGCGGGATGGCGCCGATCCCCATGTTCAAGCCCCAGATGATGAGGAGCATGGAGGCGGCCGACGCCGCGGGCGCCGCGGTCTCGCCGGGCGAGCTGGAGCTCACGGGGCGCGTGGACGTGGTGTACGCGATCCGGTGACGCCATCAGCGCGCCGCCAGGCGCGGCGCGCGCCGGACCAGCTCGCGCATCTGCTCGAGGTCGACCGGCTTCACCACGTGCGCCTCGAACCCGTGCTCGCGGGCGCGGAGCCGATCGGCCTCCTGGCCGTAGCCGGTCACCGCCACGAGGTGGCACCGGAGGCCGCGCTCGCGCAGGCGGTGCGCGAGCTCGTAGCCGCTCATCACCGGCAGGCCGATGTCGAGGAGCGCCACGTCGGGATCGAACGCGCCGGCGACCTCGAGCGCGCCCGGCCCGTCGTAGGCCACGCGGACGTCGTGGCCGTGCAGGCGCAGCCCCTCGGCGAGGAGCTCGGCGGCGTCCCGGTTGTCGTCGACGACGAGCACCCGCCGCCCGGCGCCGCGCGCGCGCGCCACGGGCTCCGCGCCCACGGCGCCGCGGCCCGCATGCACCGGCGCCCGCCCCAGGGGCAGCTCCACCACGAACTCGCTCCCGTGCCCCGGCCCGGCGCTGCGCGCCTCGACCCGGCCGCCGTGCGCCACGGTGAGCGCCTTGACGAGCGCCAGGCCCAGCCCCAGCCCGCCCTGGGCGCGGTCCAGGCGGCGGTCTCCCTGCACGAACAGATCGAACACGCGCGGGAGGAGGTCGGGCGCGATGCCGATCCCCCGATCCGCCACGCTGACCCGCACGACGGCGTCCGTCCGCTCCGCGCGGACCGAGATCCGCCCGCACGCCGGAGTGTACTTCGCCGCGTTGGTGAGGAGGTTCGAGAACACCTGCACGAGCCGCTCCTCGTCCCCCTCGAGGACGAGGCCCGGGGGGATCGAGAGCTCGAGCGCGTGCGCGCGCTCCTCGAGGAGCGGGCTCGCGACCTCGATCGACCGGACCAGGACCTCGCGCAGGTCGAGCGCCGTCCGATCGAGCTTCACCGTGCCGCGCATGATCCGGGAGACGTCGAGCAGGTCGTCCACGAGCCGCGTCAAGTGGCGCGCCTGCCGCTCGATGGCCGCGAGCTCGCGGGCGGCGCCGTCGCCGCCGCGCTGCGCGAGGATCTGGACCGCGGTGAGGATGGGCGCGAGCGGGTTCCGGAGCTCGTGCCCCAGCATCGCCAGGAACTCGTCCTTCGCCCGGACCGCCGACTCGGCGGCGCGGCGCAGGACCGCCTCGCGCTCGGCCTCCTCCGTCCGCGCGACCTCGAGCGCGCGGGCGCGCTCCTCGCTCGCCCGGAGCGCGTCCTCGGCGCGTTTCCGCTCGGTGATGTCGATGGTCAGCGACATCGCGGCCTCGACGCCGCCGGCCCCGCGCACCGGGCCGAAGTGGGTCAGGAGCGTGCGCCCGTTCCAGACGGACTCGTGGGGCACCGTCTCGCCGGCCAGCGCGCGCCGGAACAGGCTCACCGTCCGGGCGCCGACCTCGCCCTGGAGCACCTCGTCCACGCGGCGCCCGTCGAGGACCTCGCGGGCGAAGCCGATCTCGGCGAGCAGCTGCCCCTCCGCGATGATGTAGCGCAGCTCACGGTCGACCACGCACAGCGCGGCCCCCGGGACGCCCGCGGCGACGCCCCGGTACAGCGCCTCGCTCCGGTCGCGGGACTCGTGCACCTCGACGCGGCCCGTGACCTCGTGCCAGACCACCACCGCCCCGCCGATCCGCCCTCCCTGGGCGCGGAGCGCGCGTGCATTGACCGACATCGCGCGGACCCGTCCCTCGCCGTCCGTGAACTCGAGGACCCAGTCGTGCACCGGTTCGCCGCGCAGCGCGCGCCGGTACGCGAGCTCGTCGGCGAGGAGCGGCGAGCCCCCGCGCCGCCGGACCTTCAGGACGCGGACCAGGTGGTCCGCGACGCCCGCGGCGCCGAGCGCCACCGGATCGGCCCCGAGGACCTCGCGCGCCGCCGGGTTGGCCCGCGCCGGCCGGCCCTCGGCGTCGAACACGACCACGGGCTGCTCGAGCGCCTCGAAGACCGCCTCGAGGCCCGGAGGGCCCTCGTCTTCCGGCGCGCGCGGGAGCTCCGGGGCCGCCCAGCGGCTCCGCGCCCGGTGCTGCGTCGAGGTCGAGCGGGCGGGTTCGGTGCTCCGATGGGACATGGGCTCCTCGGCCCTCGCCCGAGAGTGGACCCGTCGAGGTGCCAACGGCCCAACGGTATTCACGCCCGGCGCGGGTGAGAACGGGCGGGAGCCGGCTCCGGCGGGTCGTGTGCGCGGTGCGCAAGCGGCGTCGCCCCGCGGGCGCGTGACGTACCGGGGGGGGGTTCACTCTCGGTCGCCGTCGTCGGCGACGAAGCGGGTGCGCGCGGCGCTCCGCCGGGGCGCGAGGTCCCGCCCGCCGCGCGTCGCGCGTCGCCGGTCCTTGCGCGGAAGGTGAAAACGCCCCGCAGGGGACGAGCCGGCGGCGCGCCGGTCACACATATCCGGGGCCTCAACCACTACCCAGGAGGTCTCACGTGGCGGCGATCCGACGAGCGCGAGCGGTCTGGACCGGCGATCTGGCGAAGGGCAAGGGCGTCACGACGGCGGAGAGCAGCAGCCTGTTCAAGGAAGCTCCCGTGAGCTGGGCGGCGCGGACGGAGAGCTCGGACGGGAAGACGAGCCCCGAGGAGCTCCTGGCCGCGGCGCACGCGAGCTGCTTCTCGATGGCCCTCTCCGCGGGCCTCGGCAAGGCGGGCACGCCGCCGGAGCGGCTCGAGGTGACCTGCGCCGTCACCTTCGACCAGGTCGGCGGCGGGTGGAAGGTGAAGTCGTCCGCGCTCGAGGTGAAGGGCAAGGTCCCCGGCGTGAGCGCCGACGCGTTCCAGAAGGCGGCCGAGGGCGCGAAGGACGGCTGCCCGATCTCGCAGGCGCTCAAGGGCAACGTCGAGCTCTCGGTGAAGGCGACGCTGGAGAGCTGAGCTCGGACGTCGTGATGCGGCGGCGGCGCCCGGACGGGCGCCGCCACGCACCCAGCGTCAACGGAGCGACTCGAAGAACCCCATCACCCCGCCGTAGACCCAGAGCGGCACCTCGTGCCCGCCGGGGAACGCGCACCAGACGACCGGGTGGCCTGCGGCGCAGCCCTGGTACGAGGTGCACGGCTCCGGCGCCACCGGCGCCGTCCCGGTCCCGCAGCCGTTCACGCCCACCCAGTAGTCGCGCGCCCGCTCTCCCTGGGGGAACGCGACGGTCGAGTCGGCCGTGCCGTGCGCGATCCATGCGGCCGCGGGCGTGCGCGTGCAGCTCGTCGCCCAGGGCAAGCCGCCGGAGAGCGGCGCCACCGCGCGCACCACCCCCGCCCGCGCACAGCCGAGCGTGTTGCTCATGTAGCCGCCGTAGCTGAACCCGGTCGCGAACACGCGGCGCTCGTCGACGCACGCCCGCGCCTTCACGTGGGCGAGGAGCGCGTCGAAGAAGGCGACGTCGCGCCCGCCCGTGTTGGGCCAGCCGGTGGTCCCGCCGTCCGCGAGCCCGTCGGGATAGACGAAGATCCCGGGGCGCGTCGCCCGGCGCTCGAACTGCATCCAGCTCCGGTAGTACGCCCCGCTCCCGCCCGCCCCGTGGAACACGAAGTAGACCGGGAGCGCCTGGCCTGCATCCGCGGTCGGGAGCACGAGGACGAACGTGCGCCGGACGCCTGCCACGTCGACGCTCCCGCTGGTCACGCCGGGCGACGGGGCGGCCTCGCACGCGCCGGGGCTGCCCGGGTCCGTTCCGGGATCCGTCCCGGAGCCGGGCGCGCCGGGCGCCGACAGCTCGGCGCCGCACGCGAGGAGAAGACCGAGGGCGACGGCGGCGAGTCGGTTCACGGCGCAATCCTCCAGGCGAGGGACACGAGGAGACCACAGGCGCCCCGGCCTGTCAGCGCCTACACGAAAGGTGAATGACGACACGCGCGTGAACTCCGCGAAGTGCGGGCGGGTTTCGACGCGCACCGACCGTGCGTACGAGGGCACGGGGTCGTCCGCCCGCTCGCGCGGCAAGGCGTCGCACGAGTCTTCCCCGGATCCGCTGCCACTCGCCCGGGGTCGCTGGTCGCGCGGAGGAGAAAGCCGGGGCACGTGTCACCCCCGCGGGGTAGTATCCGCGCTTCCGTGAGCCTCTCCGCCTCGCCAGACGGCGTCTCCAGTGGAACGGGCCCGAAGCGGCACGAGGGCGGCGCCCCCAGGCTGGAGCTGCGGCACGTCACCAAGCGCTACGGCCACGTCGTCGCGAACGACGACGTCGCGCTGGCGGTCGCCCCGGGCGAGATCCACGCCGTCCTCGGCGAGAACGGCGCCGGCAAGTCCACGCTGATGAAGATCATCTACGGCGCGGTCCACCCCGACGCCGGCGAGATCCTGTGGGACGGCAGGCCGGTACGGATCGGCAGCCCGCACGACGCGCGCGCGCTGGGCATCGCGATGGTCTTCCAGCACTTCTCGCTGTTCGAGACGCTGACCGTCGCCGAGAACATCTGGCTCGGCCTCCCGCGCTCGACGAAGCTGCGTGACGTGGAGGCGCGGATCGACGCCAAGGCCCGCGAGTACGGGCTCGAGCTCGACCCGACCCGCCACGTCCACGCGCTGTCCGTGGGCGAGCGCCAGCGCGTCGAGATCGTCCGGGCGCTGCTCGGGGATCCGCGCCTCCTCATCCTCGACGAGCCGACCTCGGTGCTCACGCCCCAGGCGGTCGAGAAGCTGTTCGTCACGCTCCGCCAGCTCGCGGCCACGGGCTGCTCCATCCTTTACATCAGCCACAAGCTCGACGAGATCCGCGCCCTCTGCCACCGGTGCACGGTGCTCCGCGGCGGCAAGGTGGTCGGCTCGACGGATCCCACGAAGGAGACGATCGCCGGCCTCTCGCGCCTGATGATCGGGGCCGACCCGCCGCGCGTGGTCCGCGCGCCGCCGCACCCCGGCGTCATGGCGCTGCACGTCCTCGACCTCTCGTTGCCGCAGGTCGATCGGTTCGGCGTCCCGCTCGACCGCGTGACCCTCGAGGTGCGCGAGGGCGAGATCGTCGGGATCGCCGGCGTCTCCGGGAACGGCCAGCAACAGCTCCTCGCCGCGCTCTCCGGCGAGGACCCCCGGGCGCCCGCCAACGCCGTGCGGCTCTTCGGGACGCCGATCGGCCGCCTGGGCTCGGGCGCCCGGCGCCGGCTCGGGCTGCACTTCGTCCCCGAGGAGCGGCTCGGGCGCGGGGCGGTGCCGGGGCTCTCGCTCGCCCAGAACCTGCTCCTCACCCGGCGCGAGGCCATCCGCGGCTTCGGCTGGATCGACCGGCGGCACCTCCACGGTCAGACGAAGGGCATCCTCGGCCGGTTCCGCGTCGCCGCCCCGGGGACCCGCGCCGCCGCCCGCAGCCTCTCGGGCGGCAACCTCCAGAAGTACATCGTGGGCCGCGAGATCGACGCGGTGCCCAAGGTGCTCATCGTCGCCCAGCCGACCTGGGGCGTGGACGTCGGCGCGGCGGCGCAGATCCGGGCGGAGCTCGTCGCCCTCCGCGACGCCGGGTGCGCCGTCCTGGTCGCCTCGGACGATCTCGACGAGCTGTTCGAGATCAGCGATCGGCTCTACGTCATCGCCCGGGGCCGGCTCTCGCCGCCGGTGCCCACGGCCGCCGCGACGGTCGAGCAGATCGGCCAGTGGATGAGCGGGCTGTGGGAGCGCGAGCAGGAGACCGTCCACCCGGCCCCGGGAGCGAACGCGTGATCCGCCTCGAAGCTCGCCCGGCGCCCTCGCGCCGCATGACCCTGCTCTCCCCGATCCTCGCCCTCTCGATCACGGTGCTGGTCGCCGGCACGCTGTTCATCGCGCTCGACAAGGACCCGGTCCGGGCGCTCTCGCTCTTCCTCGTGAAGCCGTTCCAGGGCACGTGGAACCTGACCGAGCTCGGCCTCAAGATCACCCCGCTCATCCTGTGCTCGCTCGGGCTCGCCCTCTGCTTCCGCGCCAACGTGTGGAACATCGGGGCGGAGGGGCAGTTCGTCTTCGGCGCCATCGGCGGCGGCGGGCTCGCGATGTGGGTCACGACCCACGGCGTCGAGGTCTCGCGGTGGGGGTTCTTCCCCTTCGTGATCGTGGCGGGCGCGCTCGCCGGCGCCGCGTGGGCGGCGGCGGTGGCCTACTGCAAGGACCGGTTCCACGCGAACGAGATCCTCGTCAGCCTGATGCTGGTCTACGTCGCCAACCTGTTCCTCACCTGGCTCGTCGTGGACCCGTGGAAGGATCCCGCGGGCTGGGGCATGCCGAAGACGGTGAGCTTCGCGGCCAGCACGACGATCCCGCGGATGTTCCCGGGCATGCGGCTCCACTGGGGCTTGCCGCTCGCGCTCCTCGCCGCGGCGGCGATGTGGATGTTCCTCTTCCGGACCTTCAAGGGGAACCAGCTCCAGATCGGCGGGCTGGCCCCCGCCGCCGCGCGCTACGCCGGCTTCTCGCCGCGCGCCGCGCTCTGGACGACGCTCCTCACCTCCGGCGCCCTGGCCGGCGTCGCGGGCGCGTTCGAGGTCGTGGGGCCGTCGGGCCAGCTCAACCAGGGCGCCGCCAGCGGGTACGGCTTCACGGCCATCGTGGTCGCCTTCGTGGGCCGGCTGAACCCGATCGGCTGCGTGCTGGCCAGCATCCTCCTCTCCGCGTTCCGCCGCGGCGGCGAGCTCGCCCAGGGAATGCAGATCCCGCCCGCGCTCACGGGCGTGTTCGAGGGCGTGCTCCTCGTCACCATGCTCGTCTGCGACACGTTCATCCACCACCGGGTCCGGTTCGGCAACGGTGGGCCCGCGGCGGCGGCGTCGTCGAGGCCCACGCCATGACGGAGATCCTCGCCAAGAGCATCGCCTCGACGCTGGCCGCCGGCACGCCGCTCGCGCTCGCCGGGCTCGGCCTGCTCGTCAACGAGCGCCTCGGCGTCATCAACCTGGGGGCGGAGGGCCTCATGCTGGTCGCGGCCATCACCGGCTACGCGGTCGGCGTCCACACCGGGAGCGTGTGGCTCGCCTTCTGCGCCGGCGCGCTCGCCGCGGCGCTCCTCGCCGCCGTGTTCGGGTGGCTCGTGGTCTGGCTCAACGCGAACCAGTACGCGACGGGCCTCGCGACGAGCCTCTTCGGCGCAGGCTTCTCGGCCTTCGTGGGCGTCGACTACGTCGGCCGGCAGCTCCCCTGGCCCGCCGACGTCCCCGACCCCGCGGCGTCGCTCTGGCGCATCGCCTTCCTCGATCACCACGCGCTCGTCTTCGTGGCGATCGCCCTCGCGCCGGCGCTCTGGCTCCTGTTCTGGCGGACCCGCACCGGCCTCGTCCTCCGCGCCGTGGGCGAGTCGCCCGACGCGGCGCACGCCCTCGGGTACCCGGTGCGCCGCATCCGGTTCGCCGCGGTCCTCGCCGGGGGCGCCCTGTGCGGCCTCGCCGGCGCGTACATGTCCCTCGTGCAGCCGCGGCTCTGGGCGGAGGGGATGGTGCAGGGGGGCGGCTGGATCGCGCTGGCGCTCACGGTGTTCGCCACGTGGCGGCCCGCCCGCCTCGTCTTCGGCGCGTACCTCTTCGGCGGCGTGCGCGTCCTGGAGCTGACGCTCCAGGGGCAGGGCGTGCACGTGCCCAGCCAGTTCATGAGCATGCTGCCGTACCTCTCGACGGTGGTGGTCCTGTGCCTGATCTCCCGCAACCCGGCCTGGATCCGCCTCAACATGCCCGCGTCCCTGGGGAAGCCGTTCTTCGCCAGCCAGTAGCCAGCAGCCGTTCCCGGCGGAGCGAGGGAGCCCCGCCGCATCGCAGCACACCGAGACAGGAGGATCCGACCGTGACCGCCCCCTCGTTGCTCAAGACCTTGGCGTGGAGCGCGCTCCTCGCCAGCGCCGTCCTCTCCGGCTGCAAGAAGGAGCAGCCCAAGCCCCCGCCCGCCGCGGAGCCCGCCGCAGCGGAGCCCGCGCCGGCCAAGCCCGAGCCGCTCAAGGCGGCGTGGATCTACGTCGGCCCGGTTGGCGACGCCGGCTGGACCTTCGCCCACGACGAGGGGCGCAAGAAGATCCAGGAGAAGTACGGCGATCGGATCGTGACCACGTACCAGGAGAAGGTGCCCGAGGGTGCCGACGCCGAGCGCGTCATCCGCGACCTCGTCGCCCAGGGCAACAAGATCATCTTCGCGACCTCGTTCGGCTTCGGCGACTCGATGGAGAAGGTCGCGAAGGACCACCCGGAGGTCTTCTTCGAGCACGCCACGGGGTACAAGACCGCGGAGAACCTGCGCGTCTACGAGGGCCGCTTCTACGAGGACGCGTACCTGGCCGGCATCGTCGCGGGCGGGATGACGAAGAGCAACATCCTCGGCTTCGTGGCCTCGTACCCGATCCCCGAGGTCGTCCGGAACATCAACGCCTACACGCTCGGCGCGCAGACGGTCAACCCGAAGGTCCGGACCAAGGTGGTCTGGATCAACTCGTGGTTCGATCCGCCCAAGGAGACCGAGGCCGCCCAGGCCCTCATGAACCAGGGCGCGGACGTGCTCCTCCAGAACACCGACTCGGCGGCGGTGCTCCAGGCGGCCGAGAAGGCCGGCAAGTACGCGTTCGGCTGGGACAGCGACATGAGCGCGTTCGCCCCCAAGGCCCACCTCGCGTCGTGCGTCCTCCACTGGGACGTCTACTACGACAAGGCGATCGGCGACGTGCTCGCCGGGACGTGGAAGACCGACTCGTTCAAGTGGGGCATCAAGGAGGGCGCCAACGACTTCGTGAAGCTCAGCGACGCCATCCCCGCCGAGATCAAGGCGAAGGTCGAGGAGGCGAAGGCCTTCCTGAAGGAGAACCCGGGCGCGGTGTTCCGCGGGCCCATCGTCGACAACACCGGGAAGCAGGTCCTCGCGAAGGACCAGGTCGGCGACGACAAGTTCAAGGGCGAGATGAGCTTCTACGTGAAGGGCGTCGAGGGGAAGATCCCCGGCAGCAAGTAGCGCCTCCGCGCCGGTGGGGCGCCGGTCCTGTGACCGGCGCCCTTCCCTTGTGCGGAGCGCGTGGGAGCGCGCATGGCCAGCGAGGAGAACCCCTACCGCGACGAGATCATCATCTCGTGGCCCGAGCTGCACCGCGACGCCCGCTACCTCTCGAGCGTCCTCCACCGGCTCGGCGACTGGAAGGGCATCATCGCCATCACGCGCGGCGGGCTCGTCCCGGCGGCGCTGGTCGCGCGCGAGCTCGAGATCCGGCTCATCGACACCGTGTGCGTGGTGAGCTACGGCGCCGCCGGCGGCGGGGAGGCCGAGCAGAAGCAGGGCGAGCTCCAGTGGCTCAAGCGCGTGGAGGGCGACGGGGACGGGTGGCTCCTCATCGACGACCTCGTGGACACCGGGAAGACCGCGCGCGCCGTCCGCGAGACCCTGCCCCGGGCGCACTTCGCGACGCTCTACGCCAAGCCCGCCGGACGGCCGATCGTCGACACGTTCGTGAAGGAGTTCAAGCAGGACAAGTGGATCTACTTCCCCTGGGACATCGACTACCGGTTCGTGTCGCCGATCCGGTCGGGGAAGTGACGCTCCGCTCGCCCTGAGCCTGTCGAAGGACGGGCGGTCGCGTTCGCTTCGTACGCCGCCTCCGCGCCTCCGCTCGGGCGGCTATGGCGTGTGATGTCCGCGGCCTACAACAGCCTGCGGCGCCGACCGTTCTACCTGGTCGGCGAGCCCGCCCTTCGACTCCGCAGCCGCTTCGCGGCTGCTACGCTCAGGGCGAGCGGAAAGGCCGGGCCGGCCCCCCTCGGCAACGCGCCCAAGGCGAGGCGTACGCCCATCGCGGCATGGCACGAAGCAGGCTCAGGGGTGAGCGGTCCTGCACGTGCACGCTCGCCGTTGGCACCCTCCGGGTGCTCACCCCGCCAGCCGCGCCAGATCCCGCACCTGCTCGAACACCTCCGCCGGCGCCTCGCCCCGGAGCGCGTCCAGCGCGTGGTAGCCCCAGCTCACCGCGCCGAAGGCGACGCCGGCCTCGCGCGCGGCCTGCGCGTCGCGGATCTCGTCGCCGATGCAGATCGCCTGCGCGGCCGGGATCCCGCTCCGCGCCAGCACGCGCCTGAAGAGCGCCGCCTTCCCGAGCAGGGCCGCGCCGCACGCCCAGTGCGCGATGCGCGCGGCGACCTCCGGGCCCAGGACGCGCTCCACGTTCCGGCGCGAATTGGACGAGACGACCGCGAGCACGATCCCCGCCGCCGCGAGCCGCTCCAGCACCTCGTCCACGCCGGCGAAGACGCGGATGGCGTGCAGCTCGGCCGCCATCCGGCGGCGGACGCGCGCCGCGATGAACGGCATCTTCCAGCGGGAGACCCGGAGGAGCGCCATCGCCTCGCGCGGCGGGGTGCGCCGGAGCGCCTCCAGCTCCCCCGCAGCGGGGTTGCGGAACCCGAACTCCCGTGCCAGGTCGCCGAACACGCCGTGCAGCCACGGGAGCGAGTCCGCCAGCGTCCCGTCGAAGTCGAAGATGACCAGGCGGTAGCGCACGGAGCGTTCATAGCACTCCGCGGGCGTTCCGCCACGCCGCCGCGGGGCGCGGGCGTCGGCGCGCGCGATGCGGGCCGCTCGCACCGGGCAGTCCGCCGCAGGCGCCCGGCCGCACGCCCCCACCTTCCGGCGGGTGGTCCGCGCGCCGTCTTCGCTGTAAATGGATCCCTGCCATGCCGACCGAGCGCGTCCGTTCCATCGACCCCGACCTCGCCCGCTACGTCAACCTGAAGCTCACCGCGCTCGCCGCCCCCCCGAGCCGCGCCACCGCCGATCCCGCGTTCATGGAGATCGTCGAGCCGCTCCTCCGCAACCACGTGCAGAAGGACCGGCTGCTCGGGTGGCCGCTCTGCCCGGTCGATCTCCGCATCCAGTCGTTCCTCGATCAGTACCTCACCGCCGCGGCGCCGGGCGGCGCGGCAAGGCTCCCGACGAAGACGTTCGTCCTCGATCGGCCCGGCCTCGCGCGGCTGCTGTCGCTCCCGGCGACGTCCGACCGGTTCTCCTCGCCGTACCTGACGTCGTACCGGACCCAGCAGGGCGTGCTCCACAACCCCAAGGCCGACCGGCGCACGACGCAGGGCGTCTTCCACGTGGCCGAAGGCGGGCTGCCGGTCCCGGAGGACAAGCAGGCGGTCCCGCTCCGGACCTTCGCCGCCCTCCTCGCCGCCGCCGTGGAGGCGCCGCCGGACGCACTCACCCTCCCCTTCACCGCCGACCAGCCGGAGGTGGCGCGGCTCTGGGTCTCGCTCCTGCTGCGGCCGCTCGTCTGTCCCGCGACCGATCGCGATCCCGCGAAGCGCATGGAGATCCGGTTCTTCGCGCCCGGCAGCCTCGTCTCGAACCTCGACTTCGTCGAGGGCATCTTCGGGAACGGCGGGGACCCCTACCTCCCGGAGAACGACGCCGCGCTCGACCCGCTCGGCTGGAGCGGCCACACCGGCTGCGTGATCCTGGCCCCCCATCTCGTCGGCCTGCGCGCGAAGGACCTCGGCCTGCCGCACGCGGACGAGGCGACGCCGCGCCAGCGGCGCGACGGGATGTGCTGGCGCGCGCCCGAGGATCCCTACAACGCCGGGCGGCCCTTCAAGGTCACGGCGCGCGACGCCGCGGGCCGGATGGTCACGATCATCGCCGACAACTACTACGGCTACTGCAAGAAGGAGGTGAAGACCCAGATCAGCTTCGCCGCCAACCTCTTCGGCCTCGCCGAGGAGGAGCACGCGGGCGGCGCGCTCGCCTTCCCGAGCTACGTGCTCGGAGAGGACTACTGGGCGCTCGGCAACTTCCGGATGTCGGACGCGGTCTTCGAGGACGCGGTGAAGCTGCTCGGCGATCGCGCCGAGGTGCGCCCCGAGCGCTACGCGGTGGACCGCACGCAGCCCGGCGTCTACTACGTGCCCGAGAACGCGGAGTTCCACGTGCGCCAGGGGGTCGTCGCCTGGGAGCATCAGCGCTGGCACCAGCTCCACCTGCGCAAGGGCGACGTCTACGTCCTCCCGTCCGGCTACAGCGTCCGCCTGGTGAAGCAGGACGGGGGCGGATCGTGGCGGCTCGTGGGCACGCGCCCCGACGGCGTCCTCTGCCACAAGCCCTGCACCGTCTCCGGCGGGGGCAAGTCGGAGATCTCGAAGTCGCTCGCGCCGATGATCCAGCGGGCGCCGATCTTCGTGAAGGACCACCAGCGCGACATGGCCGCGGTGGCGGAGATCGTGAAGCGCGACTTCTCGAGCGTCCACCGCGACCGCCCGCCGGACGCGCGATCGCGCCGGCCGCTCCTCTCTCCGGAGCGCTCGCTCGGCTCGGTGATCAAGCTCCTCACGCCCTCGCCCGACTACACCGACGCGCACAACGAGTGGGTGCGGGCCCTGCCGCAGACCATCCGGCAGCTCGTCTTCACGCTCAAGCGCTACTACCGCCCGGAGTGGGGCGACCGCTGGCAGGAGCACTTCACGGTCGACAAGATCAACGGCTGGGCGGGCCACGAGCTCAAGTTCGGCGGGCAGCGCCTCGTGGCGAACTACCTGCGGGTCGGCTTCGAGCCGGGCGGCTCCGCCTGGCGGATGTACAAGCTCCGCCCCGATTTCCACCCGGCGCAGAAGGTCCAGGTCGAGGACGACATCACGGTCTCCGTCGTGCTGCCCCGCGCGCGCCTCGCCGCGCCCGGCGACGGCGCGCCGGGCCCCGGCGCGAGCGCGAGCGTGAAGCTCGTCCAGAACTGCGAGGCCCTCCTCTTCCAGCGCCCCGACGACGCCATCCACCGCGGCTTCGACCGTCACGCGGAGGCCGACATCGCGAGCGACGGGACCTTCCTCTCGAACTTCGAGCCGCTCGACCACGCCGCGGCGCAGGCCCTCGTCGATCACGTCGCCGAGTTCGACCTCTACTCCGAGCCGATGAAGGACCTGCTGGAGGGGTTCCTCGCGGCGCCGCGCGCCGACTGGGTGGTCTCCTCCGCCCACCCACGCCTCGTGGACGGCAAGCCCTCGAAGAACCCGCGCTACCTCCAGAAGCGGCCCGACCTCGTCCACGCGCGCGACACCTACCTCGCGGGCGTGGCCGCGCGCCTGTACCGCCGGATCCCGCTCGACCGCCCCGCGTTCACCCCGGTGGGCGCGGTGCTCGCGGGTCGCCGCACCAACCCGCCGCAGCCCGACGTCGGCGCGCCCCCGCTGGCGGTGTTCAACCCCATCCACTACCAGGAGCTGCCCGAGCTCTTCATGGACTGGATCTGCAGCCTCACCGGCAAGTCGCCCTCGACCACGGGCTTCGGCAGCGAGGGCGCGCTCACCAAGGCGCCGTTCAACGCGGTCTGGCCGGTGGTGGACCTCGACAACGCGCTCCTCTCCGCCATCCTCACCGGCGCAGCGGGGTTCACGACCGCGGCCGGCTGGGTCGGCCCGCGCTACCGCGTGGAGCACGACGTCAGCATGCTCGTCCCCGAGATCTGGTGCCGGATGAAGCCCGCCGAGCGCGATCCGGCGTGGCTCATCGAGCACGGCTACCTCGAGAAGGTCGAGGACTTCGAGTTCGAAGGACGGAAGGTGCTCGCGAGCCGGCTCGGCTACCGCATCACCGCCCGGTTCGCCGACCACTTCCTCGGCCGGCTCTTCGAGACGCCGAGCACGGTCTTCACCGAGGAGATGCTCCGGCCCGAGCTGCAGGGCTGGGACGTGTTCGCGTCCGGCATCGACGCGATCGTCGAGGCCCAGACGCGGGTGGCGCGCGGCTACTTCGAGGACGGGAGCGTCGACGCCGCCTGCCCGCCGCTCCGGGCGCTGCTCCACGTGATGGTGCACGGCCAGTACGAGGGCATGACCCTGGCCGACCCGAAGCTCCGGGCGCTCTTCGACCGCGAGGCGACGCTCCGGAGCGACTGGTACCGCGAGCGCCTGCGGGTCAAGCAGCGGCGCGACGTGGCCCTCTGGCAGGGACACGTGCGCGCGCTCGAGTCGCACCGGCCGGAGGCGGGCGAGCTGCCCGACCTGGCGCGCCGGCGCGCGGCGGCGCAGGAGGGGCTCGCGCGCGTGAGCGCGCCCTCGTACCTCGAGGAGCTCACGGGCACGATCGGCGCCGACCCGTTCCACCTCCAGCTGCCGTCCACCCCTTGACCACGCCCGAGCCCGAGCCCGAGCCCTCTCTCACATCCCGTGCCAGACGGCCTCGATGTTGTAGCCGTCGGCATCGAGGACGTACGCGGCGTAGTACTGCGCGTGATAGTGTGAGCGGATCCCCGGGGCGCCGTTGTCGTGGCCGCCGGCGCCGAGCGCCGCGCTGTAGAAGGCGTCGACCGCGGCGCGGTCGGGAGCGCTGAACGCCACGTGGATCCGCGGCGTGTACGCTTCACCGAGCGTGATCCAGAAGTCGCCCCCGGGATCGACGCTGCGGCCCTTCCCCGAGGGGACCCCGAAGCCGACCGCGCCGGGGATGGTCCGGCGGATCATGTAGCCGAGCGGCGAGAGGGCGCGTTCGTAGAAGCGCGTCGCGCGCTCGAGGTCCGGGCTGCGGATTCCGGTGTGGTCGATCACCCGTCCAGGGTAGCGCAGGTCAGCCGGCCCGCGGCGGAGAAACTCCGGCCCGCCCGGGCGGTCCCGCGCCTGGCCCGCGCCGCGCCGCGTCCAGCCTCGCCCGCGCGGCGGCGCCGCTCATCTCCGCCCCCCCTCCCCGCCCATCCGCTCGAACTGCGCCGCCAGCACCCGCACCCGCTCCAGGTAGCCGCCCAGGTCGTGATCGCCGCAGCGTTCGCCGGGCCGCGGGCGAAACCCGTTGGCCGCGAAGGCGGCGGCCCGGCCGCGGCCGCACAGGTGGATCACCGCCGCGAGCGCGTCGCGCCGGGCCGCGGGCGCGGCCGCGGCCTGGTGCCCGCGGAGCGCCTCGCTCACCTGCACGTGCAGGAGCGCGGACGTCATCTCGATGGCGTGTCCGGGCACCGTCCGGAAGTAGAACCCGTTGAGCCAGCACGAGTCGAGGAGCGGGCCGTCGTCGCGCACCACCCGGTGATCGTGGATGCAGTAGCGCTTCGCCTCGTCGAAGGTGCCGTCGGTGATCTGGAGCAGGCCCACCGCGCTCGACGCGGGCGCGTAGACGCGGAAGGGGTCGAGCGTCCATCGCCAGCGCCAGTACGTCCGGGCGTACGGATCGCCGGCGCTCTCGACCTGGATGAGCGCGGCGAGGAGCTCCGGCCGGATGACGTCCGTGCCGTTCTCGCGCACCTCCGCCGCGTAGCGGGCCCAGGTCTGCTCCGCGCTCAGCGGCGCGGGCGCGAACACGAGCCCGAGGAGCTCCGTCGGCTTGCGGACCACCTGGACGGCGTAGTTCACGCCCACGAGCAGGACCACCGCGATGAGCGCCCACGCGAGCTTCGGCAGTCGGGCGAGCCGCGGGCCGAGCGAGCTCCCACGCCGCAGCCACCGCTTCAGGCGGGCGGAGCTCGAGCCCTGCTCGCCCGCGCGCCGGCGGCCCGCCGTGGATCGCGCGGGCCTGCGCTTCCCGGTTCGGCGCCTCTGGGCCACGGCCGATGATACCGCGGCCGCCCCTGCGGGGTCCGCGCCGCCCCGAAAACGTCCCCGGCGGCGGCGGCCGGAGGTACCCTGTCTGCCTCGCGGAGGACTCCATGACCTACGACGCTTCAACCCAGCGCTACGACACGATGGTCTACCGCCCGTGCGGCCGCAGCGGGCTCCGCCTCCCGCTCCTCTCGCTCGGCCTCTGGCACAACTTCGGCGACGCCACCCCGCGCTCGACGCAGCGGGAGATGGTCTTCCAGGCGTTCGACCTCGGCATCACGCACTTCGACCTCGCCAACAACTACGGGCCGCCGTACGGGAGCGCGGAGCGGAACTTCGGCCGCATCCTGCGCGAGGATCTCGCCGCCTACCGGGACGAGCTCGTCGTCTCCACCAAGGCCGGCTGGGACATGTGGCCCGGCCCCTACGGCCAGGGCGGCGGCTCCCGGAAGTACGTGCTCGCGAGCCTCGACCAGAGCCTCCGCCGGCTGGGGCTCGACTACGTGGACATCTTCTACTCGCACCGCTTCGACCCGGACACGCCGCTCGAGGAGACGCTCGGCGCGCTCGCGGCCGCGGTGCGCGAGGGGAAGGCGCTGTACGTCGGCATCTCCTCGTACTCGGCCGCGAAGACGCGCGAGGCGGCGGCGATCCTCCGGAGCCTCGGGACGCCGTGCCTCATCCACCAGCCCGCCTACAACATGTTCAACCGGTGGATCGAGCGCGGCCTGCTCGACGTGCTCGGGCAGGAGGGCATCGGCTGCATCGCGTTCACGGCGCTCGCCCAGGGGCTCCTCACGGACAAGTACCTGAAGGGCGTCCCCGCGGACGCGCGCCCGAACCGGCCCGGGGGCGGGTCGTTCACCAAAAGTCACCTCACCGAGGAGAACCTCGCGCGCGTCCGGAGGCTGGACGAGCTCGCCCGGGCGCGGGGGCAGACGCTCGCCCAGATGGCGTACGCGTGGGTGCTCCGCGATCCGCGGGTCACGAGCACCCTCATCGGCGCGTCGAGCGCGGCGCAGGTCCGCGAGAACGTCGCCGCGCTGGCGAAGCTCGCGTTCACGGCCGACGAGCTGGCGGCGATCGAGCCGCTCGCGGTCGAGGGGAACGTGAACCTGTGGGAGAAGCCGAGCACCGACCAGCGGCCCTGACGCAGCGCGGGCGCCCGCTCGACCGGGAGGAAGAGCGCGAAGGCGCCGGGCCGCGCCGCGCACACCCTCTTGGACGCGCCGTGAGGGGCGCGAGCGGCGGTAAGGTCGATCTGGTCGCCCGCGTGGGCGGCCGCGGCGCGTCCGACACCGGTACCCCATGTCGCTGCTCGACTCCGCCCCCTCCGATCCCCAGGGCGTCCCGCTCGGCCGCGAGGCCACGTTGCCCTTCCTCGCGGGGATCCTCGACGCGCTCCCGAACCCCGTGTTCGTGAAGGACGAGCGGCACCGGTGGGTGCTGCTCAACGAGCGGTTCTGCCGGATGATGGGGCGCGACCGCGCCGAGCTCATCGGGCGCTCGGACTTCGACTTCTTCCCGCGCAGCGAGGCAGAGGAGTTCTGGCGGCGGGACGACCACGTGTTCGCGACCGGCGAGGTCGACGAGAACGAGGAGCTCTTCACCGACGGCCAGGGCACGACCCACGTCATGCTCACCCGCAAGACGCTCCTCGTCGACGCGGTGGGGCGGCGGTACCTCGTCGGCGTCGCCTCGGACATCAGCGAGCGGAAGCGGATGGAGCGCGAGCTCGTCCGCTCGCGCGACGAGCTCGAGCGCCACGTCCAGGAGCGGACCGCCGAGCTCTCGCGGGCCAACGAGCAGCTCCGCCAGGAAGACCTGCACAAGAACGAGTTCCTCGCCGTCCTCTCGCACGAGCTCCGGAACCCGCTCGCGCCGCTCCGGAACGCGCTCTGGCTGCTCGAGCGGCCCGACGCCACCCCGGACCAGGGCGCGAAGGCGCGCGAGACGATCAACCGCCAGCTCATGCACCTCACGCGGCTCGTCGACGACCTGCTCGACGTGACCCGCATCTCGCAAGGCAAGATCCACCTGCAGCGCTCCCGCGTCGATCTCGGCGAGCTGGTCCGCCGAACCGTGGAGGACCACCGCTCGCTCTTCCAGAGCTCCGGCCTCGAGCTGACCTGCGAGACGGGCGACCTGCCGGCGTACGTCCACGCCGATCCCACCCGCCTGGCGCAGGTCCTCGGGAACCTGCTCGGGAACTCGGCGCGCTTCTCGGAGCCGGGCGGACGCGTGGAGGTGCGCCTCGAGCGCGAGGCTGGCGGCCGCGTGCTGCTCCGCGTGCGCGACCAGGGCATGGGGTTCGCGCCGGAGCTGGGCGAGCGGATCTTCGAGCCGTTCATCCAGGCGGAGCGGACGCTGCACCGCTCCCGCGGCGGCCTCGGCCTCGGGCTCGCGCTGGTGCGCGGCCTCGTCGAGCTCCACGGCGGGACGGTGGTGGCCCGCAGCGAGGGGCCGGGGCGCGGCGCCGAGCTCCAGGTCCGGCTCCCCCTCGCGGAGGCCGACGCCGTCGTCCGCGCGGAGCGGCCGGCGCCGACCTCCGCCATGCCGCGCCGCCGGGTGCTCATCGTCGAGGACAACGCCGACGCGGCGGACACCCTCCGCGAGGTGCTCCTCGTGTGGGATCACGAGGTGGAGATCGCGCGCGACGGGCAGGAGGGCGTCGAGAAGGCGCGCGCGTTCCGTCCGGACCTCGTCCTGTGCGACCTCGGGCTCCCGAAGCTCGACGGCTACGAGGTGGCGCAGGCGATCCGGGCGTCGCCCGAGCTCGCCGGCGTGTACCTGGTCGCCGTCACGGGCTACGCGTCGGGCGCCGACCAGCGGCGCGCCGCGGACGCCGGCTTCCACCGGCACCTCGCGAAGCCGGTGTCGCTCGACGTCATCGAGGAGGTCCTCATGACGGCCCCGCGGGCCACGTGAGCTGCACGGGTGGCGCCGCGGCGCGGGCGCCGCGCTGTCACCCATCCGCCGCCGCGGCCGCGGCTCCGCGCCCGGCCGCCGCGCGAAGAGCTCCTTCACCACCCGCTCGATCGCGACCTCCTCGATGGCCATGTCGCGGATGCGCCGCCCGCGGCTCACCGCGGCGATGAACCGGTCGAGCTCGAGCGTCGCCAGATCGAGCTCGTACTCCACGTCCCCGGGCCCGTGCCGCTCCACGACCGTGAGCCCCGGGGCCGCGGCCCGTCGAGGTCGGGGAGGAGCGCCGGAGCGTCCGCCGCCGGGCTGCGCCGACCGAGCGCACGATGCGCGAACACCTTCCCCCGGCGGGCTATGAGGAACGAGGCGCCCTGGACCACCCCGGCGTCGATCCGGCGGGCCAGGTACTCCTCGAGGACCGCGAGCTTCGTCTCGTCGTACCGGGCTTCGCGGGGGGAGAGGTCGATGCTTCCTTCGACGGAGCGGGCCATCGTTCGTCACCTCGGCCGTGGAGTTCGGCGCGACTCCACGCGCGGCCCGGACCTGCGCACGCGTCCAGTGCCACGATCCGCGCCACGCGAACCTGCTTCACCCGGTCCTTGACTCCGCGCGCTGTGCGGGTACGTGTTCTCGCATGCGTGATTGCCTGGCGGTGATCCTGGGCGGCGGCCGCGGTACCCGACTCTTCCCCCTCACCCGCGAGCGGTCGAAGCCGGCGGTCCCGATCGCGGGGAAGTACCGCCTCATCGACATCCCGCTCTCCAACTGCATCAACTCCGGGCTGAAGCGGATCTTCGTCCTCACGCAGTACAACTCGGAGAGCCTCAACAACCACGTCGGCCAGGCGTACAAGTTCGACGCCTTCACGCACGGTTTCGTCACGATCCTCGCCGCGGAGCAGACGGACGAGGGCGGCGAGTGGTTCCAGGGCACCGCCGACGCGGTACGCCAGTCGATGCGCCACCTCAAGTCACACCCGAGCAAGGAGGTGCTGATCCTCTCGGGCGACCAGCTCTACCAGATGGACTACGGCGTCCTCGCCGACACGCACCGGAACAACCGCGCCCAGGTGACGGTGGGCGTGATCCCCGTGACGCGCGAGCAGACCGCGGGCTTCGGGATCCTGAAGGTCGACGCGCGCGGCCGCATCGTCCATTTCGAGGAGAAGCCAGGTCCCGACCGGCTCGACTCCCTCGAGTCGGACATCCCCGGGTACGGACGCGGCTTCCTCGCGTCGATGGGCATCTACCTGTTCGAACGCGACTACCTCGAGAAGGTCGTCTCGGATCCGTCCCTCGTCGACTTCGGCCGGCACGTCGTCCCGCGCGCCATCGGGACCACGCAGGTCCAGGCCCATGTCTTCCGCGGCTACTGGGAGGACGTCGGGACGATCGCGTCCTACTACCAGGCCGGGCTCGCGCTCACCGAGCCCATCCCGCCCTTCGACTTCCACGACGCGAACCGCCCGGTGTTCACCCGCGCGCGGTTCCTGCCCGCCACGCGGATCGAGGGCTGCACGCTGCACGCCGCCCTCGTCTCCGAGGGATGCATCCTGATGGGCGCCGAGATCCGGCGGTCGATCGTCGGGATCCGCAGCCGCATCGGCCAGGGCACGCGCGTGAAGGACTCGCTCGTGATCGGCGCGGACTACTACGAGTCGCTGGCCGAGATCGATCAGGCCCAGGCGCGCGGAGTGCCGCCGATGGGCATCGGCCGCGACTGCGCCATCCAGGGCGCCATCGTGGACAAGAACGCCCGCATCGGGAACGGCGTGCGGATCCTGAACGAGGGCCGGGTCCAGGAGGCCGACGGGCAGGGCTACTACATCCGCGAGGGGGTCGTGATCGTGCCGAAGGGGGCGGCGATCCCCGACGGGACCGTGATCTGAGCCGATGAACGGCGCGCTGCCCCGCTAGCCGGGAAACGCCGTCCCCACCCACGCCTCGGCACCGTCGAGATCGGCCGCCAGCGCCTTCACCCGCTCGGGCGGGACGCCGAGCGCGATCGCGCTCTCGGCGATCTCGGCCGGCGCGCGCGGGTGCATCGCGGGCGCGCGCCGGAGCAGGTCGTACGCGGAGACGAGCCGGACGAGGTGGACGAGCGGCGCGAGCTCCGTCGCGGGCACCGGCCCGTGGTGGTGCGCCGCCACCTCCGCGAGCGTGGGCGGGAGCTGCCACCCCTTGTGCAGCTCGACGCCGGCCTCGACGTGCACCCGCAGCAGCAGGCGCCCGAGCCCGGGCTCCGGGATCGCGGCGAGCTTGCCGTACGAGACGAGCTCGGCGGTCGCGCGCAGGGCCGCGGCGAGGCCCACGTCGTGGAGCAGGCCCGCCATGAAGGTCTGCTCGGTGCCGGGCGTCGGCACGAGCCCCTGGCGCGCGAGCTCCGACGCGCAGCGCGCCACCGTGACGGCGTGCTGGAAGAGGAGCTTCCAGGTCGGCTCGAACGCCTGGTGCGCCCGGGAAGCATCGGCGCTGTAGAGCGAGCGCATCGCGATCGCGGCGGAGAGGCGCGCCACCTCCGACATCCCGAGCCGCCCCACCGCCTCCTTGATCGTGTCGATCCGGCGGACGGCGCGGTAGACCGCGGAGTTCGCGAGCGCCAGGACGCCGCCGGCGAGCGCGCCGTCCACGCGGATGTAGCGGGCCAGCTCCTCGAGATCCACGTCGGGGTACCGGACCAGCTCCAGGATCTCCATCGCGATCGCCGGGAACGGGGCCGGGCTCGCGTGCGAGGCCGCCAGGTACGGCCTGAGGACGGCGTCGGCCGCTCCGGGCCCCTCGGGCGCGCCGGCCTCGAGCGCAGCGGGATCCACCTGGAGCGCAGCGGCGTACTCCGCGAGGGAGGCGGCCTTCGCGGGCGTCGGGCTCGGGCTCATGCGGCTAGGAATAGCATGCCGGATGGACGTGGATCTCCGCGGTCCGGGGACCGACAGCGGCGCGGCCCAGCCCACATCCGCCCATCGCCGCCGACGCGGACGTGGTCCTCGTGGACGTCGGCGCGCGCGAGCGCTTCGACGTCGCACGAGCCCATCGCTGCCGGCCGATCACCGCCCCCGTCGACGCGCGCGGCGAGGCTCACGCGGCGCGGCGCGCCCGTCGAACCCCGCATCGCGCCACGCCAGCCCGGAACGGGGCGGAAACGGACGCTGGCAGGGGATCTCCCTGTATTCACTGGGAGTTTGGAGCCGGCCCGTCCAGGGACGACGCAGGAGACGCCCCGCGGCCGGGCCGCGATCTACTCTCCGTTCACTCCCGGCGGTATCCTGCCGGTCGCTGGGGGGGCTGATTTGCCGGAACGCGCATGACGCTGCCCGCAGGCATCACCCTCCTCTCGACCGGGATCGCGCTCTTCTTCGCCATCCTCTCGTGGATGTTCTCGCGCGCGCCCGGCTGGCAGGATCAGCGGTCGTTCTCGCTCGTCGCGCTCGGCGTGAGCCTGTACGCGGCGCTCAACGTCCCGACGACCGCGCCGGTCTTCGCCGACGGCGCGGTGGTGATCTGCTCGCGCCTGCAGATCGCCGCGGCCGCGCTCCACGCCGCGGCGTGGCTCCGCTACACCAGCGTGCTCCTGCACGACCCACGCTCCTCGATCGATCGCGTCCTCACCGGCGGGCTCGGCGCGCTCGCGCTCCTGGGGATCTTCACCCCGGCGATGGTCCCCGGCGGCGTCCGGATCGACGAGTTCGAGCTCGTCCACGCCACCTACCGGACCGCGGTCATGACCCCGGCCGGCAGCGCGACCTGGGCGATGCTGCTGGGCATCCTCGCCATCCCGCTCCTGCGCCTGCGCAAGGCGGCGCGCGCGGGCGTCCCGAACGCGGGGCTCCAGATGGCGGCGCTCTGCGTCCTCCTCGCGATGGGGACCAACGACGCGTTCGTCGCGAGTGGCCTGTACCCCGGCCCGTACCTCGTCGATCTGGCGTACCTCGTCCCGATCGCTGCGGTGGGCTACTCGAGCGCTGCCCGGTTCGTCGCGGACGCGCGCGCGCTGGCGGCGCTCCGGAGCCGGCTCGAGGGCGAGGTGGCGCTGCGCACCGCCGAGCTCGGCCGTGCCCAGGAGGCCCTGCACCGGGCCGAGAAGCTCGCCGCCATCGGCCAGGTCGCCGCCGGCGTCGCCCATGAGGTGAACAACCCCTCGGCGGTGGTGAGCGCGAACCTCCAGTACCTGAGCGAGGCCGAGGCCGACGCCCTGTCGGCGGCCGGCCGCGACGCGATCCAGGAGTCGCTCCGCTCGGTGCAGCGCATCTCGACCATCGTCCGGCAGCTCCTGGACGCGGGGCGGCTCGCCGCGGCGCCGGAGCCCAACGTCGGCGTGGCCGCGCGGCCGCTCGCGGACGTCGCGCTCAAATTCGCGCGGACGCGGCTCGGGACGCGGGTCGCGCTCGTGAACGCCGTGCCCGACGACCTGCACGTCTCCGGACAGGAGAACGTGCTCGTGCAGGTGCTGGTGAACCTCGTGGTGAATGCCGTCCACGCCGTCCCGGACCACCGCCCCGACGGCCGGGTGACGCTCCGGGCCGAGCAGGACGGCGAGCGCGTGCGGCTCGTCGTCGAGGACAACGGCGCGGGAATGGAGCCCGAGGTGCTCCGCCGCGTCTTCGAGCCGTTCTTCACCACGAAGCCGTTCGGCACCGGCACCGGCCTCGGCCTCGCCGTCTCTCGCGGCCTGGTCCTGAGCCTGGGCGGCGACCTGCGGCTCGAGAGCCAGCCGGGGGTCGGCACCCGCGCCATCATCGAGCTCGGCCGGGCGGCGGCGCCCGAGCCCGCCGCCCCCGAGCCCGCCCGGCTGCCGGGGGAGCCGATCCTCCGCCTCCTCCTCGTGGACGACGAGCCGGCCATGCTGACCTCGGCGCGGCGCCTGCTCGAGGCCCGCTACCAGGTGGAGATCGCGTCCGGGGTGGACGAGGGGCTCGCGCGCATCGAGAGCGCGGGCCGCTTCGATGTCGTCCTCTGCGACGTGATGATGCCCGCCGGCGGCGGCGAGCGCCTCTACCACACGCTCCTGGGGCGGCGCCCCGCGATGGCTCGCCGCATCGTGTTCCTCACGGGCGGCGCGGTGACCGACGGCGCGCAGCGCTTCCTCCACGCCCAGCCGCAGCCCGTGCTGTACAAGCCGCTCGACCTCGCGGCGCTCGCCCGCGCCGCCGACGAGGTCGCACAGTCGGCGAACGCGCTCCACTGAATCGATTCGAGGCCGGCCACGCGGACCCGCGAGGCGGACCCGCGAGGAGGGTCCTCCGCGACCCGGGCCCGGACTCCACTCGCAGCGCACCTCCGCGCCGTACCGCACACACGCGACCGTCAGGGGCTCACCCTAGGTTCGATCCGTCGCCCCACGCATCACGCATCGCGGGAGGAGGACGAGATGGACGTGTTCGCGAAGTGCGCCCAGGTGCCCGTCGCGCGCCAGCTGAAGGACGAAGGGTTCGATGCGTTCTACCGGGTCCTCCAGTCCGCGCCCGACGCGGAGGTGGTCGTGGAGGGCCGGCGGCTCATCATGCTCGGATCGAACAACTACCTCGGCCTCGCGGACGATCCGCGGGTGAAGCAGGCGGCCGCCGAGGCCACCGCGGCGTGGGGCGCCGGCACGACCGGCTCCCGCTGCCTCAACGGCACGCTGGACCTGCACGCGCAGCTCGAGCAGCGCCTGGCGCAGTTCTTCGGGCGGGACGAGGCCCTCTTCTTCACGTCCGGTTACATGGCCAACCTGGGCGTGATCGCCGGCCTCGCGCACCGCGGCGACGTCGTCATCGTCGATCGGCGCGCGCACGCGAGCATCCTCGACGGCTGCCGCCTCTCGACCGCCGACGTCCGCCGGTTCCGTCACAACGACCCGAAGGATCTGGAGCGCGTCCTCGGGGAGTGCGGCGACGCGGGCAAGCTCGTCGTGGTCGACGGCGTCTACTCGATGGAGGGCGACCTCGCCCCCCTCCCGGCGATCGTCGCGGCCTGCCGCGCGCACGGCGCCCGCCTGGTGCTCGACGACGCGCACGGGCTCGGCGTGCTCGGGCGCAACGGCCGGGGCACGGCGGAGCACTTCCACCTCGAGGACGAGGTGGACGTCCTGGTCGGCACCACCAGCAAGTCGCTGCCCGGGCTCGGCGGCTTCGCGGTGGCCGACCGGCAGGTGATCGACTACCTCCGCTACGGCGGGCAGAACCGGCCGTTCATCTTCGCGGCGAGCCCGCCCGCCGGCGTCCTCGCCGCGGTCTCCACCGCGCTCCGCATCCTGGAGGAGGAGCCCGAGCGCCGGCGCCACCTCTGGAAGCTCACGCGGCGGGCGCGGGCCGAGCTCACGGCCATGGGCTACGACACCGGGGGCTCGCAGACGCCGATCATCCCGGTCGTGGCCGGTTCGCTCGAGCGCACGTTCGAGATGTGGAAGGGGCTCACCGCGGAGGGGCTGTTCGTGAACGTGGTCCTCCCGCCCGCGGTTCCCGCCGGGGGGTGCCTCATCCGCATGACGCTCACCGCGGCTCTCACCGACGCGCACCTCGATCGGATCCTGGACGCGTTCCAGCGCGTCGGCGCGCGCCTCGGGATCATCCCAGGCGCGCCGCGGGTGGCGGAGGAGCGGAGGGCCGGCTAGGACGGAGGGATGCCGTTCCCGATCCCCCCGCCCATCGAGCCGATGCTCGCCAAGGCCAGCCCGTCGCTCCCCGCGGGCGACGGGTGGCTGTTCGAGCCGAAGTGGGACGGGTTCCGGGCGCTGGTGTTCCGCGACGGGCCGGAGGTCTACCTGCAGTCTCGCGAGCAAAAGCCGCTCGATCGCTACTTCCCGGAGCTCCTGGTCCCGCTGCGGCAAGGGCTCCCGGAGCGCTGCGTGCTCGACGGAGAGATCGTGGTGGCGGGGCCGAACGGGCTCGACTTCGAGGCGCTGCTGCTCCGGATCCACCCGGCCGCCTCGCGCGTGCGGCTCCTCGCCCAGGAGCAGCCGGCGAGCATCGTGTTCTTCGATCTGCTCGCGCTCGGCGACCGCGACCTCCGGGCGGTGCCGCTCGGCGAGCGGCGCGGCCTGCTCGAGCGCGCCATCGCGGGCACCCGGCCTCCGCTCCACCTCACCCCGGCGACGCGCGACGGGGCCGTGGCCGCGGACTGGTTCCGCCGGTTCGAGGGCGCGGGGCTCGACGGCGTGGTCGCCAAGCGGCTCGATCTGCCGTACCAGCCCGGGGTCCGGGCGATGGTGAAGGTGAAGCACGCCCGCACCGCCGACTGCGCGGTGGCGGGGTTCCGGTGGCACAAGGACGGCAAGGGCACGATGGTCGGATCGCTCCTCCTCGGCCTGCACGACCTCGAGGGCACGCTCCACCACGTCGGCATCTGCAGTGCGTTCACCACGGCGCGGCGGAGGGAGCTCGTGCACGAGCTGGCGCCGCTCCGCGAGGGCGCGGCGGACGACCACCCCTGGCGCGACTGGGCCGAATGGTCCGATGCAGGCGAGGACCCGGGCCGGCGGCTCCCCGGCGCCTCGAGCCGGTGGAACCGCGGGAAGGACCTCTCGTGGGAGCCGCTCCGCGTCGAGCGCGTGGTCGAGGTGGCCTACGATCACCTCCAGGGCGACCGGTTCCGGCACGCGACCCAGTTCGTGCGCTGGCGGCCGGACCGCTCGCCGGCCGACTGCCGGTACGACCAGCTCGAGGTGACGCCGCCGTACGAGCTCCGGCAGATCTTCGCGGGGGCGTAGGCGAGCGCGCTCTGTCTCGTTCCGGGAGGGCGTAGTTCTGCGTTCGCCCTGAGCGTAGGGCCGCGGAGCGGCCCGGAGTCGAAGGCGAACGACCGTCGGAAGGGCGATCCCGTCACAGCCGCCTCGGCGTACGCCTCGCCTTTGGTCGCGTTGCCGAGGGCGCCCGTCCGGGCCCGGCGGGCGAGAATGGCCGGCGCCGCAGGCGGTTGTAGGCCGCGCGCGTGCAAGGGCGACCCGAGCGGGGCGCGGCGCCGAGACTTCGCGGCCACTTCCGCGCTCCGCGCGGGTGGCCGCCTCAAACATCGGCGCCGCACGCGTTCACTCCGGTTCGCGCGTTCCTCATGCGATCGAGTTCGGGCGCCTGCGCCATGGTCGGCTCGCGCGCCGGGCCCGCCGTCCGCCGGAGGGCGTTCCTCGTGGCGGCTCGGCTGCGGGGACGAGCAAGAGGCCCGACTGCGTCAGAGGTGCGGGTGCCAGCCCCGTCCTGCGACACCCGACGTTCCTCGCGCGCACGTACGCGCGGGGGCTATCGCGCCACGACCGCAGCCCCCACTGAGAGGCGACCGGAGGAGCCGCCATGCCGCGCTCGCTCTCCACGCCGTCGCCCCGCCGTCAGCGCTCCAGCGCAGGGCCTGCGCGGGTGGTCGCCGCCCTGATCGCGGGGATCCTGCCCGCAGCCCTCGGGTCCGGCTGCGACGACGGCAAGAAGCGCCCTCCGAGCCAGACCCAGAGCACGCAGGTGCTCCCGCAGACGGGTGGGACGCTCACGCTCGGTGCAGCCACCCTGCTCGTGCCTCCCGGCGCGGTCCTCCAGCCGACCACCATCACGGTGACCTCGCGCGGGGCCGGCGACTCCGACCCGGGCTTCGTCTCTCCCCTCTTCGACTACGGCCCTGCCGGCCTCACGTTCCAGAAGCCGGCGATCCTCTCGATCGCCACCGCCTACACGCCTGGGCCCGGGAACCAGCTCCGCATCGCGGCGCGCGCCGACGACGGGACCATCGAGCCGATCCCCTCGTCCGCCGGCGCGGGAGGTGTCGCCGCGCCGATCCGTCACTTCTCGGAGTACGGCGCGTACGAGTCCCCGCCGTGCGGCGAGGCGTGCGAGAGCTCTCCCTCGTTCGACTGCTGCGGGGCGCAGTGCGTCCCGATCGGCACGTACGAGCACTGCTTCGGCTGCACCTCCTGCGCCGGCGCCGAGCTCTGCTGCCGGGACTTCAGCTACGACCCTCCGACGTACAATGGTCCGGTCTTCCTCTGCGTCGACGTGAAGGGCGACAACGCCGAGCACTGCGGCGCCTGCGGGGTCGACTGCAGCCAGAGCGTGCTCGGCGGCCCGGACTGCTGCGCCGGGCTGTGCGTGAACCGGCTCACGGATCCGAGGAACTGCGGGACGTGCGGGAACGCCTGCCCGGGGGGACGCGATTGCGTCGACGGCCGGTGCGAGATCTGCGAGGGCGAGAATTGCGCGTGGGTCGGAACGGCGTCGATCACGGCGGCCGCCTCCAAGACCACGCAGGTGTCCATCTTCCTCGACGCCGGCCGGATCACGGGGACGGAGACCACGACGCTCACCATCTCGTACAAGGCCACGTTCGCCCTCGAGGGCTCGAGCAGCGGGACGCTCCGGGTGACCGGCGGGCAGCTGACCGGAGACCGGCGCTACACGGTCCGGAGGGAGGAGAGCGGCACGACCCTCTCCGGCTGCCGCTACACGTCCGTGGAGGTCTTCGACGACGTGCTCTCGGGCACGGGCGACGTCACCCAGAGCACGGCGACGCTGACGCTCCTCGCCGGCCAGCACCGGATCTTCGTGGGACCACCGGTGCTCGAGACCGCGGGGCTCGGGCACCATACGTACAACGCCGAGTCGCTGACGCCCGGCTGCACGGCGGCACGTCCCTTCTCTCGGAGCGATCCGATCACCGGCACGCTACGCTACTCGCTCGACGAGACCGGCCCCTACACTCCCGGCGCGACGACCGTGTCTGGCAACCAGACGCACCCGGACCCGAACGATCCGGACGTCACGCTGACGCTGCAGTGGAACCTCCAGCAGCAGTGACCGCGGGGAGCTCGGTTCGTCCCGAACCGCAGCCGAGCCGCCACGAGCACGCCGCCCAGGCGGACGGCCGGGCCCGGCGGAGCGAGCCGACCATAGGCGCAGGCGCCGCACGCGACCGGACGAGGACCGCGCGCGTGATGGACCTCCCGCGCGCGAGGGGCATGTCTGAGGTCGGCCATCGCGCGAAGCGCGATATGGCCGACCGAGTTTGCCCCGAGCGCCCGAGCTTCGTCCTCCGACGCCGGCCCCGCTGCGCGTGCCCCTACGCTCACGAGGCGCAGGCCGAGCGGGTGTTCACGAAGCTATCGCGACGACCGCCGCTTCGAAGGCTGCACCCGCGGCGGCTCGTCCTCCTGCTTCGCAAAGTGCGGCGGCCACGGCGCGTCGCCCATGCCGTCCTTCTTCTGCTTCGCGGAGAGCTCGAGCAGCGACTCGAGGGAGCCGACCGCCTCGTCGATCCCGGCGCCCGGATCGCCGCGCTCGGCGAGGCGGGCGGGGACGGTGCGCAGGGTGAAGTCGGCCGGCTCGCACGCGGGGAGCTCGTCCCAGGTGATCGGCGTCGAGACGCGCGCGTCGGGGCGGGGGCGGACCGAGTAGGCGGACGCGATCGTTCGATCCTTCGCGTTCTGGTTGTAGTCGAGGAACACGCCGTGCCGCTCCTCCTTCCACCACTTGCTCGTGGCGAGGGCGGGCGCGCGGCGCTCCACCTCGCGCGCCAGGGCGAGCGCGGCCTGGCGGACCTCGCCGAAGCCCCAGCGCGGCTGGATGCGGGCGTAGACGTGGATGCCGCGCGAGCCGCTCGTCTTGGGCCAGCCGTCGAGGCCGTGCTCCGTGAGCACCTCGCGCGCGAGGACCGCGACCTGCCGGACCTGGTCCCACGGGACGCCCGGCACCGGGTCGAGATCGACGCGCAGCTCGTCGGGGTGCTCGACGTCGCCGGCGCGTACGGGGTGCGGGTGGAGATCCACGCAGCCGAGGTTCACCACCCAGGCGAGCTGGGCCGCGTCGCGGACGACGATCTCGTCTGCGGTCCGCCCCGAGGGGAACCGGAGCTCCACCACGTCGATCCAGGGCGGCCGCGAGGTCGGCGCGCGCTTCTGGTAGAACGGCTCCGCGGCGATGCCGTCCACGTAGCGCTTGAGCTGCATCGGGCGATCGCGGACCCCCTTCAGCACGCCCTCGGCGACGGCGAGGTAGTACTGGATCAGCTCCCGCTTCGTGATCCCCGCCTCGGGGAAGTAGAGCTTGTCCGGGTTCGAGACGGTCACCTCCCGGCCCGCGATCTCCAGCACCTCCTTCTTCGAGGTCGCCACGGGCTACGCCCGCTTCCACTTGATGTTGCAGCCCACGCTCGCGCGCTGGTCCGGCGACGGCGCCTCGCCGCGGGCGACGGCGTCGATGGCGGCGCGGAGCGACGCGCCGGTGACCGGCTTCGGGAGCGAGGGGCGGCTGTCGTCGAACTGTCCCCGGTACGCGAGCTTGCCGGCCCCGTCGAAGAGGAACAGGTCCGGGGTGCACGCCGCCTGGAAGGCGCGGGCGACCTCCTGGGTCGCGTCGAAGGCGAACGGGAACCGCCAGCCCTCCTCCGTCGCCAGCGCCTTCATCGCGGCCGGGCCGTCCTGCGGGTACGCCACCTCGTCGTTCGAGTTCACCGCGACCACGGCGAACCCGCGGTCGATCGCCTCGTGCGAGAGCCGCACCAGCTCGCGCCGGATGTGCTTCACGTAGGGGCAATGGTTGCAGATGAACGCGACGAGCAGCCCCTTCTTGCCGCGGGCGAGCTCGGCGGCGTCGATCGCCTTCCCGCTCACCGCGTCGGGGAGTCGGAAGGAGGGCAGCGCGGTGCCCAGCGGCAGCATCGTGGACGGGGTCTCGGCCATGCGGGGTCTCCTCTCGTGGTGCGTCCCCGATCCTAGGCCGCGCGGCGGGACCGAGCACGCGAAAGGCACCTCGCCGCCGAAGGTTCACGGCGCCTCGGGCGGGGACACCTCGGCGGCGGTCCGCGGCCGGACCGCCGCGAGGTACGAGCCCGAGAGGATGAGCACGAACCCCGCGCCCGTCCCCGCCGTGAACGGCTCGTCGAGCACCAGCACCCCCGCGGCGACGGCCACCGCGGGGTTCAGGTACGCGACCAGCGTCGCGCGGAGGGGCCCCACCTCGGCGATGAGCTGGAAGAAGATCACGAAGGCGGCCGCGGTGCACGCGACCCCGAGCACGGCGACGGCGGCGAGCGCGCGGCCCGACGGCCACGCCGCGGGGGCCGCGAGGACGGCCGCGGGCGCGTAGAGGAGCGCGGCCGCCGCGAGCGACACGGCGACGACCTCCAGGCTCGGGAGGTCCGCCAGGTACCGTGACACGACGATCGGACCGACCGCGTACCCGAGCACGACCACCAGCATCGCCCCGACCGCCCAGGCGTCCCCCGCGCGGAAGTCGAGGCCGACCAGGGCGGCGACGCCGGCGAGCCCGAGGCACAGCCCCGCGAGGCCCCGCGGTCCAAGCCCGGCCTCGACCCGCCCGGTGAGCCGGGAGACGAGCGCGCCGGCGAGCGGCACGCAGGCCACCAGGAGGCCGGCGGCAGAGCTGGAGAGCCGCCGCTCCGCGTGCGACAGCAAGAACCAGGGGACCGCGACCTCCACCACGGTGAAGGCGAGGATCGGCCGCCACCGCGGCAGGAGCCGGCCGAGGTGGCCCCGCCGCACGACGAACGGCAGGAGCAGGGACGCGCCGATCGCCGTGCGCCCGAGGACGAGGAGCGCCGGAGAGAGCTCGGCCACCGCGACGCGGATGAGCATGTACGGCAGGCCCCAGATCAGGGCGAGGCTGGCGAAGAGGATCCATCCGCGGCGCGACACGTGAGCTTCCTCCGGAGGGCGGGCATGCTAACCCCGGCCCGGGCGCGATGCACCTTGCGCCGGCTCGCTTCCTGGGATATCGGGGCGTTCCGCGGGGCCGACGATCCCGCCGCGAGGGACTCATGGGACGCATCTTCGAGACGCGCAAGGCAACGATGTTCGCCCGCTGGGACAAGATGGCGAAGGCGTTCACGCGCGTGAGCAAGGACATCGCCATCGCGGTCAAGGCCGGGGGCACGAGCCCGGACACGAACCCCGCCCTGCGGCGCGCCATCCAGAACGCGCGCGCGGTCAACATGCCGAAGGACAGGGTCGAGGCGGCCATCAAGCGCGCCAGCGGCCAGGACCAGGCGGCGTTCGAGACCATCCTGTACGAGGGCTACGGGCCGCACGGGGTCGCGCTCGTCGTCGAGGCCGCGACCGACAACGTGGTCCGCACCGTCGCCAACGTGCGGATGCACTTCAAGGACCACGGCGGCAACCTCGGCACGACCGGCAGCGTCGCGTTCCAGTTCCAGAGGATGGGGGTGTTCCGGCTCAACCCCCAGGGGCTCGATCTCGAGGCGCTCGAGCTGGACCTCATCGACCACGGCCTCGAGGAGCTCGGCGAGGGCAAGGGCGAGAAGGGCGAGCCCCAGGTGATCATCCGCTGCGCCTTCGCGAACTTCGGCCAGCTCCAGGCCGCGATCGAGGGGCGGAAGCTCCCGCTCATCTCCGCCGAGTCGGAGTACGTCGCGCAGACCCCGGTCGAGCTCCCGGAGGAGAAGGCGCATGAGGTGCTCGAGCTCGTCGACGCCCTCGAGCAGGACGACGACGTCCAGCGGGTGTTCCACTCGCTGGCGTAGCGTCAGGTCCCTGACGGACGCACCGCGCCGGCGCCGCGCGCGTACAGGTTCGGGCGGACCCTCGGGCACTCCGCGCCGTCCCTCCTTCTCGCGTCGCGCGTTCCCCGTCTTAACTCCGAGTACCTTTGATCCGAAGGTTCGCGCAGGGGACCCATGTCCATGCGCCGACACCTCCGCGACCTCGCCGCCGCCTCGACGCTCCTGCTCCTCGCCGCCGCCTGCGCGCGGAAGGGGTCGGCCGCGGCCGCCGTGCCACCTCCCGGCGGCGACACCATCGCCAACGCGTTCGCCAACGGCGACTTCGAGTCGGACGCCATCGGGGTCACCCCGCCGACCGGCTGGACGGTCCAGACCTATGTCAACTCGACCGGCGTCAGCGGAACGACCAGCGCGCCGCCGGCGTCCTTCTCGGCCCTGCGGTTGACCGGGCCCGGCGCCGGCCTCGTGGAGACGTTCGTGGTCGGCGGCGCGGGCGTGCCGGATCCGGATCTCGGCGCGGCCCAGGCGTTCCGATTCCCCGCGTACGGCGTGCGCGCCGCGCGCGTCAACTACAAGGACGCGACCGACAACGGCAGGAACCGGAACTCCAACCTCCTGCGCCAGGCGATGACGGTCGGCCTCGCCGACGTCGATCCCACTGACGGGCTCATCCACGTCCGGTTCGCGGTGGCCCCGGTCGTGGAGAACCCGGCGCACTCCTTCAGCCAGCAGCCCTACTACTTCGTCGAGCTGCTCAACCTCACGCGCGGCACCAAGCTGTACGGCGCTTTCAACGTCGCCGGACAGGCCGGCGTGCCCTGGAAGACGACCACCAGCGTCGTCACGGGGCGCGCCACCCAGTGGCTCGACTGGCAGCTCGTGGACATCGCCCCGGGCAGCGCCGCCCTCGCCGTCGGCGACCAGGTCCAGCTCACCGTCCTCGCCGCCGGCTGCTCGCTCGGCGGCCACTTCGCGCGTGTCTACGTGGACGGCATCGGCGCCACCATCCCCGGCCCGTTCGCCTGGGCCACGGCGCAGGCCTCCGTCCACGCGGGGACGTCCCTGACGTACACGGTCCACTACTCGAACGGCGGGACCGCCCCCGCGATCGGCGCGCGCGTGGACTTCACCACGCCGCCGCAGACGACGTTCGCGAGCGTCGCCGGCGTCACCGGCTGCACGAGCCCCGCCGCCGGGAGCGCCGGCACCCTCTCCTGCCCGCTCGGAACGCTGCAGCCGGGCGCCACCGGGAGCTTCACCGTCACCGTCAACGTGTCGGCCACGGCCACCGGGAGCATCGTGGCCGGGAGCTACGCGATCGCCGCCGTCAACGCGCCCACGCTCCTCGGCGCAAAGGTCACGACCACCGTCATCGCGGCCGCGACCAGCACGGCCGACGTGAACGTCGCCCAGACCGTCGCCGCGCAGGTGATCCCCTCCGGCACCGTCTACGGCGGCGCGACGCCGCTCTACACCCTCACCCTCTCGAACCCGACCGCCTGGGCCATCAGCAGCAAGAGCGGTCGCACCGTCACGCTGACCGACGTGGTCCCGGCGGGCATCACGGGCGTGACCTGGACCTGCACCGCCTCCGGCGGGAACGGGGCCAACGCCTCCAAGTGCCGGGACGGCGACAAGCGCGCGACGACCGGGGCGAGCGGCGCCGGCAACACCATCACCCTGTCGCCCCGCCTCTCGGCGACCGGCGGACAGATCGTGATCCAGGTGTTCGGCACGGTCTCCGCGGCGACCGGGACCACCGTGACCAACACCGCGAGCATCGCGCTCAACGGCATCACCGACCCCAACCCCGCGAACAACACGGCCACGGCCTCGTTCGCGGTCGGGACGCCGGTGACCCTCACGCTCACCAAGAGCGGCGGGAACGGGAACGGCATCGTGACCTCCGCGCCGGCCGGGCTGTCCTGCGGGACGAGCTGCGGCTCCGCGGCGGCGAGCTTCGTCACCGGGTCGCAGGTGGTGCTGACCAAGTCGCCGCAGGCCGGCGCGACGTTCGCGGGCTGGAGCGGGACCGGCGCGCCGCCGTCCTGCACCACCGGTGCGCCGACCTCCTGCGCCGTGTCGATGGACGCGGCCCGGGCGATCACCGCCACGTTCACGCCCAGGCCCGCCGTCGGCGCGGCCGCGCGCGTGTACGCCTACTCGGGGAACGGTCAGCTCGGTCGGAGCCCGGGGACCTTCTCCGCCCCGCTCGTGGTCCTGGTCACGGACGCCAACGGCCTCCCCGTGAGCGGCGCCACGGTCTCGTTCTCTCCGCCCGCGTCCGGCGCGACCGCCTCCATCGCCGCGACCGCCTCGACCAACGGCTCCGGGCTGGCGTCGGTCACGGCCACGCCTGGCGCCGTCGCGGGCTCGTACGCGGTCGGGGCCAGCGTCTCGGGAGCGGGCACCGCCACGTTCACGATGACCAACGCGGGGCCGCCGGCCCACATCACGTACGTGAACGGTGGCGACACGACCGATCCGCAGAGCGCGCCGGTGGCGACGGCCTTCGCCGTGCCGCTCCTCGCGCTCGTGACCGACGCCGCGGGCAACGTGGTGCCCGGCGCCACGGCGACGTTCACGGTGTCGCCCGCGGGCGGCGCCTCCGCCACGCTCTCGAACGGCGTCACCAGCGGCGCCTCGGTGACGGCCACCGCCGACGCGAACGGGTTCGTCGGCGTGACCGCCACCGCCAACGGCACGAGCGGTGCGTACACCGTGAACGCCACCGCGGCCGGCGTCGCCACGCCCGCGACCTTCCACCTGCAGAACGCGACGAGCACCGCCGCCGAGATCTTCGTCGCGAGCGGGAGCCCGCAGACGACCGCCCCCTCGGGCACGTTCGCGGGCCCCCTCGTGGTGGCGGTCGCGGACGCCTGGGGCAACGCAGTCCCGGGTGTCACCGTCACGTTCACCGCCGTCCCAGCCGCGGGCGCGACCGCCACGCTCTCGAACGGCACGACCACCGGCGCGACGGTCACCGCGACCACGGACGCGGACGGCCTCGCCGGCGTCACGGCCACCGCGGGCGTAACCGGCGGCGCGTTCACGGTCTCGGCCTCCGCGCCGGGCGTCCCCTCCCCGGCCGTCTTCTCGCTCGTCGTCGACGGCGGGCAGATCCTCCTGGTCGCGTCCGGGAGCCCGCAGTCCGCGAACGTCGGGGCGCAGTTCGCGGCGCTCCAGGTCCAGCTCCTGGACGCCGACGGCGATCCCGTGCCCGCGGCGACGATCCGGTACACCGCGCCGGGGACCGGCGCCACCGCCACCCTCTCCGCCGCGACGGCGGCGACCGACGTCACCGGCCTCGCCGGCGTGACCGGCACCGCGGCCGTGGCGACGGGCAGCTACCAGGTCGTCGCCTCCACGCCGAACGCGCCCGCCGCGGTGAGCTTCTCGCTCACGAACCTGTGCAGCGCCTCGACCCAGTGCCCCGCGTCGGCGCCCATCTGCGACGGCGGCAGCGGCGCCTGCGGCACCTGCACCGCCGACGCGCAGTGCGCGACGCGGAGCGTCGCGACGCCGTACTGCTCCGCCGGCGCCTGCGTGGCCTGCACCCAGGACAGCCAGTGCGGCGGGACGACGCCGGTCTGCGACTCCGGCACGAGCTCCTGCGCGCCGTGCACCCGCGACGCGCAGTGCGCGGCCAAGAGCGCCGCCACCCCCGTGTGCAACGTCTCCACGGGCGCGTGCAGCGCCGCCGCCGCCACCGTGATCCTCGACGCGGTCACGCTCGCGGCGACCTACGACGGCACCCCGAAGGCGGCCGCCGTCACCACCACGCCGGGCGGGCTCGCCGTGAGCGTCACGTACGACGGCTCCGGGACCCCGCCCACCCACGCCGGGAGCTACGCGGTCGTGGCGACGGTCACGACGGAGGGGTACCAGGGCTCCGGGACGGGGACGCTGGTCATCGCGCGGGCGCCGCAGACCGTGAGCTTCACGCCGCCCGCCAGGGTCTTCGGCGACGCGCCGTTCGACCTCGCCACCTTCGCGACCGGCGGCGGCTCCGGAAACCCGATCGCCTTCACGGTGGTCTCCGGGCCCGGGGCGCTCACCGGCACGACGCTGACCCTCGCGGGCGCAGGCGACATCGTCCTCGACGCCAGCCAGGCCGGGAGCGCCGATTACGACGCAGCCCCGACGGTGCGGCGCACGCTCAGCGTGAGCCCTGGCGCGACGAGCACGACGCTCTCGGCCGCGCCGTCGCCGTCGGTGGCCGGTGCGAGCGTCACGTTCACGGTCGCCGTGGCCGCCTCGGAGGGCACGCCGACCGGCACCGTGACGGTGCGCGACGGCGCCGCCACGATGTGCACGGCGACGCTCTCCGGCGGCGCCGGAGCGTGCAGCGCCTCCACCCTCGGCGTCGGGAGCCACGAGCTCACCGCGAGCTACGGCGGCGACGCGAGCTTCGCGCCGTCCGCGAGCGCGGCGACGACCCTGACGGTGGGCAAGGGAGCGGCCGGCGTGGCGCTCGCCGTCGCGCCGGGGGCGCCGGTGTCGGGCGAGCCCGTCACGTGGACGGCGACGGTCACCGCGACCGCTCCGTCGAGCGGGACGCCCTCGGGCACCGTCGAGCTCCGCGATGGCGAGACGCTCCTCTGCGCCATCACCCTCTCCGGCGGCGCGGGCGCCTGCACCCGGGCGCTCGGCGCGGGCCGCCACACGATCTCCGCGACCTACGGCGGGAGCGCCTCGTTCGAGACCGCGTCCTCCTCGGGCGAGCTCACGGTCGCGAAGGGCACTTCGCGCGTCTCCATCGTCGCGAGCCCGGCGCCGGCGGTCGCCGGCCTGCCGGTCACGTTCACGGCGTCGCTCGCCGCGATCTCGCCCGCCAGCGCGGCGCCGACCGGGACCGTGGACTTCACCGACGGCGCGACCACGCTCTGCGCCGCGGCGCCGATCTCCGCGGGCCAGGCCACCTGCGCCACCGACGCCCTCGCCGCCGGGGAGCACACGGTCGCGGCCGCGTGGGCGGGCGACGCCGAGCTCTCCGGCGACGCCGGCAGCGTCGCGCTCACCGTCCAGAGCGCCGCCACCTCGACCGCGCTCGGCGTCGCGCCGAGCCCCGCGCGCGTGGGCCAGGAGGTCACGCTGACCGCCACCGTGAGCGGCGCGGACACGCCCGGCGGCGTCGTCCACTTCACGGACGGCGAGACGGTCCTCTGCGCCGGCGTCGCCCTCTCGGGCGGCGTCGCGACCTGCGTCACCTCCGGCCTCGCCTTCGGCACACACGCGCTCGACGCCACGTACGCCGGCGACGGCGTCTTCTCCGCGTCCGCCGGCTCCGCGTCGCTCGAGGTGCAGCGCGGGGCCACCACCCTCACGGTGGCGGGGAGCCCGGCGTCCTCCGCGCGCGGCCAGGCCGTCACGTTCACCGCCACGGTCCAGGTCACCGCCCCCGCCGCCGCGACGCCCACCGGGGACGTGGTCTTCACCGCCGGCGCGACGATCCTCTGCACCGCAGCCGCGCTCTCCTCGGGGGAGGCGACCTGCACCACCTCGGCGCTCACCGTCGGGGACCACTCCGTGACCGCGACCTGGGCCGGCGATGCCTCGCTCACTGGCTCGTCCGGCTCGGTGGGCCACACCGTCCGGTCCGCCGCCTCGACCACCACGCTCGCCGCGGCGCCGAGCCCGGCGCGCGCGGGCCAGCCCGTGACGTTGACGGCCACCGTCGCCGGCGCGGAGGGCGCGCCGGGTACGCCCGCCGGGACGGTCACCTTCCAGGACGGCGCCACCACGCTCTGCGCGGCGCGACCTCTCGAGGACGGCGCGGCGACCTGCTCCACCGCGGCGCTGGGGGTCGGGGTGCACACGCTCGGCGCGAGCTACTCCGGGGACGCCAGCTTCGCCGGCTCGAGCGGCGCCGCCGCGCTCGAGATCGAGGCGGGCGCCGTGGCGGTCACGGTCGCGTCGGCCCCTGCGCCCGCGCGCACCGGCGAGGCCGTGACCTTCACGGCGACCGTCTCCGCAATGGCCCCCGCCACCGGTGTCCCCACCGGCACCGTCACATTCACGGACGGTGCCACCACGCTCTGCGCCGCGCACCCGCTCGCCGGAGGGGTCGCGACCTGCGCGACGTCCGATCTCGCGGTCGGGACGCACCACGTGACGGCGACGTACGCCGGCGACGCACGGTTCTTGACGGGCGCCGGCGACGGCACCCTCTCCGTGCAGGCCGGCGCCACCTCCGTCGCGCTCGACGTGCTGCCCGGCGCGCCGGTCTCGGGCGAGCTCGTCACCTTCGTCGTCACCGTCTCGCCCTCCGCGCCGGCCGCCGGCGCGCCCTCGGGCGAGGTGGACGTCTGGGACGGCACCACCTTCCTCTGCACCGCGGTCGTGGCGGAGGGCGCGGGCTCGTGCACCGCCGCGCTCGGTGCGGGCGATCACGCCCTCACGCTCACGTACGGGGGCGGCCCCTCCTGGAACACCTCCACGCGCCTCGCGTCGGTCGCGGTGGTCAAGGGCGGCTCCACCCTGAGCGCGGGCGCCAGCCCGAGCCCGTCCACGCCGGGCCAGCCCGTCACGTTCACCGCGACGGTGCACGCGACCGCGCCCGCCGTCGCGACGCCCGGCGGCACGGTGTCGTTCGACGACGGCGCGACCACGCTCTGCGCCGCGGCCGCCGTCGTCGCGGGCGAGGCCACGTGTACCGTCTCCGGCCTCGGCGTCGGCGTGCACGCCGTCACCGCGACCTGGTCCGGTGACGACGAGCTCACGGCCTCGTCCGCAGACGCCGTCCACGCCGTCCAGGCGGCCTCCTCGACCCTCCAGCTGGCGGCGGCGCCCAGCCCTGCGCGCACGGGGCAGGCGGTCACGTTGACCGCCACGGTCGCAGCCGCGGGCGGCGCGCCCGCCACGCCGGGCGGAACGGTCCGCTTCTCCGCCGGTGACGACGTGCTCTGCGCCGCCGCGGCCCTCTCGGACGGCGTCGCCACGTGCACCACCTCCGCGCTCGCCGTCGCAAGCCACGGCCTCACGGCGACGTACTCGGGCGACGGGAGCTTCGACGGCGCCACGGGGGTCGCGGCGCTCGCGATCCTGGCGGGAGGCGTAGAGGTGACCGTCGGCGCGTCGCCCGCACCGTCCGTCCACGGCGAGCCGGTGACGTTCACGGCGACGGTCGCCGCGGCGGCGCCGGCCGCGGGCACCCCCACGGGCACAGTCACGTTCGCCGCGGGCGGTACCCCGCTCTGCACGGCGCGCCCGCTCGCGGGCGGCGCCGCCGCCTGCGCCATCGCCGCGCTGGCCCTCGGCGCCCACACGATCACCGCCACCTACGCCGGCGACCCGCGCTTCCTCGCGGGGGACGGCAGCCGCGCGCACGAGGTCGGCGCCGCGCCGGGGACGATCGAGGTCGCCTCGAGCCGGAACCCGTCGCGCGCCGGCCGCCCGATCACGTTCACCGCGTCCGTCCACTACGACTGGACCGAGCCGGCCGGGGCGGTGACCTTCCGGTCCGGCGATCGCGTCTTGGGCACCGCGCCGCTCTCCGGCGGCCGAGCCGCGATCACCGTCCGCGATCTCCCCCGCGGTACGCACCCACTCGTCGCCGAGTTCGCGGGCGGAGCCGGCTCGGCGGCCGCGTCGGGCGCGCTCGACGGAGGTCAGGTCGTCGAGAACACGCCACCCGTCGCCGGCGCCGGCATCGCCCTCGCGCTCGGGTCCGGCGCTTCCCGCGCCGCGGGCGCCGTCCCCTCCGGCGCGCTCGACAGCGTCCAGGCGGCCGAGCTCTGGTTCCGAGCGGACGACGGCTCCGAAGGCGCGGCCACCCTGTTCCGCGCCGGGACGAGCGACGCGCCGGCGCTCGCGCTCGGGCTGCAGCCCGGTCGCGCCGGCGTCGAGGTGAACGCAGGGGGGACGATCCTCTCGGCCGCGGCGGCGCTCGACGACGGCCGCTGGCACCACGTGGCTGTCTCGGAAGCGGACGGGATGCTGACCGTGCTCCTCGACGGCGCGCCGGTCGCGACCGGCGCCGCGAGCCTCGACCTCTCCGGCGTCCAGGACTGCACCATGGGTGAGGGCCTTTCCGGCGCCCTCGACGAGGTCCGGCTCTGGGACGCCCCGCGCAGCGCTGCAGCGATCGCCGCGCATCTCCGCCGCCCCGTGCGGGGCGACGCCGCCGGCCTCGCGGCGCTCTGGCGCTTCGACGAGGGGAGCGGCGCCGAGGTCTTCGACGCCGGACCGGCCGGCCTCGATCTCGCGATCGACGTGCAGGACGGCGCCGCTGCGTTCGCGCCGTCCGTCGCCTGGCGCGACCGGATCGCCGCGGCGGGTGCGGCGATGGCACCGGTAGACGCCGGCTACGACGCCGACGGCGACCCGCTCGCGCTCACGCTGGCGGAGGGCCCGGCCCACGGGGCTGCGGCGATCGACGCCGATGCGCTGCAGGTTGGCTACACCCCCTCGGCGCAGTTCGGCGGCGTGGACACCTTCACCCTCCGCCTCGACGACGGCATCGCCACGACGGAGTACGGCGTCCGCGTCCTCGTCAGCGGCGGCGACCTCACGTGCCGCGCGGACGCCGAGTGCGGTCCGGGCGCGGCGTGCGTGCGGGGCACCTGCACGGCGGTGGACGGGCTCGTGGGCAGGGGAGACCGGACCGGCTGCTCCAGCCCGGGGACCCCGGCCTCCCTCCTCGGCCTGGCGTTCGTGCTGCTGCTGCTGCGCCCCCGGCGATGCGCGCTGCCGGAGCATGCACGCCGTGCCCACGGCGCTCTCCTCCTGCTGGTGACGGCGAGCCTCGCCGGCCCCGCGCGCGCCGAGACGCCGGCGCCCATCCCGGTCGAGAACTACGCGCCGGCGCCGCCGGGCGATCCGCTCTTCACGACGCCGGCGGCGGACGTCCCGGGCCACCTCGTCCTCACCGGCGGGGTCGCCCTCTCCTACGCCCGCGCGCCGCTCGTCCTCGAGCGGAACGGCGAACGCGTGGAGGGGGGCGTCCTCGTGCAGGACCAGCTCTGGGGCTTCTTCCAGGCCTCGATCGGCGCCGGCGAGCGGCTCCGCCTCGACGGCGCACTCCCGCTCGTCATCGCCCAGGGCGGCCAGAAGCCGTTCGCGAACGTCCGCCGCGTGTCGCGGAGCTCGCTCGGAGACCTGCGCCTCGGAGGGCAGGCCGTTCTCGGCGCGCTCGGGCCGGTCCGCGCCGCGGCGGGGCTTGACCTCTGGTTCCCCTCCGGGGTCGCGCGAGGCCTACGCCACCGACGGGAGCATCCGCGCGATGCCCAAGGTGATCGCGGGCGGCGAGGCGGGCCGCTGGGTGTACGGCGGCCAGCTCGGGGTCCTCCTCGCCCGCAGGCTCGACGTCGGCTACGCGGCCACCGGCAGCGGCCTCGCGTTCTCCGCAGGCGCGGCCTGGCGCTCCGGCGCGTTCCGCGTCGGGCCCGAGGTGTGGGGACAGCTCGGGTTCGGCGGCACGCGCTCGCCCTCCGAGCTCCTGCTCGGCGTGCACTGGAGCCCTCGCCCGCTCGACCTGGGGCTCGCCGTCTCGCACTGGATCGTGCGCGACGCCGGCGCGACGCCGCTGCGCGTCGTGGTGACGGCGGCGATCCGATAGTCAGGGCGGGCTCGAGCTCGGGCTCGAGCTCGGGAGGAAGACCCGGACGGGGAACGCTCGCAATGACGCTTCGCACCGGCGCGGCCTCGCGGTATCGGGAGTGTCACCACTCCCTTTCCGCGAGGTGTGACGATGCAGTACCGCGAGCTGGGCCACACCGGGTTCAAGGTCTCCACCATCAGCTTCGGCGCCTGGGCCATCGGCGGCACCTGGGGCACGGTCGACGACGCCGAGTCGCTCGCGGCGCTCCACCGGGCCGTGGAGAAGGGCGTGAACTTCTTCGACACCGCCGACGT
>DASPMI010000176.1:0-54936 GCA_035627135.1 Anaeromyxobacter sp. | reverse complement strand
CCGGAGGTTCTGCACGGCCCCGTCGGGGGAGATGCTCCAGCGCATCTTGAGCACGCCGCCGCTCTCGGACTTGTTCTCCGCGAGGCACTGCTGGAGCGCCGAGACGCGCGTCATGATCGTCTCGTTCACCTGCGAGTCGCTGACGCGGTCGGGCAGCCCTCCGCCGCCGCCGCCGGGCGCGGGGGGGACGTAGACGGTCCGCCCGCTCCCCTTCCCGCCGAGCGCCTCGTCGAGCGCGGCGTCGCCGCCCGAGTCGAAGTCGAGGATGTCGTTGCTCTTGCGGCTGGTGCGGGCGGGGGCGGTCGTCGCGGGAGGCGGCGGCGGGGGGTCGGCGCGCGCGACGCGCTCGGTCCGGGCAGGCGGCTCGCGCTTCCGCTCCGTCCGCGCCTTCGCCGCGGGGCGGACCGGCTCGGCCTTGGCCGGCGCGGGGTCGTTCGCGGCGACGGCGGGCGAGGGCGGCGCCGGCGGGGTCACGGCCGGCGGCGGCGCCGGGGGAGTGGTGGCGGTCGCCGGCGAGGGCGTGGGCGCCGTGGCGACGGCGGCCGCGGGGCTCGGCGGCGGGGCCACCGGGGGCGGAGCCGCCGGCTGGGTCACGGCGGGCGCCGCCGCCGTGTGGGCGGGCGCCGCCGCGGGCGGGGCGGCCGCCACCTCCGGCCGGGCCGGGGCCGTGCCGAGCAGCGCCGCCAGGCGATCCCGGAAGGCGTAGCCGGCGACGCCGACGAGGCCGACGAGCAGGACCACGATCGTCGCCACGAGCGCGCGCGTCGAGCTCCGCTTCTTGCGCAGCCGCTCGGCGCCGCGCGCCACGGACGAGCGCGCCACGGGCGCCTCGTCGGTGTGCTCGAGCGCCTTGATCTGGAGCGGGATCGCGCCGGTCGGATCGACGCCGCCGCCGTCGGGGAGCGCGTCCACGAGCGACTTCGCAGTGGCCGCAGGCTTCGCCTCGGCCCGGGCCTCGGCGGCGTGGGCGGAGAGCTCCTCGCTCGCGAGCGCCGCGAGCGCGCTCGCCCCCACCGGCTTCCACGAGACGTCCGCGCGGGGCTGCGCGGCCGGCTGGGCCGCCGGCGCGACCGCCGCGGCCGCGCGGCCGGCGACGGGCGCGGGTGTGGCCGAGGCCCGCGGGCGCGGCGAGCCCCGGGGGACCGGCGCGAGGTACGCGGCGAGATCCGTGACGCCCTTGAGCGGCGCCCAGTCGCCCATGCCCGGACGCCAGACGAGTGAGTCGGGCCCGACGTCGCCGGCTTCCCACTTGCGCCGCACCTCGGCCAGCGGGAGCGGCCCGACCTGCGCATGGCCGATGGCGACGTACCACTCGGTGGCCGCCGGCTCGGGCGGAGCCGAGCGGGCCGCGAGGTTCGCGGCCTCCTCGGCGGAGACCGCCTGGGTCGAGTCCGGATCGGGCGCGGACACGGGCGCGGGCGTCTCCTGCTTCCCGGGGACGCCGCCGAAGGCGGCGTCGAAGGCCTGCCCGAGCTCGGCGTCGAGGCCCTCGCCGGTCGGCGTGGGCGCCGTGGCCGGCGCGGGCACCTCGGCGGAGGCCGCGTCGTTCTCGGCCGCGCGGCGGACGAGGATCACGTTGCTGCACTTCTTGCAGCGGACCTTGACGCCGTTCGGACCGACCTTCTCGTCCGAGATCATGTACTGCGCGTCGCAGCGGTCGCAGGAGAATTTCATGAGGTAAACCTGCAGGATCCTAGTTTTCGTTCGCTCGCAGCGTCAAGGGAACGGGTGCTGCGCCCCGCCCCGGAATCGGAGCTCCGGGGCCCCACCCCTGCTGCGCTGGGGACGTGGGTCCGCATCATCCAGGTACAACGCACGAGAGGCCGAGGCGTTCTCTCAGGGTTGCGTACTCCTCCGAGACGCAGAAGACGCACAGGTCGCGGATCCGCGTCTCCTCCCGCAGCTTGGAAACCTGCGCCTTCTCCGCCAGCACGGCCTGACGCGCCACCTCCAGGTCGCCCGCGAGCAGCGTCCCGATCCGGTTGGAGGTGAGCTCCGCACCGTCGAGGTAGGACCTCACGTCGCCGGGCTGCTGGACGTCGCAGTAGGCCCGCGCGAGGAGCTTGAGCGTGTTCCTGCGGACGTTCTCCGGGAGGGTGCGCTCGAGCTCGCGCTTCAGCTTCTCGACGAGGTGCGGGTCGGCCGTCACCACGAACTTCGAGGTCCCGACGGAGCAGGCGGCCTGGAACACCATGTCGAGCTGGTCGTGCGGCATGAGCCGCGCCATCGTCAGCTCCGGCCGGGCGAAGACCATCGCCTTCGCGATGGCGAACCAGATCTCCTTCTTCGGCCGCGCCTCGAACATCTCCTCCGCCGCGAGGAAGCCCGGCGGCGCCGTGGGCACGAACTGGAGCCCGACGGGCACGTCGCCCTTGCGGAACAGGCGCAGGCCGCGCAGGCCGAGCGTCCGCTGGACGTACTTGAACATGTTGACGAAGAAGAGCGAGGACGACTCGACGTCGAGCTCGTCCTTCTTCGGGTTCACGCCCAGGTCCTTCTCCTTCTGCACGAACATGGGCCGGGCGTGGACCGCGAGCAGCGTCATGATCTCCGCGAGCGGCCCGCTCACGCGCTCGTGGCGCGCGAGCGCCCAGAGCGCGTCGTCCATCGCGTGGCCGGCCTGGTCGCGCGCGAACTTGCGCAGCCGCCCGACCACCTGGACCTCCTCGCCCTGCTGGACGCCGAGGAGGTTCACGAGCACCTGCGCGGCGGAGTAGGCGCGGTCGTAGGCGCGCTGGCTCGCGTGGAGCTTCACGAGCGCCTGGGCCGCCTTCGCCGGCTTCGCCCCGAGCTTGAGGAGCTGCCGGTACGCGCCGATCGCCTCCGCCTCCTCGCCCGGCTTGCGCGCGGCGAGGTCGGCGTACGTCTCGACCGCGACCGCGTCCTCGGGGTCGGCGCGCGAGACCACCTGGTAGGCGGTCCGGGCGCCGTCGTCGTTGCGGAGCACGTTCCGGTGGAGGTCGCCGAGCGTCTTCCAGAGGGAGATCCGCGCCTGCGCGGCGTCGGGCGTCTTGGGCAGGCGCTGGATCATCTTCACGTACGCCTGCTCCAGCTCGGGCCAGCGCTGCTGCTTCGAGAGGGTCTCCTCGATGAACGCGAACGCCTGGACGAGCCGCCAGTTCTTGTCGAGCGCCCTGTCGAGCTCGAGCAGCGCGGCGTTCTCGTCCTTCACCTCGTCGCGGAGGATCTGGGCGAGCGAGAGGTGGAGCTTCGCCGCGCGCGCCGGATCGGCCTGGACCTCGGGCCGGGCCACGATCTGCCCGAGCACGTCGGCCGCCTTCTGCCCCTGGCGCGTCTCGCGGTAGAGACCGAGCAGCGCCTCGGTGACCGGGAGCGACGTCGGATCGATGCGCGAGGCGCCCAGGAACGCGTCGATGGCCTGGTACGGATCCTGGAGCCGGTCGCGGCACGCCTCGCCGATGGCGACGAGGTTCTCGAACTTCGCCTGGCCCTCGATGAGCGGGAGGAGCCGCTGCCGGTGCTCGACCGCGCCCTCCCAGTCGCCGGCCGCCTCGAGGATGCGCACGAGACTGCGCCGCGAGGGCTCGTGGTTGGCGTCGATCTCGAGCGCCTTCTTGAACGCATTCTGCGCCCGGTCCGCCTGGCCGAGCTTGTCGGCGACCTCGCCGATCTGCCAGTGGACCTCCACCACCTCCATGTCCGTGAGCGAGTCGCGGTGGTGGATGAGGATCGTAGTGAAGATCCGGAGCGCCTCCTCCCATTGCCCCTCGCGGACGAGCAGGTTCCCGAGGCCCTCGAGCGCGGGGAGGTACGTCGCGTCGAGCTCGTAGGACCGGCGGTACGCCGGGAGCGCCTTGTCCTTCTTCCCGAGCTTCTCGGCGACGTAGCCGAGCCGGTAGGACTGGCGGCAGAGTTCCTTGGCGTCGCCGCCGCCGGAGAGCGCCTCGACGATGGCGTCGAGCACGCGCTCGGCGTCGGGCCACCGCGTCTGGGCGACGTAGATGTCGGAGAGCGGGCGGGCCGCCGGCAGGTACCCGGCGCCGTGCTTCAGCGCCTCCTCGTAGTAGCGCGCGGCGGTGTCGCGGTCGTCCTTCTCCTCCTGGTAGATGCGCGCCGCCTCGGTGTACCGCTCGGTCTTCTCCGCGAGGTCGCTCGTGTAGCGCGCCTCGTCCACGACGAGCTCGAGGTACCGGTCGCGGTCCTTCTCCCGCTCCGCGATCGCCTTGAGCGCGCGGATCGCCGCGAGGTGGCCGGGGTCCGCCTGCAGGGCGCGGCCGTAGGCCTCCTTCGCGCTCGCCGGGTCGAGGAGCATGTCCTCGAAGATCGCGCCCATCCGGACGTGGAGCTCGACCGCGTCCTGTGCGCCGCCGGCGATGCGGGCCTCGCGCCGGAGCATGTCGAGCGCCAGGTTCCAGTTGCCGCTCCGCTCGTAGAGCCGGCCGAGGGCCGAGACCGCCTGGCGCGAGTCGGGGTCGAGCTGGAGGGCGTGGTTGAAGATCGCCTCGGCGCGATCGACCCGGGCCATCTCCTTCCAGAACACCTCGCCGATGGCCACCTCGAGGGTGACCTGCTCGCGGCGGTCCTGCACGAGGCCGACGTGGTGCTGCATCACGCTGATGAGCCGGTCCCACATCGCCTCGGCGCGGTAGAGGCGCTCGAGGCTCTTGATCGCCGCGACGTTGCCGCCGTCGAGCGACAGGATCGCCTCGTTCTTCTCGATGGCCGCGTGGAGGTCGTGCAGCTTCTCCTCGTGGATGCCCGCGCTCCGGGCGAGCACGCGGATCTTCTCCCGCGGGTCCTGGGCGAGCGCGATCTGCCGCTCGTAGACGCGGTTCAGCTCGGCGAACCGATCGAGCTTGGTGTAGAGCCGCTCGAGGCCCGCCAGCGCCCCCTCGTTCCGGTCGTCGAGCCCGAGCACGGTCCGGTACGCCTCGACCGCGCCCTCGTCGTCGGCCATCTCGTTCTCGAGGAGCCCGGCGATCTGGAGCTGCCAGCCGATGCGCGCGTCCTCGGTGGGGGCGAGGTCGCGGGCCCGCGCGAGCACGCCGGCGAGGTCGGGCCAGCGCTGCTCGCGGCGGTAGAGGGTGGAGATCCCCTCGAGCGCGTCCGGGTCGGCGCCGTCGAGCTCGAGCAGGCGCCGGAGCGCCCCGATCGCCTCGTCCACGTCGCCGAGGTCGGCGTCGTAGCGGCGGGCGAGCTCGAGCAGCGCGGCCTTCTTCTCGTCGAGGGTCGCCGACGCCTCGAGCTTCTGCTCGAGCGCGATCACGAGCTCGCGGGTCCGGCCGCGGCGCTGGAAGAGGCCCGCCAGCGCCTCGAGCGCGTCGGGGCTGCCCGGCTCGGCCTCGAGCGCGCGCCGGAAGGCGGCCTCGGCCTCCTCCGCCTCCTCGAGCCGCTCGTCGCGGAGCTTGCCGAGCTGGACCAGCACCTTGGCCTTGACCGAGCCGCGCGTCCCCTCCGCTACCTCCTCGAGGACCGCCGCGAGCTCGTCCCACGCCTGGGTCTCGGCGGCGAGCCGCTCGCACGCGGCGAGCACCTCGGCGTCGGCGGGTGCGACCGCGAGCGCCCGGCACCAGGAGAGGAAGCTCATCTCCTTCTGGCCCAGCCGCCGCTCGTGGACGCCGGCGACCTCCTTCAGGAGGGCGAGCTTCTCCGCGGGATCAACGAGCTGAGGGGCGAAGGTCTCGCACGCGGCGCAGTAGGCGCGCCAGTCGCCCGCCTCGGCGTGCACCTTCTTGAGCGCCTCGTAGGCGTCGCGGTTCCCGGGCTCGAGCTCCAGGACCTTCGCGAGCGCCGCGCCGGCCGCGTCGAGCCGGCGCTGCGCGCGCCAGAGGTCGGCCACCGCGAGCCACGCCGGTACCGCCTCGGCGGGCCCGCCCGCGGCGGCGAGCAGCGCCGCCCGCGCCTCCGCTGCGCGCACGCCCTCGGCGGCCGCGCCGCCCTGCCGGAAGACCTCCTCGATCCGGACGAGCTCCGCCGCCTGGTGCGGCTCGAGGTCCATGGCGAGCTTGGCCTGCTCCACCGCCTCGCGCTTCTGCCCGCCGCGGAGCAGCGCCTCCGCGAGCTCGAGCCGGACGCGCTTCACGCCGGCGGCGTCCTCCTGGAGCGGGACGAGCCGCCGGTACGTGCTCGTCAGGCCGTCCTGGTCGCCCTGCGTCGCGTAGATGTCGCGCAGCGCCTCGAGCGCCCGCCGGTTGCGCGGGTCGGAGTCGAGCACCGCCTTGTACGACTGGATCGCCTGGCTCGCGTCGCCGAGCCGGGCGCCGAGCACGCTCCCGAGCTTGTCGTTGAGCCGGGCGATCTCGCGCCGATCGACGGTCGCGGAGATGCGCAGGCGCAGGTGCTGGGCGAGGTCCTGCCACCGCTCCAGCCGCTCGTACAGGTCCTCGAGCGCGGCCAGCGCGCCCTCGTGGCGCGCGCGGATCGAGAGGAGCTCCTTCCAGAGCACCACCGACTCGTCGAGCCGCCCGAGGTCCGCGGCGAGCGCGCCCATCTTCGCGAGCACGCGCTCGCGGGCGGCCGGATCGGCCGACGCGGTCCGCTGCGCCGAGAGGTTCCGGAAGAGGTCGTCCTTGCGGCCGGCGCGCTCGTACAGGAGCTCGAGCGCGCGGAGCGAGGGCACGTGGCGCGGGTCGGTCGCCACCGCGCCCTCGTAGGCCTCGGCGGCGCGGTCGGGCGCTGCGAGCCGGTCCTCGGAGAGCTGGCCGAGCCGGAACAGGAGCTGGACCTTCTCCGGAGGCGGCGCCGTCGCGGCGCGCGCGGCGAGCACGTCGGCGAGCTCCGGCCAGGCCTCGAGCTTCTGGTAGAGCCGCTCGAGCGCGGGGAGCGCCGCGGGCGCGACGTCGCCGTCGAGCGCCATCGCCCGGCGCAGGAATCCGGCCGCCTTGCCGGGCTCGGCGAGCTTCTCCTCGTAGAGCGCGCCGAGGCGGAGCGCGACCTGCGCGGTGTCGAGCGGGGGCAGCCGCTCGAGCTCGTCCTCGAGCACGCCGGCGAGCTCCTCCTCGTGGCCGCTCGAGACGGCGAGCGCGTCGAGCCGCGCCCGGAGCTCGGCGTCCGCCGGGTCCTCGCGGTACGCCTTGCAGAGCGCGAGGAACGCCATCTCCGGGTCGCCGAGCCGCTGCTCCCGGAGATCGGCGAGCTGGATGTAGAGCGCCTTGCGCTCGCGCGGGTCGGGCCGCTCGCCGGCGCGGAGCTCCAGCACTCCCGCCTGGCGGACGGGGTCGCCGGACGAGCCGTACGCCAGCTCGAGGGCCCGCGCCGCGCGCGCGTTGGTCGGGTCCTTCTGCAGCATCGCCTCCAGGCGGGCGATCGCCTCGGGGTGGTCGGCGCGGCCCTCGAGCACCTGCTCGTAGAGCGCGAGCGCGCCCTCGCGATCGAGGAGGCGCGTCTCCTTGAGCTCGGCGAGGCGGAACCGCAGCGTCGGCAGCGCCGCCGCGTCGCCGGCGTCGTCGGCGAGGCGGATCTCCCGCGCGAGCACGTCGGCGAGGTCCACCCACCGCTCGCTGCGGAGGCAGAGCCGGTCGAGGCGGACGAGCGCGTCGCGGTCCTCGGGGACGATCTCGACGAGCTCCCGCGCCGCCTCGATGGCGCCGGCCGGGTCGGCGAGCCGCTCGTCGAGCACCGCGGCCAGCTCCCGCAGGAGGTACGCGCGGGCGCCGGGCTCCTCCTCGAGCGCGAGGGCGCGCCGGAGGGCCTGGGCGTGCGCCTCGGGATCGGCGCCGCCCTTGAGCGCGTCGATGAGGCCGACGAGCGCCTCGCGGTCCTCGGGCAGCACGTCGAGGAGCCGCTGCCAGGCGAGGGCGGCCTGGGCGGGATCGCGCCGGGCGAGCCGCGCGATGCGGCGCTGGTACTCGGCGCGAGCCATCGGGTCGTGCGCGCGGTCGGCGTTCTCGGCGAGGAGCGCGGTCAGCTCGTCCGGGAGCGCCGCCACCTCGCCCAGCTTCACCGCGAGATCGAGCGACTCGGTCGCGTCGGGGTCGGCCGCGAGGGCGCGCCCGGCGGCCTGGAACGCCATGCCCGGGTTCCGGAGCGGGCCCGCGTGCGTCTCGGCCACGCGGCGCAGGAGCGCCGCCCGGCGCGTCGGGTCGGTCTCGTTGGCCGCGCGCGCCTCGAGCGTCTCGACGAGGCGCGCGTGCTCGCCCTCGCCCTCGTAGAGCGGCTCGAGGATGAGCGCCGCCTCCACCGCGGCCGGCCCGGCCGAGCGGGCCAGGTCCTCGAGCGCGGCGAGCGCCGCCGGGTGGCGCGGCACCTTCGAGAGCACCTCGCGGTAGAGGACGAGCGCGCCCTCGGGATCGGCGAGGCGCTGGTGGCGGATGCGGCCCAGGCGGTACCGGAGCTCGGCCGCCTCGGCGACGAGGTTGGGCTGCCGGTCGGCGACCGAGACCTCGCGGCCCAGCACGTCGGCGAGCTCGTCCCAGCGCTCGGCCGCGCCCAGGAGCTTCCCGAGCAGCCGGAGCGCCTGCGGGTCCTCGGGGTCGACGGCCAGGATCTTCCGGTACGACGCCACGGCGCCGTCGCGATCGGAGAGCTGTTCGGCCATGATCTTCGCCACCTCGAGCAGGAGTTCCTTGCGCGCCGCCGGGGCGGGCGCGACGTCCGCGAGCCGGGAGAGCGTCGCCGCGAGCTCCCGGGGAGCGCCGAGCCGCCGGTACACGCGCGCCAGCGCCCCGAGCACCTCGGGCGACGGCGCCGCCGCGGCCACCTCCTCGTACCACCGCGCGGCCTCGTCCAGCCGCCCCAGCCGCTCGGCGTGGATCACCGCCAGCCGGCGCCGCAGCTCGAGCGCCACGGTCCGCGGCAGGGGCGAGGCGAGCGCCGCCTGGAACGCCTGGGCGAGCTCCTCCCACGCGCCCGTCGCCGCCGCGAGCCGCTCCAGGTCCGCGCGCGCGCCCGGCGCGTCGCCGCCGCGCGCCAGCGCCTCCTCGAGCTCGCGCAGCTTCGCCCGGAACGCCGCCGGGCGATCGCCGATCCGCTCCTGGAGCGCGGCGATCTCGGCGAGGAGCGGCGCGCGCTCCGCGGCGTCGGCCGCGGCGAGGCGCGCCTCGAGCAGCGTGGCGAGCCCGCGGGCGTCGCCGGAGGCGCGGAGCACGTCCTCGAGGAGCCGCGCCGCCGCCTCGCGCGCGTCGGGGCGCTCGAGCAGCCGGCGCAGCCCGGCGACGGCCCCGCCCTCGCGCGGGCTCTCGGCCAGCACCTCGGCGTACGCCTCGACCGGCCGGCGCGGGTCGGCGTCGGCCTCGAGCAGCGCCGCGCGCCGCAGGAGGAGGCCGATCCGCTCCGCGGGGTCCGCCAGCGCGGCGAGGCCCGAGAGCACCTCCAGCAGCTCCTCGCCCGGCTCGCCCTGCGAGAGGATCCGCTCGAGCCCGGCGAGCGCCTCGGGCCGGCCCGGATCCTCGGCGCGCACCTCGCGGTAGGCCTCGATCGCCGCCGCGGGATCGCCGAGCTGCTCCGCCTGGACGCCCGCCTCGAGCAGGTGGGCGAGCCGCTCCTCGCCGCTCGCGGTCGCCGCCCGCTGCCGCGCGACCTCGAGCAGGCCGCGGGCGGAGCGATCGTGCGCGTACAGGAGCTCGAGCCGCTGGAGCGCCTCGGGATCGGACGGGGCCTCGGCGAGGACGATCTTCCAGGCCTCGACGGCCGCGGGGCCCGTCAGGAGGCGCGCCGCGGCCCGCCGGAGCGCGAGCGCCTCGGCCGGCGCGGCGGTGGACGCGGCCTGGACGTAGACGTCGGGGAGGTCGGCCTCGGCGCCGGCCGCGCGGGCGAGGCGCGGCAGGTCCTCGGCGACGCCGGCGCGGGCGGGGCCGCCCTCGGCGAAGGCGCGGCACGCCGCGACCCAGGCGAGCGACGGCTCGTGGAGATCGGCCTCCAGCACGGCGCGCAGCTCGGCGTGGAGCCGCGCGCGCTCGCCCGGCTCCTGCACCTCGGCCAGCCGGGCGTCGCGCACCGCCACGCGGCGGGCGTGATCGCCGGTGGTGCGGAGCGCGGCGTCGAGCACCTCGAGCGCCTCCCGCCCGGCGGGGCCGCGCGCGGCGGCCATCTCGGCGAGGGCGTCGCGCGACGCGGTCCGCGACGGGTCGCGGCGCAGGAGCTCGGCGTGGAGGGCGAGGGCGCCGGCCGGATCGCCGAGGCGGCGGCGGCGGAGCTCGGCGAGCCGGGCCGCGGCGGCGGCGTCGAACCCGCGCGCGAGCCGCTTCTCGAGGACCGCGGCGAGCGCCTCGGGCCGGTCGAGCTGCTCGTAGAGCCGCTCCAGCGCGGCGGAGGCCTCGGCGTCGTGCGGCGCGATCTCGAGGACGCCCGCCCAGGCGAGGGCGGCGCGAGCCGGATCGCCCAGCTTCGCCTCCGAGACGGCCGCCTCCTCGCGGAGCGCGTCCTCGCGGGCGGTCGGCTCCGGGGCGCGGCGGGCGATCTCGGCGCAGACGTCGCAGAGCTCGCCCCAGCGCTCGCGCGCCCGCTGGATGCGGCGGAGCGCGGTGAGCGCCTCCCGGTCGCCCGGCGCCGCGGCGAGGACGCGCGCCCACGCGTCGGCGGCGCGGTCGCGGTCGAGGCGCCGCTCGCACAGCTCGGCCCGCTCGCGGGCGACGGCGAGCCGCGCCTCGGGCGGCGCGAGCTCCCACAGCTCGTCGTGGACCCGCGCGCAGGCCTCCCACTCCTGGGCCTCGTCCGCGAGGCGGCGGAGCTCCACGCGCAGGCCGGCGTCTCCCGGCAGCTCGCGCGCGGCGGCGACGAGGCCGGCGAAGGCGAGCGAGGCCTGGCCGAGCTCGCGCTCGGCGATGCGGGCCGCGGCGCGCGCCGCGGCGGCGCGGGCGACGGGGTCGGCGCCGAGGCGCGACTGCACCTCGAGCGCGCGCAGCCGGCGGCGCGGGTCGGGGTGCTCGGCGAAGGCCTGCGCCGCCACGAGCGCCGCCTCGGGGTCGGGCCCGTCGAGGTGGTCGTCGAGGGCGGCGAGCGCGGCGGGATCCTCCGGGTTGGCCCGGAGCGCGGCGCCGAGGTTCTGGGCCGCCTGGCGCGCCTTGCCCATGCCGGCGTGGAGCTTCGCGCTCTCCACCGCGGCGCGGGCCGCCTCGGTGGGATCGCCGACCTCGGCCGCGATCCGCGCCAGCACCTCGGCGCGCCCGGCGGTGTCGCCGGAGTCGCCCAGGGCCCGCGCGAGCCGGCCGAGGAGCCGCGCGCGCTGCTGGGCGGCGGGGCCGGGCGGCTGGCCCGGCGTGGGCGCGGGCGGCTGGGGCAAGAGCTCGAGCGCCTCGCGGCAGGCGGCGGCGGCGCCGACCGGGTCGCCGAGCCGCTCCTGGAGGACCTCGGCCTGCTGGCCCAGCAACGCCGCGCGCTCGGCGCCCTCGGCGTCGCGCGCGCGCGCGCCGAGCAGGCGGTTCGCCTCCTCCCACCGCTCCGCCGCGAGGGCGACCCGCGTCTGCGCGGCGAGGAGCGCCGGGTCGTTCGGGGTGAGCGTCACCGCGCGCGCGAGCTGGGCGGCGGCCTCGTCGTACGCGCCGAGATCCTCCTCGGCCACGGCCGCCGCGCGGGCGCGCAGGAGCGCCTCCTCCTCGGGGCGCGCGCCGAGGAGCCCGGCCACCTCGGTCAGGAGCGTGAAGAGCTCGCGGAACGCGCCCACGCCGCGCGCCAGCTCCTCGCAGCGGCGCCGGGCCTCGGCGTGATCGGGGCAGGCGCGGAGCGCGGCGGCCGCGGCGGAGAGCGCGCCGCGCGGGTCGGCGAGCTTGGTGGCGCGGAGGGCGGAGGCGTCGAGGAGCGTGCGGGCCCGCTCGCGGGGGTCGGCGTCGGCGGGCAGCCGGCGCGCGACGAGCTCGAGCATCGCCACCTGCTTCGCGGTCTCCCCGGCGGCGGCGTACGCGGGCGCCAGCGTCTGGGCGATGCGCAGCGGATCGACGCCCTTGGCGAGGAGCCGCTCGAGCAGGGCCACGGCCTCGGCGTGCTGCGAGGCGACGAGCCCGCCGGCGCCGAGGAGCGAGATCGCGAGGCCCGCGGCCTCGCCCAGCCGCCCGAGCGGCTCGGCCAGGACCTCGGCCCGGGCGAGCTCGAGCGCGGCCCGCTCCGGGTGGCCGCGCTTCTTGAGGGCGAGGCGCGAGAGCACCCAGACGCGCTCCTCGGCGGCCCGCGTCCCGGGCTGCGCCTCGAGCACCGCGTGGAGGCCCCAGAGCGCCTCCTCGTCGTCGGGCCGGCTCTGGAGCACCTCGCGCCAGAGCGGCGCGGCGCGGACCGGCTCGCCGGCGTCGGCCCAGAGGCGGGCGAGCTTCCCGGAGAGCGCGAGCCGCTCGTCGCCGGTCGCGCGGGCGCGCTTCTCCTCCAGCGTGCGGGCGAGCTCCTCCTGCTGCCCGGCCCGGCCCATCGCCGCCTCGAGCGCCGCGGTCGCGCCCCGGTCCTCGGGGTCGAGCTCGGCGAGGGCGCGCCAGGCGCGGACCGCCTCCTCGGGCTGCCCGAGGTCGCGGTCGAGGATCTCCGCGAGCCGGCGGAGCAGGGTCTTGCGGGCCTTGAGGTCGGCGTCGCCGGACCGCGCCGCCGCGCGGTACGCGCGGGTGAGCTCGAGGAACGCGTCGGCCCGCGCCGCCGCGCCCTCCATCGCCTTGCGGAGCGTCGCGCGGCCGGGATCCACCGCGAGCGCACGGGCGAGGGTGTGCAGCGCCTCGCGCGGCCGGTGGAGCCTGTCCTGCTGGACCTCGGCGAGCCGCTCGAGGAGGCGCACCCGCTCCGCGGGGTTCCGCTCCCAGCGGGCGGACACGTCGAGCACCTCGGCGAGGCGCTGCCACTCGCCGGCGTCGGCGAGGAGCGGCGCGAGGGCGGCCCCCGCGGGGCCGTAGCTCGGGTCGGCGCGCAGCGCCGCCTCGAGGTGGCGGCGCGCCCGCGCCGCATCGGCGAGCCGCTCGCGGGCGAGCCAGGCGGCGTGCGTCCGGAGCCCGGCGTGCGCGGGCTTCTCGGGCGCGGCCGCGAGGTGCTTCTCGAGCGTGTCGAGCGCCGCGCCGAAGCGGCCGGCGTCCACCTCCAGCTCGAAGGCCTGGAGCGCCGCGACCTCGCTCGACGGGTCGAGCGCGAGCGCGCGGTGGAGCGCGCCGAGCGCGCCCTCCGCGTCGCCGAACCGGACGAGGTCCACGCGCGCGAGCTCGAGGAGGAGCACCACCTGGGCGGCGCGATCGCGGGTCTGTCCGGTGAGCCGCGCGAGGGCGTCCGCGTGGCCGCGGTGATCGCCGCGCTCGCCGTAGACGCGCTCCAGCACCTCGAGCGCCGCGGGGTGGCCCGGCGCGAGAGACCACGCGCGCTCCACCCGCTCGCCGACGCGGGGGAGCCCCTCCGGATCGTAGGCGGCGTGGAGCTGCGCGAGGCGGAGCTGGAGGGCGGCCGCGGCGCGCCGATCCTGGGCGGCGGCGGCCTGGGCCTCGATCCGGCCGGCCTCCTCGCGCCAGGTACGCGGCAGGTTCTTGAGCCGCTCGCGGGCGGCGGCGGCCCCGGGCGCGGCGCGGTCGAGGGCGAGCGCCTCGATGAGCGCGTCCATCGCGAGGCCGTGCTCGAGCGGCTCGTCCACGAGGGCCGCGCCGAGCTTCGCGTACTCGGCCGCGAGCGTGCGGGGCTCGCCGCCCTGATCGCGCGCGGCGTCGAGGAGCTTCTTCGCCTGGCCGTAGCGGCGCAGCGCCGCGAAGCACGCGAGCGCGCGGTCGCGCGCCTCGGCCAGCTCCGGATCGAGCCGGTGGGCGCGGGCGTAGAGCAGCGCCGCGCGGTCACGGCGGCCCAGCTTCTGCTCGTGGACGCGCGCCAGGCGGACCGTGAGCTGCGCGGCCCTCCGCGGCTCGGCGGCGCTCTGCGCGCCCTGCTCCAGCACGGCGGCCAGCGCGGGCCAGCTCTGCTCCTCCTCGAGGAGCTCGCACAGCGCGCGGAGCGCGTCCTCGTTGGTCGGATCGAGGCGCAGGAGCTGCCGGTAGAGCGCCTCGGCCCGGGCCACGTTGCGGAGCTTGGCGCGCGCGAGGCTCGCCGCCCGCGCGAGGAGCGGCGCCCCGGCGACGACGCCGGCCCGCCCCTCGTAGAGCGCGACCAGATCTTCCCAGCGGGCGGAGGACTCGTACAGGCCCACCAGGGCGTCGAACGCCTGGAGATCTCCGGGAGCCGCCTCGAGCGTCTCCAGGTGGGTTCGGATCTGCTCGTCCAGGCTGGGTGCGCTCAAGGTGGCTTCGCTGGGGGGCTGGGGCGGAGGAAAAAAAGGAGAGTCAACGGGAGTATAGGTCCCGTTCCGCCGGAGGGTCAATTCCGCGGCCGATGAAAAGCCGAGCCCTTACGGGAGGTTGCCTACATCCGGGCCAGCCCGGGCGATACCGCCGACAGGCCGCCTAGAACGTGTACCGCACCGTCGAGTACGCGGTGAGCCCGTTGGCCTTGGCCTTCAGCGCGCGGACGTAGTCCAGCGAGAGGCCGATCGAGAAGTGGCGCAGGCGCGTGAAGTACTCGAACCCGGGGCCGCCCTGGACGATGACGTCGCTCGTGCCGAAGAGGCCCTCCGGGAACGTGCGCGCGTACCCGGCGCGGGCATGCACGAACAGGAAGAACCGCTCCCAGTCGTTGCGGTCCTTCTTGCCGAAGAACGCGAACCGGAGGTCGCCGCCGGCGGCGTAGAGGGCGAACGCGCCGTAGTCCTCGTTGGCGCGCTGGTTTCCGCCCTGGACGAAGAGGGCCGCGGAGACTCGCGAGGTGATGTCCCGCCCGAGCTCGGCCCCGAGCAGGAGCCCGCCGGACCTGCCGCCCGAGTCACCCGCGAACCGGAACCGCTCCGGCTCCTGGTTCGGGGTGTCGAGGAAGCTCAGGTAGCCGGCGTTGAAGCCGACGAAGAACCCGCGCTCCACGTCGTCGAAGCGCGCTGCCCGCGGGTTCTCCTGGAGCGGCGGGGCCGCCTCCTGCGCGAGGGCGAGCCCCGGCGCCAGGACGGCGGCGAGGGCGATGGCGAGCATGTTCCCGTTCACTGCGTGCCTCCTCACTCGTTGCCCGAGGAGCGGAAGATCCAGGGGTACGTGATCACGGCGACGCCGCCGCCCTTCGGCTTCGGGAACTGCCAGCTCTGGATGCGCGACATCATGCACTGATGGACGCGGTCGTTCTCGAGCGTCGTGGCGCTCGACTCGACGACGGCGTTCGTGGCGTTCCCCTCGGCCTCGATCACCCACTTGATGGCGACCTTGCCCTGGAGGCGCGGGTTGAGCGCCAGCTCCTGCTCGTAGCAGTAGCGGATCTGGGCGGCGTGCTCCTGGATCACCTTGCGGATGAGCTCCTTGTCGATGGAGCCCTGGATCGTCGAGGGACCGGTGTTGACGCTGATGACCTTGTCGCCCTTCTTGCCCAGGTTGCCCGCGCCGGCCCCGTAGCCGCTGCCGCCGCCGAGCCCGCCGCCGCGGCCCTTCGTGCCGGGCGCGCCGATGCCGATGGTCTCGCCCGAGCCGCCGCCGCCCGAGCCGGAGCCGCGGATGCCGAGGCCGCCCAGGCCGTAGCTGTCGCCCACCACGGGGCCGTACATGTTGCCGACGGCCCCCTTGAGATCGCCGCCCAGGCCGCCGGTGCCCATCACCGTGGAGAGGCCGCCGCCCCCCCGGCCGAGCGCGCCGAGGAGGCCCGAGTTCTTCACGAGGTCCTTGGCGTTGGGATCGATGGCGCGCGGCGCGGAGCGGGCGTTGGTCTTGGGCGCGTCCTTCTTGCCCATCTGCCCCTCCTCGCCCTTGTGCTTCTCGGCCGGCTCGCCCCCCGCGTCGGACTTCTCCTCGGCCGCGAGCCCCTTGTCCGGCGAGGGCTGCGGCTTCGGCGCCTCCGGCGGCTTCAGGATGTACTTCGCCATCCGGGAGGGGTTCTTGTAGAGCTCGTCCGCGCTCGTGTCCGTGTCGTACGGGAAGTTGCTCGCGGTGATGACGAACACCGAGAGCAGGAACGCCAGCACGAGGAACAGGTTCAGGAACTGGTAGTTGATCCGCTCCCACCACGGCGCCGGCTTCACCTTCTGCGGCTGGCGCGGGCGGGCCTCGATGGCGAGCTGGGCGCCGAGGTCGGCGCGCACGGCGCCGGCGCGGGGGACGGGGATCCAGTACGCGCCCGGGACCTTCTCGTCGACCGCCGCGCGCCGGGAGCGGACCAGCTCGCCGAAGCCGGTGCGCGCGCCCTTGTCGTCGAGGACGCCCGTCATGCCCTTGCCGAAGGCGAAGTGGTACTCCCCGCCGTCGTACCGGAGCATCGGGAACTCGCCCTGCGGGAGCCCCTCGACCTGGATCGCGCAGCTCTTCGTGCCGCCCACCAGGACCGGCGTCGCGGGCCGGACGAACGTGTGGGCGTCGAGCAGGGTCTCGCCCCAGAGCAGGCGGAGCTCCACGCCGACGTCCTCGGCGCCCGTGAGATCGTCGTACGTGCGCTCCGCCGGGAGCAGCGTCCCGAGGAGGGGGCGCGCGGCGCGCCGCGCCGGGGCGGGCGCCGGGGCCGGGGCGACGGCGGGGGCCGGCGTGCGGACGGGCTCCTCGTGGACGCTCGGCGCGGGCGCGGCGGCGCGCGCGGGCGCGGCGTGGCCGTTCGTGCCGTTGGTTCCGTTGGTCCCGTGCACGCCGTGCGTGCCGTTCCGTCCCGCCGCGGGCGCGGGGCGCGGCGCGGGGGCGGCGACGGCGCGGTTCACCGGCGCGGGCGCAGGCGGCGCGGGGGCGGGCTTCGGGGCGGCGGGCGCGGCGACGGCCAGGGCCGGCTCCTCGGCGGCGCCCTCGGGTCCTTCGACCACGATCCGCATTCCACCGACCGTGATGTTGTCGCCGGCCCGGATCGCCCCGCGGCTCACCTTCCGGCCGTTGACGAACGTGCCCTCCGCGCTCCCCATGTCGATGACGGAGACGGCGCCGTCGGGCGCGACCTCGATGACCGAGTGGATGCGCGAGACCCGCTCGTCGTCGAGCACCAGGTGGGCCGACGAGAGCCGCCCGATCTTGATGATCTCCCGGTTGAACTGCTCGGTGCGGACGAGCTCGTTGCCCCGGTAGATCTTGAGGGTGATGGGCGTGGCCATGGCGGGTCGTCGCGCGGGCTAGAGGTCGCCGGAGGACTGCAGCACCTTCTCGCGCCAGTTCTCCCGGATCTTGATCAGGTTCGAGTGATCCACCTTCTTCTTGACCTCGACGTACTCACCGTCGGGGCGCTTCAGGTCGCCCTCGATGGTGTCCTCCTCGAAGTTGATCACCGTCTTCTTCGGGTACTCGACCTTCGGCTCCGCGCCCTGTGCAGGGGCCTCCTGGGCGTCCGCGGCGAGCGGGACGGCCAGCACCAGAGCCAGCAAGAGCTTTCGCATGATCGGCACCTCCGTTCGATCCTACCACTCCGTCAGGGGACCTCGATCGGCGGCGGTGTAGGCGCCGCGGCCCCGTCCTTCGCGCCCTCCCCGGACGGAGCGGGCGTCGCGGGGGTGGGCTTCTGCTGCGCCTTGAGCTGGGCCGCCGCCTCGGCGGCCTTCCGGTTCTCCTCGAGGATCGCCTCGCACTCGCGCTGCAGCTTGAGCACGGGCGACTCGGTCGCGGCCACCGGCCCCGCCGCGTCGGCGTACTTGCGGAAGTCCTGGAGCGCCGGCTCGCACTCCTCCTTCACCTGCATGTGCAGCGCGCCGCGCGCGAGGTAGACCTCGGAGAGCCGCCCGCCCGAGAGCTCCTCCGCGCGCCCGTAGGCGGCGAGCGCCTCGTCCGCCTTGCCCGCGTTGCGGAGCGCGATGCCGTACGCGAGCTGCACGGCGGCGTCGTTCGGCCGCTCGCGCAGGTACGCCTCGGCGTGCTCGAGCGCCGCGCCCCAGCGGCCGCGCTTGACCGCCGCGCGCAGCAGGGCGGCGCGCGCCGGCAGGAACCGGGCGTCGAGGGCGAGCGCCTTCCGGAACGAGCCCTCGGCCGCGGCGTCGTCGCCCTCCTTGGCGGCGAGCTCGCCGGCGAGGAAGGGCAGCTCCGGGTCCGCGGGGTCGAGCTTCGTCGTGCGGAGCGCGATGAGCTGCGCGAGGTCGACCTGGTTCCGCTGGCCGGCGACCCTGATGAGCACCTTGTTGGCGGTCACCGAGCGCGGGTCGCGCAGCAGCGCCTCGCGCGCGAGCCGCCACGCCTCGTCGAGCTGGCCCGCGCCGAGGTAGAGCGCGGCGAGGCGCTCGCGGGCGCGCGCGTCCTCGGGGAAGTCCCGGACCACCCCGGCGTAGACCGCCTGCGCGCCGCGCGGATCGCCGGACTTCTCGAGGAGCACGCCCAGGTTCACGGCGGCCTGGCGCAGCGCGGGCTTGAGCGCGCGGGCGCGCTCGTACTCCGCCCGCGCCTCGTCGGTCCGGCCCTGCGCCTCGAGCGCCACGCCGAGGTTGAAATGCGCCTCGGGGATGTCGGCCGCCGTCAGCACCTCGCGCCACCGGCGCTCGAGCATCGGCCAGTCGGTCAGCTTCTGCTTGTCGAGGTCCGCCCGGGCCTGCACCGCCTCCTGGAAGAGGCGCTGGGCGCGGGGGGAGTAGAGGTCGAGCCCGGTCGCGGGGGCCGGGGCGGCGCGGGCCCCGGCCTTCGCGCCGGGCTCGGGCGCGGGCTCGGGCGCGTTCACCGGCTTCGTCGCCGCGGGCCTGGGCGGAGGCTTCGTCGCGGGCCGGGCTGGGCCGGCGGCGTTGCCGCCGCAGGCGGCGAGGACGAGCGAGGTCGCGAGCGCGAGGACGCGGCGGTTCACGGGAGCAGATCCTCGTCGTCGGTCCCGCGCCGCTTCCGCGGCGGGACCGGCTGGTCGGGGTCGGGCGTGCGCCGCTGCGGGTCGCCCGCGGCGGCGTCGTCGGCCTGGGTGCCGGCGGGCTTGACCCGCAGCGCCGGGAGCGCCGCCTCGCGGGCGCCGGGGGCGCGCGGCGGCGGGAGCGGCTGGATGTCGGCGAGGAGGCCGTAGCCGGCGGGCGTCTCGGGCGGCGCGACCGCGGCGATGGGCGCCGCGACCTCGACGGACGGGTGGACCGCGCCCGGCCGCGCCCGCTTGAGCGCCTCGGCCGCCTCGCGCGAGCACGCGTTGGAGACGCCGTAGTCGCGCGAGGCGTTCACGGCGAGCTGGTACGCCTCGGCCGCCTTCGTCTCCCAGCCGAACTGCTCGACGACCTGGGCGAGCTGGGCCTTGTACTCCTCGACCCCCTCCTTCCCGAGCGCGCGCACCTCCTTCGGGATGGGGTTGTCGAGGAACGCCCGCGCGAAGTGGGTGTAGCCGACGCCGATCCGGTGGAGCGCGCAGATGGCCGGCTCGGCCTGCTTGCGCCTCACGATCTTCCCGTACTCGGCCTCGAGCTCGGCGAGCTTCTTCGCCTTCACCTGGAGCTGACCCTTGAGATACTTGGGGGCGACGTTGAGCGTGATCCGCTGGTACTTCGCGAACTCGGGCTCCAGGGCCATGAGCTCGGCGTGCGCGACGAGCGCCAGGCCGCGGTCGTTCACCTTGGAGGAGCGGGCGCGGGCGTAGGCGAGCCCCTGCTCGTACAGCCGCCGGGCCAGGGCCCCGTTCCCAGCCTTGGCGTAGAGCTTGGCCATGCGCTCCTGGATGGCGAGCCACTCGTCGGGGTCCCTGGCGTACTTCCGCTGGTACTCCTCGAGCTGCGCGAGCTCCTTCTGCGTCTGGCCCTTGCGGGCGTACAGGTCGGCGAGGGAGAGGAAGAGCCGCGCCGCGTCGGGGCCGTTCGGCCAGGTGTCGAGGTACGCCTGGCTGTCGGCCTCGGCGCGGGCCCAGTCGCGGAGCCCGGCGCGGAACACGGCCGCGTTGATGATCGCGTCGGTGGCCTTCTTCTCCTCGTACTTCGGGCGCGGTCCGTCGGCGGGCTTCGCCTCGACGCGCGCCGCCGCCCTCCCCTTCGCGCCGCGGGCCGGGCGGGCGGGCGCGCGCGCCGCCGGACGGGCAGCGTCCCGCCAGCCGGCGAAGTAGCGCTCGTAGCGCGCCGCCGCCTCGCCGAAGTCGCCGAGCGCCTCGAACGCCTCGGCGTTGTCGAAGAGGACCTCGGGGGCGCGCTGGTCGTCGGGGTGGCGCTTCAGGAACTGGTCGCGGATCTCCATGGCCCGGTCGAGCCGCCCGGCGCGGACCTGGTTGACGGCCGCGTTGTAGAGCGCGGTCGCGGCGAACTGCGACTGCGGCCAGTCGCGCGCGAAGGCGAGGTACTCGTCGGTCGCGCCGTCCCAGTCCTTCGCCTGCTCCCGCTCCTGGATGACCTTGAACGCGCTCCCCTCGATGATCCGGGTGAGGTCCTCCTTGAGCCGCGGGTGCGCGTCCACGAGGGCCCGGTTCGCGTAGAACCGCTTCGCCCAGCCGTTCACGTTGCGCCAGTCGCCGAGGAGGTTGTACGCGTCGAGGACGAGGTTGGCGGAGTATTCGGCCAGCTCGTGGGCCGGGTGATCGAGCGCGATGCGCGTGAAGAGGTCGCTCGCCTCGCCGAAGGCGTTGTGCTGGTAGTGGAGGCGCGCCGCCTTGTAGGCGATCTCCACCCACTTGTCGCCCTTGGGCTGGTGCTTGAGGTACCGCTCGCAGGCCTCGACGAGCTTCTGCCGCGCCGGGGCGAACGGGATCCGCTTCTTGGCGTCGCCGGGCTGGACCTTCTGGCCCGACTCGTCGAGCTTCTTCACCACGGCGTCGTAGGCGAAGACGGTGTTCTCGAGCGCGTCCTGGAAGAACCGCCCCGGCTTCGCGCCCTTGGCGACGGCCTGGAGGTCGGCCTGGGTGACCCGGTCGTACTCCGCGCCCGCCTCGGGGAACTTGGCGAGCGCGTACAGCAGCTCCGCGTGGAAGAAGCGCAGCTCGTAGGCAGGCGCCTCGTTCGGGAACACCTCGAGGTAGTCGCGGTAGATCTCGGCGGCGTAGCCGGCGACCGGCTCGTCGCGCGTCTTCTTCCACTCGTTGTGATACTGGACCGCGAGGATGCGGAGGGTGCGCTCGGCGTCGGCGCGGGCGTCCCCGAGCGCCTTCGCGTTCTTCGGGTCCTTGCCCTCGGGCGAGGCCTCGAGCTGCTGCAGCATCTTGACGAAGACGTGGGCCTGCGCCACGGCCGCGTCCTTGCGCCCCATGCGCGCGGCGCAGGTGACGATGCGCGACTGGAAGAACGGCGCGTCCACCGAGACGGGGCGCTCGCGGATGAGCCGCGCGTACACGAGGACGGCGTCGCGATCCTTGCCGTCGTCGAAGTAGATGCCCGCGAGCGTCCGGAGCATGTCCCACCACCCGGTCTCGCCGCCGACCCTGCGGAACTCGTCGTAGGCCCGCTCCGCCGAGCCGACGTGACCGTAGGTGCGGACGAAGTCCTTCCGGGCCTCCTTCACCAAGGCGAGCTTCCGGTCCTGGGCCACCGTGGTGGTGGGCATCTCGCCGAAGAAGATCACCGACCGGAAGAGCTCGAGCGCCTCGTTCCAGTTGCCGAGGTTGTAGTGGACCCAGCCCTGCTTGTAGAGGGCGTAGCCGTAGACCGAGCTCTCCTGGTACTCCGCCGCGCGCTTGTACGCCTCGAGCGCCTTCCCCAGGTTCTGCGGCCGGTCGCTCTTGTTGGCCTTCTCGAAGTAGTACTCGCCGAAGGCCATCCAGCTGTCCGGGACGAACCGCGACTTCGGGAAGCGCTGGATGAGGGCGCGGTACGCCTTGAGCGCGTCCGCGTCCATCCGGTCGCGCCGCTGGAGGTTCTGGGCGAGGAAGTAGAGGACCTCGTCGAGGCGCGGGTAGTTCGGGTACCGCCGGATGATCTCCTTGTAGAGCGCCACCGCCTGCTGCTGGAGCTTCTTCTGCTCGGCGTCGAGGGCGCGCTTCTCGGCGGTGAGGCGGTCGATCTCCGCGGGATCCCCGCGCGTGCCGAGCTCGATGAGCCGGTCGTCGCGGCGGTTGGCCTCGAAGAAGTAGTACTGCGACTCCTCCCAGAAGAGCTCCGCGAGGCGGAAGTACCACTGGGGCGTGTCCTCGTCGCTGCCGCCGCCGAGCCGGATGAGCTTCTGGAGGCCGGCGATCTCCTCGCGGCGCTTGCCCGAAATGTTCACCTCGACGCCGCGCCGGAAGGTGTCGAAGTCGAGGGTCGGGCCGGCCGCGCCCGCGGCCGGCTTCTTGGCCGCGAGGGTCCCGCCGAGCGAGGCGTCCGGCGCGGCCGACTTCTTCGCGCCGAGGTCGGCCTCCTTGGCCGCGGCCGCCGGCGCCTTGCGGGGCGGCTCGGCCGCACCCGCCGTCCCCGGAGAAATCCCCAGGAGGAGGGCGGCCACCAGCGCCCGCACGAAGCCCTCGGACCGGCCGTGTGTCACGGTGCCCGCCACGTCGTCTCTCCTCACTTGCCCGCCGGGGACTCGGCCTTGACCGTCTCCGTCTCGCCGCGCGCGCGCGGCAGCCGATCCTTGCAGCCCTTGGTGAGCGTGTACGAGAAGGTGCCGAGCTCGTCGCGCCAGAACTCGCCCTCGTACGGCCAGTAGAGGTGCTCGTCCGAGACCGCGTACGAGAACTTGAGGTCGCGGACGACGTCCACCTGGTACCCGGCCGCGAGCGATCCCTCGAGCGCCTCGCGCTCCTTGCGCGAGACCTCGATCTGGATCCGGAGCGCCTGCGCGAGGAGCGTGCGGAGGGCGTCGCGCTCGTACTCGAGCGTCGCCTTGGTCCGCGCCCCCGCCTCCTCCACCAGCGCCGCCTTGACGGAGGTGAGCTGCGTCTGGAGCCGCCTGCCGAGGAGCGTGTTCCGCAGCCCGCCGCCGCGGTCGCCCAGGCCGACGTCGAGCTCGTGCTCGATCTCCTGGACGGACTCGACGAGCCGCCGGACGTTCTCGTCGGTGAAGGCGAGCTTGCGGATCTTCCGCCCGACCGCCGACGACGCCGGTGTGGAGAGGCCCACGACGTCGTAGTAGGCGGCGCTCGTCTGCTTCGTGGTGGTGATCCGGTTCAGCTCGTCGAACACCGGCTCGTAGATGCCGGTCAGGGTCTCGAGCACGAGCCGCGCCTCGGGGTAGCGGCAGTTCTCGTAGTAGACGGTCGCCTTGAGGACGTAGGACTCGGGGAAGTACTCGTCCTGGAAGTACGGCGACTGGAGGGTCAGCAGGTTGCCGAGCGTCTTCTCGTAGTCGCCGATCCGGTAGTACGCGTACGACTCCTCCCAGAGCCCCTGCAGCCAGTTCTGCCCGCCCCACGGCATCTTGTCGTAGTAGAAGATGGCGTAGCGGTTCTGCCGGTTCTGGTAGTGGATGCGGGCGAGCTGCAGGAAGGCGAGCTCGCGCACCGTCGGATCGGGGCGCCGGGCGCGCTTGGGGTTGGTCAGCCGCACCACGTCCTTGAACGCCTCGCTCGCGCCGGCGTCGTCGCCCTGGGCGTACCGCACGAGCCCGTCCACGAACCGCGCGCGCGCGAAGAGGTCGCCCTCCTGCGACGCGGGCGCGTCGCCGCCGTTCGCGTCGCCGGCGCCGGCTTGCTCCCGGACGAGCGACGCCAGCCGGGCGGCGTCGGCCCACGCCGCGGTCGCCTCCCGCGCGCGGCCCGCGTCGAAGAGCGCCCGCCCGCGCTCGAACTCGTACTTCGCGAGCAGGAAGTGGAACCGGTCCTCGTGGCCCGGCGGGAACGCCTCGCGGGCGTGGCGCGCGACGCGCGAGAGCAGCGGCTGCTCGTTCTTGAGCCGGCTCCCGACCGAGAAGAGCCACTCGAGCGCCGAGCCGTAGAAGCGGGTGCCCTGCGGGCCGCGATCGAGCACCTCGTCGAAGGTCGCGAGCGCGGCGTGCGGCAGGCCGAGCTTGAAGAGCGCCTTGCCGAGCTGGTACCGGGCCTCGTCGTGGGCGGCGGCGAGCTTCGGCTCGCTGAGGATCTCGTCGAGCGCGAGCGCGGCGCGCTGCGCCTGGCCCGCGTCGAGCAGCTTCTTGGCCGCGTCGAGCTTCTCCTTGGCGAGCCCGGTCGCGACCTTGCCCAGCTCGAGGCCGAGGGGCCGCGCCGGCGCGGCCGGCTTCTGCGCCGTGGGCGGCGGCGCGGGCTTCGTGACGTCGAGCGCAGGGAGCTCGTCGGGGGCCCCAGGCGCCGGGGCCGGCGCGGGGGCCGGAGCCGGCGCGTTCTTGCGCGGCAGCGGACGGGCCGGAGCCGCCTTCCTCCTCGCGGGGTCCTTCTTCGGCTTCGCCGCCGGCTTGGGGGGGGTGAGGTCGATGCCGAGCTGGGCGCGCGCGACCGGCGCGAGCGTCAGCCCCGCCACGGCGGCCAGCACCGCCGCGGCCCGCAGGGCGGCGAGGATCGTTCGCGGGCGAGTCGGGTTCGCGGTGGGCATTTCACTGGACCGGGCGGTTGTGGAACGGGAAGAAGACCGAGACGCCGAGCTCGGCGAAGAGCTGCTGCTGCAGCTCGGTGCGGGCGCCTCTCCCCTCACGGACGTTCGGGATCTTCGCCAGGTAGAAGTAGTCCCGGAACTCGAGGCGGAGCGCGATCGACTCGGTGAGGAAGATCCGCGTGGCGAGCCCGAGGTGCATGCCGATGGTGGACTCGGTGCCGGGGCTCTGGCCGCGTTCGTCGTACTCGGCCGCCTGGGTGCCCGAGAGGACCTTCTGGTACGTGATCCAGTCCCAGCCGTGGAGGATGCCGAGATCGAAGTGGGCCACCTGCTCCGAGAAGAGGTTGAGCTTCCCGTAGACGGGGGCCCAGGCGCCCTCGACGCCGGCCATGAGCTTGATGTTGCCCGGCACCTGCCACATCTGGACGCGATCGGCGGGGCGGCACCCCTCGCCGGAGGGGCAGACCTGGGCCGAGCCCGCCTTGGTGTTGAGCCCCATCGCGCCGTACGCCGTCACCGAGACCGACTCGAAGATGTGGTACCCGAGCTTCAGGCCGCCGAAGTACTTCGAGTAGAAGGCGTCGTTGACCGAGAGGTTGCCGGAGAGCGTGAGCTCGAAGCGCCCCGCCTTGCGGTAGAGGGCGGCCGACACCGGCGGGATCTTGCCCGCGAAGGCGTCGGACTTGCTCTGGGCGCGGGGAGCGGACGGCGCGGCGAGGCCCGCGAGGACGAGCAGCAGCCCCAGCGCAGAGGCGAGACGAGACGGCGTGGCGCGCGCGGAGATCCCCCCATGCCGCGCTGGGTCCATTCGCACGTCGAGATGGCTCGGGGCGGGGAGGCTCATGGGTGCTCGTACTCGAAGGTGGTCGGGAAGAAGAACGAGAACCCCACGTTCGCCACGAACACCTTCTGGATGGTTCCCGGGACGGACTTGGCCGGCTGGTCGGGGTAGAGCGTCGCGTTGAGCCCCAGCTCGAACGCCATCCACTCCGCCGGGTAGAAGCGCACGCCGCCGCCGAGGTCGGTCGCGAAGTGCGGCCCCTCGTTCCGGGGCGAGAGGCTCGTGGCGCTCCACGCCAGGCCGAAGCCCGCCGACAGGTAGAGGTCGAAGTGGATGATGTTCCTGTTGAGGAAGGACGCCTTGCCGTAGACGGGCGACCAGACGCCGTTCACCATCGCGAGCCCGTAGAGCTGGGAGCTGAGGAGCTGGCTCTGGAAGGCGATCTTCCCCTCGCGCACCGCGTTCCGGCGCAGCGGGGTGAAGTAGGTGCCGCGGAGCGCCAGGGCGAAGCTGTCCTGGAGGCTGTACGCGAGGCGGAGCCCGCCACCGAACTTCTGGTAGTACGGGTCATTCACCGACAGCGAAAGCTGGGGCGCGACCTCGAAGCGGCCGCGCTTCAGGAAGCCCTTCCGCTGGACGGCCTTCACCTTGTCCCCGAGCGCCACGTCCTTCTCGGAGAAGGGGAGCACCGGCTGCGGCTTCGCCTCGGGCGCCTCCGCCGAGGGCTGCTGCGGCTTCGAGAGATCGATCGGCGGCAGCTCGCCCTCGCCGGACCTCGGCGGCTCGGCCGGGGGCGGCGCCGGTGGCGCCTCCTTGCCGGGGCTCGAGAGATCGATACCGGGCATCTCCTCCGCCGACCCGGCGAGGGGCGCCACGGCGATACACATCGCTAGAATGAGCGTCGTTCTCATCCGGTGCGTCCCGTGTCTTTGGGGCATCGTAGCCAAAGGTGACGGGAGGGGCAATGACACGCTCCGCGAGAATCGCGTGGCGCGGAGCGGCTGTAGGGCGGTGTGGCTGCCTGCGCCGTTCACCCAGGGCGTTCCTTGTCGGACGTCACCTCGCGTGCTAACGATTCTCGCAAGCCCATGCGCGCCCACGCTTCCTTCACGGTCCTCGCGCTTCTCACGCTGTCCGCCCTCCCCGGTTGCGACAAGCCGGACGTGGGGTCTCGCTGCGAGCTGGCCTGGAACTCGAACTGGCAGCAGGACGGCACGCCGCCGCCGCCCACGCCCGGCTCGATCGAGGCGGATTACTTCGAGTCGGGGAACGTCGCCTGCGACAACCTCATCTGCGTCGTCTCCCATGCGCTGCCCCCGAGCCGGTATGCGAGCTGCTCCGGGACCGCGTGCGGGTACTGCTCCAAGCCGTGCGTCTCCGACCGCGAGTGCTACTCGGACGAGACCGGGCTGTACTGCGAGTTCGCGGTCCTCGATGACGCGTTCGTGGCGAGCCTCCCTCCCGAGACCCGGACCCGGTACCTGAACCAGTTCACGTACAGCAGGTACTGCGTGGTCCCGCGGTGAGGCGGGGCGTGGCCGCCGCCGTGGCCGTGGCCTCGATCGTCGCCTTCGCCTGCTCCTCCGAACGCACGCCCGAACGCACGCCCGAGCGCACCCGGCAGCCGCGCGTCCTCGTGCAGGGTGCGTCCGGGCCGGTCGCGGTCCGGGTGGAGGTTGCGCGGACCCCCGAGGAGCAGCGCCGCGGCCTCATGCACCGGCGCGAGCTCGCGCCCGACGCGGGCATGCTCTTCGTCTTCCCCCGCGAGGAGCGGCACTCGTTCTGGATGGAGAACACGTTCGTGCCGCTCGACCTCCTCTTCATCGGCGAGGACGGCGTGGTCCGCGCGATCGTCGAGCGCGCACCCCTCGGGCGCGAGTCGGACGACGGCGGGGTGAGCTCGCGGTACGTGCTCGAGGTGAACCGCGGCTGGTCCCGCACCCACGGCGTGAAGCCGGGGGCGAAGGTGACGTTCGAGGGCGTGCTGTATTAGGACGGGGGATCAGGTCTTGCGCAGCAGCTTCTGCGCGACCAGCGGCCCGAGGCTCTCCTGCATGAGCCCCTCGACGACCGACTCGAACTCGGTCCGGCGGGCCTCCTCGGTCCAGACGAACCGGATGCCCATCCCTGCCTCGTCGCCCGCGGCGGCGTGGACCACCTCGCCGTTGAGCTCGAAGGGCTTCTCCCGGCCCGGGACGGTGAGCCGGAAGAGGAAGCGCGTGCCGATGGGCAGCGTCTTCTTCGTCTTGATGAACGTCCCGCCCTTGGAGATGTTCTTCGTGTAGTCGGCGAAGAAGCTGTTGAGCTTCTTGTAGTCGACCTTGAGCTCGATGGGCGCGCGCCCATGCTCACGGTTCTCGGGCATCGGTCGCCATGTTATCCCGGGGCGCGGGCGCGACCTAGCTCGCGGTCGAGCTTCCTATCCCACAGGTGCCGGCATGGTTCGCACCCTGCGCACGCTCGTCTCCGCACCCTCCGTCCGGGTCGCGGCCGTCGTGTCCCTGGGGCTGGGGGCCGCGGCGGCCGGCCTGCCGCTCCTGGACGCACCCGGGTACGACCTCGGCCAGCTCGGCGCGCTCGCGGCGGTGCTGGTGCTCGGGCCCTGGCTCGGCCTCGCCGCCGCCCAGCGCCAGCGCGCGCGGCCGGAGCCGTCCCCGCTCGCCGCCTGGTCGGCCGCCTCCCTCCTCTCGGCCACGCTCCTCGCCGCGCTGTTCGCGGGCGCCGCGCTCCGCGCCGCGTTCGGCCCGTGTCGCGCCCTGTTCGCCGCGGCGTTCTTCCCGGTCGTCGCCCTCCCTTCGGCGTGCCTCGCTGCGGCGCTCGCCGTCGCGGCCGGGTTCGCCGCGCGCGGGCGCCGTGCCCGGGCGGCCACCCTCTACGCCGTCGCGGCGCTCCTCCTCCTCGCCGCGCGGCTCCTCGCGGCCTGGCGCGGACCGGAGGCGTACCTCCTCGATCCGCTGTGGGGGTACTTCCCCGGACCGCTCTACGACGAGCGCGTACCCCTCGACGCGCGCGTGCTCCTCGGCCGGACCGAGGCGCTCGGCTGGGCCGCGGCGCTCGCGGGCCTCACGGAGGTGCTCGCGCGGCGCGCGCGCGGGGGAAGGCGGCGCGCCGGGACCGCGCTCCTCGCGGCCGGGGTCGTCGTCGCGGGCGCCGCGTGGCTCGCGCGCGCGGCGGGCCAGGGGAGCCTCGGCGACCTCGATCCCCGGGCCGGGATCGCGCGCGCGCTCGGCGCGCGGCGCGACGGCGCGCGGTGCACGGTCTTCCTCCCCTCCGAGAAGCCGCCCGCGGCGGCGCAGGAGCTCCTCGACGCGTGCGAGTTCCACGCCGCCGACGTGGCGGCGCGCCTCGGGATCCGCGCCCCGCCCCGCGTGACGGTGTTCGTCTACCGGAGCCCGGAGGAGAAGCGGCGGCTCGTCGGCGCCGCGCGCACGGACTTCACGAAGCCGTGGCACGCCGAGCTCCACGTCGAGGACGAGCCGCTCCCGCACCCGGTGCTGCGCCACGAGATCGTCCACGCCGTCGCCGGCGCGCTCGCGCCTGGCCCGCTGCACGTCCCCGCCCGCGCCCGCGTCCTCCCCGCGCTGACGCTGGTCGAGGGGCTCGCCGTCGCGCTCGACGCGCCGCGCGGCGCGTTCACGGTGCACGAGTGGTCGCGGGCCGCGCGCGACCTGGGCTACCTGCCCGACCTCGAGCGGATCCTCGGTCCGGCCGGCTTCTGGTCCCAGGCGCCGGCGCGGGCGTACACGGCCGCGGGGAGCTTCCTCTCCTGGCTCCTCGACCGCCACGGCCCGGAGCCGATCGTCGCCGCGTACGCGCACGGCGATCTCGCGCGGGCGTTCGGCCGCCCGCTCGGCGCGCTCGTCCGCGAGTGGCACGCGTTCCTAGACGCCGTCCCGGTGACCCCGGAGCTGACGGCGGCGGCCGCGCGCTGGTTCTCGACGGGGAGCCTGTTCGAGCGCCGGTGCGCGCGCGAGGCCGCGGACCTCGAGGCCCGCGCCTCCGCCGCGGCGGCGGAGGGGCGCGCCGCGCTCGCGTGCGGCCTCTACGATCGCCTGGCGTCGGTGCGCGGCGGCGCCGACGCGCTGCTCGCGAAGGGCGGCGTGGCCGTCGCGGCGGGCGAGCTCGACGCGGCGCGGGCGGCCCTCGACGCGGCGGACGCGCGGATCCCGCTCCACGACCGGGCGCGGCGGGCGGCGCTGGCGACCCTGCGCGGGGACCTCGCCTGGCGCGCGGACGACGTCCCCGGAGCGCTCGCGCGCTGGAGCGAGGCGCGCGCCGCGGGGGTGGAGCGGGCGGAGGCGCGGCTCCTCGAGGTGAAGTCGGCGGCCGCCGGCGACCCCGCGGTCGGCCCGGCGCTCCGCGCCTTCCTCCTCACGCCGCGCGACCCGTCCGGCCTCCTCCGCGCCGCGCGCGCGGATCGGCCGCTCGCGGGGTACCTCGCCGGCCGCGCGCTGCTCCAGCGCGGGGAGCGCGCCGCGGCTGCGGAGGAGCTCGCGCGCGCCTTGCGCGGCGGCCTTCCGCCGCTCACCGCCGTCGAGGCGCGCCTCTCGCTCGCCGAGGCCCGCTGCGCGCCCGAGGACGCGGAGCTCCTCGCGCCGCTCGCCGACGCGTCCGACGCCGACCGCGCCCGGCTCGCCGTGGCGCTCCGGCGGTGCGAGTGGGAGGGAGCGCGTCGACCGTGAAGAACCCGGGAGCGATCCCTGGAGGGCCTCAAGCCTCAGGCATCGGGCCTCAGGAAAGGCGGCCGATCGTCGACGCCGGCCTGAAGCCCGAAGCCCTACCGCGTCCCCCGGAGCCTTTCGATCGCGGTCATCGGATTCTTCACCCCGTTCCGGAGCAGCCACCACGTCACCTTCAGGCCGCCCTGCGCGAGCACCTTGAGGTAGCCGTGGGAGAGGAGCTGCGAGACGGGGGCGCCGAGGTGGATGCGGACCTTGAGATCGGGATCGCGCTCGAGCACGAGCTTGAAGAACTCGACCCCGAACTCGCCCACGTCGTCGCTCCGGAGCGTGGTGAGGCGCCGGACGGCGCCGTCGGGCAGATCGAGCGAGAAGTCCGGGTCCGGGGAGGCGCCCGGCAGGAGCGCCGGCGAGCCCGACTCCATGGTGAAGTGCGCCGGCCCGTCCGCCAGGTTCACGTTCACGCGCGCGCCGCGGGACAGCGGCCTCGTCGCCGCCTGCGCCACCTGCGCCCCCTCGAAGAACCGCTTCAACGCCTCGTAGCTCGGGCCGGCCATGCCGGGAGTCTAGCCGCCGCCCTCCGCGCGCGGAGCCACCCTGGTAGGCCCCGCCCGCAGGGTTTCGATTGACCCCGCGGGGGCTCCGCGCCAGAGTCCGGGCATGACGAACCGCCTCCTCTCCCTCCTGGCCGTCGGTGCCGCCTGCCTCGCCTGCGCCCCCAAGAACCTCCCCGGGACGGAGATCAAGGACAGCCCGGACACGCGCGCGATCGCCGCGCTGCTCGAGACGTACCGTCAGGCGATGGAGCGGCGCGACGCCCAGGCCGTGCTCGAGCTCGCGGCCCTCGACTACTTCGACAACTCCGGGACGCCGGAGCCGAACGACGACGTCGACCGCGCGGGCCTCGCCACCCGCCTCGACGAGCTCTCGCAGATCAGCGACCTGCGGTTCCAGCTCGCCCTCCGGACCGTCGAGATCACCGGGCCGGGTGAGGCGCGCGCCGACGTGTTCTTCGATCAGTTCTACCGGGTGCAGACGCCCAACGGGCCGGTCGCGCGGCGCGACTCGGACGTGCACCGGATGACGTTCAAGAAGGAAGGGAAGGCCTGGCGGTTCACGAGCGGGCTGTGATGAAGCGGGCTCCAGGCTCCGGGCTCCAGCAGACGGCGCAGTCCTGAAGCCCGTAGCCTGAGGCCTGCAGCCTCGTTCCTCTCACACCCCCACCAGCCCCCGGTACTCCGGCTCGCTCATCCCGCGCAGGAGCGCCAGCCGATCGCGGAACTCGTGCCAGCCCTTGCCCGCGGGCGTCGGCCCGTGCGCGCCGGGCGGCCGGTAGCCGCGCAGCCGCGCCACCGTGAACCGCAGCGCCGCGAAGCGCGACCACTCGTAGAGCGCCTCGGCGGTCTCGGGCTCGAGCTTGCGCCGCCCGGTGTAGCCGGCGAGGAGCGCCCGGGCACGGTCCGCCTGGAACGTCCCGGCGAAGCACCAGGCGTTGACGGCGACGCCGAGGTCGTACGCGAACGGATCGATCCCGCTCATCTCCCAGTCGAGGATCGCGCTCACCCGATCGCCGATCCAGAGCACGTTGTCCGGGAACGCGTCCCCGTGCACGAGCCCCCGCGGCGCGCCCGGCAGCCCCTGCGCGAACGCGAGCTCGTCCCGGAGCATCGGCACCACCGCGCGCGCCTCGGCGTCGGTGGGATCGAGCTCGCGCAGGCGCTCCGCGACCCAGGCGCGGCCGTACGGATTCGGGCGCCCGGCCGGGAACCCGGCGGCGAGCTCGTGGAGCCGCCCGAGCTGCTCGCCGACGCGGCGGCACCGCTCCGGCGTGATCGCCGCGGGCGCGAGCTCCTCGCCGGGCGCGTACGCGAAGAGCATCGCGCGCTTCCCCGCGACCTCGACCCACGGCCGCCCGTCCAGCGCCACCCGGAGCTCCGGGACCGGGAACCGGGCGTCGTGGAGGTACCGCTGCACCTCCGCCTCGAACCTGCTGTCCGCCTCGGTCCCGGTCTCGTTCACGCGGAGGAAGAAGCGGTGGCCCCCGGTCCAGACGTGGTAGCCGGTGTTCACCGCGCCCCGCGGCTCGGTCCGGGTGCTCGAGGGGGCGGGCAGGCCGAAGCGGGCCAGCGCGTCGGCCATCTGCCCGGGCGCGATCACGGTGTACTCGGCCATGGACCGAGGATACGCCGCCCCCCCGGGCTCACCAATCCGGCGCGGCGGGCCCGGAGAGGGCCTCGTCGAGCCCGATCGGGCGCCAGGTGCCGCGCACGACGCGCCACTCCTCGTCCTCGATCGCGAGCTCGAGCGCGAACCGGTGGAGGGAGTACTCGCCCGGCAGGAGGTCGGAGAGGCGTCCGCGCGCGCCGGCGGAGCGGGAGAGCACCGCGTCGACCACCGCGCGGGCGCGGCCCTCGCGGACCTCGATCCTGGGGGGATCGAGGAGCTCGACCGACACCCACCGCCCGCGCAGCAGCTCGAACGCGACGAGCCGCTTCACGTCGTCGCGGCTGGCGCGACCGCCGAGCTCACCGCCGCCGCCGCCCTCGAACCGCGCGGAGAGGATCTCGATCACCTCGTCCGCCTTGCGCTCCGCGGCAGCCTTCGCCGCGCCCTCGAGGAGCGCGCGGATTCTCTGCTCCTCCGTCGGCGGCTCCTCCGACCGGCCGAGCCAGAGCGCCGCGCCCAGGCCGAGCGCCGCGGCCGCCCCGATCACCACCCAGGTCCCGCGCCCCATGCGCGCGGGATTCTACCTGGAATGTTTCTCCCACCCCAGCTAGATAGCTCCCGAAAACCGTGAGCCGGGACAAGCGAGATCACCCCGTCCGGTCGTCGGACGACCACAACGCGCGCGGCATCGAGCTCGCCGACCGCGGGTGGCTCGACGAGGCCATCCGCGAGTTCCGGCGGGCGATCGAGCTCGACCCTGGGTCCGCCCACGCGCACGACAACCTCGCCACCGTGCTCGCGGAGAAGAAGGACTTCCGCGAGGCGCTCACCGAGTACCTCGCCGCCATCCGGCTCGAGCCCGACAGCGCGACGGCGCACTACAACCTGGCCTGCTTCCTCGCCTCGTACGGGCAGGACATGGCCGCCGCCCAGTACCGCGAGGCGATCCGCCTCGACCCCGAGCACCCGGACGCCCACCTGAACCTGGGGCTCACGCTCGCCGATCAGGGCGAGCCGGCGGAGGCGGCGAAGGAGATGGAGACCGCGATCGCGCTCGACCCGGCGGACCCGTTCCCCCGCCACGAGCTCGCCTCGCTCCAGATGGAGGAGGGCGACTTCCGCGCGGCCATCGGCCAGCTCAAGGAGGTCACGCGGCTCGACCCGAAGTGCTTCGAGGCCCACCTCGACCTCGGCATCTGCTACGCGCAGAAGGGCTTCTTCGCCGAGGCCGAGCGCGCCTACGAGCGCGCCGCGGCGCTCTCCCCGGACGACCTCCTGCTCCACTACAACCGCGCGGCGCTCTACGCGCTCTGGAAGAAGCCGGAGCGCGCGCTCGACGCGCTGCGCCGGGCGGTGGCGATCGACGCGACCAAGGTCCGCGAGTGGCTGCGGGCCGACTCGATGTTCGAGGGACTGCGCGGCGGCGCGGAGTTCGAGGAGCTCTTGCGGGGGTAGGCCCGAGCCCGGGAACGAGCCCGAGCCCGCGCCGAGGGGATGCGGGCACCGGTACGGGCGCGATCGGAAACATGCCTGTTGCCGCGGACCGGCGCGTTCGACTAGCCTCGCGCGTCATGCCGGAGCTGGCGTTCTTTCGCCACGGGGAGGAGCTCCTCCGCGTCGCCCTCGGGGACGCGACGCGGATCGGGCGTTCGCCGGAGTGCGACGTCTCCTTGCCGGATCCGACGCTCTCGCGCGTGCAGATCGTCGTCGAGCGGCGCGGCGACGGCTTCCTGCTGCGCGACCAGTCGGGCCGCGGGACGCCGGTCAACGGCGCCGAGGTCGCCGAGGCGGAGCTCGCCGACGGCGCCGAGATCGCCCTCGGCACGTGGCGCGCGCTCTTCCGGGCCGCGAGCGGCGCCGACGAGGACCTGACGCGCGTCTCCGGAGGCACCGCGCTCCGCCCGCAGGGCGCCGCGGCGGAGGCTCCGCCGGCGCGCCTCCGGCTTCGCCAGGCCGGGCGCGAACGCACCCATCCCCTCCCCGCGGCCGGGGTCACGCTCGGCAAGGACGCGGCGTGCGAGGTGCTCGTCGACGACCCGTTCGTCAGCGCGCGCCACCTGCGGATCGAGGCGCGCGAGGGGCGGTGGCTGGCGCGCGACCTGGGCTCGACCAACGGGACGTGGGTGGGCGGCGCCCGCGTCGATCGCGCGTGGCTCGAGCTCGGGGCGGTGCTGCGGCTGGGCGACGCCGAGGTGGTGATCGAGGCGCGCGAGCGGGCCGAGCCGGACCGCCCGGCGCCGTTCGAGGGCATGCTCTCGAACGACCCCGCGATGCGCGAGGTGTTCGACCTCCTGGGGCGCGTCGGCCCGTCCGACGCGGCGGTGACGATCCTCGGCGACACCGGCACCGGGAAGGAGCTCGTCGCCCGTGCGCTCCACGCCCGCTCCGACCGCGCGGCCGGGCCGTTCATCCCCGTCAACTGCTCGGCCATCGCCGAGACCCTCATCGAGTCCGAGCTGTTCGGCCACGAGAAGGGCGCGTTCTCGGGGGCGGAGAAGCTGCGGAAGGGCGCCTTCGAGGAGGCGGACGGCGGGACCATCTTCCTCGACGAGATCGGCGAGCTGCCGCTCGACCTCCAGCCGAAGCTCCTGCGCGTCCTCGAGCTCGGCGAGGTGAAGCGGGTCGGCGCGTCGCGCCCCATCACCGTGAACGTCCGGATCGTCGCCGCGACGCACCGGGACCTGCGGGCCCAGGTCCGCGCCGGCAAGTTCCGCGAGGACCTCTTCTACCGGCTCTGCGTCGTGCCGATCACCGTCCCGCCGCTCCGGCAGCGGAAGGGCGACGTCCGCCTCCTCGCCGAGGCCTTCCTCGCCCGCGCCGCGCCGCGCGGGCTGGGGCTGTCGTGGTCGGAGGAGGCGCTCGCCCGGCTCGAGGGGTACGACTGGCCCGGCAACGTCCGCCAGCTCCGGAACGTCGTGCAGCGCGCGCTGCTCTTCCGGGGCGAGGGGCGCGAGATCCCCGCCGCGGCCGTCACGTTCGAGGACACGCGCGCCGTCCCCGCCGACGCCGGCGACGACAGCGTACTCTGGGTGAAGGGCCTCACGATGGAGGAGATCGAGCGCGAGGTCATCCGCCTCTCGCTGCGCCGCAACGCCGGCCGGCGCTCCGCGGTCGTGAAGGAGCTGCAGATCGCGAAGAGCACCGTGCTCAAGCGGATCAGCCAGTGGGGGCTGCAGAACGAGGGGCGCGCCGGCGGGGCGCCGCCGCAGGGCGAGGGCGAGGACGACGAGTAGGCGGCGCAGCCCGCATCAATTCAGCACGGTCCTGGCGAAGCTCCCGCCCGTCGTCTTCACGCCGCGGAGCGGGCTCGTGTCCTCGGGCAGGTCGATGGCCCGCGGGAGCGCGCGCTCGCCGGTGGTGCCCTGCAGGTGGCGCTCGATCGCGCCGTCGAGCTCCTCCTCGGAGGCGAGCACCGGGCGGATCTCGAGGCCGGTGGCGAAGGACAGCTCGTCGATGACTCGAAGGTCCGAGGGGTCCGGGCAGGCGACGACCAGCGGGCCGCGGCGGTGCTCGCGGAGCCGGGCGATCGGCAGCACCTTGCGGCCGCGGATCACCTTCTCCGGGACGAGCGAGAGGACGTCGCGTGGGATCACCTTGTCCCAGAGCGGCATGTACGCCACGCCGAGCTGGGTCCCGACCGCGGAGAGGACGTCGGCCTCGCGCATGAAGCCGAGGTGCACGATCGCGCGCCCGAGGCGACCGCCCCACCGCCGCTGGTGGGCGAGGGCGCTCTCGAGCTGGAACGGGTCCAGGGCTCCGACCTCGACCAGGAGCTGACCGATCTTCTTCCGCGTCGTCATCGTCGCGTCCTCCAGGGTTCGCACGCGGGCACGCTGCAAGGAGGGTGCCCCTGCCGGGCCGCGCCGTACGGCCGCGAAACGCGGGCGGGTCTCCCATGGACGAGGGACGAAAAAGGCCGTCTCCTGTGCGGAAACGGCCTCGGCAGCCGGTGACAGTGGTGCGTCCCTCGGACCCGGGGGTGATCGATACACCCACCAGTAGGGGGGTGAAGGGTGTGCCTAGTCCTTCGGCGCGGGCGGAGCGGCAGGCTTTCGCTTCGCCTTCTTCTTCGGCGGCTGGAGCTTCGCCTGGAGCTCCTTGGCCTTGGCGGCGGCGGCGCTCTTCGGGAACCGCTGCACGAGCTCCTGCAACATGGTCGGCGCCTCGGGCCGGAGCTCGTCCAGCTCGAGCATGGCCTGCGCCATCCCGAGCATCGCGTCGGGCACCTTCTCCGAGCGCGGCGCGTTCTTGTACACCCAGCCGTACGCGACGAAGGACTCCTTCCACCGGCCCTGCGACGCCGCCAAGGCGCCCGAGCGGAGCGCCGCCTCGGGCGCCGCCGGGTCGCTCGGGAACCGGCGCACGTACTCGTCGAAGACGGCGCGCGCGACGCCGGCGTTGCCCTTCTGATCCTGCGCCTGGGCGAGCGCGAGGAACGCCGCGCGGTCCTCCTGCCTGGGCAGGCCCTCGATGAGCTGCTTCGCCTCCGCCTCGTCGAGCGCGCCGCGGCCGCGGAGGGCCGCGAACTTCGCGTCGGAGCTCTGCTGGAGCTGGGCGAGCCTCTGCTCCAGCTCACCGAGCTTGTGCTGCTCGACCTCGAGGTCGCCCTTGGCCTTCGTGAGCTCGTCCTGGAGCCGCGTGACCGCCACGCCCAGATCGGCGCCGCTGCGGCGCGCCGCCTGGTTGAGCTCGTCGATCTTCTTCTGCGCCTCCGCGATCTTGCGATCGACGGCGGCGACGCGGTCCTTGAGGACCCGCTCCTGCTCCTCGAGCCGCCGCTGCAGGTCGTCGAGCCGGCGGGCCTGGGTGCCCTCGAGCTGGTCGAGCCGCTGCTCCATCAGGGCCCCGCGCTCGAGCGGGACCCAGCAGGCCGACGCCGCGACGAGCAGCGCCGGCCCCAGGATCTTGTGCGCGTGGAGCTTCATCACCGGTCGAACACGAAGTCGGCGCGCCGGTTCTTCGACCAGCACTCCTCGTTGGACTGCCGGCACACCGGCCGCTCCTTGCCGAAGCTGACGGTGTCGATGGTGCCGTTGTAGCCGAGGTCGGAGAGGTACTTGCGGGCGGCCTCCGCGCGCCGCGCGCCGAGGGCGACGTTGTACTGGGCGGTGCCGCGCTCGTCGGCGTTGCCCTGCACCGTCACTCGCCTCGGCGGCGCCTGCTTGAGGCAGCCGGCGAGATCCTGGAGCGTGCCCTGCGCGTCGGGCGTCAGCGTGGACTGGTCGAACCCGAACCGGACGGTGAACCGCGACGCGTCCTGGCACTCCGCGGACGGCTCGGCCTGGGTCACGGGCGCGGCGCACTTGCCCGCCTGGCAGGTCTGGCCCCCGGTGCAGTCGCGATCCGAGGCGCAGGTCCCGGCGGCGCGCGCCACGCACCGCTCGCCCTGGCAGGTCTGGCCGGCGGGGCAGTCGGCGTCCCCGGCGCACTGGGGCTTCGGGGTGCACTTGTTGTCGCGGCAGACGAACCCGGCCTGGCAATCGGTGTCGGCGCCGCACTCCTGGCAGCGGCCCTCGACGCAGACCTTCCCGAATCCCGTCTGCTCGGCGCAGTCCTGGCTGGACTGGCACTCACCGTTCCTCGGCTTGCTGGGGCAAGCGGTGAGAGCGAGTGTGGCAGACACGCACAGTGCGAGCAGTAGAACGCGACGCATGAATCCTCCGGAAGAGATCGACCGTGTGCCTTGAGCTGGGTCCTTGACTCCTCTTCCCTCCAAAGCCAACGCGTGTCAAAGGTTTTCGGCTTCCGCCTTCCTACCGGGGATTAACATCCGTTCATGTCCGCTCTGGTCCTCATCGTCGACGACGAGAAGAACATCCAGGTGACGCTCTCCCGGGCGCTCTCCATGGCCGGGTACGCCGTCGAGACGGCGAGCGGCGGCCGCGAGGCGCTCGAGAAGATCGCCGCGCTGCCCGTGGACGTCGTGGTCATGGACGTCCGCATGCCCGACCTCGACGGGCTGGCGGTGCTGGAGAAGGCGCGCGAGACCCGCCCCGAGCTCCCCGTCGTGATCATGTCCGGCCACGGCTCCATCGAGACCGTGCGGAGTGCCTTCAAGCTGGGCGCCTTCGACTACCTCGAGAAGCCGATCACCGAGAAGGACAAGCTCCTCGTCGCGGTGAAGAACGCCCTCGCGCTCCAGAGCCTCCGGGCCGAGAACGCCGACCTGCGCCGGCAGGCGGGGCGGCTCGACATGGTGGGGAGCGGCCCGGAGATGCAGCGGCTGTTCGAGATCATCCGGCGCGCCGCGCCGTCCGAGGGGCGGGTCCTCGTCACGGGCGAGAACGGGACGGGCAAGGAGCTGGTCGCCCGCGCGCTCCACGAGCACTCGCGCCGGCGGGACGCGCCCTTCGTGAAGCTCAACTGCGCCGCCGTCCCGGCGGAGCTCATCGAGAGCGAGCTGTTCGGCCACGAGCGCGGCGCGTTCACCGGCGCGGTGGCGGCCCGCCGCGGCAAGTTCGAGCTCGCCGAGGGCGGCACGCTCTTCCTCGACGAGGTGGGCGACATGCCGCCCGCCATGCAGGCGAAGGTGCTGCGCGTGCTGCAGGAGGGCGAGTTCGAGCGCGTGGGCGGGCAGCAGACGCTCCGGTGCGACGTGCGCGTCATCGCCGCCACCAACAAGGACCTGCCCGCGGAGGTCGAGAAGGGGACCTTCCGCGAGGACCTCTACTACCGGCTCAACGTCGTCCCCATCCACACGCCCGCGCTGCGCGAGCACAAGGAGGACGTGCCGGAGCTCTGCGCCCGCTTCCTCGCCGAGGCGTGCGAGCGGAACGGCCGGCGCCCCATGCACCTCGCGCGCGAGGCGCTCCTCACGCTCCAGGGGCACGACTGGCCGGGCAACGTGCGCGAGCTCCGCAACCTGGTGGAGCGGCTCGTCATCCTCTGCGACGGCCCCGAGATCGGCGCCGACGACGTGGCGCGCGTCCTCCCGGGCGCGCGCAAGCCCCGGACGGATCGCTACCGCGCGGGCGCGAGCTTCCACGAGCTCGTCGAGGACGCGGAGCGGGAGATCATCCTGTCCGCGCTCGACCAGAACGAGGGGAACGTGTCCGACACCGCCCGCGCGCTCGGGCTCGAGCGGAGCCACCTTTACAAGAAGATGCGCGCGCTCGGCATCAAGCGGGGGACCGAGTAGGGGCTCGCCCGCGTCCCCGCGGCGACGCGGCGTGTGGCGGGGGCGACACAGCGTCGCGGCGAGGCGCGGTTCGACGGCGTTCGCGGGGTGGCACGCCCCCTGCTCCTCCCGATGGACGAGATGGATCCGCGCACTTTGCCGAACCCCTCCCCCGGAGATATCGTTCGGCACCCCGCCGTGCAGACGCCCGCCGCCCCTCCCCAGGATCCGCCCTCTCCGCCCGCGGCGGGGGGGAGCGGGCAGGAGACCCGAGTGCCCCGCAAGTCCCGCCGCAGGCTCTGGAAGGTCGTCCGCGTCGCCGCCGCCGTCGTGCTGGCGGCGGTGCTGGTGGGCGCGGGCGTCGTCTTCTGGTGGACGCGAGAGCTCCCCGCCTTCGACGCGCTCGAGGACTACGCGCCGCTCGTCTCGACCCGCGTGTACGCGGTGGACGGGACCGAGGCCTTCCAGTTCTTCGACGAGCGCCGCACCGTGGTGCCGATCCGGGACATCCCCGAGCTGATGAAGAAGGCCGTCCTCGCCGCCGAGGACGCGCGCTTCTACCAGCACGAGGGCGTGAACTACGTCGCCATCCTCCGCTGCGTCGGGCGGGGCGTCCTGCGCGGCGGGGTGCGCTGCGGCGGCTCGACGATCACGCAGCAGGTGGTGAAGACGTTCCTGCTCCCCACGGAGTGGAAGGTGAAGCGCAAGGTGAAGGAGCTCGTGCTCGCGCCGCGGCTCGAGCAGAACCTCAAGAAGGACGAGATCCTCTACCTGTACCTGAACCAGATCTACTTCGGCCACCTCCGCTACGGCATCCAGGAGGCGAGCCGCTTCTACTTCGGGAAGGGCGTGAAGGACCTCACGCTCGGTGAGGCCGCGACGCTGGCCGGCGTCATCCAGTCTCCCATGCGCTGGACCCCGGTGAACCACCCGCAGGCGGCGAAGCGCCGCCAGCAGTACGTGCTCCGGCGCATGCGGGAGGAGGGGTGGATCACGCAGAAGCAGTTCGAGGCGGAGATGGAGCGCCCGATCGTGGTCCGCCCGCCCCAGGCCGATCCGCCCGGCGCCTGGTACGCGGACGCGGTGCGCAGGGAGCTCGACGAGCGGTACGGGGCCGAACGGGTCGCGACCGACGGCCTGGTCGTCCATGTCGCGATGGATCCGCGGCTCCAGCGGTACGCCGAGCTGGCGCTCCAGGCCGGGCTGCGGGCCGTCGATCGCCGCCAGGGGTGGCGCGGGCCGATCCTCCACCTCGAGCCCGCGCAGCTCGAGGGCGCCCTGCCGCTGTGGCGCAAGCAGCTCGAGAGCATCGACCCGAGACCGGGCGAGGTGCTGGTCTGGGATCTCGGCAAGGTCGATCCCGAGCTCCTCGAGCCCGGCGAGGAGGTCGCCGAGCGCGACGTCGCGCGCATGGCGCGCGCCCGGGCGCTGGCGACGGGCGAGGTCTACGCGGGTCTGGTCGTGAAGGTGGACGAGAAGAGCGCGGTCGTCGATCTCGGCAACGCGCGCGGCGAGCTCACGCTGGCGGACGTGGCCTGGGCGCGCAAGTGGAACCCCCAGTCGGCCACCGCGGCCCCGAAGAGCATGGCCTCCGTCGTCCGCGCGGGCGACGTCGTGCAGGTGCAGGTCCTGCTCGGGAAGATGCCGCCGGAGCGCGCGGCGCGCGAGAAGAAGCTCCTCTCGCTGTCGCTCGAGCAGACGCCGGTCGTGCAGGGCGCCCTGGTCGCGATCGACCCGCAGACGCGCGGGGTCCGGGCGCTCGTGGGCGGTCTCGGCTACGGCGCGAAGAACCAGTTCAACCGCGCGCTCCAGGCGAGGCGGCAGCCGGGCAGCGCCATGAAGCCGTTCGTCTGGGGGACGGCGATCGAGTCGCGGCGCTTCACCCCCGGCACCGTCGTCTACGACACGCCCGACCTGTACCGCGACCCGTGGACCGGCAAGGAGTGGAAGCCCCGCAACTTCGAGCGCGACTCCTTCGACGGCCCCATGCTGCTCGGGTCGGCCCTCGCGCACTCCAAGAACACGGTGGCCGTGAAGCTCGTGAACGCCCTCGGCGTCGACGCGGTGATCGACTTCTCGCGGCGGCTGGGGATCGCCTCCGAGCTGCCGAAGAACCTCACCCTCGCGCTCGGCACGGGCGAGGTCACGCCGCTCGAGCTGACCAACGCGTACACCTCGGTCGCCGCGCACGGCTTCGCCACGGCGCCGGTGCTCATCCTCTCGGTCAAGGACCGGCACGGGCGCGTGCTGGAGGAGCACCCGCCGGTCGAGCCGCCGCGGGTCATGCCCGTCACCGGCGCGCCGGACGCCCTCGACGCGGACGGGGCCGCGGGCGCGACGCCGCCGCCGACGACCGCCCTGCCGCCGCCCGACTCCGCCGATCCCTCGCTCGCGGCGCCGTTCTTCGAGCTGCCCGAGGTCGGCACCCGCCCCGACGTCGCCTTCCTGCTCACGTCGATGATGCGCGAGGTGATCGAGGCGGGCACCGCCGCCTCCGCCAAGCAGCTCGAGCGCCCCGTGGCCGGCAAGACCGGCACGACCCAGGACCACCGCGACGCGTGGTTCGTCGGGTTCACGCCCGAGCTCGCGGCCGGCGTCTGGGTCGGGTTCGACGATCACGCGCCGCTCGGTCCGCGGGAGACGGGCGCGGTGGCGGCGCTCCCCGCGTGGATCTCCTTCATGCAGGCGGCGCTCGGCGGGAAGCCCGCCGCGCAGTTCGACCTCGTGCCGGGCGTCGAGCAGGTCCGGATCGACGTCGCCTCGGGCAAGCTCGCCGGGCCGGATCAGGCGAACGCGCCGTTCCTGCCGTTCCTGGAGGGCACCGCGCCGACCGAGTCGGGCGGCGCCGACGCGAAGCCGCCCGAGAACTTCTTCATGGATGATAGATGACCCGGAGGCTGCGCCCGGGTTCCTGGTGCCCTGAGCAGCTTCGAGGACCTCTCCCGTGCTCGCCCTGCCCGCGCTCCTCGCCGCCCTCGCCGCCGCGCCGCCGATCGCCGCGCCGCCGGCGGGCGCGCCGCCGCCTCCCGCGCTGACCGCCGTCGCCGCCGACCTCGCCCGCGCGGTGGGCGCGCCGCTCGACGACCGGCGCGGGCTCGCGCTCCGGGTGGAGACGCGGGCGCCGGCGCTCGCGGCCCCGCTCGAGACGGCGCTCGCCGACGCGCTCGCGCGCCAGGGCTACGCCGTGGCCCCGCAGCGCGGCGCCGCCGACGCCGAGGCCGCCGCGCGCGCGGGCGGGCAGGACTGGCTCCTCCGCGTGCAGGCCGGGCTCGTCCCCGGACGCCGCGAGATCGCGCTCGTGGGCGAGGTCATCCCCGCCTGGGAGTCCTTCTTCCTCCAGCGCCGCCCCGGCGCGCGCGCGGTGCCGCCCCGGCTCGTGCAGGCGCGCGGCGCGGCCGACCCCGAGACGCTGCTGCTCGGCCGCGAGGAGCGCCCCGCGGGCGCGCCGTTCGCGCGCGTCCGCACGCTGACGCGACTTCCGGGCCGGGTGCTGGCGCTGGCCGTGGGCGACGCGGGCGACGGCCCGGCGATCGCAGCGGCGATGCCCGGCGCGGTGCTGCTCCTCTCCGGCGACGGCGCCGTGCGGGCCCGGCGCGAGCCGGACCGCGCGGGGTGGGCGCCCGTCCGGGACCCGGCCGCGACCCTCGCCATCGGCGACTTCGGCGGCGCGCGCCTCGCGGTGCAGTGGGCCGGCGCCCCGCGGACCGAGGTGCTCGCCCGGCGCGGCGACCGGCTCGAGGTGGTGGCGAGCCTGCCCGCCGCGCCGTTGTGCGCCGCCGACGGGGCGCGCGTCTTCGGACAGTTCGTGGCGGGCACCGGGCTCCTCGCCGATCTCCTCGCGCCGGTGGTCGATCCCGCCGCCCGCCCCCGCTCCGAGCGGACCCTGTACGGCGTGGCCGCCGCCGCCCGCGGCGGCACGTACGCGTTCGCGGCGCTCGGGACCGACCTGAACCTCGTGCTCCTCGGCCCCGATCTCGAGCCGGCCGGCCCCGTCCTCGCGGGCGCCGGCGTCGGGTTCGCGCTCGCCGACCTCGACGGCGACGGAACGGCCGAGGTGGTGACGTCGTCGCCGACCGCGACCGCGCCGGATCGGGTCCGCGTGCTCGCGCCCGCGACGGGCCGGCCGCTGGTCTTCGAGTCCGATCCGCTCGACGGACTGCTCCTCGCCGGCGCCGGGGGTGACCTCACCGGCGACGGCGCCGACGACGCGCTCCTCGGGCTCGTCGGGCGCGGCCCGGACGGCGCGCCCGTGACCGACCTGCTGCTCGTGACCTCGGATCTCCGGGAGCTGCCGTGATGCCCACCCTTCCCGTGAACGAGCCCGAGCCCGCTCCTTCGCCCGAGCGCTCGCCGGGTCTCGCGATCCTCGTCCTGGTGGCCGCCCTCACCCTCCCCCTCCCCGCCGCCGCGGGCGTCCGCCCCGCGTACGGCGGAGAGGTCCGCGTCGCCCTCCCCGCCGCGCCGCGGATCACCGACCCCGCCCTCGCCACCGACCCGGGCGATCTCCTCCTCGTCCGCGCGATCCACGCGACGCCGCTCGAGCTCGACGCCGACGGCCGGCTCTCGCCCGGCCTGCTCGAGGAGGTCCCGGCGCCGGAGGCGGGCGGACGGGCGTTCCGGCTGCGGCTGCGCGCCGGCCTCCGCTTCTCCGACGGGACGCCGATCGCCGCGTCCGACGTCGCCGCCGCCTTCGTCCGCCTGCTCGCGCGAGAAGGCCCGGCCCCGAACGCCTGGATCGCCCTGCCCGTCCTCGGGGCCGAGGCGTTCCAGGCCGGGCGGGCGGCGACGCTCGCGGGCGTGCAGGTCCTGTCCGACCGTGAGCTGCTCGTGACGCTCGCGTCCGCCATGCCGGAGTGGCCGTGGGCGCTCGCGGCGCCGGCAGCGGCGGTCGTGTCGCGCGGCGGCGCGGGCGCGGGCCCGTTCGTGCTCCAGGGGCTCGACGGCGCGGGTGCGCGGCTCGCCGCGAACGGGCTGCACTGGCGCGGTCGGCCGTTCGCCGATCGCCTCACGGTGAAGGGCGCCGACCCGCGCGCCGCCGCCCGGGCCCTCTCGGGCGGGGACCTCGAGCTCGTCCTGCGGCCGGAGGCGGTGCCCGGGGCCACGGCCACCGCGCCCTCCCCGCCGCTCCTCGCGACCTACGCCGTCGTCAACTGGCGGCGGCTCGGCTCCGGGGCGGAGCGGGTCCGGCGCGTGCTCGGCGCGCTCGATCGCGCCGAGCTCGGGAAGCTGTACGCCCGCGGCCCCTCGGCGCCGACGTCCACGCTCGTGCCGCAGCCCGTCCTCGCCGGGCCGGCGGCCGCGCCGGCGTCGCCCAGCGCCCCCGGCGCTCCCGGCATCCCCGGGCAGGCGCGGCTCGTGCTCCTCGCCGCCGCCGACGTGCCCGACCAGCGCGCGCTCGCCGAGCGGCTCCAGGTCAAGCTGTTCGACGCGGGCGTCCGCGCCGCCGCGGAGCTCGAGGGCGGCGGCCGCTTCGCCGCGCGGCTCGCGGCGGAGGACTTCGACGTGGCGCTCGTCCCCGTGCAGGTCACCGCCCTCGCCCCGGCGCTCGCGGGCGGCCAGGTCGCGCTCGCGACGCGCGGTCCGGGCGCGGCCCGCCGCGCCATGACCGAGCTCGCCGGGCTCCCCGCGGCGGCCGCCGCCCCGCGCGCGGAGCGCCTGACCCGCACGCTCGACCTCGTCCCGCTCTTCTCCACCGGCGTCCGCGCCTCGGCCGGCCCCGCGCTGCAGGGGCTCCGGATCCGCGCCGACGGCGCGATCGACCTCGGCGACCTGTGGCTGCTGCGGAGGGAGGGCCCGTGAGACTGAGGACGCAGCTCGCGGCGCTGCTGGCGCTGTTCGCCGTGGTCCCCCTCGCCGCGGCGCTCGTGCCCGTCGGCCGGGCGCTCACGAACGCGCTCGCCTCCGAGCACGCGGCCCGCCTCGACAGCGCCGCGCGGGCCCTCTCCGGCGAGCTGGCGCGGCTCTCGCAGGAGGCCGCCGAGGGCGTGGCGGGCGTCGCCCGGAGCCCCGACGCGGAGGCCTTCGGCCGCGACCTCGCCGCGGGCGCGCTGTCGCCGGCCGACGCGGCGGGCCGCGGCGGGGAGTGGATGCGGGCCCGCGGACTGGACGCGCTCTCGGTGCTGACGCGGGAAGGCGTGGTCGTCACCTCCGGCCACCTGCCGGGCCGCGCCGGCGACGTGGACCCGCAGCTCGCGCCGGTCGCGGCGCGCGGCGCCGTGGAGGCGCGGGTGATCACCCGGTCCGGACCGTCCGGCCCGGAGCCCGTGCTCGCGCTCGTCGCCCGGGCGGCGATCCCGGGCGAGGGCGCGCTCACGGTGGCCGGCGGGCTCGCGCTCGACCAGGAGCGCGCCCGCCGCCTGGCGGAGCTCACGAACGGTGAAGTCGTCATCCGCGGTGCCGGCGGCGCGCTGCTCGCGCAGGCGTCGGCGCCCGCGGACGAGGGCGCGCCCCTCCTGACGCGGGTCGGCGCCCGGCTCGGCGTCGGGCTCGCCGGGGCGCGCCGGATCCTGCCGATCGGCCCGGCGGACGCGCCCGTGGGCCGGGTCGAGGTCTCCGTCGCGTCGGAGGGCCTGGCGCGCGCCGCCGGCACGGTGCTCGCCGCGTTCCTCGGGGCCGTCCTCATCGGCGCGCTCGCCGCGCTCGCCGCCGGCCGCCTGGTCGCCTCGCGCGTGACGCGGCCGCTCGAGGCGCTCCGCGAGGCCGCCGCGCGCGTCGCGGCCGGAGACCTTCACGCGCGGGTGGCGGCGCGGACGGGCGGCGAGGTCGGCGAGCTCGTGCGGGCGTTCAACGGCATGACCCAGGAGCTCGCCCTCGGCCGCAGCCGGCTCGCCCAGGCGGAGCGGGTCGCCGCCTGGCGCGAGGTGGCGCGCCGGCTCGCCCACGAGATCAAGAACCCCCTCACGCCCATCGCCATGAGCGTCGAGACGCTGCGCGAGGCGCAGGCGGCCGGGCGGCCGGACTTCCCCGAGATCTTCGACGAGGGGACCCGCGCGATCGGCGAGGAGGTCCGCCGCCTCAAGAAGATCGTGGACGAGTTCAGCCGGTTCGCGCGGCTCCCTGCCCCCGAGCGGACGCCCGTCGCGCCCGAGGAGCTCGTGTCCGCGGTGCTCGCCCTCTTCCCCCCGCCGCCGGGGCTCACCATCGAGCGCAGCGTCCCCGAGGCGCTCCCGCAGGTGTGGGCCGATCGGGATCAGGCGCTGCAGGTGCTGCTCAACCTGGTCCGCAACGCGCTCGACGCGATGCCCGAGGGGGGCACGCTCCGCGTCGCGGGCCGGCCCGCCGGAGACGGGGTGGCGCTGGAGGTGGCAGACACCGGGCCGGGCATCGCCCCGGAGGACCTGCCCCACCTCTTCGAGCCCTACTTCACGCGCAAGGAGGGCGGCACCGGCCTCGGCCTCGCCATCGCGCAGCGCATCGCCGAGGAGCACGGCGGGCGGCTCGAGGTGAAGACGTCCCCGGGTCAGGGCGCGACGTTCACCTTCTGGCTGCCCGTGGCGAAACTGGAGACGCGGCTGGCCAAGGTCCCGTGAACGAGCCCGCGCCCGAGGAGATCGCTCGGGCTCGGGCTCGGGAAGGCTAGCGGACCGGAGTGGCCTTGAGGGCGGCCTTGCCGTCCTTCACGTAGACCTGGAACCGGACGGTCTTGCAGCCGTACTTCGCGACCAGCGCGCCCTTGTTCGACTCGAGCTTCTGGCGGAAGCGCTCGTAGGTGAGCCCCTCGGCCGACTCGCCGCACTCGGCCCGGGTCCGGACGAAGTCCCGGAACACCTCGCGCCAGTGCTGCTCCTCGTCGCCCGCGTCGCCCGCGGGGCTCGCGCGCGCGGCGCTGGCGAGGAGCTCGCTCGCGGCGGCGCCCGGCGTGGGGGGGATGATGGCGCGCGCGGCGGGAGCGGCGGCCGGGGCCGCGGCGGCGACCGGCGCCGGGGTGGGCGCGGGCGTCGTGCGCGCGGACGGCGCCGCGGGAGCCGGCGCGGCAGCAGGCTTCGGCGCCGCGGGCACGGGGGCGGCCTCGAACGCGGAGCCCGAGAGGTTCGCGCCGTCGAGCCGTCCGGCGTCGTCGGGCGCCGCCTTCGGCCCCGGCGCAGCGGCCGCGCGGGCGCTCCGGAGCGGCATCGAGAACGGCTCCTCGGCGGGCTCGGGGGCGCGGGCGTAGAACTCCGAGGTGACCGAGCTGGCGGCGGTGGTCCCGGCCTGGGCCGCCTCGACCGCCTTGTTCATCGCGGCGGCGAGCGTCCCGAGCTTCCCGGCGAGCACCGGCACGCGGGCCGAGAAGTCGCCCTTCTCGATCCTGCGCGCGGCGTCGATGAGGACCTGCGGGACCGACGCGGCGACCTCCGCGGGCTTCACGAGGAGGCTGAAGGGGATCGCCAGCAGGAACGCGAGCGCGAGCCCGGCGACCGCATACCACTCGAACCGCACCACCGGCGCGAGCGCCGGGGCGGTGCTCGCCGCGAGCACCATGAAGCCGCCCTTCACGCCGGGCAGCTCGCGCGCGGTGACGCGATCGCCGGCGATGGGCCGGAGGAGCGGCTGCACCGCGGGGATCTTGACGGGCGACCACGCCGGCGTGACGTCGACGGGCGCGAGCGGCGCGGTGGAGTCGGCGGGCGTCGGGTGGAGCGCGCGGGCGGCGAGCGACGAGAGCATCGCGGTGTCGCCGGGCGCGTTCGAGACCGGAGCGGCGCCGGGCGCCGCGAGGACGAGCGCGACGGGCGCGCGCTCGCGGCGGCCGCCCGGCTCGCCCGTGACGGCGGCGACCTGCTGCTGGATCCAGGCCAGGTCCGCCGGCACGAACACGGCGATGGCGCCGCGCTCCCCCGCGGGCACCGCCGCGGCGAGGTGGAGCTTCGACCCGCCGAGGACCACGTACCCGCGCGCGACCTTGCCGTCGAGCGCGGTCTTGAGGAGCGTGGCCACGTCCGCCTCGGCGGGGGGCGAGCGCTCGAACCCTTCCCGGCTGAACGCGCGGACGACGCGCCCCGCGCCGTCGCGGCCGGAGCGCTGGAACGCCTTCGCGACGGCCTCGGCGCCCGCCTGCTCCACGGCACGATCGAGCTGCTCGGGCGGCGCAGCGGCGACGGCCGCGGCCTTCCGCGGACGCGCGGGCTGCGCCGGCTCGGCGGCGCCTGCGCGCAGCGCGGCGGCGAACGCCTCGTCGCTCGCGGCCACCGCCGCGACGGCTGCGAGCTCGCCCGTGGACGACCGCTCGGCCGCCTCGGCGTGCGCCCGCGCGGCGCGCAGCTGCCGATCGACCGCCGCGACGCCCTGGGCGCGGAGCGAACCGGAGAGGAGGTACAGGCCGAAGCCCGCCAGCCCGATCACGATCAGTGCGTACAGCCAGAACTTGAGCCGGTTCATCTCGAAGCCCTTATAGATGCGTACCGAGGGGGTGTCAAACCGCCGCCCCTCCAGGCGAGCGCCCGTTTCCTTCCGACCTGACTGGACTTTTCGTCACCCCGGAGGGAGCGCGCCGAGCCTCCGTGCGATGCGGACGACCCCTTCGGCGAACGCTTGGGGCTGCGGGAGGAGCGAGAGGACGAGGTACCCGCTCCGCGCGAAGTCGAAGAAGAATCCCGGCTGCACGGCCACGCCGTCGTCGAGCAGCGCGAGGCAGAGCGCCTCCTCGTCGACCGTCTGTCCGATCCGCAGCACCGCCGACCACCCCCCCGCCGACCGCAGGACGTCGAACGCACCGGCCCCGTGCGCAAGGAGGGCGGCGCGGTTCTGCGCGAGCCGCGCGCGCAGCGGTCCGAGGAACGCCTCGCGCGCAGGGAGCAGCGCCGCGAGCGCCCGCTGCGACGGCCCGGAGACCGAGAGGTACGTGTCGGCGATCACCTCGAGCCGGTCCAGCGCCGCGCGCACGAGCGCGTCGGGCCCCGTCGCGGCGAGCCACCCGACCTTGAGCTGCGGGAGGCCGCAGACCTTCGACAGCCCCGAGAGGTGGAAGGCGAGGCACCGCTCCGCGACGAGGGCGCTCGGCGCGGCGTGCGGCGCGGCGTCGGCGAAGACCTCGTCCGAGAGGAGCGCCAGCCCGCGCGCGGCGCAGCGCGCGTCGAGCGCGCGCAACTCCTCGGCCGACAGCACCGCGCCGGTCGGGTTCGCGGGCGAGACCACCAGCACCGCGCGCGTACGCGGGCCGATGGCCTCCTCGAGCGCGGGCAGATCGACGTGCCACGCTCCGTCGTAGCGGAGCGGGTACCGCCGGACCGCCACGCCCTCCAGCCCGGCGAGGAGGTCGAGGAGCGGGTACGCCGGCGCGGGGACGAGCACGTCGTCCCCGGGATCGCAGAGGAGCTTGAGCAGGAAGCCGTACGCCTCGCTCGTCGAGGCGGTCAGGACGATCCGCTCCTCCGGGACCGCGTGGCCGCGGTCGCGCAGGTACGCCGCCACGGCGCGGCGCGCGGGCAGGGCGCCGCGGGGATCCGGGGCGTAGTCGGCCGCCCCCGGCCCGCCGAGCGCCGCGGCGAGAGTCTCCTCCGGCCAGCGCAGGCCGGCGCGGGCGGGGTTCGACTCGGTGAGGTCCGCGACCAGGCCACCCGCCGCGCGGGCCGCCTCGAGCCGCGCGGCGAGCGCGTTCGCGGCGAGGTCCCAGCCGGTCCGGGCGGAGAACGTCATACGGGGGCTGCGCCCCTCGCGCGCCCCGGCACGAGGTCGCGCATCACGCGTCCCGCGGCACCGCGATCATCCGCTCCAGCGCGCGGCGCGCGCCGGCGGCGACGTCCTCCGGGACGTGGATCTCGTGCCGGCCGCGCGCCAGCGCGTCGCGGAGCGTGACGAGGTCGATCATCTTCATGTACGGGCAGTGCATGCGGCAGCCGATGCAGCCGTCGGCGACGATGAACTCCTTGTCCGGGTACCGCCCGCGGAGCTGGTGGAGCATCCCGTGCTCGGTGGCGACGATGAACGTCCTCGCCTGCGGGTGCCGGCCGACCGCGGACAGCATGGCGGTCGTCGAGCAGATCTCGTCCGCGATCTCCAGCACGTCCGCGCGGCACTCGGGGTGGGCGATGACGACCGCCTCCGGCTTCCCCGCCTTCACCCGCGTCACGCTCGACGAGCGGAGGACGTCGTGGATGGGGCAGCACCCGTCGTAGACCACGACGTTCTTCTCCGGGACCTTGCTCTTCACCCACGCGCCGAGGTTCCGGTCGGGCGTGAACAGGATGTCCTTCTGCGGCAGCGACCGGACGACCGACGCGGCGTTCGCGCTGGTGCAGCAGACGTCCGAGAGCGCCTTCACCTCGGCGGTGGAGTTCACGTAGGTGACGACCGCGTGCCCCGGGTAGCGGGCCTTCCAGTCCTCGAGCGACTCGGCGGTGATGGAGTCGGCGAGCGAGCAGCCGGCCGAGCGGTTCGGGAGCAGGACGCGCTTCCCGGGGGCGAGCACCTTGGCGGACTCGGCCATGAAGTGGACGCCGCAGAAGACGATGGTGGACTGCGGGACCTGCTTCCCCACGATGGCGAGCTGGAGCGAGTCGCCCACGTGGTCCGCGACGCGCTGCACCTCGGGCAGCTGGTAGTTGTGGGCGAGGATGACCGCGTCCTTCTCCTTCGCGAGCGCGCGGATCTCGGCCTCGAGCGCCCGGGTCTCGTCCGCGGAGAGCTCGCTGCCGGTGGCGGGGTGGGCGACGGGATCGTGGACGGGGACGACGGGCAGGCTCATGGCTCGACGAGTATAGACGGCGGCGCGCGGGGGTGCAGCGACGGCGGGCGCGGCAATTGCGACCCCCGCGCGCGGCCCCCGGCGGATACGATCTGCGCCGTGCGGCTCGCCGTCACCACCCCGCTCCGCCCGCCGCCCGCCGAGGTCGAGGCCGCGCTCCAGGCCGCGCAGCGCTACGGGCTCCCCTACGTCGCCCGCGAAGGGCGCGCGCTCTCGCGGGTCACGGCCGAGGTCGGCGCCGAGGCGGCCCTGGTCCTCTCGACGGCCCGCGCGGTCCTCTCCGCCGGCGGCGCGGAGCACGCGTGGTCGCCCGGCATGGGCGCGCTCCGCCTGAAGCGCCACCTGGACGCGCGCGCGGGCAGGCGGAGCGACCCGACCGCGCGCGATCCGTTCCTGGAGGCGGCCGGCATCGTCCCCGGCGACGAGGTCCTCGACTGCACCGCCGGGCTCGGCGCCGACGCCCTCGTCGCGGCGGGCGCCGCGGGCCCCGGCGGACGCGTCGTGGGCCTCGAGTCGTCGCAGGCGCTCGCGGCGTGGACGGGCGAGGGGCTCCGGCGGTACGCGGCGGAGGCGGCGCGGCGCGTGGAGGTGCTCCACGCCGACCACGGCGCGTGGCTGCGCGCGGCGCCGGCGCGGGCGTTCGACGTGGTGGTCTTCGACCCCATGTTCCGTCACGCGCGGGCCGAGCCCGGCGGCTTCGACGTCGTCCGCAGGCTCTCCGACCCGCGCCCGCTCGACCCCGCGGCGCTGGCCGAGGCGCGCCGCGTCGCGCGCCGGTGGGTGGTCGTGAAGGACGGCGCGCCGGGCTGGGACCTCGCCCGCCTCGGCCTCACGCCGCTCCCGAGCGCCCGCGGGGCGCACCGCTACTACGCGCGCGTGCCCGCGGGCGGGTGACGGGCCCGCGGCGGCGGAGATCGGCCCCGCCGCCCGGCGCTCGCCGCGGTACACTGCGCGGCGATGGCGCGCGAAGGGTTCTCGCCTCCGCAGCTCTTCCTCTCGTACGGGCTCGTCGCGGCCGGCGCGCTCCTCGTCGCCGAGCGCCCGGGGAGCCATGCGCTGCTCATCCTCGACTGGCGGCGCCTGTTCCTCCTCGCGGGGGTGGCCGCCGCGGTCCTGTTCGTCGCCGAGCGGTGGCTCTCGCGCGGCGTCCGGCGCGAGTCCCGGGACTATCCGTACCGGTTCGCGATCCTGGTCGGACTCTTCGGTCTGAGCGTCACGCTCGTCGGCGCGGTGAACGGGAGCTTCGCCCGCACGCCGCCGCGCGTCGTGCGCGTCGCCGTGCGCGGGTGGGAGTCCACGAAGCACGCCACCGGGCCGCCCGTCCCCCTCCGCGAGGAGGGCGGGCTCGATCCCGTGGTGGCCGTCGCCGAGTCGTGGATCGAGCCGGGCGCGACGATCCGCATCGCGGTCTCTCCCGAGGCGCAGGAGCAGGCCGAGGGTCCGGGCCCGCACGCGCTGGAGCTCGAGCTCGCCCCGGGCTTCCTCGGGGTGGAGTACGTGCAGGCCGTGCGGCTCGTCACGCCGTGAGGCCGCGGGGCGCTACACGCCGAACGTCTCGCGGAACCGCGGGGTCGCCATCACCTGCCGCAGCTTCGCGGCCACCTCGCCGGCCTCGTGGAAGGGGTGCGCGCGGTGGAGCTCGGCGCAGAGCCCGTGGTAGCCCGGGAGCGCAGGCGCGCTGCGCGCGGCCACCTCGCCGACCTGGCGCACGCGGGCGCCCGCGAACTTCAGATGGTCCGGGTCCACCCAGCCGGCGCGGATGAACGCGCGGGTCTTGCGCGCGCACCGGCAGGGGTTCTCCGGGTTCGCGAGGCCGCACCGCTCGTTCATGAAGCCGTGCAGCTCGCGGCGCGCCCGGGAGAGCTTCTGCCGGAAGGCGTCGCGCCCGATCTCCAGCACCTCCGCCGCGACCGCGTCGCTCGCGCCCAGGATCTCTCCCAGCACGTAGACGAGGCGCTGCGCGCGGTCGAGACAGAGCAGCATCGCCGCCGTGCACCCGAGCTTCGCCTCCTCGACGAGGAGCTGCACGTCGGCGGGGACCTGGCCCGGGTCCGGGAGCTCGCCGTCCTCCGCCCCGGCGAGGCCGGCCGCGACGCTCTCGAAGCCGATGACCTCCTCGCGGCGCGTCCGGCGCAGGTTGAGCAGGTGGTTCGTCGCGATCCGGTACAGCCAGACGCGGAACGGGCTCCGCCCCTCGAACCGGGCGAGCCCGGTGAGCGCCTTCACCAGGATCTCCTGCGCGGCGTCCTCCGCCTCGGCCCGGCCGTAGAGCATGCGCGCCGCGAGGTTGTAGAGGAAACGCTGGTGGAGCGCGACGAGCGCCTCCAGGGCGGCCGCGTCGCCGGCGCGCGCCGCTTCGACGAGCTCCTGGTCGCGGCGGTCCTCGGCGTCGTCGGGGTAGAACGGGTTCACGTCCTGTGTCGTCTTCATCGGTCGTTCCGCGGGGGCGACGGGCCCCCGCGCTCCTACCACGGGAGACACGCGCGCGGGGCGACCGTGACGGAGGACCGATGGCCTGGACGCCCGGGCTGCCTGCGACACTCGCGCCGTGCTCGCCTGGCCGCTCACCATCGAGGAGCGCGACGGCTTCCTGCGGAGCCCGTACGTCGCCTCGGTGCGGGTCGTCCCGCGCTGACCCCTCGAGACGCCGCGAGCCCGCCCCGGTCTCCCGGGCGCGGGCTCGCGCGCGCTGCCTCCGCGGCGGTGCGTCAGGCGTGCGCCGCCGTCTCCGACACGGCGTCCGGATCGCGCGACAGCACGGGCTTGCGGAGGAAGTCCTGCGCGTTCTCCAGCACCAGCGCCTCGCGGAGGACCTCGTCCGCGCTCTCCACCGGGATGATGGTGAGCGCCTCCCGGACCTTCTTCGGGATGTCGCGGACGTCCTTCTGGTTCTCCTTCGGGATGAGCACGCGCTTGATCCCGCCGCGGTGCGCGGCGAGGACCTTCTCCTTGAGCCCGCCGATGGGGAGCACCCGGCCGCGGAGCGTGATCTCGCCGGTCATCGCCACGTCCTTGCGCACGGGCAGCCGGCAGAGCGCCGACACGAGCGTCGTCGCCATGGTGATCCCGGCGGACGGGCCGTCCTTGGGGATGGCGCCCTCGGGGACGTGGACGTGGATGTCGATGTTCTCGAGGAACCGCTTGTCGAGGCCGAGCAGCTCGGCCCGCGAGCGCACGTAGCTCATCGCGGCCTGGGCGGACTCCTGCATGACCTCGCCCAGCTTGCCGGTGATGGTGAGCTTGCCCTTGCCGGGCATGACCTGCGCCTCGACCGTGAGCAGCTCGCCGCCGAGCTCGGTCCAGGCGAGACCGGTGGTGAGCCCGACCTGATCCTGCTCCTCCGCCGTGCCGTACCGGAACCGCGGCGGCCCCAGGTACTTCTGCACGAGCTTGTCGGTGACGACGTACCCCTGGCCCTCGGGCCGGCCGTTCTTCAGGACGTCCTTGGCGATCTTCCGGCACACGGAGCCGACCTCGCGCTCCAGCGAGCGGACGCCGGACTCCTTCGTGTACTTGTGGATGAGCGACTTGAGCGCCCGCCGCTTGAACGCGACCGGCACGTGCTCGAGCCCGTTGAGCTCCTTCTGCTTCGGGATCAGGTACCGGTTGGCGATCGAGAGCTTCTCGAGGTCGGTGTAGCCGGCGAGCCGGATGACCTCCATGCGGTCCTGGAGCGGCAGCGGGATGCCGCCCATCGTGTTCGCGGTGCAGATGAACAGGACCTTGGAGAGGTCGTAGTCCAGGTCGAGGTAGTGGTCGTTGAAGGAGAAGTTCTGCTCGGGGTCGAGGACCTCGAGGAGCGCCGCCGAGGGATCGCCGCGGAAGTCGGTGGACATCTTGTCCACCTCGTCGAGCAGGAAGACCGGGTTGCCGGAGCCGGCCTTCTTGAGCGACTGGATGATCTTCCCGGGCAGCGCGCCGATGTACGTGCGCCGGTGGCCGCGGATCTCGGCCTCGTCGCGGACGCCGCCGAGGCTGATCCGCACGAAGCGCCGGTTCATGGCGCGGGCGATCGACTTCGCGAGCGAGGTCTTGCCCACGCCGGGGGGGCCGACGAAGCAGAGGATGGGGCCGCGGATGCGGTCGACGAGCTTCTGGACGGCGAGGTACTCGAGGATCCGCTCCTTGGGCTTCTTGAGCCCGTAGTGATCCTCGTCGAGGATCTTCTCCGCCTCGGGGATCTCGAGCTTGTCCTCGGTGTAGTCGTACCAGGGGAGCGAAAGGATCCAGTCGATGTAGTTGCGGACCACCGTGGCCTCGGCGCTCATCGGGCTCATCATCTTGAGCTTCTTGAGCTCCTTCTTGGCCTTGAGGGTGGCCTCCTTCGACATCTTCTTGTTCTTGATCTTCTCCTCGAGCTCC
>DASPMI010000175.1:0-9469 GCA_035627135.1 Anaeromyxobacter sp. | reverse complement strand
TCCTCGCGGGCGAGGAGATCCAGACCGCGCGTTACGACTTCCTCACCGGCCTCTCCCACCCGGCCGGCGGCCCGTCGATCCGGCTCCGCGCCGGCGACGTGCTCATGCTCGAGGGCATCCACGGCCTCAACCCCGAGCTGCTCGGGGCGCTGCCCCGGGCGGGCGAGCTGTTCCGCGTCTTCATCCACCCGGCGACGACGCTCCCGCTGGACCGCCTCTCGCGCGTGTCCGCCACCGACCTCCGGCTCCTCCGCCGGATCGTCCGCGACCGGCACACGCGCGGCTACTCCGCGGCCGACAACATCCTCCGCTGGCCCTCGGTCCAGGCCGGCGAGCGGATCCACATCTTCCCGTACCAGGGCGAGGCCGACGCGGTCTTCGACTCCGCGCTGATCTACGAGCCCGCCGTGCTCAAGGTGTTCGCGGAGCGGTACCTGCTCGAGGTCCCCGCCGAGCACCCGGCCTACCCCACGGCGATCCGGCTGCGGCACCTCATCGATCGCTTCGTCTCGATCTACCCGGACCACGTCCCGCCGACATCGATCCTGCGCGAGTTCATCGGCGGGAGCGGGTTCGAGTACTGAGCGCCTGCGCGCGGCAGGCGCCCGGCGCTACTCGCCGATCGTCCCGAACGTCGGCTCCCCGGCCCGCCGGTACGTGGCGAGCACGAGCCCCTTGCTCGTCGGCCGCGCGCCCACGAGCTCGAACGCCGTCGGGGCCGTACCCGTCCCGAAGAGCCGCTTCCCCGGTCCACCGAGCGTGACGGGGCAGAGGACGAGGTGGAGCTCGTCGACGAGCCCCGCCTGCAGGAGCGTCTGCGCGAGCCCCGGGCTCCCGTGCACCTGCAGCTCGCCCTTCGTCTCTTCCTTGATCCGCGGCACCTCGCGGACCACGTCGCGCACGATCCGGCTGCCCGCCCACTCGACCTTGTCGAGGGTCCGCGTCGCGACGTGCTTCGTGAGCCCGTTCAGCTTCGACGCCACCGGATCCTGCGGGTCCGTCTGCTTCGGCCACCAGCTCGCGAAGATCTGCCAGGTCCCGCGGCCGAGCAGGAACGCCCCCGCGCGGTCGAAGATGCCGGAGATGAACGCGCCGAAGTCCTCGTCCACGAACGGCACGAACCAGCCGCCGCGCTCGAACCCGCCGCTCCGGTCCTCGTGCGGCGCGCCCGGGCCCTGCATGATGCCGTCGAGCGTCAGAAACGTCGTGATCGTGAGCTTCGCCATGGTGGGCTCCTCCGGGATGGGTTCGTTGTCTAGCTCGACTCCCGCCGCCGGGCCCGCTCATCGGCGCCCGGCGAACGATCCCCGAGAGGGTGCGGCTCACGCCGGCTCCTCCTCCGGGATCCCCGTCCACCGCTTCCCGCGGAGGAGCCACTCGAGGCCGTCCGGAGCCTCGCGGCGGCTCCATGAGCTCGCGGATGGCGTCGAACACGAACTGCGCGTCGTATCTCTTCTCGAGCGCCGCGAGCTTGCGGGCGAGGTCTGCGTTCTCCCGGAGCAGCCGCCGGAGGCGCACGAAGGCGCCGCACCCGCCGTCCGATCGAAGGGTTACAATGTCCCCCATGCCCGAGCTCGCCCGCGTCCCGGTCCTCGTGGTCGGCGCCGGCGTGGCCGGCCTCTCCTGCGCGCGCGCCCTCGCGGCTGCGGGGCGCAGCCCGCCGGTGCTCGACCGCGCCCGCGGCGTGGGCGGACGGTGCGCGACCCGCCGCGTCGAAGATCACCCGATGGACTTCGGCGTCTCTTTCCTCCACGGCCGCGATCCGGAGTTCCTGGCGGCGCTCCGCGCGGTGGATGCGACGGCGCTCCCCGGGTGGCCCGCGCAGGTCCGCGGCACCGGCCGCCCCTGCCAGCCCGCCGCGCTCTCGCCCGCCGAGATGCGGATGGCCTGGGCCGAGGGCGTGGCCGCGTTTCCGAAGCACCTCGCCCGCAGGCTCGAGCTCTGGCTCGGCGCGAACGTGGCGCGGCTCGAGCCGCGCCCCGGCGGGGCCGCGGTGCGACTCGACAGCGGCGCCGTGCTCGAAGGCGAGACGGTGGTGCTCGCGATGGCGGCGGAGCAGCTCGACCGCCTGCTCGCCACGCTCGACGGCGAGCCGGAGATGGCCGCCGCCCGCGCGGTGCTCGGGCTCTCCCGCTCCGAGCCCTGCCTCGCGCTGCTCGCGCTCTACCCGAAGGACGTCCCCGTCCCCGAGTGGCAGCTCTGCCTGCCCGAGGACTCGAAGGTGCTGCAGCTCGCGTCCAACGAGTCGAGCAAGCGGCGCATGCCGGGGCCGGCGATCGTCTACCAGGCCCAGGCGGCCTGGTCGCGCGCGCACGCGGAGGACCGCGGCTGGCCGCGCGCCCTCCTCGAGGAGGCGGCGCGGATCCTCGGGCCGTGGGCGGCCGCGCCGCGGGTGGCCGACGCGCACCGGTGGGACTTCGCCCGCAACGGGCTCGCGGCCGAGCTCGCCGGGCCGATGCTCTTGCCCCTGCGCGGCGGCGGGCGCGTGGGGCTGTGCGGAGATCGGTTCGGCCGCGGCGGCGGCGTGGAGGGCGCGTGGCTCTCCGGTCGGGCGCTGGCGCGGCGGATCCTGGAAGCGGAGGCACGGTGAGCACCGAAACGTTGGCCAAGGACGATGCCCTCTCGCAGCTCGTGCTGCGGGACCATGACCACGAGTGCGACGGGTTCGGCCCCTCGAAGGTCTGCGTGCGGGTCGTGGCGGTCGCGCAGCTGCCGACGCGGTTCGGCCCGTTCCGGATCGTCGCCTTCTGGAACAACCGCGACGGCAAGGAGCACGTCGCGCTCGTCCATGGTGACGTGGTGGGCGGCGCGGAGGTCCCGGTCCGGCTCCACTCGGAGTGCCTGACCGGCGACGTGATGGGCTCGCTCCGCTGCGACTGCCGCGACCAGTTCACCGAGGGGCTCGCGGCGATCCGGCGGGAGAAGAGCGGCGTGCTCCTCTACCTGCGCCAGGAGGGGCGCGGCATCGGCCTCATCAACAAGATCCGGGCCTACGCGCTCCAGGAGCAGGGCCTCGACACGGTCGAGGCCAACCTCGCGCTCGGCTTCCGGGACGACGAGCGCGACTACGCCGTCGCCGCCCACATGCTCTGGAGCCTGCAGCTCCGGTCGATCCGGCTCATCACCAACAACCCGGAGAAGATCCGCCAGCTCACCCAGCACGGCGTCAACGTCGCCGGGCGCGTCCCGCACGTCATCCCGCCCAACGAGCACAACCGCTTCTACCTCGAGACGAAGGCCCGCCGGTCGGGGCATTACATCGACCTCGCCCACATCGAGGAGGCGCCGCACCTCATGGAGCAGAGCGATCCGGTGGTGGTCGAGGGGATGCCGGATCCGGTCGCGGGGAAGTAGGCCGCGCCGCTTCCCTGCTCAGGGGCGGGCGGGCCCGCCGCGGTGGACCGATCCCGTCCCTGGCGCTATGGTCCCTGCCATGTCGGGCGATACCAGCCTCGAGGTCCAGGCGCGTTGGGCCGAGCGGCTCCGCGCGCTCCCCCCGCACGAGCGGCTCGCCATCGCCGCCGGGCTGACGCAGGGGGTCCGGAGCCTCGCCGAGGCGGGGATCCGCCTGCGCCACCCCGACGCCGGCGAGGGGGAGATCAGGTGCCGGCTCGCGGCGCGGCTCTACGGCAAGGCGGCCGCGGAGCGGCTCTTCGGCTCGGTCCCCCCGGACGCGGCCTGATCTCGCCGTGGACGTCATCGACGTCACCCTGCGCGTGACCGCCGCGCTCGAGCGGACCGGGATCGGCTACTTCCTCGGCGGCTCGCTCGCCTCGTCGCTCCAGGGCGAGCCTCGCTCGACCAACGACATCGACCTCGTCGTCGACCTCCCCGCGCCGAAGGTGGCCGAGCTCGTCGCCGCCCTCGGGCCGGACTTCGACGTCGACGAGGAGGCGCTCGGGCGCGCCGCGCGCGAGCGCAGCTCGTGGAACGTCTTCTTCCTGCCGCTGCTCACGAAGATCGACCTCTTCGTGCTCCGGGAGGGCGCGTTCGACGTCGCCGAGTTCCAGCGGCGCAGGCCGATCGAGGTCCGCCCCGGACAGCGGCTCTTCGTGAAGAGCCCGGAGGACAGCGTGCTCCGGAAGCTGCTCTGGTACCGCGACGGCGGCTCGGTCTCGGAGCGGCAGTGGCGTGACGTCGTGCAGGTGCTGCGGCTGAGCCGGGGGGCCCTCGACGAGGCGTACCTGGACGACTGGGGTCACCGCCTCCGCCTCGCGGACCTGCTCGCGCGCGCCAGGGACGAGGCGCTTCGACCCGCGCCGTAGCGTGACCGCTCCGCATCCGGACCGGCGAGGAGCGCCGGAGCGCCGCGGGCATGGGCGATCCCTCATCCGTTCCAGAAGCCGTGCGCGGGGAACAGGAGCACGTCCTCGATCGACTCCGCGCCGACGAGCAGCATGAGCACGCGATCGAGGCCGACGGCGACGCCGCCCGACGGCGGCATGCGGCCCACCGCCTCGAGGAACCGCTCGTCGAGCGGGTACACCGGCCGTCCCAGCCGTGCCCGGAGCGCCTGCTCCTCCACGAGCCGCGACCGCTGCTCGACCGCGTCGGTGAGCTCGGTGAACCCGTTCGCGAGCTCGAGGCCTCCGGCGTAGAGCTCGAACCGCTCGGCCCAGCGCGGGTCCTCCGGCTTCACGCGCGAGAGCGCCGCCATCCGCGCGGGCCAGTCCACGAGCCAGGTCGGCCGCGCGGACCCGAGCCGGGGCTCCACGGCGTCGAGCATCACCCGGAAGAAGACGTCGTCGTAGCTCTCGCCCGGCGGGCCCGGGTCGTGCCCGGCGGCGCGCGCCGCCGCCGCGAGCCGCGCCCCGTCGCCGTCGCAGGCGCCGAGCTCGAGACCCGCGTGGCGCCGGAAGGCCTCCTCCACCGTGAGCGTCTCGAACGGCGCGGTGAGGTCGAGGACGCGCCCGCCGCGCACCGCGCTCGGCACCCCGTCGGGCGAGAGCGCGCGGGCCGCCGCCTCGAGCGCCCGCTCGGTGTCCGCCATGATCCCCCGGTAGTCCGTGCCCGCCCGGTAGAGCTCGAGCATCGTGAACTCGGGGTTGTGGGTGCGCGAGAGCTCGCCGTTCCGGAAGACGCGTGCGAGCTGGAAGATCCGCTCGAACCCGTCCGCGAGGAGCCGCTTCATCGCGTACTCGGGGCTGGTGTGCAGCCACAGCGGACGCGCCGGGCCCCCACCCTCGGGGTGGAAGGGGGCGGAGAACGCGTCGATGTGAGGCTCCATGCCCGGCGCCGGTACGAGCACCGGGGTCTCCACCTCCTCGTACGCCAGCCCGGACAGCGCCGCGCGCAAGGCTGCGGAGAGGCGGGCCCGGGCCCGGGCGTTCCTGCGCTGCCGATCGGTGATCACGAGGGCCAGCATAACCGTCCTCGAACGGGAACGGGTCCGCTCGTACTCGGAGTCAGAGCCACCTTCCCCGCGAGCGGATCGGGGGTTTCCCCTGAGCGAAGTTCGACGGCGCGCTCTTTCGGGGAGGTGGGCCGCGCGGCACGCGCCGGACGCGCTCCGGCGCGGTAGGCTTCATCTCCTCGAACGCGCTGGAGGGGGTTCTGGATGGCCCGGCCGCTCGAAAGCCCAGCCGCCGAACCGGCGCCACCCATGGCTGCCGTGGCGGTCGAGGCCGATGCGACGGAGGTCGCGGACCGGAGCGCAGTCGCCCGCGCGTGCGCCGGCCAACCCGAAGCCTTCGCGGAGGTGGTGCGCCGCCACGCGACCGGGGTCCAGTCGCTCTGCGCGCGCCTGCTCCACGACGGGCGTCTCGGCGAGGACCTGTGCCAGGAGGCGTTCGCGCGCGCCTTCTCGCGGCTCGACAGCTTCCGCGGCGAGGGGACGGTCCAGCACTGGCTCTACAGCATCGCCGCCAACGGGTGCCGCGACTTCCTCCGGGCCGGGTGCCGGTCGGAGCGGCCCGCCCGCCTCTCGGGCGAGGAGCTCTGGACTGCGCGGGATCCGGAGCGCGAGGTGGGTGCGCGGCAGTCGATGGAGGCGCTCGCGGCCGGCCTCGCGCACCTCCCCCCGGCGTGCCGGGAGGCGTTCGTCCTGTTCCACCTCGACGGCCTCTCCTACGAGCAGATGTCGGCGCTGACCGGCGTGGGGGTGAGCGCGCTGAAGGTGCGCGTCCACCGTGCCCGCGAGATGCTGCGCCGCCGGCTCGGCGAGGCCCTCGAGGTCGACCACGCCGCGGGCCCCTGAGTGCGGGAGGGAACCGCCCGCCCGCTTGTAGCCCCCCGTCCGGGCAGGCTAAGATCCCGAGGTGCCCGAGGCGGCGACCGCTCCAAACTCTGCCGAGTTCAAGCCGCATCTCTTCGGCAAGTTCTACCTGTTGCAGCGGCTCGCCGTGGGCGGGATGGCGGAGATCTTCCGCGCCCGGGTCCCCGGCGCCGGCGGCTTCGAGAAGGAACTGGTGGTGAAGCGCATCCTCCCTGCGCGCGCGCAGGACGAGGGCTTCATCAAGATGCTGGTGAACGAGGCGAAGCTCACCGTCCAGCTCACCCACTCGAACATCGCCCAGGTCTACGAGTGCGGCCGGATCGACGGGAACTACTTCATCTCGCTGGAGCTCGTGAACGGCGTCTCCATGAAGGAGATGATGCAGACGTTCACCCGCGCCGGACAGCCGCTCTCGCCGGAGCAGGCCATCTTCATCGTGCTCCAGCTCCTCACCGGCCTCGACTACGCCCACCGCAAGACCGACGGGCAGGGCCGGCCGCTCGAGATCGTCCACTGCGACGTCTCGCCGGACAACGCGCTCATCTCCTGGGAGGGCGAGATCAAGCTGCTCGACTTCGGGATCGCGCGCGCGGCCACCGGGCTCTCCAACTACAAGGAGGGCATGCTGATGGGAAAGCTCGGGTACGTGGCGCCCGAGCAGGCCTCCATCGAGCACCGCTGGGACCACCGCGTCGACCTGTTCGCGGCGGGCATCGTCCTGTACGAGCTGCTCACGAAGCAGAAGCCGTTCCCGCGCGCGACCGACGTGGACTCGCTCGTCACCTCGCGCAAGGCGCGGGTGGTGCCCCCCACCGCCATCGACCCGCGCCTGCCGAAGGATCTCGACGCGATCCTCGCGAAGGCGCTCGCCTACGATCCCGAGAAGCGGTTCGCCGACGCCCGCTCCTTCGCCGACGCGCTCGTGGACGCGCTCTTCCCCACCGCCATCTCGTCCATCCAGGACCTGCTCGGCACGCAGATGAAGGCCGTGTTCGCCGAGAAGATCTCGCGGCAGCGGACGGCCCGGGCGCACGACCCCCTCATCATGAAGGTGCTCGCGAACCTCGCCGAGCGGCAGGTCGAGGGCGAGTACGAGCGGTTCTCGGCGCCGGCGGGGACGTCGCAGCCGATGGACCTCGGCGCGGGCGGACCGCAGCCCGTCTTCGAGTCGCACGTCGCGCCGATGCCGTCCGAGCTCCCGACCACCGAGCCGTCGCGGCAGGCGCCGCGGCGCGGGGCGCGGCCGCGGACCGTCGTACGGGAGGGCGTGCGCGTCTCGACGGCGATCCTGATCGGCCTCGTCGTGGCGGTGGCCGGCGCCGCCGGGCTCTACCTCGGCGCGGAGACGTGGATCCGCCCCGGCGTGCTCGTCGTGACGTCGGAGCCGCCCGGGGCCGAGGTGACGCTGGACGGGACCGCCGTGGGCAGGACGCCCGCCGTCGTCGAGGACGTCTGGCTCTCGCGCCCGCACGAGCTGGTCGTGGAGGCGCAGGGCGCGAAGCAGTACACGATGGCGCTCGAGCCCGAGCCGGGAAAGATCGTGCGCCGCGTCCACGCCACCCTCCAGAGCTCCATGGGCTGGCTCACCGTCGAGAGCGTTCCGCCGGGCGCGGAGGTCCGGCTCGACGGCCGGGTCGTCGGGACGACGCCGCTCACGGTCCAGAAGGTGAAGGTGGACGCGCCGCACCGCCTGGATCTCACGCTCGCCGGCTACGAGGTGGACCAGCTCGTCGTCCTGCCGGAGCGTGACGGGAGCAAGGTGGTGCGCCGGCTGGCCCGCGTCAGCCAGCGCCCTCCGGCGGGCGAGTGAACGGCCATGAAGCTCGTCATCGAGGACGAGGCCGGGACCCGCAGCGTGCTGCCCTTCTCCACGGCCGAGCTCACCGTGGGGCGCGCCCAGGAGGGGAACCGGTTCCGGCTGCCCGATCGCGACGTCTCGCGACGGCACGCCCGTTTCCTCCTCGTGAACGGCGTCCCGTTCGTCGAGGACCTCGGGAGCCTCACCGGGACGCGCGTCAACGGGGAGCGGATCACGGCGCGGCGCCGGCTGCGCGAGGGCGACCTCGTGGAGATCGGCAGCTACGACCTCGCGGTCGTGCCGGACGACGGCCTCGCCGCCGTGGCCGGGCCCGGCGCGCCCCCGCCGCTCCCCGGGCCCGCGCCCGCGCCGCCGCCGGCGGCGCGGCCTGCCGCTCCCCCGATCGCTGCGGTCGTCGCCGACGAGGAGCGGGCGCCCGTCGCGGAGGAGCCTCCGAGGCGCGGGCTGCTGCTCGCGTACGTCGCCGCCTTCCTCGTCGCGCTGGTGCTGGGGGCGGCCGTCGGGGCGTTGACGATGCGGTAGCGGCGCCCGCGAACCGTACGACGCGCAGTGAACGCGGGGTGGGGGCCCCGCGCGCACCTCGGGCTCGGGCTCGGGCTCGGGCTCGGGGAAGACGAAAAAGGGGTCCGCCAAGCATGCAGCGGACCCCGCGACGGATGGTGGAGGCTTTCCTTCTGTCGCTCTCCAGAATGGCCGGCGGAAGGCCGGTCTCACGTCACGCCTTAGCCTTGAGCACCCCCGGGCGCCGCGTCAACGTGCCCCGTCGGGTGTGGCCTCCGCCCACCGGGCTCAGGCGCGGAGCGGTCGCTGCTCGAGCAGGGAGCGGACCGCGCCGGCGAGATCCTGGTAGCTCACCGGCTTGCGGAGAAAGTGCGAGATCCGGAGGTGCTCGAGCTGCGCGCGCTCGCGCTCGCCGCCCGAGGTGATGACCACCACCGGCGTGTCGGCGAGCGTCGGCTCGGCGCGGAGCTTCTCGACGAGCGTGATCCCGGAGAGCACCGGCATGAACAGGTCGGTCACGAGCACGTCCACGCGCGGAGGGCGCATGAGGCGGTGGAACGCGGCCGAGCCGTCGCTCGCCACCTCGATCGCCAGGCCGGGGAGGTTGTCCGTCTCGGAGAGCCGGCGGAGCGCCGCGGCGTACATCGACGCGACGAGCGCGTTGTCCTCCACGAGGAGGACGCGGTGCGCGGGGCGGCTCGGCCGCTCGCCCGCGAGCTGGGCGGACACGCGGGCGAGGCGTTCCCGATCCTGCGGCCGATCCTCGGGCACCCGGACCGCGACGCCCGCGGGCGTGCCGTCGCCCCCGCTGCGGCGCCGGAGGACCTCGACCTCGAGCTCCACTGGCTCGACGAGCTGCGGGAACGAGAGGACGAGGACCACGCGCTCGCCCGGCTCGAAGTCGCGCTCGGTGCAGATGAACAGCCCGCACGCGG
>DASPMI010000174.1:0-6531 GCA_035627135.1 Anaeromyxobacter sp. | reverse complement strand
CACCGGGTTCAAGGTCTCCACCATCAGCTTCGGCGCCTGGGCCATCGGCGGCACCTGGGGCACGGTCGACGACGCCGAGTCGCTCGCGGCGCTCCACCGGGCCGTGGAGAAGGGCGTGAACTTCTTCGACACCGCCGACGTGTACGGCGACGGCCGGAGCGAGCGGCTCATGGCGCGCCTGCGCAAGGAGCGGAAGGAGAAGATCTACGTCGCGACCAAGGCCGGGCGCCGGCTCGACCCGCACGTCACCGCCGGCTACAACCGCGAGAACCTCACGGCCTTCGTCGATCGGAGCCTCGAGAACCTCGAGACGGACGCGATCGATCTGCTCCAGCTCCACTGCCCGCCGACGGACCTGTACTACCGGCCCGAGGTGTTCGGGGTCCTCGACGACCTCGTGAAGGCGGGCAAGCTCCGCCACTACGGCGTGAGCGTGGAGCGCGTCGAGGAGGCGCTCAAGGCGATCGAGTACCCGGGCGTCCAGTCGGTCCAGATCATCTTCAACGTCTTCCGCCAGCGCCCGGCCGACCTCTTCCTCGCCGAGGCGGCGCGCCGCAAGGTGGGCATCCTCGCGCGCCTGCCGCTCTCCTCGGGGCTCCTCGGCGGCAAGATGACGAAGGACACCCTGTTCGCCGCCGACGATCACCGCTCGTTCAACCGCGAGGGCGCCGCGTTCGATCGCGGCGAGACGTTCTCCGGCATCGACTACGACGTCGCGCTCGCCGCCGTCGAGGAGCTCCGCCCGCTCGTCCCGGCGGGCGTGACGATGGCGCAGCTCGCCCTGCGCTGGATCCTGATGCACGAGGCGGTCACCTGCGCCATCCCCGGCGCGAAGCGCCCGGCCCAGGTGGACGAGAACGTGGCCGCGGCCGACCTGCCGCCGATCTCGGCGCCCACGATGAAGGCGATCCGGGGCATCTACGATCAGAAGATCAAGCCGCTCGTGCACCAGCGGTGGTGAGCGGCGCGTGACGCCCCGGGAAGCGGAAGAAGACCGCTCGCCCTGAGCCTGTCGAAGGGCGAGCTCGTCCGAGGCCGCTCTCGGCGTACGCCTCGCCTTGGGGCCGTGACGGCGTTGCTTGTGGCGGCTCGGCTGCGGTTTCGGTCGGACCGCGAGACATCACGCGCCACAGCCGCCGGAGCGCCGGAGCCCGGGCCCCGCGCAGCGGTACACCGAGGTCGCGCCGAGCGCGCCCGCCATGCTCCGCGCGCGGAACGGGCCGAGTGCAGCGGGCGCGGCATGTCCGAGCTCGGCCACCGCGCTCGCGAAGCGAGCGTGAGGTGGCCGAGCGAGTTTGCCGCGCCTCGCCCAGACGAGCTGCACGTCTTCGCGCGCGTACCGAGATCCCCGCCGCGCGACCGAGGTAGCAGCGCGGGGCCCGGGTGGAGGCGCGGAGGCGGCGTACGTCACCGCTGGTCCTTCGACCGGCTCAGGACGAGCGGACTCTCTCCTCCGCCACTCTGCCCCGGGCGCGCGTCACTCCCGCTGCACGAGCCACACCCCCCCGAGGATGACCGCGGCCCCGACCGCGTACACGACGCCGGGCCGCTCCCCGAGCAGCGCGACGGCGAGGAGCGTGGCGAGGATCGGCTGCAGATAGGTGACGCTCGCGACGCGCGACGCGGGCAGGTAGCGGAGCGCGTGCGAGTAGATGAGGTACCCGACGACCGACGGCGCGATCGACATGTAGACGATGCTCACCCACGCCGCCGCGCCGATCTCGGCCGGGCCGCCGACCGCCCAGAGCCCCCACACCGCGAACGGGAGCGACAGGATCGCCCCGCCCCAGTACGCGATCGCGTTCACCGCGAGCGTACCCACTTCCTCGGTGAGCGACTTGCCGAACAGCGAGAACGCCGCGAACAGGCCGGCGTTGCCGAGCATGATGAGATCGCCCACCGCGCTCGCGGGACCGCCCGGCGCGCGGGCGAGCTGGAGGATCGCGACGCCGCCCGCCGCGGCGAACATGCCGGCGAGCCGCCGGCGCCTCAGCCGCTCGTGCCCCAGCGCGGCGGCGCCGAGGAGGACCAGCACCGGCGCGATCGCCCCGATGACCGCGCCATGCGCGACGCTGGTGTACGAGAGCGCCGCCACGAACGCGAACTGGTTCGCGACGATCCCGAGCACCCCGACCGTGGCCAGCCGTGGGAGGTCGCGGCGCGTCCAGGGGCGGAGGGCGGGGTCCGCGCCCGGGCGAGCGAGCCGATACACCGGGATCATCACGATCCCGGAGAGGACGGTCCGGATGCACGCGACCACGAGCGGCGGCGCGTCGCGGACGGCGAGCTTCGCGAAGATGAAGTTCGCCGCCCAGATGAGGAGCATCAGCGCCAGCAGGCCGTGCAGCCGGGCCCGCGAGGGGGCGCGGTGCGGCGCGGGGGCGCCGCGGTCGTCCGCCATGGGCGCGGAGGATGTGGTCCGCGGCCGCCGAAAGCAACGTGAGCGCGCGCGCTCGCCTCCCTGCGGCGCCGAGCCACAGCCCTGGCCGCCCGCGCGCGCGCCGGTGCGGCCTCGACCCGTGATAGACAGGCTGCCCCGGCCTCCCGAACTTCGACTCTGCCCCGGGCTGGCCGCGCCGACCACGACCAGGAGAGCCGCCGTGTCTCAGATCGAGACCCTCATCACCCAGACCGAGAAGCACCGCTCCATCTTCGAGGAGTGCATCCGCAAGCTGGCCGTCCCCGTGTGCGCCGCGTTCAAGGACGGCGCCGGGATCGCCCCCGTGGACTTCCAGGCCGGCGCCGAGGCGATCTCCACCAAGGACACGCCCGCGGTGAACGCGAAGTTCCCGAAGACCTCCGGCGCCTCGGGCAACAAGATCCTCGTCGGCCAGGGCCGTCGCGGCGCCCCGGTCCAGGGGAAGCGCGTCGCCGTCCTCTTCTCCGGCGGCCCGGCTGCCGGCGGCCACAACGTCATCGCCGGCCTCCAGGCGGCGCTCGGGAAGGGCAACAAGCTGTTCGGCGTGCGCGCCGGGCCGAAGGGGCTCATCGAGGGCAAGCTGTTCGAGATCACCGAGGAGGCCGTCGCCGGGATCCTCAACACCGGCGGGTTCGACTTCCTCGGCTCCGACCGCACCAAGATCAAGAAGGACGAGCAGTTCGCGGCCGTGAAGAAGACGTGCGTGGACAACGCGCTCGACGCGATCGTGGTGGTCGGCGGCGACGACTCCAACACCAACGCCGCCATCCTCGCCGAGTACCTCTTCTCGGGCGTGAAGCAGGACGGCGGCGGCGTCCAGGTGATCGGCGTCCCGAAGACCATCGACGGCGACCTGCAGATCGGCGACCTCCTCCCGATCTCGTTCGGGTTCGACACGGCCACCCGCGTCTACGCGGAGATGACCGGCAACATCCTCCAGGACACGCCCTCCTCCCGGAAGTACTGGCACTTCGTGAAGCTCATGGGCCGGGCCGCGTCGCACGTGGCGCTCGAGGTCGCGCTCCAGGTGAAGCCTGCGGTGGCGCTCGTCTCCGAGGAGGTCGCGGAGAAGAAGCTCCCGCTCTCGGCGATCATCGACGGCATCGCCCAGGTGGTCGTGGCGCGCGCGAAGAAGGGGATCAACCACGGCGTCGTGGTGGTGCCCGAGGGGCTCATCGAGTTCATCCCCGAGATGAACGCGCTCATCGGCGCCATCGACCACGAGATGGCGGACAAGGCCGCCGCGGTCGGGCCGATGAAGGAGGCCGACCGGGTCGCGTTCATCCCGCGCCACCTCGAGCCCGGGCTGGCCACGCTCTTCCACTCGCTGCCCGGCTACATCCAGACCATGCTGGTCGCGGACCGCGACTCGCACGGGAACCTGCAGGTGTCGCTCATCCCCACCGAGCGGCTCCTTATGGACATGGTCGCGACCCGCGTGGCCGAGCTCGACGCGAGCGTGAAGTTCTCGACCCACACCCACTTCTTCGGCTACGAGGGCCGCTGCGGCGCCCCGACCCTCTTCGACGCCGCGTACACGTACAACCTCGGCCTCACCGCCGGCTCGCTCATCCTCGCGGGCAAGACCGGGTACATGGCCTCCATCCGCGACCTCGAGGCCGGCGGGCGGCCCGTCGCCATCCCGCTCACCGGGCTGCTCAACATCGAGCGCCGCCACGGGAAGGACGAGATGGTGATCGAGAAGGCGCTCGTGAAGCTCGACTCACCCGCGTTCCGCTACTTCGCGTCCCGCCGCGAGGCGTGGGCCGCCGAGGATCTCTTCTGCTCCCCGGGCCCGCGGCAGCTCTGGGGCCCGGCGGCGATGCAGCTCCCGATGACCGTCGCGCTCAACCGGAACTACGCCTCGCTGGCGTTCAGGTTCTGAACCCGTGAACGAGCCCGCGCCCGAGCCCGAGCCCGACGACGCGGGCCGGCTCGGACGCGGCGCCGCTCACCGTGCGCCGAACCCCGCGAGCGCCCGCCCCATCACCATCCCCAGGAGCCCGCCCGCGGCGCAGCCGAGGACGGTGATCGCGACGTTGAGGGCCGCGAGCCCGGCGGCCCCGTCCTGCGCGAGCCGCAGCGTCTCCTGGTTGAACGAGGAGTACGTGGTGTAGCCGCCCATCACGCCCGTCGTCAGGAACAGGCGCACGTCGGGCGTGACGACGCTGGTCCGGCCCGCGACCTCGAGCACGAGCGCGATCAGGAACGACCCGGTGACGTTCACGAAGAGCGTCCCCAGCGGAAAATGCGCGCCGAAGGCGCGCTCCAGCCAGCCGGAGGCCAGGAACCGCGCCCCGGATCCGATCGCACCGCCGAGGCAGACGAGCAGCAGCCGCATGCGGACGCGGAAGGTACCGGGTGACCCGGCGCGCTGCAACCGCTGCGTCCGCCCGGGACCCTGGGGTGGCGGTCACGACTGAGCCGCGCGGGCCCGCTGCTCGGCGCCCTGGCACGGCGACCGCTCCTCCGTCGGTCAACACCGCCGCCGCCGCGCTGCACGACGCGCTGGCGCAGGTCTCGCAAGCGGTCGAGCAGGTCTCGTCCGCCGCGACCCAGATCGCGGCATCTTCCCGGTCCGTCGCGTCAGGGGCCTCGGAGCAGGCGTCCTCGCTCCAGGAGACGTCCTCGTCGATCGAGGCGGTCGCCGGGATGACGCGGCAGTCCGCCGACCACGCCCAGCAGGCGAACCACCTCGCGGGCGCCGCGCGCACCGCGGCCGGCGAGGGCACCGCCGCGGTCGAGCAGCTGCAGTCGGCCATCGCCCGCATCATGGAGGATCCGGAGGGTCTGCGGGATTTCTGAGGGGAGGCCCGTCAGACCGCCCCGAGCAGCTCCCGCGCCGCGTCCACCGCCTCGCGCGAGCCCGCCACCGCCAGCGCGTCGCCCGCGCGCAGCGCCTCGGTCGCGGTCGGGTACACGACGGACCCGTCCGGCCGCGAGATGGCGAGCACGGTCGCCCCGGTCCGCCCGCGGACCTCGAGCGTCGCGAGCGTCTTCCCCACCGCCGGGCTCTGCGGCGGGAGCCGGATCGCCACGGGCTCGCCGAGGCCCGGGAAGAGCGCCCGGAACGCGCTCATCGCGTCGGGGCCGCCCTGGGCCGCGGGCGTGCCCTGCCGCGCGAGCGCCTCGACGATCGCCTGCGCGCTCGCTCGCACGTGGCCCTGGAGGTTCGCGGCGCTCCGCCAGAAGGCCACCCCCAGCGTGAGGAGCGTCACGCCCAGGAGCGCCGCGCCCATGCCGCCCGGCAGGAACGGCTGCGTCACGGCGACGATCGGCGCGAGCACGAGCAGCGCCGCCGCGAGCTGGAGCATCGCGAGCAGCGCCCGGCGCGGGGCCGCGGCCAGGTCCGGGCGGCCGGCGTCTCCCTCGGGGAGCGCCGCCGAGGCGAGGGCCAGCCCGAGGCGGCGCGCGTTGGCGAACAGCCCGAACGTGAACGGCGCGGCGAGGAGCGCGGCCGCGGCGATCACCGCCGTGCGCGAGCGGTCCGGGCGCACGGCGAGGGCATGCCGGATCCACGCCGACGCGGGCTCGACGGCGACGGCCGCGCCGATGGTGAGCGCGACGACCGCGGCCGCGTCCACGGAGAGCGCGCGGACGAGCCGGCGGACCCGCGCGCCGAGGCCGGGACGATCCGGCGCGGCGCGCACGCGCTCGAGCCACGAGCCGTAGAGCGAGGCCGCGGTCTGGAGCGGCCGCGGGAGCTTCCGATCGACCCACGCTGCGGCGGTGGCCGACGCGCCGATGGACCAGGGCGTCGTCAGCGCCGTGAGCGCCGAGACCGCGGCGACGACCGGGTACAGGAACGCGGGCGTCGCGCCGAGCGAGGCCCCGAGCGCGGCGAGGATGAACGAGAACTCGCCGATCTGGGCCAGGCTCATCCCGGCCTGGACCGCCCCCCGGACGCCGCTCCCGGTGAGGAACGCACCGAGCGCCACCGCGGTGGACTTCCCCACGACGACCAGCGCCACGAGCGCGGCCACCGCCGTCCAGTGCCGGACGACGAGCGCCGGGTCGATGAGCATGCCCACCGAGACGAAGAACACGGCGGCGAACACGTCGCGGACGGGCCGGACGAGGTCGGCGACGTCGTGCGCCTCGCCCGCCTCGGC
>DASPMI010000173.1:0-40681 GCA_035627135.1 Anaeromyxobacter sp. | reverse complement strand
TGCACCGAGAAACTGGAGCGCGCCCTCGCCGCGCGGCCGCTCGTCCTGGACGGCGCGATGGGGACCGAGCTCATGGCGTTCGGGCTCCCGCGCGGCACGCCGGGGGAGCTGTGGAACGTGGACGAGCCGGGCTGGATCCGGCAGGTCCACCGGGGCTACCTCGACGCCGGCGCCGACCTCCTCGTCACCAACACCTTCGGCGGCAACCGCATCGCCCTGCGCGCGCGGGGCGTGGATCCGGGGCGTGCCGCCGAGCTCTCCCGCGCGGGCGCGGGCCTCGCGCGCGCGGTGGCCGGCGACCGAGCGCTGGTGCTGGGGGACGTCGGACCCTCGGGCGTCACGCCGGGGCAGGACGTCTCCGAGCCGAAGCTGTCCGACGCGTTCGAGGAGCAGGCGCGGGCGCTCCTCGAAGGCGGCGCGGACTTCCTGCTGGTGGAGAGCATGTACCACCCGCGCGAGCTCGCCCTCGCGGTCGGGGCCGCGCGCCGCGCGGGGGCGCAGCGGGTGTTCGCGAGCGTGACGCTCCAGCCTGCGGGCGCGGGGTTCGGTGCGTTCACCGGGGCGAGCCTGGCGGAGCTCGTGGGCGCCGCGCTCGGCGCGGGCGCAGACGTGGTGGGCGCGAACTGCGGCAAGGATCTCTCGCTCGACGACTGGGTCCGGCTCACCGAGAGCCTCGTCACCGCGGCCGAGGGAAGGCCGGTGCTCGTCGAGCCCAGCGCGGGCACCCCGGTGGCGGCGCCGGACGGCACCCTCCGCTGGCCTGTCGGGCACGAGGCGTTCGCCGCGGTGGCGCCGCGGCTCCTCGCGGCCGGCGCGCGGCTCCTCGGGGGATGCTGCGGCGCCGGGCCCGCGCACGTCGCGGCGCTCGCGGCCGTCGTCGGGGCGCTGGAGTAGCGCGACTCCGAGGGCCCCCTCCCCTCCCCCCGCTCCCAGGCCAGGCCTCGCCGCCCGGCGGCGCTCGCCCCATCGTTCGTGGTGATGGCCGACCACGACTCGCCCCTCCACGAGGCATGGACCCGGACGAAGGAGGCGCTGCTCGCCCGGACGCTGATCGGGCGCCGGCTCCGAGGAGGACGTCCGCACGCCCGAGGGGGCGCTCGCCTTCGCGCGCGGGACCGAGATCGACCAGGCGCTCCTCGACCGCGCCCGGAACCTCGACCTCCTCGAGCCCGTCGCCGCCGCGGCGGAGCCGGGCACCAGCGACACCGAGCTCGAGGAGCTGCTCGTGTGGCTCGCGCGGCGGCGCGGGAAGGCGACGTGATCGCGCCCGCGGCGCTCTTCGTGAACCCGGGGGCGCGCGCCGGCGCGGACGCGTTCGAGGCGGCCGCACGCGCGCTGGGGGCGGCGGGCGTGCCGCTGGTCGCCGCGGAGCGGGTCGACGATCCGGCGGCGCTCCCCGGGCGCGTGGCGGCCGCCGTGGAGGCGGGCGCCGCGCGTGTGCTCGTCGGCGGCGGGGATGGGACGCTGTCCTCCGCCGCGGGCGTGCTCGCGGGGCGAGACGCGGCGCTGGGCGTGCTGCCGCTCGGGACCGGGAACGACTTTGCCCGGACGCTCGGGATCCCGCACGAGGTCGAGCGCGCGGTCGAGGTCTTCGTGCGCGGGGTGCCGCGCCGCGTGGACCTGGGGCGCGTCGACGGGCACGCGTTCCTGAACGTCGCCTCGCTCGGGATCTCCTCGGGCCTGACGAAGCGGCTCGAGGACGGGCTCAAGAAGAAGGTGGGCCGGTTCGCGTTCCTGGTGTCCGGCGCCGCCGAGGCGGCGAACTTCCAGCCTTTCCGCGCGCGCGTCGTCGCGGACGGCGCCGCCGCGGAGTACGACGCGCTGCAGATCGTCGTGGGGAACGGCCCGTTCCACGGCGGCGGCCGGCTCGTCGCCCCCGGCGCCTCGAACCGCGACGGCACGCTCCACCTCTACGTGCTCGCCGCCGGCGCGCCGGGGCCCGAGCTCTCGCCCGCCGAGCGCCTCCGGGAGCTGACGCGCGTGGCGCGGTACGCGCTGCTCCTCGGGCGCGGGCGGCACCTCACGCACCCGGACGTGCACGTCGCCGCCGCGCGCGCCGTGCGGATCGAGACCGATCCGCCGCTCGAGCTCGACGTCGACGGCGAGCTCCGGGGCCGGACGCCGGTGGACCTCCGCGTCGAGCCCGGCGCGCTGCGGGTGATCGCGCGGGGGTGAACGCGCCGCGCGCGCCGGTCGTCTACCCGAACCGCAGCCCGAGCTTCGCCGACCGCTCGACCTCCTCCTTGAGCCAGTCGGGCCAGTGCTGCTCGGCGACGGGGTAGGAGGCGTCCATCGCCTGGAACGAGCCCGCGCCGACCACGGACTGGATGTTCTCGCGGGTGTTGTAGCAGACGCGATCGACGCCGATGAGCTTCGCCACCCGGCGGTTGATCTCGTCGAGGGGCTTGTCGTACGGGTGCTCGCCGCGGAACGCGCGTTGCACCGCGAGCTCCTCGAGGCACTCGCGGCCGCGCCGCCACTCCTTGAACGACGGGAAGTACATCGGGCCGTAGGAGATCCAGAACTCGAGCCGCTTCGCCCCGGCGTTGTACGCCGACCAGACCGACCCGCCCTCGGAGACGCTCCCCTTCACGATGCTGTCGTCGCCCATGACGACCTTCTTGTCCCGCAGCACCGAGTCGACCGCGGCGAACTTGAGCCCGACCTCGATCGTCCGCCGGCGCACCTGCGACTCCTGGAAGGTGCGGATCGCCTGGGCCTGCTTCACGAGGCCGTGCGAGAGCGGGATCCCGAGCCCCTCGGCGATGCCGTACGCGACGCCCCGGCCCGAGTCCGGGTTGGGGACGACGACGTCGGCGTCGGTGCGGCCGTACAGCCTCGCGAGCGTGAGCCCGAGGCGCTTCCGGAGCTGGAAGATGTCCTCGCCCCGGTACTGCGACGCGACGTTGCCGAAGTAGACCGCCTGGAACACGTCGGTGAGCGGCGTCTCCTCGCGGAGGCGTCGCGTCTCGACGCCCGCCGCGCCCGCGATCGTCATCTCCGCGCCCAGGTACTCCCGCGCGGCGAACCCGCCGAGCCGGCGGTGCGAGCAGCTCTCCGAGCTCGCGACGAAGTTCCCCCCGACGGTGCCGAAGCAGAACGGCTCGAACGCGCGGTCGTCGGTGAGGGTGACGAGGCGCGTCTCCTTCCCGTCGAACACGAGCGCCGCGAGGGAGAAGCTGCCGCGCCCGTGCAGGAGGTCCACGAGCGCGCGGCCGGCCTCGAACCGCACGCCCTCGCGCTCGAGGCAGCGGTGGAGGAGCGCGCCGAGCAGCTCCGTCCGGTTCGAGGTCTCGAAGACGTAGTCCCCCTCGAGCTCGGCCAGGAGCTCGTCGTCGCCGACGAGGCGGCCGTTGAACGTGAGCGCCACCTGGTACGGCGAGCTCCGCTTCGGCTTCACGACCAGCGGCTCGGCGTTCCGCTTCTCGGCGATCTTGTTCTTGGTGTAGCCGACGTTCCCGATGGCGGCCTGCGGGTTCAGGTGCTGGAACAGGTGGACCATGTCGAGGTCCACGACGTCGGCGATCCCGCCGACGCCCTTGATGACGTGGATCCCGCGGTCGGTGCCGACGGCGATGCCGGCGCCCGTCTTGCCCCGATGCTGCAAGGCCCCCGTGGCGAGGAAGACCTTCTGGACCAGCTCGTCGTCCCCCGGGCCGTAGATGCCCGTGATCCCGTCCATGGCGGCTCCCTCCGGTGCGGTGAGGCGGGGTGAGACGCGCAGTCATTTCACAGGACGACCGTTCCGGGAAGGCGTTTCGACGTGCCGAGGGGAGCACGCGGCCTCACGGGAGCCGCGCGTTCGCGCTTGCGCGGCATCGGACGGCCATGCACGAGCCTATCAGGTGGCCGGCGAGCTGCCCCGGAGGAGTTGCCTCATCTGCCCACCGTGGGAGCCCGAGGAGCTCAGTAGGCTACTCGCACTGCTCTCCGGAGAGGTGACGCATGACCACGTCCTGCGGGCCGAAGCCCTCTACCTGGTCGACGTGCCGTGCGCTCGCCCTCGCGCTGTGCGCAGGAGCGGCGGCGGCCGGCGGCGAGGCGCTCGCGCAGCAGGCGGGAGAGCGCGTGGTCGTGGACGCCCCGGCCGACCGCGATCTCTACCTCGCGGGCGGCGCCGTCGAGGTGCCGGCCGAGGTCGCCGGCGACGTCGTCGCCGCAGGCGGGACGGTGACCACCTCCGGTGCGATCGGCGAGGACCTCGCCGCCGCGGGCGGGACGATCCAGGTGCGCGGCCGCGTGGGCGACGACGTGCGCGGGGTCGGCGGCGAGATCACCCTGGGCGCGAACGTGGAAGACGCCGCCGTGCTCGCGGGCGGCTCCGTCCGCATCGCGCGCGGCGTGCAGGTGGGCGGTCAGGCCCTGATCGCCGCCGGGACCGTCTCGCTCGACGGCGACGTCGGTGGCGAGCTCCGCGTCGTGGGCGGACGGGTGCGGATCGGCGGCAGCGTCGCCGGGAACGCGACCATCGAGGCCCGCGACCGCCTCGAGCTCGTCCCCGGCGCGCGCTTCGGCGGCGACCTCGTCTACGCGAGCCCGGCACCGGTCGCCCTGCCCGAGGGCGTCACCGTCGCCGGGCGCGTCGTCCACCGCCCGCTGGAGGGATCCGGCGGCGGGGCCGGCGGCGCGGCCGCGGTCCTCGGGGTCGTGTGGACCCTCGGGCTCGCCCTCGCAGCGGTGATCCTGCTCGTGGCGTTCCCCCGGCTGACGGTCGCGGCGGCGCGCCTGGTGCCCTCGAGCCCGGGCCGGGTCCTCCTCACCGGCGCGATCGCCGTGTCCGCCGTCCCGATCGTGACCGTCGCCGTGCTGCTCACGGGCGTCGGCGCCCCGCTCGCGCTCGCGGTCCTCGGGATCTGGCTCGTCGCGCTCTTCGCGGGCTGGCTGGTCGCCGCGGTCTTCCTCGCGGACGTCGCCGCACGCCGGCTGCTGAAGCGCGAGCCCGGGCTCGGGGCGCGGGCCGGGCTCGCCGCGCTCGCCGCCGTCGTCCTCGCGCTCGTCGGCGCGATCCCGCTCCTCGGGTGGCTCGTCGCGCTCTCGGCGCTCCTCTTCGGGACCGGCGCGCTCCTGCTCGCCCTCGGGCGCGCGCTGCGGGCGGGGCCCGCGCAGGTCGCGACGGCCCGAAACCGCTAGTGTCGTGCCCGCTCTCGCCCGTACTTGATCCGACCAGGTCCGCTTGCGACGATGAGGACATGGGCCTTCGAATCGCGGTCGCCGCCGTGAGCTTCACCTGGAACTTCACGCGCTCGATGCTCGCAGAGCTCAAGAAGTGCGCGGGACCGGAGCACGAGCTCATCGAGGTGGGGCTCGTGCGGCGGGAAGACGACAAGTTCCTGCACCAGCGGTTCGGCAGCATCCTCACCATGCAGCCGAAGGTCGACGCCGTCATCAGCCTGACGTTCGGGCTCGCCCTCCACGAGGTGAACGACTTCCGCCACGAGGGCATCCCGATCATCACCGTCGACGAGGAGGGGGTGGGGTCGAGCGAGGTCTCCTGCGACAACGTGAAGGCCGGGTATCTCGCCGGCCGGCATCTCATCGAGACGGGCCGCAAGGCCCTCGCGCTGCTCGCGGGGCCGTCGGTGGCCCCCGGCGCGCACTACAACGCGGTCCGGCGGCGCCAGGGGTTCGAGCGGGCGCTCGCCGAGGCGGGCATGAGGCTACCGCCCGAGCGTTTCGCTTCGTGCATCGAGTACTCACGCAAGGACGGCGTCAGCGCGCTGGAGTCGTTCCTGAAGAGCGGCCAGCCGATCGACGGCATCTTCTGCGCGGCGGGAGACGCCGCGGCGGGCGGCATCCTCGCAGCGGCCCGGGAGCACAAGCTCGCGATCCCGGCCGACCTCGCGGTGGTCGGCTTCGACGACCTGCCGACGGCGGCGATCTCGGACCCGCCCCTCACCACGATCCGCCAGCCGACGACGAGGATCGCCCAGGAGGCGCTCCGCCTCGCGACGCAGAAGGAGAACTTCGCCGCGATCCTGGAGAAGCCCGAGACGATCCACCTGGAGCCGACGCTCGTGAAGCGGGGCTCGACGTAGGGCCTCGCGCGCGGCTGCTCGAGGCGTGTGTGCCAGCCCTCACCGCGGCATCTGGAACAGCCCGCCCCCGTTCACGACGTCGCCGTACCCGCGCGCGCGGAGCATCCGCTCGGCGGCGGCGCTGCGGGCGCCGGAGGCGCAGTAGACGACGATGGGGCGGTCCTTCGGCAGCTCGGAGATCCGCGCCTCGAGCTCCTGCACCGGGATGTTGACCGCGCCCGGGTACGCGCCTCCCTGGAACTCCCCCGGCGACCGGACGTCCACGATCTTCGCCCCCGCCTTGATCTTCTCCAGCACCACCGACTGGCTCACGCGCGTGCCTCCCATGAAGCGCCGGGCCAGGACGAGCGCCACGGCGACGAAGAACAGGATCCAGACGACCTTCACGACGCCTCCCACTCGAACCCGCCCTCGGCGAGCATGCTCACGCTCCCGCCGGTGACGTTCACGACGTCCTCGAACCCGAGCGCGCGGAGCGTGCGCAGCGCGAGGTGCCCGCGGAACCCGGACCGGCAGTGGACGGCGATCCGCCGCCCGCGGGGGAGCTCCTGCGCGCGCGCCCGGAGCTCGTCCACCGGGACGTGCACCGCGCCCCGGACGTGCCCGCGCTTCCACTCGTTCGCGGTCCGCACGTCGAGGACCACGGGCGGACGCTCGGACGCCAGCTCGGCGCGGAGCGCCGCCGCCGTGACGACCGGGCTGAAGCCGGTCCGATCGTTCTCGGCGACGAACGCCACCAGGTTGAGCGGGTCGTTCGCCGACGAGTACGGCGGCGCGTACGCGAGGTCGAGCTCGGCCAGATCCGCGAGCGTCATCTGGCCATGCAGCGCCGTCGCGGCGACGTCGATCCGTTTGTCGACGCCCGCCTTCCCGAACGCCTGCGCCCCGAGGAGCCGGCCGGTGTTCCGGTCGTACACGAGCGCGAGCGACAGCTCCTCCGCGCCCGGGTAATAGCCGGCGTGGTGGTCCTTGTGGATCACCGCGACTCCGACGTCGAACCCGGCCTCGCGCGCGGCGCGCTCCGAGAGCCCGGTCATGCCCGCGGTGGCCTCGAAGATCTTCACCACGCTCGTCCCGAGCACGCCGCCGTACCGCATCGGCACGCCGAGCGCGTTCGAGGCGGCGACCCGGCCCTGCCGGTTGGCAGGCCCGGCGAGCGGGATCCGGACGCGGCGGCCCGAGACCTTGTGCTGGATCTCGACCATGTCGCCGGCCGCCCACACGTGCGGGTCGGAGGTGCGGAGGTGGTCGTCGACGAGGAGCGCGCCCGTCGGGCCGATCTCGAGCCCGGCCGCGCGCGCGAGCGCGAGCTCCGGCCGGACCCCGACCGAGAAGAGCACCACGTCGGCGGGGAGCTTCCGCCCGTCGGCGAGCTCGACGCGCCGCTCCGCCGGGAGCACCGCCTTCAGGGCCGCCCCGGTCACGACCTGGACGCCGTTCGCCGCGAGCTCGCCGGCGATCCGCACGCCGAACTCGCGGTCCATGACCGCCATCACCGTGGGGAGGAGCTCGACCACGGTCGTCTCGAGGCCGCGCTTCCGGAACGCCTCGGCCATCTCCAGGCCGATGAAGCCGCCCCCGACCACGACCGCGGTGCGCGGCTTCTCGCGCTCGAGGAAGGCGTCCACCCGGTCCATGTCGGGCACGGTCCAGAGCCGGAACACGTGCGGCGCGTCCCCGCCCGGCACGGCCGGCACCACCGGATTCCCGCCCTGCGCGAGGACGAGCGCGTCGTACGGCAGCCACCGCTCACCCTCCCCGCCGCGGACGCGCACGCGCCGCCCGGCGCGATCGAGCTCCAGGGCCTCGGTGTTCACGAGCGCCGAGACGCGGTACCGGCGCGCGAACCCCTCGGGCGTCTGGAGCAGGAGCTTCGAGCGCTGCTCGATGTCGCGCGAGACGAAGTACGGGAGCCCGCAGTTGGCGTACGAGACGTACGGGCCGCGCTCGAGGAGGGTGATCTCCGCGTCCTCGCTGATGCGCCGGGCGCGGGCCGCCGCGGTCGCGCCCGCGGCGACGCCGCCGACGATGACGAGCCGCCGCGTCATGCCGCCTCCCGGCGCCCCGGCCAGCCCACGAGCGCGCCGACGGCCGAGCCGTAGAGCGACGCGGTCCAGACGCTCGAGGTGAGCGGGCAGGTCCCGTCGCAGCCGACGAGGTACGCGTAGGCGCCGGCGACGGCGGCGCCCAGCGCCGCTGCGATCGCGGTGAACGCCCAGCGTCTCCCGCGCGGCGACGCCCTGGCGTGGTCCTCGGTCCGGGTCTCGACGTCCTGCATCGTGCCTCCCTCTCGTGGGAGCCTCGTCCGCCCCGCGGGATTCGAAGAGCCCCCGCTTGGGCCCGGGGCGTCACCGCGCGGGCGCGCGCGCCACCGCGAGGAACGCGGGGAAGCTCCGCGTCGCGCCGCCCGCCACGGGCTTCTGGATCTCGAACGCGTCCTCGAACCGGACGTCGACGAACCCGGCGCGCCCGAGCTGCGCCGCGAGGGCCGCGCGATCGAACCCGGGGTGCCCGCCGAAGTCGGCGCCGTGGAACGATCCGTCCTCCGCGTCGAGATCCGAGACGCACAGATACCCGCCGGGCTCGAGCGACGCGTGCAGCTTCCGGAGCAGGGCGTCGGTGTCGCGGACGTGGTGGAGGACGAGGAGCGCGCAGATGGCCTCGTAGCGCGCCACGGGCAGCGGGTCGCGCTCGAGGTCGAGCCGGACGACGTCCACGTTGCAGGCGCCCTGCGCTCGCAGCTTCTCGCCCGCGACGGCGACCATCTCCGCCGAGCCGTCCACGAGCGTGACGTGCTTCACGCGGTCGCGGAGCGCGAACCCGAGCAGGCCCGTGCCCGCGCCCACCTCGAGCACGCGCGCCTGCGCGAGCGCCGGCACGCGCGCCGCGACCAGGTCGGCCACCTTGCGCGCCAGCGCCACCTTGTCGGGCTGATCCCAGCTGCGGGCCTTCGCGTCGAAGTCGTGCATCGAGGTCGCTCCTTCAGGCCGCGTCGGTCACCGGCGGGAGCCCGGCGACCGGGGCCGGTGCCCGGCGTTGCAGCTCCGCGGCGCGGCCCCTGCGAGCCAGCATCACGTAGAGCACCGGCACTGCATACCGCGAGAGGAGCGTCGCCGCCACCGCGCCCGACATGAGCGCCACCGCGAGCCCCTGGAAGATGGGATCCGCGAGCATCACCGCGCTCCCCACGATCACCGCGAGCGCGGTGAGCGCCATGGGACGGAACCGGACCCGGACCGCCTCCTCCACGGCGGCGGCGAGCGGCATCCCCTCGGTGAGCTTCAGCTCGGCGAAGTCCACGAGGATGATGCTGTTGCGGACCACGATGCCGGCGCCGGCGATGAAGCCGATCATGCTCGTCGCCGTGAAGAAGGTGCCGAGGAGCGCGTGCGCCGGGAGGATGCCTACCAGGGAGAGCGGGATGGGCGCGAGGATCACGAGCGGCATCTGGAAGGACTGGAACCAGCCGACCATGAGGACGTAGATGAGGAGCAGCACCGCCGCGAAGGCGAGCCCGAGGTCGCGGAACACCTCCAGCGTGATGTGCCACTCGCCGTCCCACTTCACCGCCGGGGTCTCCGTGTCGGCGAGGTGTGCGAGCCCGAGGAACGGGACGCGCTCCCCGGCGGCGCTCCGCAGCCCGACGAGCTTCTCGTCGAGCGCGAGCAGGGCGTAGAGGGGGCTCTCGATCTCCCCGGCGAGCTCGGCCGTCACGTAGGCGACCGGCAGCAGGTTCTTGTGCTGGATCTCGGGCGCCTCGCGCGCCTCCTCCACCCGGACCAGCTCGGAAAGGGGCACGAGCCCGCGCGCGCCGGGGACGGTCAGCGAGAGGAGCGTGTCGAGGCGCCTGCGGAGCGCGGGCGCGAGCTGGAGCACGACCGGCACCTGCGACGCGCCGCGCTCGACGTGGAACGTCCCGAGCGGCGCGCCCTGGCCCGCCGCCGCGAGCGTCTGGATGACGCTCGCGGGCGACACGCCGTGCAGGGCTGCCTTCTCGCGATCCACAGTGAGGTGGAGCTTCGGGAGGGTGGGGTTGAGGGTCGAGTCCACGTCGACGATCCCCGGGACGGTCTGGAACGCGCTCCGGAGCTCGGCGGCGATCCGGTCGCGCTCGGCGGCGCTCGGCCCGTACACCTCGGCCACCAGGGTCGCCAGCACCGGCGGGCCGGGCGGGATCTCGACCACCTTCACGCGCGCGCCCTCGCCGGCCGCGAGCCGCTCGATCTCCGGCCGGACGCGCACGGCGACGGCGTGGCTCGAGGCCTCGCGCTCGTCCCTGGGCAGGAGGTTGACCTGGAGGTCGACCTGCTCCGGCGCCTCGCGCAGGAAGCTGTGGCGGACCATGCCTACGAAGGTGAACGGCGCCGCGACGCCGGAGTGCACCTGCACGCTCTCCACCTCGGGCTCGGCCAGGAGGCGGCGCGCGACCTGCTGCCCGAGCGCGAGCGACGTCTCCCGCGCCGCCCCCGCGGGGAGATCGAGCTGCACCTGGAACTCCCGCTTGTTGTCGAACGGGAGCATCTTCACCTCGACCGCGCCCAGGAGGAGCAGCGAGGCCGCGGCGGCGAGGAGGAGGCCGACGGCGGCCAGGAAGCCGACGCGGACCGCGCGCGTCCCGAGCAGCCACCGGATCACGCGCCGATCGGCGCGCGCCAGCCGGCCCTCGGGCGCGGACTCCGCGCGCGCCGACGGCAGATCGCGCTGGGGCTCGGGCGCGTCCCGCTCCGGATCGGCGGGGTGCATGCCGGTCGGATCGAGCGCGGGCATCCGCGCCTCGCGCCGGAACACCCGGAGCGCCGCCCAGGGGCTCACCACGAAGGCGATGACGAGCGAGAAGATCATCGCCACGCTCGCCCCCACCGGGATGGGCCGCATGTACGGCCCCATGAGGCCGCGGACGAAGGCCATCGGGAGGATCGCCGCGATGACCGCGAAGGTCGCGAGGATGGTGGGGTTGCCGACCTCGTCCACGGCGTCGAGGACGACGCGGGTGAACGGGCGGCGCGGACCCGGGAGGTAGAGGTGCCGGTGGATGTTCTCGACCACCACGATCGCGTCGTCGACCAGGATGCCGATGGAGAAGATGAGCGCGAACAGCGTGACGCGGTTGAGCGTCGCGCCGTTCAGGTACGTGAGCACGAGGGTGAGCGCGAGGGTGACCGGCACGGCCACGGCGACGACGAGCGCCGAGCGCCAGCCCATGGCCACGAGGATGAGGGCGATGACCGAGAGGGTCGCGATGAGGAGGTGCTCGATCAGCTCGTCCGACTTCTCCCCCGCGGTGGCGCCGTAATCGCGGGTCACGGTCGCGTCCACCGACGCGGGGATGAGGCCGCCGCGGAGGGCCTCGACCTTGGCGAGCACGGCGGCGGCGAGCTCGGTGGCGTTGGTCCCGGGGCGCTTCGCCACCACGACGCTCGCGGCCTGCTCGAACCCCGGCCGCTCGCGGGAGGCGGTGAGCACGACGGGCGGCTCGGGCTCCGGGCCGTCCACGACGCTCGCGAGGTCCTCGACGTAGACCGGCCGCCCCTGGCGCACGGCGACGACCACGCGCCGGAGCTCCTCCGCGGAGCGCGCGAACCCGCGGGCCTCGAGCGCGACGCGGGCGCCGCCATCCACGAGCTCGCCCGCGGGGAGCTGCGCCTGCGCGGAGGCGAGCGCCTGCTGGAGGTCGCCGAGCGAGACGGAGAGCGTCCGGAGCCGCGCCGGGTCCGGCTCGACGCGCACCACGCGCCGGGCGCCGCCCACGACGCCCACCTGCGCGGCGCGGGGGACCGCGGCGAGCTCGCGGGCCACCTCCGCCGCCAGCGCCCGCAGCGTCCCGGCGGGCATCGCGTCCCGCGAGTGGAGCGTCACCGTGAGGAACGGCACGTCGTCGATCGTGAGCGCCCGGACCGTGGGCCGGAGGGAGCCGCTCGGGAGGAGCTCGGGGTGCGCGTCGAGCTCCTGCCGCACCTTGACCAGGCTCGGCTCGAGCGGCTCGTTCACCTCGAACCGGACGGTGATGAGCCCGACGCCCGCGCGGCTCGTGCTGTACAGGTACTCGACGCCGGGGATGCCCCAGAGCCGCCGCTCGAGCGGCGTCACGACCTGGCTCTCGACCTCGCCCGGCGTCGCCCCCGGCATCGGGACGACGACGTCGATCATCGGCACGACGATCTGCGGCTCCTCCTCGCGCGGCGTCAGGCTCACGGCGAGGAGCCCGAGGAGGATGGACGCGAGCACGATCACGGGCGTCAGCTTCGACCGGAGGAACGGGCGCGCCATCCGCCCCGCCAGGCCCGGGCGCGGCTCGCTCACGGCGTCACCTCGACCGGCGTCCCGTCGCGGAGAGCGCCCGGCGCGTCCACCACGGTCTCGCCCGGACGCAGGCCGGCGCGGACCCAGACCCCGTCCCCGGCGGCCTCCCCGACCGAGATCCAGCGGAGCTCGGCCCGGCCCGCCGCGGCCACGAAGACGCCCGTGAGATCGCCGCGCTCGACGAGCGCCGTGCTCGGCACCCAGGCGCGCTCCTCGCCGCCGTCGCCGCCCCGGACCTGGAGCCGGGCGAACGCGCCCGAGCGGAGCCCGGCGGGCGGCGCCTCGATCCGGGCGCGGAGCCCGCGCCGGTGCGTGACGGGGTCGCGGCCCGGCGTGAGCGCGGTCACGACGGCCGAACCCCGCGCGCCGTCCGCCTCGAACGGGAGCCGCGCGCCGACCGCCAGCCCGTCGGCTTCGGCCTCCGAGAGGCTCGCGACGAGCTCGAGCGCATCGCCCTCGAGCACGAGGAGCGGCTGCCCCGGACCGACGAGATCGCCGGGCTCGACGTGGCGCGCCTGGACCGTCCCCGCGAAGGGAGCCCGGAGCTGCGCGTACGCGAGGTTGGCGCGCGCCGCGGCCAGCGCCGCCTCGGCCTGCGCCCGCTGCGCGGTCGCGACCTCGAGCTGCGCGGGCGCCGCCGCCTCCTCGGCGAGGAGCGCCCGGATGCGGCGCTCGTGCGCCGCGGCCGCGGCGCGGCCCGCCTCCGCCGCCCGGAGGGCGCCGCGCAGGTCGGCATCGGAGAGCGAGATCACCGGCTGGCCGCTGGCCACGCGCTCGCCCTCCCGCACGTGGACGCCCCGCACGGACGCGGCGACGCGGGTGGAGACCGTCGCGCGCACGGCGGCGGCGACGCTGGCGGGGACCCACGACGCCGCGGTGGGCGCGGTCGCCCGGACGGCGCGCACGCGCGCCGCCGCGGGCCCGGCGGTCCCGGGCCGCGCGGAGGAGGGGAGGAGGCACGCGGCGATGACGAGGGTGCGTATCGCGCGGCGCGTGGCAGGAGACCTTCGATCGCCGCTGGTGGTCGTGCGCGTCACGCCGACTCTGAGCCGCGTCCGGCTCGAAGGGTGCGAGGCGGCAGCTTGGGGCGGATCCGAACCCTCGGCGCGCCACGGGGCTCGAACCCCGATTCCGCGCGATCCACGCCCGGCGCGCCGTTGTTGGCGCACCGGCCCTCGTGTAAGAAGAGGCCATGGACTCCTCCGAACGGGACCTGCTCGCGGCCGCCCAGGCCGGAGATCGCGCTGCGCTCGGCAAGCTGCTCGAGCGGCATCAGGGGCGGGTCTACCGGTTCGGGATGCGGATGTGCCGCGCGGAGGAGGACGCGAAGGACGTCCTCCAGGAGACGCTCCTCGCCGCGGCGCGCGCGCTCCCCGACTTCCGCGGGTCCTCCTCGGTCTCCACCTGGCTCTACACGATCGCGCGGAGCTTCTGCATCAAGCAGCGCCGCCGCTCGAAGTTCGCGCCGGAGAGCGTGGAGTCGCTCGACGCCGGCGAGCCGGCGCGCGCGGCCGTCCAGCTCGCCGATCCGGGCCGCGGGCCGGAGGAGGTGCTCGAGGGCCGGCGCCTCGAGGCGGCGCTCGAGGAGGCCATCGGCGCGCTCGAGCCGATGTACCGCGAGGTGCTGGTGCTCCGGGACGTCGAGGGGCTCTCCGCGGCGGAGGTCGCGGAGGTGCTCGGGCTGTCGGTCGAGGCCGTGAAGAGCCGGCTCCACCGCGCGCGCGTCGCCGTCCGGGAGCGCGTCGCGCCGGCGCTCCTGCCCGCCGCCGCGGCCGAGGCGCAGCCCGCGCCCTCGTGCCGGGACGTGGTCGAGATCTTCTCGCGGCGCCTGGAGGGCGAGATCGACTCGAACGTCTGCGCCGAGCTCGAGTCGCACCTCCAGGACTGCGCCGCCTGCCGCGGCCGCTGCGACAGCCTCCGGGCGACGCTCACGCTCTGCCAGCGCGTCGCGGAGACGCCGGTGCCGCCGCAGATCGAGACCTCGGTGCGCGAGGCGCTGCGGAGGTTCCTGGCGCGGGAGGCGTGAGGCGCGCGTCCCGCGCGACCGATCTCACCTGCGCCCGCGCCGCCAGACCGGCCGGCCGTCCTCGTCGCGCAGGGTGAGCACCTGGGCACCCTTGCGGATCTCCTGGGCGACGATCACCTGCTGCCCGAACCGCACGCTCTTCGCGCCCTTCACGTCCACGAGATCGCCGGCGGCGAGCTTCACCGGCTGCTCGTCGAGCCAGAAGCTCGGACCGACGATCACCCAGACCGTGTCTGCGCCCGCCGAGAGCTCGAGGTGGACGCCCTGCCCGCGCCGCCCCTGCCCCGCCTCGACGCTCTCCACCCTGCCCTGGACCGTGGTGACCGTGGACGGGTCGAAGCCGCGCGCGCCCATGCCCCTGCCCCACCCGCCACCGCGGCGCGGGCCGTCGGCGCAGGCCTGCCCTCCGCCCGGGCACGTCCCGGACGCGGGGGTGTCGGCGCGGAGCGCCAGCGGGATCGCGAGCGCCCCGAGGACGCCCAGGAAGGCGAGCTTCTTGAGGATGCCGTTCATGATCTCTCCTGTTGCTCCCCGCCGTGAGAGCCACGGCCGCGGGGAGCGGTGCGTGATCGCTGCGGGCGCGACATGCGCCGTCGCTGGATCACACCCGCGAGCGGGCGCGCCGTTACGGCGAGCCGCGGGCGGGGCCCCTCGCGCGCGATCTGCGCGAGCGCCCGCGCAGACGCTGCGGCCGCTCAGACCCCGAACGCGCCGAGCCCCATCCGCGCCGCGCCGCCCACGAACAGGATCCAGACCGGGTTCACCTCGAACCGCGACAGCGTGAGCACCGTCGCCGCCGCGATCGCCAGCTCGGCCGGACCGATGAGTCCGGAGCCGAGGGTGAGCGCCGCCGCGGTCATGAGCCCGACCACCGCCGGCGTGAGGCCGCGCAGCGCGGCGCGCACGGGCCGCCGCGAGCGGACGCGTGCGATCCAGCCGCCCAGCGTGACCACGATCGCGAGCGGGGCCGCGAAGATCGAGAGCGTGGCGACGATGGCCCCGAGGACGCCGTACTTCACGTACCCGATGAACGTCGCCATGAGCAGGACCGGCCCCGGCGTCACCTTGCCGATCGCCACTGCGTCCGCGAACTGCTGCGGCGTCACCCAGCCCTGGTCGAGCACGGCGGCCTGGAGGCTCGGGATGATGGCGAAGCCGCCGCCGTACGCGCCGAGCCCGGCGCGGACGAACGACAGGGCCATCCCCGCGAGCGCGCCGAGGATGCCGGCCTGCCCGAGCCAGAGGAGCGCCAGCGCACCGAGCGGGAGCTGCGGCGGGTCGCGCTCCTCGCGCTGCACCTTCTCGCGCTCGCGCCGCTCGCGCCACCGCTCCATCGCGCGCACGAGCGCGCGCTCCGTCGCGTCCTGCAGCCGCGCGCCCTCGTCCGGCAGCGCCACCGGCGGCGGCCGCGCGCGCCGGAAGCGCGCCAGCCGGAACCGCTTCGACCCGAGGTCGAACACGAACCCGGCGACCACGCCCATGCCGGCCACCTCGCCCGCCGCCCCTCCGCCGAGCGAGAAGAGGAGCGCCGCCGCGGCGATGCCCATCTGCCACGGGCGGCCAATGCCGGTGCGGACCATCTGCAGCGTGATCGAGGCGATGACGCCGACGACCGCTGCGTTCATCCCGGCGAAGAAGGGCTGGAGGGTCGGCGTGACGCCGAACCGCACGTAGAGGGCGGCGAGCGCGGTGACGACGAGGGCGCCCGGCGCGATGAACCCCGTGTACGCGACGACGGCGCCCGCGGGGCCGTGGAAGCGGAGCCCGGTGTAGGCGAGCGCGTTGGCCGCCGCGCCGCCCGGGAGCATCTGCGCCACGGTCGACGTCGCCACGAACTCGCGGTCCGTCAGCCAGCGCCGCTTCACGACGAGGAGCGAGCGCATCCCGCCGAGCACGGAGATCCCGCCGCCGAACCCGACGAGGCCGAGCAGGGTCGACACGCGGAACAGCTCGCGCAGGCTCGGGCGCTTGCGGCGCGACGCGGCCACCGCGGCCGGAGCCGGGGCCGCGCCAGGGGCCCGCCCGGGCTCGTGCGAGGTGCCGTCCTTCACGCTGCCTTTGGTATCACCCGCATCCGCCCTTCACCACAGACCTCACCTGTGGCTTCACGCGTTCGGTGTACGGATGGCGGGGCCAGTGGTGCTCGCCGGCCGCTGCCCCCTCCGGGCCCGCCGGACCGCACGGGACCTGGAACGACCGTGACCGCACGAGCTCGGGGCGCGCCGAGGGGAGGCGATCCCCCGTGGCGTAGGCGAACCGCCAGGCGAGCGCCCCCTCCGCGACCCCGGGTTCGGGCTTTGCAACGCAAGGCGGGGCGGGGTAGAGCTCCAGCCACCCGTTGACGCCGCCCTCGAGGACGTAGACGTTCGGCACCCCGCGCGACACGAGCCGTTTCCACCCCTCGAGCGCGTCCGCCTCGCCGTTGGCGACGAGGAACGTGATCGTGCTCGGCGGCTCCTCGAGCAGGCGCCGCACCTCGCCGGGCGCGTCGAGCGCCGCGGGATCGATCCGCCGCGCTCCGCCGACGTGGAACAGGTTGAACTCGCGCTCCGGTCGCAGGTCGAGCACGTCCACGCGCAGCGCGACGTCGCCGCGGCGCGCGACGAGCTCCGCGGGCGAGGCGAACGGCGCGCGCTCCGCGAGCTGCTGGTGGACCTCCGCGGGCTGCCAGCGCCAGCGCTGCGCCGGCGTCGGGTCGCCGCGGATCGCGAGCGTCGCCGCGGCGGCGACGAGGGCGCCCGCGCCGGCCCACGCGGCGCGCGGGCGCCACGCCCACCTCGGCCGTCCGCCCTGAGCGGAGGACCCGCGCAGCGGGTCCGGAGGCGAAGGGCGCGGGCCGAACCGCCGCTCCACCGCCTCGCCCGCCCAGAACGCGCCGAGCGCCATGAGCACGACGAGGAGCACGGTCACGCCGGTCGAGAGCCCGAGCCACTCCGGGAGCGTGAACCGCCCCATCGCGCCGGAGAGCCAGAACGGCGAAAAAGAGGAGACGCTCTCGCCGAAGAGCGCCACGCCCGCGAGGCCGCCGAGCACGAAGAGCATCCCGTCCACCTTGAAGGTCGAGGCGGCGACGATCGACGTGCCCGGGCAGAATCCGCCGATCACGAACCCGACGCCCATGACGAGCCCGCCCACCACCTGCGCCGGCAGGAAGGTCGGGTTCACGAAGACGCGGCTCATCTCGAGCAGACCGAACGCGGCGGCGAAGGCGAGGAGCACCGCCGCGACCACGATCGCGGTGAACATCACCTTCAGCACCGTCATCTCCGACAGGTAGAACTGCGCGGCCAGCTTCTTCGTGTCGCCGAACCCGGCCATCTCCAGCACGGCGCCGAAGGCGAAGCCGACGGCCAGGAAGGTGAGCGCGAACCCGAGACCGGAGAGCGCGGTGACGTCGAACGGAGCCATCGTGCCTCCTCAGGTCCAGAGCCGCCGCAGGAACCACGCGACCGCGTAGCCGCCCGCGAACACCGAGAGCATGAAGGCCCAGCTCCCCACGGAGAGGACCGCGCCGCCGGAGAGCGCCTGCCCCGAGGTGCAGCCACGCGCGAACCGCGCGCCGTACGCCATGACGAGCCCGCCGCCGAAGGCGAGCGCGAGCCGGGCGCCGTTCGAGATCCGCGGGCCCTTGCGGATCTCCAGCCGCGCCCGGCGGTGGAGGAGGCCCGAGGCGAGGCCGCCGAGCGCGGTGCCGACGAGCATGTACACGCCCGAGGTGTGCCAGGGGTTGCGCGGCCCGCCCGCCATGTCGGCGAGGTAGGCGACGCGGTCGACGTGCCCGGGCGACAACCACTTCGCGACGCCCGCCATCACGTGCGAGAGCGCGCCCGAGGCGCCGAGGCCGCCCCCGGTGAGGAAGAACGCGAGGAAGAGCACCACGCCGAGGAGCGCGCCGGCGAGGTACGGGTTCAGGTACGGGCGGGGTTCACGTCCCGTGTTCACGGCCCACCTCCTTCCGGCGGGCCGGCCTCGGAATGGGCCACCCGCTGGTACCCGGTGACCATCGCGCGCAGGTGCTCGCCGACGGTCCTCCCGGTGGTGACGAGATAGACGTGCAGCGTGAAGAAGGAGAGGAAGAGCCACGAGCCGAGCGCGTGGAGGGGGGCGACCACCGAGAGCCCGCCCACGGCCTCCGCGATCGACGGCCAGTGGCCCACCGCCCAGATCGCGACGCCGGTCGCGATCTGGAGCGGGAAGAGGAGGTTGAGCAGCGCGAGGTACGTGAGCTGCTGGAGCGGGTTGAGCTTCTGGCCCTCCGGCTGGCCCGGGTGCGGGCGCCCGCGGAACATGCCGCGCGTCTGCCACTCGAGGTGCTCGAGGATCCGGCCAAGGAGGCCGCGCGGCTCCGGCAGGAACGACCGGATCGCGGCGGTCGTGACGTGCCAGAAGAGCGAGAGCGACGCGTTCGCGACGAGGACGACCGCGAGGACGTCGTGGATCGCGACCGTGGTCGCGAGCCCGGCGCCGGCGCCGCCACGGATGACGAGCCCGGTGGCGAGGAGGCCGAGGCCCGAGCCGGCCATGGTCCAGTGCCAGAGCCGCTCGTACCGGCCGAACGCGTAGACCTCGCGCACCGCGGCGCCCGTCGGCGAGGCGGGCGCGCGGCGGCGCAGGACGACGCGCGCCCCGCCGTGGAGGAGGACGCCGCCGAGCGCGAGCGCGAACACGAGCAGCCCGGCGGTGTCGAGGCTCGCCTGCCGCGAGCGCCCGAGCACGTGCAGCCCCGGGAGCGCGCCCGGCGCGCGCTCCAGCACGAGCCCGCCGCCGGCCGCGGCGAGCGTCCCGGCGAGCTCGACCCCTCCGGCGCCCGGCGGCCGCGGGGAGACGCCGCCCGGCAGCCACGAGGCGAGCCTGTACGCGCCCCCGAGCCGCGACTCCTCTCCGTGGCACGCGCCGCAGTCGCGGAGCGCCCGGTCACGTCCGACGACGCCGTGCGCGAGCGGGTGCGGCTCGAGGACGGCGTCGACGGCGGGGTCGGCGACGCCGAGCGCGCGCAGCCGCGACGCGAGGACCTCCACCTCGGCCGGCGTCTCGAGCCGGAGCTCCGCGGTGGCGAGCGCGCCGTCGCGATCGGCGTCGAGCGCCCCGAGCACCGCCGGCGCCCAGCCGTCCCCCTCGCGCCACGCCCGCACCACCGTCGCGAACGGGACCTCCGCCCGGTCCGCGCCCGCGACCCAGCGCCAGCGGCTCACGACGTTCACCGGCGCGAGCCGCCGCGCGCCGTCCGCCTCGGTCCGGAGCACGTAGAGCGGCCGGAGCGGGCGCACCAGCGCCGCGTTGAGCGGCTCGCCGTCGCGGCGCTCCACGTTGCGGTAGACGAGGACCGGGGTACCGGCGGCCGTGACCGCGGTCGCGTCGATCATCTCCAGCGCGGGCCCCATCGGGCCGGGCACGTGACACGCGGCGCAGCCGAGCACCTGCATGTGGCGCGCGCGGTACGGGAGGAAGTCGTGGACCGCGAGCGGCGCGTGGCAGCTGCGGCACTCGGCGCGCGCGAGCGCGTGGTCGGGGCGGACGAGGAACTCGCCGGTGCTCGGGCGGCGCGGATCGCTCTTCAGGGACGGCAGCGCGGCCCGCTTGAGATCCGTCCGCCGGGGATCGTTCCGCGCGTGGTGGCAGTCCACGCACGCGAGGAGCTTCGCCGCGTGCACGTCCCAGGGAGCGGCCGCGGCCTCCTTGCCCTCGAGGTTCAGGAAGGACGCGCTCATCGGCTGCGCCGAGACGATCGCGCCCTCCCCCTGCGTGAGCGACCACGTCCGGCCTTCCTCCGGCGGGAGCTCGAACGTCTCGGGCAGCGCCACCGGCGCCGCCCCGGCGGCGACGACGCCGTGGCAGCTCGCGCACCGCTCGTTCCCGGGCCGGCCGATGCGGAGGTCCTCGCGGCGGAGCTTCCCGCCGTCGAGCGGCCCGACCGCGAGCCGGCCACCGTCCACGTGGCACTGGATGCAGGTCGCGCGCACGCCGGCGCGGGCGTGATCGTCGTGGGCCGCGACGTACGCCGCGTCGTGGCAAGCGCCGCAGGTCCTGTCGGCCGAGACGTCCTCGGAGCGCGCCGCCGGCGCACCCTGGGCGTCGAGCGGCGTGAACGCCGGGTGAATGGGGTTCGGCGGCTGCGGCGCCGCGGCGAGCGCCGGCGCGGCGGCCAGGGCGAGCGCCGCGAGCGCGGCGCGGATCGGTCGCGGGGTGGTCACGGCCGGCCTCCGGCCCGCAGCGGGTCACCCTCGTAGCCGAGGGCCTTCCAGTCCATCCGGCCCGCCCCGCCGTGGCAGTCGTCGCACCGGAGCGCCCGCTGCTTCGGCGCGACGGCGTGGGCGAGCGGCCAGTACATGTCCGTCCGGGCGAAGCCGTACCTCCCGCTGTACGGCAGGCCGGCGGCCTTCGCGCCCAGGCGCAGCGAGGCGTCCCAGTCGAAGGTGGTCCAGTAGCCGCCTGCGCCGCCCGTCACGGGCGGGAGGAGGATGCGGTGCACGGCGTCGTAGGGCTGCATGGCCCGGTGCACCTTGAACGGCCAGATGCGGGCCCCTGCGTCGCCGATCCCGGCGCGCAGCGGGTTGAGGACGGTCACCTGGTCCGGGTCGATCCGGTCGCCGAGCAGGTACCGCCCGACGGTCCGATCGAACCAGCGGTACTCGGGGACCACGTCCTGCTCGTACACGAACTCGCCCTTCATCTTCTGGTACCGGTGCGGATCCTCCTTGCGCCCCGGGTCTCCCGCCTTGCTCCAGTCCCAGGCGGCCTTGGTCGGGATCCGCCGGGCGAAGCTCGGGATGTGGCACGCCTCGCACGAGACCGAGCGGAGGTGCGCCTCGATGCGCGCGTCGCGGTGCTGTCGCGTGGTGTGACAGTCCGTGCAGGCGACGCCGTTCGAGCCCTCGACGCTCACGGAGAAGGCGCGGCCGCGGATCCGGTGGTCCTTCCCACCGTGGCAGTCCACGCACTGGAAGCCGAGCTTCCCCATGTGCACGTCGTCGTCCGCGAACGGGTGCTCGAGCGAGGAGTCGAGGTCGCCGTGCTTCACCGCCTGTCCGCCGCCGCCGTACGCGTGGCAGACGAGGCAGTTCTCGCGGCGCGGCGTCCCGACCGACCGGGCCGCGGCGAGGAGATCCACCTTCGGACCGGGGAGGCCGCCGGGGCCCTTCACGTACCCGCTGCCGTGCTCGTGGCAGACGAGGCAGTCCACGTTCTCCACCTTCGTGAAGTCGAACCTCACGTCGGTCCAGCCGTAGCCGGCGTGGCACTTGGTGCAGGCCTTCTCGTTCCCGATGTTGGAGATGCAGAAGTTGTTGAGGAGGTTCTTCTTGCCGATCCGCACCTTCTCGCCGGCGCGTCCAGGCACCGCGACGGGCGCCCCGAGCCACGTGTAGTGCGAGGTCGTCATGACGGCGGCGGCGCCGGGGTGGCACGACAGGCAGGCCCTCGTCACGTCCTGCGGAGCGCGGAACGGCCCCTGGATCACGGGCGCATGATCGAAGTGCGGGCGGACGCGCGGCTCGAAGGCGGCGGCGCGCGCAGCGTCTGCGCGCCCGGTCATCGCGACGCCCGCGACCGCGGCGACGACGCCGGCCAGGAGCAGCACGCTCCGCGCCCGGCGCCCCTTGATCCAGGTCAGCATGTGTCGTCTCCGGAGGACCTTCCGGACGTTTGAGCCGGAGGGCACGGAGAGGGTTCACGGCGGGCTCGGGAACATGATCGTCCCGCTCGTGCTGAGCCTGTCGAAGCACGAGCGGTGATTGGTCCCGCGCCGAGGGGCCGTACGCCTCGAGGGGTGGATGGGCGAGCCGTGCCGAGGGGCGGCCGTCCGTGTCCGCCGCTGCGCCGACGTGGAGAAGGTATGCTCGGCGCCTACAGGCGATCGTAGGCCGCGCGCGGAGTCCGCTCGCCGTGAGTGGCCGCGGCGACCCAACTCGCCGGCCACTTCACGCTCCGCTTCGCTTCGCGTGGTGGCCGACTTCGGACAGGGGTCGCCGCGGGCATCCTGCGCAGCCGCGCGCGTCCACGCTGAGTGTGAGGTGCGCCTGCGCCGACGGTCGGCGCAGCGGCGCACACGGCCGTCCGCTGGCGCGGCGGTGCGGATGAGGGCGAGGCTGCTGCACCTATCGGGCTGCAGCCTCGACCCACCCACTCCGGCGGGCCCGACCGGCCGCCCCTCGGTGCGACCGCCCACCAACCCCCGTCGAGGCGTACGGCGATGGACGAGCGACGCCCGTGACCAAGGCTCCGCTCGCCCTTCGACGGTGAGCGGTGGCGCATGAAAACCGATGCTACCGCCGCGGCTTCCACCCCGGGTTGTCCACGAGCTTCCACCCGCCCTTGCCGTCGGCCACGACGCGCGAGCGCATGCCGCCGGAGCGCTCGATGATGTCGTAGTCCTGCCCGGCGTCGGAGGAGTAGCTGAACACCGTGATGAGCGTGTCGTCGCCGGTGTTGACGCTGCGGTGGATCCAGTGCGGCGGCACGTAGGCCACGACGCCCGGGGACATCTCGAGCGCCTTCACCTCGCCCGCGGGCGACTCGAGGAGCATGACGCCCTTGCCGCGGATGCAGTGGTAGATCTCGGCGCGGTCGGTGAGCTGGTGCTGGTGGCCGCGGGTCACGAAGAACTCGTCCCCCACCCTGCCCGGCTTCATGACGCTCGTGCCGAAGATGAGGTCGCCGGCGGCCGTGCTCTGCTTGTGCTCCCAGACCTCGTACACGACCTCCTTGCCGAGCTTCGGGGCGAGCGCCTCGAAGGCCGCCGCGTCGGCGTAGAGGCCGGTGAGATCCGCGAAGCGCTTCTCGTAGTGGCGCGTCGCGCCGGTCATGCGACCGGTCGTCTGATCGATGGTGAGGGCTGCTGGGGGGATGAGGGGCGTGGGATCGTTCACAGGGAGACCTCGCAGCCCTCACTGTAACCGCCACCCCCTCCCGGTGGCCAGGGACCAGAGGTGCGACGCCGCCAGGGCGGCGCCCGTCAGCGCTCCACCCGCTCGACGAGCAGGCTGGCCTGGAGCGTCTCGTCCGGGAGGCCCGGGATGCCGCGGGCGGCGCGGAGCGGCGCCTCGCCGGGCCCGATGGCGCGCGCCGCGCGGTCCACGTCCTTCCACTCGAGCGCGTCGTCGCCGCAGAGGCAGACCGCGAAGTAGCGCTCCGGGCCGCGCCGTCCCTCGGGCCGCGCCGGCGCATCCACCGGGACCGTCGTGCCGGCCGCGACCGGGAGGCCCAGGGTCCCGGTCATCGCCTTCGGCGGGAAGACGCGCGTCACCTCGCCCGCCGCGTCGGCGGCGGCGACCCAGAGCGTGCACGCGCGGCGCGGCCGGATCTCGAGCCGCAGCGCCGCGCCCGCGGGGATGCGCTGGCCGTCGGCCAGCGCCGCCGCCGCGGGACCGGCCCTGGCGACGAGGTCGAGCGCGCCGTCGCCGCGGCCGGCCCGGAGCCACCCGACGCCGAGCGCCACCAGGACGGCCGCCGCCATCGCGACCGCGACCCAGGCCGCCCGTGGCACGGGGCGCGGCGCGGCGCCCGCGACCACCGCCTCGACCGTCGCCAAGAACACCTCGCGCTCGAACACCTCCGAGAGCCGGCGCAGCTCGGCGAGCCGGGCCGCGCAGCGGGCGCACGCGCCCAGGTGCGGCGCGGACGCTCCGTCCGGCTGCCGCGCGAGCCGCTCCAGCTCGAGGTCGGACGGACACCGCGTCACGGCGCCGGCTCCTTCCCGAGGAGCAGCCGGCGCGCGCCCGCGAGGAAGCGCGCCAGCTTGCGGTGGACCGTGCGCCGCGAGAGCCCGAGGGCCCCGGCCAGCTCCTCGCGCCGCATGCCGTCCACGAGCACCCCCACCGCGACGGCCTGCGTCGTGGTGTCGAACCGCGCCAGGATCTGCTGCGCCAGCCGCCGCTCGGGATACGGCGCGCCCTCCGGATCGGCCACCTCGAGCTCGCGGCCGCCGTCGAGGCTCCACCGCCCGTGACGGACGGCGCGGCGGAGGTTCAGGCAGTGCCGGGTGGCCACGCGGTAGATCCAGGGCAGGACCTCGGCGTCCTCGCCCGTGAGCCTCTCCTCGCGCAGGAGCTTCACGAAGACCTCCTGGGTCGCGTCGCGCGCCTGCTCCTCGTCCCCGAGCAGGCGCAGGCAGCGCCGGTACACGACCGGTCCGTACTCCCGGTAGAGCCGGACGACCCGCGTTCGGTGATCGCCTCCCTGCCGCTCGTCCATCGCGCTCCGACGCCCGCGGCACCGCTCACGCTCGACGGCGGGCGCGCGGGCGACCGAACCTAGCACCGCCGGCCTCGCCGCGAGCAAGCGCCTCGACGCGGCCCCACGCGGGGCCGTCCGGGCGCTCGACGAGCCCGCGGAGCGCGGCGCGGGCGCGGTGGAGCCGGACCTTCACCGCGCCCGGGGTCACGCCGAGCCGCGCGGCGACGTCGGCGTGGGGGAGCTCGCGCACGGCGGCGAGCTGGAGCACCTCCCGATCCCGGCGGGGCAGGCGCGGCAGGGCCGCCTCGACCTGCTCCACCGCCTCCCGCGACGCCACCTCCTGCTCGGGCGTCCCGGCCGCCGCCTCGTCGGCGAGGAGCCCGAGCGCGGCGCGGGCGAGCCGGCGCGACCGGCGCGCCCGCAGCAGCGCCTCGTTCATGGCGATCCGCGCGATCCACGTGCCGAACGGCGCAGTCCCGGCCCACCGATCGAGCCCCGCGAACGCCTGGAGGAGCGCCTGCTGGACCGCGTCCTCGGCCTCGTGCGGGTCGCGCAACACCAGGCGCGCGACGCGGCCGAGCCGTGCGCGGTGGCGCCGGACCAGCTCGGCGAAGCGGCCGTGCGCCCCGGCCAGCACCTCCCGCACGATCTCCTCGTCCCCGACCGCCGCGCCGGCCTCCAGCGGCCGCGCCGCACCCGGACTCGCCATGTCCACCTCCGGCCCGCTTCACACGGGGGGCGGAGAGGATGGGACGAGCTCACATGGGTGCCCCCCGCGAGAGGAGCCCCGCTCCCGCGCGGGAGGCCCGGTCGGCTCCGGCGCGCGAGCGCTCACGGACAGTGATCACCGAGCAGCGAACGCACCTGCGCCCGGAGCGCCTCGGCGTCGAACGGCTTCTCCAGGCAGGGGTTGGTGACGCGCTCGACGAACGCGCGGGCCGCGGGCGTGAAGGCCCCGCCGGTCAGGAACACGGTCCGCGCCGCCAGCGCGGGACGAGCCGCGGCCAGCGCCGCGTGGAACTCCACGCCGCCCATCTCCGGCATCATGAGGTCGCAGACGACGACGTCGAACCGCTCGCCCCTGTCGATGCGCGCGAGCGCCGCCTGCGCGCTCGTCTCGCCGACGACGTCGTGCTCCCGCCCGAGCGTCCGCCGGACGGCGTTGACGACGAGTGGCTCGTCGTCGACCGCGAGGACGCGGACCCGCGGCGTGGCGGCGGGGCGCGGGGGCTCCGGCGCGGCCTCGTCGCTCGCCTCCGCGGGCGGGAGGAGGACGCGGAAGCACGCCCCCTCCCCCCGCGCGCTCTCCACGGTCATGTCCCCGCCCATGAGGGCGACGAGGTTCCGGCTGATCGAGAGGCCGAGGCCGGTGCCGCCCTGGGCTTGCCTCGTGGTGAAGAACGGCTCGAAGATCCGGTCGAGGTCCTCGCGCGCGATCCCGCGGCCGGTGTCCCGCACCTCGACGACGACCCGCCCGGACGGATCGACGGAGGTGCGAACCCGGATCTCGTTCCGGCTGGCGTCACCCTCCGGGATCGCCTGCGCCGCGTTGACGAGGAGGTTCAGGAACACCTGCCCGAGCCGCGCCTCGTTCCCGAGGATCGGCGGCGTCTGCGCGAAGTCGCGCACCAGGACGGCGCGGTGGCGGATCTCGTTCGCCGCCATCTGGAGCGACGCCTCGAGCACCTTCTCGACGACGACCGGACGCAGCGGCTCGGTGTCGGGACGGCTGAAGGTCTTGAGATCCCGGACCGCCTGCCGGATGCGCTCGAGCCCCTCGCGCACCTCCGCGAGGTTCTGCCGGACCGCGTCGAGCCTGCCCGCGGGCAGCTCCGGGTCGACGGCGTCGAGCTCCTCCGCGGCGGCCTCGAGGCCGGAGAGCACGTAGGTGAGCGGGTTGTTGATCTCGTGGCCCACCCCCGCCGCGAGCCGTCCCATGGCCACGAGCCGATCGGCCCGCATGAGCTGCTCGACCATCCGGGTCCGCTCCTCGTTGGCGGCGACGAGCTCGGCGGTGCGCTCCGCCACCTGGCGCTCGAGCTCCTCCTGCGCGCGGCGCTGGAGGGCGTCCGCCTGCTCCCGGAGCCGCTCCGCCTCACGCGCGGCCTGCGCGAGCTGCGAGAGCTCCTTCCCGAGGACCAGCGCGGCGATGACGCCGTTCGTGGCGCTCGAGATCCCCGCGTCGGTGACGCCCTGCTCGCCCCAGCTCCGGAAGCCGACCAGCGGCGCCCCGCCGAGCGCCTTCATCATGAGCGGGACCTCCTCGGCGGCGGCGTCGCCGAGGAGCATGAACCGCGTCGGGCAGGCGGCGACGACCGCGAGCGCGGGCTCCACCACGCCGCCGCGGAGGACCGCCGTGCGGAGCGCGGCCGGCCCGGCCTCGAGGCTCGTGCGCGGGTCGGGGAGGAGGACCGTGAGCGTGGCGCCCGCGGTCACGGCGCGGCTGAAGAGGATCCCGCCGCCCGCGGTCACCCAGCGGGCCATGTACGGGATGAACTGCCCCGAGGGATCCTGGCTGCCGAGGAGCTTGCGGGTGACGTCGGTCGGGTTCTTCCCCTCGAGCGCCGCGAGCGGCACCCCCATCGCCTCGGCGTACACCTGCGCCGCGGGGCGCCCATCGAACTCCAGCGCCTCCTCGCCCTGGCAGCGGGTGATGGTGAGCCGGGTCGCGGTCTCGCGGAACCCGTGCGCGAGGGCGATCCCGAAGCGGAGCTCGGTCTCGAACACCGCCACCACGACGCCGTCGCGCACCGCCCGGCCCGCGCCGAAGACGTGGTTGTTCTCCTCCGGCCAGGCGCACGCGCTCGCGCCGCCGAAGACGGGGAGCATGCCGAGCGACCGGCGCTTCAAGGTCTCGACGATCTGCGAGCAGTAGCTCGGGGTGCTGACGGTCTCGCCGGGCGCGGAGAGGAACGCGAACGCGCTCCGGCCGCGCCGCATCAGGTCGCGCCAGGCGTGGCCGGTGCCGTCGAAGAGCCCGGCCAGCTCCGGGCTCCCCAGCGCCTGGTCGAGCGCCGCCTGCCACCCGCGCGAGACCCCCTCCCCCACCCCGACCCGGACGGAGAGGTGGGGCGAGCCGACCGCCGTCACCACGACGCCGTCGCCGTGCTCGCCGTTGCAGATCTCGCCGCCGTGCCCGTGATTGACGGCGGTGGTGGCGCCGACGATCGGGACGCCGCCGGTGACCGCGTGGAGCCCGCGCGCCAGGGCGCCCGCGTCGTACCGCGCCGACGCGAACGCGAGGAGCACGCTCGGCGTGTTGCGCCGGAGCGGCGCGAGCGCCGCCTTCGCGGCCTCGCGCCCTGCCGTCTCGGCGTCGAGATCCTGCCGGACCGAGAGTCCGACCTCGACGGTGCACTCGTCCAGCGCCGTGCCGCCCGGCACCATCCATGACCTCCCCAGCGGTTCGAGGGCGCGCAATCTACAACAAGAGCCGCGCCGGCTGATCGGCGGCTCGGTGCTCCGTCGGGCGAGTGCGGGCGGACCCGATCCCGCGCGGGGATCATGTTCGTTTGCCGCCCTTCGCTTCGCGTCGGAGTGCCGCGTGCGCGGCGCCGCGCGCGCGGAGTGAACGTTCACGCGCGCCCGCGGCCCGCGTCGATCCAGAGCGTGAACGTGGCGCCGCGCCCCGCGCCGTCGCTGGAGACGGTGATCGAGCCGCCCATCTGCTTCATGTAATTGGCACAGGTGTGCAGGCCGAAGCCGTGGCCGTCGCGCTTGGTCGTGAAGCCGTAGCGGAAGATGGAGCCGAGGTTCTCCGGCGCGATCCCCTCGCCCGAGTCCTGCACGTCCACGCGGATGCGCCGCGCCTCCTCCGCGGCGCGGAGCGTGAGGACGCGGCGGCCCTCGGGCACGGCGCGCATCGCCTCGATCGCGTTCTTCACCAGGTTCACGAGGACGTGCACGAGCTTCGACCGCTGCGCGACGAAGGGCGGCACGCCCTCGAGCTCCTGCTCGACGCGGATCCCGTGACGATCGAGGTTCGCGCGCTGGATCTCGAGGGCGGCCTTGACCACCACCGGCAGCTCGATGCTCTCCTGCAGGAGGTGCTCCTGCCCGCCGCGCGCGAAGTCCTGCAGGGCGCGGATGCTCTCCCGCACGAGGCCCGTCTTCTCGAGGAGCTCGAGCGCCTCGAGCTGGATCTGCTCGATCCCCTGCACCAGGTTCTCGGTCGCGCGGGTGAGGTAGGCAGGGAGGAGCTTGCCGCGCGGATCGCCCGAGAAGAAGCCCGGCAGGTCGTGGGCGTGTTCGGCGAGGAGCGCCGCCGCCTTGCTCAGCCCCGCGCTCCCCACGCCCCCCGCGGCGGCCCGGATCTCCTCCGCGGACACGCCCACGCTGGTCAGCAGGTTCCCCACGTTGTGGAGCGCGCCGACCGCCACCTCCGCCATGCCCGCCTGGCGCGCCGCCTCCAGGAGCTGCTTGTGCTTTTCGTGCACCTCCGCGATGAGCCCGTTCACGCTGAAGACGTTGCTCAGCTGGTGCATCAGGATCTCGAAGCTCGCCGGGCTGAGCGCGCCGATCTCGCAGAGCGCGAACCCGATGAGGCCGTCCGGCCCGGACACGGGCAGCACCGCGTGCGAGCACCGGCGCTCGCCCGTGAACCGCCCGGGCACGAGGCGCTGCGGGGCGAACGTCGCCGGCGACTCCTCCAGCTCGGCCACGCCGTCGAGGTCGAAGTGGGCGATGAGCGCCGCCTCGCTCTGGTCGGTCGTGAGGTACTGCGAGAGGAAGAAGCTCCGCACCCCGAGCACCTGGAGCTCGTCGACGAGCCTGCGGGTGAAGGTCTCTTCGTCCACAGGGAACGGCTCCACGAGCCAGCGGAGCGCCCGGGCCTCCTCGTCGGAGCGCACCCGGCGCGCGAGCTGCGTGGCCGTGGCCATGGACGCGACGAGCGCGTGCGCGTCGTTCGACAGCGCCGCGAGCTCCGCCGCAGCCCACCCGCCCGCGCCCGGCGGCAGGGCGGCGAAGACGGCGCGCAGCACCCGGATCCACGCCGCCGGCTCCGGGAGCCGGTCGAGGCACCGGGCGAGGAGGCGCTCGAGGGCTGCCAGGAACGGCCTCGAGCCGCGGTCCGGGCCGGCGAGGAGCGGCCCCACGAGCTCGCGCGCCCAGGCGCGGTGCCCCACGCGCGGGCCGAACTCCGGGAAGCGCGCCTCGAGCTGCGCCGCGAGCTCGGCCGGCGAGCGGGCGGACTCCGCCTCCGCGGCCGCGGGCTGCGTCGCGTCGAGCCAGGTGCACCCGCAGGACTGGCGCACGACGAGCTGCGCCGGGAACCGCGAGATCGGCGGCACCGCCTCGCCGCGGAGCTGCGCCAGGACCAGGCGAACCGACTCCCGCGCCATCTCGTGCAGGGGCTGGCGGGCGGTCGTGAGCGGGGGCCGCGCGCTCGCGGAGTCGGCGACGTCGTCGAACCCGCACACCGGGAGGGATCGCCCGCGGCGCCGCAGGTCGTCCATCGCCTCGAGCGCCATCATGTCGTTCGCCGCGACGACGGCGTCCAGCTCGACGCCCCGCTCGTCGAGGAGGATCCGCACCGCGTGGCGCGCCGAGGCGCGCATGAAGTCGCCCGCGACGACGAGCGCCGGGTCGAAGGCGAGGCCCGCCCGCGCGAGACCGTCCCGGTAGCCGTCGAACCGCTCCGCCGCGTCGGAGTTCTTGGGCGGCCCGCCGATGAAGCCGACGCGGCGGCACCCATGGTCGACCGCGAGGTGCTCGACGAGCCGCGCGATCGCCGACCCGTTCTCGACGACCAGCCGCGGGGTATCCCCGAGCGGCTCGGAGAGGCTCACGGTCGGGACGTTGCGCAGCCGCGCGAGCTTGGCCGCGACCTCCGCCGCGCCGGCGAACCAGCCAACGGAGCCGGCCACGACCACGAGCCCGTCGACGTTGTCGGGGTGCACGAGGTCGAACAGGGCCGTGCTCCGCGTGTCGAACGCGAGCGCGCCGCCGAGGTAGCAGAGCAGATCGGCGTCGAACTCCTCGGCCGCGGCGACGACGCTCCTCCAGATCGCCTCCTCGTAGCCGTCGAAGACCGAGTTCACGAGGAGCCCGATCACGGGGCGGCGGCGCCGCGGGTGCTGCTGTGGCTCGCGGTCGGTGCACGCCGGGCGAGGAGCGTCTGCGGGTTCCATGACGGTGCGCCTGGTCGCCCCGGACCCATTGCACCGCGCGCGCCACCCGCCCTCCCGCTCCTTCGGCCGTGGATCCGGGCGTTTGGTCCCGACCCCATCCGCGGCGAAGATGGGTTCCTGCTGCCCCAGTCGCCGCGACGCCACCCACCCACGCGTAGGCGAGTCGCTCGCCACCGCGGGGCGCACCTTTTCCATACGGTGCGCCGCCTCCTCCTCGCCACCCTCGCCGGCCTGGCGCTCGCTCCGGCGCCCCAGCCCGCGCCCGGCGGGGGACGCGCGGTCGATGCTCCTCCGCGGGACCCCGCGGGGTTCACGGCGCTCGGCGCCGTCGTGCTCTTCGCTGCGACCACGCCGCCCGAGGGGCGTGAGCTCTGGCGCACGGAGGCGACCGGGGCGGACGCGAGGCTCGTCGCGGACCTCGTGCCGGGCCTGGCGGGGAGCGACCCGGGCCCGTTCGCCGCGCGCGGCGACCGTGGGTACTTCGCGGCGGGTGAGGGGAACCGCCGCCGGCTCTGGGTCACGGACGGCACGGCCGCCGGGACCGCGCCTGCCGGGCTCTTCCCCGAGGAGGGCCTCCTCGACTTCTCGCTCCTCGACGCCGTCCCCGGCGTCCTGAGCGCCGTCACCTCGGCGTCCGAGCTGTGGCAGTCCGACGGGACCGCGCCCGCGACGCTCGTCCTGTCCCGGGCCGAGCGGTGCCGCGGGAGCGCGTGCGGCTTCGCCGTCCTCCGCGCGCACGCCGGCGCGCTCTGGGCGGTCTCGTACGCGAAGAGCGGGCCGAACGAGCTGTGGCGCGTCGACGCCGCGGGACGGGCGGCCAAGCTGCTCGAAGGGTTCGGGCGTTTCGTGGGCGAGGTCGCGAGCGGATTGGTCTTCACAGGCGAGTCCGGGCCGCTCTGGCTCGCGGACGAGCGCGGCGCGCGCGCGCTCGGCGCCGTGGACGCGCAGTTCGGCGGATCGGGTGACTCCGCCGCGCTCGGGGGTGCCCTGCTCTTCGCCGGGCGTGATGGCGCCGGCGTCGAGCTCTGGCGCACGGACGGCACCGCGGAGGGGACGCGCCGCGTCGTGGAGCTCGCGCCCGGACCCGAGGGGGGCGAGCCGTTCTCGTTCGTGGCGGCCGGGGACCTCGTGTTCTTCGTCGCGCGGGACGGCGCGGAGCAGGCGCTCTTCGCGACCGACGGCACGGCGGGCGGGACGCGGCGGCTCCTCGGCGGCGTCGACACCTTCGCCCGCCCCGTCGCGCTCGGCGGTGTCGTCCTCTTCTGCGCGGACGACGGCGGCGGCCCGGGCCTGTGGCGGAGCGATGGCACGCGCGCGGGCACGGCGCTCCTCGCGCGGCTCCAAGGGCCCGTCCCGTGGCTGTGGCGCGCCGGCGACGCGGTCTGGTTCGGCGCCGACGGAGGGGACGGCCTCGTGCCCTGGCGGACCGACGGCACCTCTCGCGGGACCGGGCCGGTGGCCGGCGCCGCGCCGGCCGGGGCGGGCGCGGGGAGCGGCGGGTGCGCAGCGGGGACACCCGGCGCGACGAGTGCAGGGTGGCTCGCGGCCCTGTGGATTGCCTCCAGTTGGCCCCGACCGCGGCGGGGCATAGTTTTCTCCGAGCGGCTCGAATGGCCAGTCAACGGACGGTTTCATGTCTCGTGAGCGGTCTCGCGGTTCGCGTGGGGCGAACGAGCCCCAGCGCCGCCGGCACGCTCCCCGCGGAGATCGTCCGCGGAATGGCGGGGCACGGAGGCGCACGGATCTCGACCGGCTGGCCGCCAACGTGCCCGGCGCGCTGTTCGAGTACGTCCCGCCGGCGCGCGGCAAGGACCGGTTCGCCTGGGTGAGCGGCCGCGTTCGCGAGCTGCTCGAGGTCGAGCCGGAGGCGCTGCAGGAGAACAGCGAGCTGCTCTGGAGCATGGTGGACCCCGAGGACCGCGTCCGCCTCGCCCAGGCGGTCCGCGAGGCCGCCCGCGCCGGCGCGCCCCTCCACGCGAGGTTCCGGATCGTCACGCCGTCCGGGCGGCACAAGTGGCTGGAGACGCACTCGCTCCCCGAGCCCGCGCCGCACGGGCGGTACCGGCGATGGGACGGCATCCTCACGGACATCACCGCGCAGCACGAGCTCCACGCCGCGACCGCGGCCGACCGGGCGGTGTTCCGGCGGATGAGCGAGGAGTCGCCCGACCTCATCACGCGCGTCGGGCGCGACGGCCGCTTCGTCTACGCGAATCCGGCGTTCCTGTCCGTGGGGCTTCGACCGGAGGAGCTGATCGGGAGGACGGCCGGCGAGGTGGGCCTCGCGGCCGGGCCGGCGTCGGCGTGGGAGCGGGCCCTGGATCGCGCCTTCGGCGGCGAGATCGCACGGTGCGAGCTGTCCCAGGGCGGGAGGCGATACGAGGTCCTGCTCGTCCCCGAGCGGAGCGGGGAGGGTCAGCTCGAGTCGGTGCTCACCATCGGCCGCGACATCACGGAGCGCGCGGACGCGGAGCGGGAGCTCCGCGAGGCGAACCGCCGCAAGGGCGAGTTCCTCGCGCTGCTCTCCCACGAGCTCCGCAACCCGCTCGCGCCCATCCGCAACGCGCTCTACATCCTGGGCCGCGTCGAGCCCGGGAGCGAGCCGTCGCGGCGCGCGCTCGCGGTGATGGAGCGCCAGATCGGGCAGCTCGCGCGCCTCGTGGACGACCTGCTCGACGTGTCGCGGATCGAGCGCAACCGGATCCAGCTCCAGCGCCAGCAGCTCGAGCTGAACGACCTCGTGCTCCGCACGGCCGAGGACCACCGCTCCACCTTCGAGACCGCGGGCGTATCGCTCTCCGTGAACACCGCCGGCGAGGCGCTCCCGGTCGAAGGCGATCCGACGCGGCTCGCGCAGGTGGTGGCCAACCTGCTGCACAACGCGGCGAAGTTCACCGGGCCCGGCGGCGAGACGCGGGTCGAGGTCTCGCGCGCGCCGCGCGGGTTCGCGAGGGTGGTCGTGCGGGACACCGGGATCGGGATGGATCGCCAGACGATCTCCCGGCTCTTCCAGCCCTTCGCGCAGGACGAGGCCGCGCGGGTGCGCTCCCGGGGCGGGCTCGGGCTCGGGCTCGCGCTGGTGCGCGGGCTCGTGGCCTCGCACGGCGGCCAGGTCGAGGCGCGCAGCGCCGGCCCGGGCCTGGGGTCGGAGTTCGAGGTGCGGCTCCCCCTGCGGGAGGACGCCGACGCCGAGCGCCGCACCCCGCCGCGCGAGCGCCGGCGCCGCCGCGTCCTCATCATCGAGGACAACGTCGACGCGGCGACCACGCTGCGGGAGGTGCTCGAGATCGAGGGGCACGAGGTGGACGTCGCCCACGGCGGGGCCGAGGGCGTCGCCCGCGCCCGCGATCGCCGCCCGGAGATCGTGCTGTGCGACATCGGCCTGCCCGGGATGGACGGGTACGAGGTGGCGCGCGCGATCCGCGGCCACCCGGGCCTCCGCGACGTGCACCTCGTCGCCGTGAGCGGGTACGCGCTGCCGGAGGACGTCCGGCGGGCGCGAGAGGCGGGCTTCGAGCAGCACCTCCCGAAGCCCCCCAGCCTCGAGCAGCTCGAGCGGACCATCGAGTCGATCCCGTGAGCGCGGCGCCGATCCGTGCGCGCGGCGATCACTTCGCCGCGTGCCGCGCCGCCTGGCGCACCGCCGCCCGGAGCTGCTCCGGCGCGAAGGGCTTCGGCAGCCAGGGCACGCAGGCGCGCCCCGCGTAGGCGGCGATCTGCGCGTCCCACGCCCCCGTCAGGAGCACCATCCGCTTCGCGAGCGACGGGGCGACGCGCGCGAGCTCGTCGTGGAACTGGAGCCCCGACATGCCCGGCATGCGCACGTCGCAGACGATCGCCTGGAAGTCACCGCCCGCCTGGATACGGCCGAGCGCGCCGGTGGCGCTCTGGGCGAAGGTGACCCGGAAGCCCTGGAGGACGCGCCCGATCATGCGGCCGACGAGCGGGTCGTCGTCCACCACGAGCACGCGCGGCTGCTCCGGCGCCGGCGGCGGTGTCCTCTCGGTCGTCACCGCAAGAGAAACCCTGCGAACTGCGTACCACCGGCTGCGCCGCGGCCGCGACGCGGGAACGGGCCGGAATCCGCACGGATGCCGCGGCGCGGGTTCGCTCTCCCCACCGCGCCCGCGCAGGTCTCCCCCGCACCAGGGTCACCCGCTCGCGGGGGGACCGCTCGCCATGTCAGAGCAGCGCGCACGGGCGCGCCGGCCGCTCGCCGCGCGCGCGCGCCGGCGGGCCCTCGCGAGGCGAGCGCCCTTCGGGTCCACGGGGGCGGGAGGCGCGCCACGTGCCCACCTTGCGTGCATGAAGCTCGTGATCCACTCCCATCACCTCGCGCTGCCTCGGGACCTCGGCCCGTTCCTCCAGAAGCACGTCACCCGACCGCTCGCCCGCCTCTTCGACGACTCCGCCGCCGAGCTGTCGGTCCACCTGGGCGACGCACGCCCGCAGAAGGGCGGCGTCGACCAGGAGTGCCGGCTCTCGTACCGCATCCCGGGCGCGCGGACCTTGCACGTCGGGAGCGTGAAGCCGGACCTGTACCAGGCGCTGCTCGACGCGACCGATCGGCTGAAGCGCATCGTGAAGCGGGAGCTCTCCAAGATGCGCGCCGGGACCCGCAAGCCCATGCACCGGCCGCTGGGCCGGAGCTGGCGCGAGCGCTCCTCCCGGAGCGGGAGCACGCCGAGCGGGGAGCCCGCCGGGCTCTGACCGCGCGGCCGTCCACGTGGTAGCCTCCCCGCGATCGGGCGGGACGATGATCGTCGTGTTCGGCTCCCTCAACGTGGACCTCGTCGTCGGGGTCGAGCGCCTGCCCGTCGCGGGGCAGACGCTGCTCGCCCGGGACGAGCTGCGGACGCTGCCGGGGGGCAAGGGCGCGAACCAGGCCGTCGCCGCGGCGCGGGACGGCGCGCACGTGGTCCTCGCCGGCGCGGTGGGCCAGGACGCGCTCGCGGAGATCGCGCTCGGGACGCTGCGCGCCGCGGGCGTGGACGTGACGCGCGTCCGCGCGCTCGCCGCGCCCACCGGCTGCGCGCTCATCTGCACCGACGTGGCGGGCCGGAATCAGATCGTGGTGGCGCGTGGCGCGAACGCGCGCGCCGATGCGGCGCAGGTCGAGGAGGCGCTCCTCCATCCGGCCACGTCGCTCGTACAGCAGATGGAGACCACGCCGGAGGCGACCGCGGCCCTGCTCCGCCGCGCCCGCGCCCGCGGTGCGCGGACCATCCTGAACCTCGCCCCGGCGGCGGCGCTGCCCGAGGGCGCGCTCCGGGACGTGGACGTCCTGGTCGTGAACGAGGACGAGGGCGCCTGGCTCGGCGCGCACCTCGGCTGCGGTCCCGACGCCGCGGCGCTGCACGCCGCGCTCGGACAGACGGCGGTGATCCGCACGCTCGGCGCGGCGGGCGCGGAGTGGTGCGCGGGCCCGGAGCGCGGTCACGTCGCCGCGCCGGCGACCGAGGTGCGCGACACGACCGGCGCCGGCGACTGCTTCGTCGGCGTCCTCGCCGCCGCGCTCGACCGCGGCGCGCCGCTGGCCGCCGCCTGCCGGCGCGCGACGGCGGCGGCGTCGCTGGCGTGCACGCGCGCGGGGGCCCAGGAGGGCATGCCCGCGCGCGCGGAGATCGACGCGGCGGCGCGCTGATCGCCGGGCGCCTCCCTCGCCCCTTCCGGAACTCCCTCCGCCTCGGCCCGGAACGACGCGCGTTTGCGCCGCCTGGACGAGGCCGCAGTGGCCTTACCACTTGACAAGCAGGCCGGAGAGGCGTCAGGTCGGCGCACACGGCACGTACCCGAGCCAGAGGAGAGACCTCATGTTCCGTCGCATCTCGCACCTGGTCCTGCTGGCGGCGCTGGCCGCCGCGGCGGGATCGACCCGGGCCGACGACCTCCACGCGCCCGCGCCCTGCCTGCCCGAGAAGGACTCGTTCCCGTCCTCCCGCGGCGGCGACGGCTGGGCCACCATCGGCAAGAGCCCGCTCTGGGGCGGCTGCGGGTGCACCAGCAGCCGCGTCTACCACGTGTACAACCGCGCCCAGCTCGTCCGGGCGCTGACGCGCGATCCCACCAAGCTGACGCGCGACAACCGCCTCGATCACCGCGCCAAGATCATCTACGTGCACGGGACGATCGACCTCAACGTGAACGATCACGGCCAGCCGCTCCGCGAGGAGGACTACATGCGGCTGTGCGGCTACACCGCCCACTCCACCTTCTACGACCCGGTCACGGGCAACCAGACCGGCACCGGCGGGTTCTTCGGCGCGTACAAGGCCGCGTACGATCCCACCCTCTGGATCCGCCAGTCCCTCGATCCCGCCGACAACCGCCCGCCGGCGCTCTCCGGCCCGCTCGAGGAGGCGCGCCTCTGCTTCCAGAAGAAGCAGGAGGAGCGGATCGTTGTCTACGTCGGCGCCAACACCTCGCTCATCGGCGTCGGCCCCGACGCCCGGATCGTGAACGGCTCCCTCCGCGTCGGCTACGCCGGCACGCCGGCGAACCCCGCCCTCGACTACTTCGCGCGCAACGTCGTCATCCGGAACATCACGTTCGCGGACTCGTTCGACATGTTCCCGTCGTGGGATCCGAAGGACTCCTTCAGCATCACGATCACCAACACCAACGGCTGCCAGGCGACGTACGACGCCGCGACCGACTCCGGCCCGCACCGGTGCACCTTCCGCGGCGGCCGCTGGAACTCGGAGTACGACAACATCTCGGTGATGAACGCCGAGCAGGTCTGGATCGACCACAACACGTTCACCGACGAGCCGCGGCTCGACTCCCTCTTCCCGCCGGTCTTCGCCGCGCCTTTCAACGAGTCCACGCAGAAGGTGCAGCACCACGACGGCAACGTGGACGTCACCCTGCTCGGCTCGAAGGTCACGATCTCGTGGAACCGCTTCGTGCGGCACGACAAGACCAACCTGCTCGGCGGCTCGGACGTGGCCGGCCTCGTCCCCGGCTACGGGCCCGGCAAGATCGACGTGACCTTCCACCACAACTACTACGAGCGCACGGTGCAGCGCATGCCGCGCGTCCGCTTCGGCCGCGTCCACGTGTTCAACAACTACTACGACCAGGATCGCAACTCGTCGGCGCCGTACCGCCTCGGCGACACCTGGCAGGACGGCACCGCGGGCAAGCTCGTCACCGAGAACAACCTCATCGACATCCGGAACAGCAACCTGACCATCCCGCGCATCGTGAACTACGCCTCGACGCTGGCGAACCGCGACCTCTGCGTCGCGGCCGGCTGGGCGCTCGCGGAGTGCGGGACGTACCTCTTCGACCAGGGCACGTGGGTGACCATGATCGCCCCGACGGCGACGACCACGACGCTCTTCGACGCGTTCGCCGCCCTCCAGACCATCGTCGGCGGAAGCGCCAGCAACGCGCCGCTCCTGCCCCTGTCGCCGACCGACCCGGCGTCGTTCTGGTTCCCGACCCGGGACTACGCGTACACGCTCGCGCCGGTCGCGACGGCGGACGAGCAGAACGCGCTTCGCGCGACCGTGCTGGCCGGCGCAGGGGCGGGCAAGCTGTAGACGCGGGGCAGCAACGGGGCAGCACCGCGGGGGCCCGGTCTTCGGACCGGGCCCCTTTGTTCCTGGAGCGCCAGGACTACACGCGAGAGGAACGCGTACACCCTCCCACGCGGACCCGTGCTCGGACGGCGCGACCTCGACCCGTTCTCCGCATGGTGCGGTCGTTGTATCCTCGCCGGTGGGCGCAACGAGCAACGGCGCGAGGGGTCCCATGAAGGTCAGCTTCCTCATTCCAGCGCGCGGTTCCGTCCCCTTCTACGACGCGGTCACCGGGCTCATGCGCGTGGCCGCGCCGCAGCTCGACGTCGAGCTCGAGCTGATCGAGGGCGACTTCGAGTCCGAGACCATGATCGCGCGCGGGCGCGAGCTGGCGGCGCGTGCGTCGCGGCCCGACTACGTCCTCCTCGTCAACTACCTGAGCGTCGCGACCGAGCTCATCCCTGTCTTCGCCGCGGCCGAGCTGAAGACCTTCCTCGTGGTGGAAGGGTTGAACGACGGGGACAGGGTCGCGATCGGCCGTGCGGGCCGCGCCTCGTACCTCGGCGAGATCGTCCCGGACGACTTCGAGGCGGGCCGGCTCCTCGCCGAGCTCCTGGTGGACGAGGCTCGGCGCGGCGGGCTCGGCGCGGGCGGCGAGGTCCGGGTCGGCGTGCTCGGCGGGGTCCAGTCGCAGGCGGCCAGCCAGCGCTTCCGCGGATGGCAGGCGTTCAAGGGGTCCCGCGCCGGGGTCACGCAGTCCGGGTTTCACTACGGATCATGGACCCGGGAGGCCGGGAGGATCGCAGCGACGGCGCTCCTGCGGTCTGCGCCGGGCACCGACGTCCTGTGGTGCTTCAACGACGACATGGCCCTCGGGGCGTCCGACGCGGCGCGCGCGCTCGGCCGGACGCCCGGGAAGGACCTCCTCGTCGCCGGCATCGATATGATCGAGCCCGCCCTCGCCGCGGTCCGGGACGGCGTCCTCCTCGCCTCGCTCGGCGGACACATCATCGACGGCGTGCGGGCCCTCCTCGCGCTCGACGAGCACCGCGGCGCGGGCTGGGCCTCGCCGCGCGTGGAGCGGACGCGACTCGAGGCCGTGCAGGCCGCGGAGGCGGGGCGGCATCTGGAGTTCCTCCAGGCCGAGGCCTGGCGCGACGTCGACTACACCCGGTTCTCCGCGCGACGGAACCCGGGCGAGCCGCGCGAGGAGCTGTCGCTGCGCGCGCTGGTGACCGGTCCGGCGGGGCGGAGCAGGCGAGGCGTTCGGGGGTTCGTGACGCCCTGAGGGACGAGCGCCCGCACGCGCGCCGCGCAACTCCGGACGCAGCATGCGGACCCGGTCGAGGACCGGCCTCTCTTCTCGTCCGCCGCTACAGCTCGCGCGCCACGGCCTCGAGCAGGAGCTCGCGCTCCGGCGCAGGGCGCGCCGCCACGCGCACGAATGCCGGGAGGCCGAAGGAGGCGCAGTCGCGCACGAGCACGCGCCGCGCGAGGAGCCGGCGCCGCAGCGCGGCAGCGTCGCGCGCGGGGAAGACGAGGTACGGCGCGCAGGGCGGCAGCGGCGCGCACCCGAGGCGCGCGAGGCCTGCGCGCGTCGCCTCCCGATCTTCGCCGCGCGCGACGGCGTCGTGCACGGCGGCGCCGATGACGTGCCCGAGCGCCGTGTGCTTGCCGGCGCAGGAGGCGGGCGCCGTGCCCGACCTCCGGTGCGGCGACCACGGTGCAGTCCGTCCCCGTTCCCGTCGCCGGGAACCCGGACCGCACGCTCGCGATCCCCGCCTCGAGCACGGCCGCGTGCGCGCCTCGATCGCCAGCGTCAGGGCCTCCACCAGCCCTTCTCGGTGAGCGGCGCGGACACCTGGCACAGCAGGTTGATCGCCCCGGCGCGGGCGCGGCGCCCGGCGGATCTCCGGCCCGGAGCGCGTTGCCGAGGCCGACCGTCGCGACGCAGCGCGCGCGGACGCCGCCGGCCATCCGGCGCCTGCGGACCTGACCGAGGGCGCTCCGCGCGGCGACGACGCCCCGGGGCACCCCGCCGCGCCTCCGGCGCTTGACCTCCGCGCGCCACCCGGCGCATCGTGCGCGCCCCATGCCCGTCCTCCGTGGCTCCGTCACGTTCGCCCGGTTCCGGCTCGCCTCGGGCAAGCCGCCCGCCGACGCCCGCCGCTTCGCCCGCGCCCTGGCGCGTGGCGCCTTCGAGCCGCTCGACCTGGAACGCGGAGAGGACGATCGCGCGACCGGGTTCGTGCGGCTGGACGACGCCGACGCGACCGACTTCTCGAGCGGGGTGCTCGAGCGCGGGCGGGCGCTGTTCGCCTGGCGCGTCGACACGCTCCGCGTGAAGGCGGCGGCCGTCCGGGCCGAGCTCGGGCGGTGGGCGGCCGCCTTCGAGCGCGAGCATGGGCGGATCCCCGCGCGCGGCGAGAAGGCGACGGCCAGGGACCAGATCCGGCACCAGCTCCGCCGCCGCGCCGAGCCGAGCTCGCGGAC
>DASPMI010000172.1:0-31826 GCA_035627135.1 Anaeromyxobacter sp. | reverse complement strand
CGCCGGCTCGCGCGGGCGCGTCCCGCCGGTCGGGACGAACCGCTCGGCCGCGAGCTTCGTCGCGAGGTCGGGATCCGAGAGATCCACGTACCCCGTCCGCCGCAGGCCGAGGGGCGCCAGCACGAGGTTCTCGACCATCTCGGCGAGGCTCGCGCCCACCGCCACCTCGAGGACGCGTCCGAGCGCGATGAACCCGAGGTCGCTGTAGAGCCGATCTCCCGTCCGCCCGGTGAGCGGCGCGCCCAGGGCCGCCTCGAGGACGAGCCGGCGCGAGCGCTCGACCGCCGCCGCCCTCCGCGCGCCCTCGAGCCCGGCGGGCGGGAACAGCGCGCCGGCGAGCGGATCGCCGACGCAGCGCTCGAAGAGCGGCCGCCAGGCCGGGAGCCCGCTCGTGTGCGCCAGCAGGTGTCGCGGCGTGACCGCGTCCTTGCCGTCCTTGCCCCCGAACTCCGGCAGCGCGGCGCGGACGGGGGCGTCGAGGTCGACCATCCGGCGCTGGGCGAGCACGGCCGCGAGGACCGTCGTCACGAGCTTCGAGACGCTCGCGACGTCGAACCGGACGTCGTTCGTCACCGGCGCGCCGTCGGGGAGGGTCCCGTGCGCCGTCGCGTGCACGACGGCGCCGTCGCGGATCACGCACGCCTGGACCGCCGGCGCGACCCGCTCCGCGACCGCGCGGTCGAGGAGCGTGGGGACCTCGGGCAGGACCGGGTTCATAACTCGAGCGGCCTCCAGCCCGCCGGGGCGCGCCACGCGCCCTCGTCGGGCTCGTCGGCGCCGTACGGCACGTCGCGCGGCGGCCCGTCGGCGGCGAGGTAGCGGAAATGCCACCACTCCTTGCTGTAGGGCTGCCAGCCGTGGGCCACCATGAGGCCGTGCAGCAGCGCCCGGTTCTCCTGCGCCCGGCCCGTGGCGTTCGCGGTGTGGCTCTCCGCCGTGAAGGTGTCCCAGGCCGTACCCATGTCGAGGGCCCGCCCCGTCTCGAGCTCGACCAGCGAGAGATCCGTGGTCGCCCCGACGTTGTGGCGCGAGCGCGGCGAGATGTAGCCCTCGTGGACGAGCCGGAGCTGCCCCGTCCGCTCCGCCCAGTGGATCATCGCGTGCGTCGCGCGCCGGGGCCGGTACGCGTCGAAGCACAGCAACCCGAGCCCGCGCGGCGCGAGCTCGCGCTGGATCGCCGCGAGGTCCTCGGCCACGTGCCCCTGGAGCCACGCCCCGGGGGCGCCGTAGCCCGGGAGCGGCGCGCCGGTGAAGTTCGACGCGCGGTGATACCCGACGTCGAGCCGGAGGCCGGGGATCGCGGCCGCGAGATCGACGAAGCCCGGCGGCGGCGGACGGAGGCGCGGCCCGGTCATCGCGCCCCACGCTTCACGACCGACGAGCGATGGCTCTCCGCGCGACCGCCCGCGCCGGCGCGCAGCGCCTCGATCGGCGGGATCCGGTAGACGCGCACGCGCCCGTCCATGAAGTCGGAGAACGCGAGCACCTTCCCGTCCGCCGAGACGTCGAGCCCGGTGCACTGGTTCCCCCCCACGATCGCGTCGAGGAGCGCGCCCGTCTCCGTGTCGAAGAGGAGGACCGAGCCCCACTCCGGGCCCGGGCGCGTGTAGCCGTCTTTCCCGTTCGCGCCGCGGTTCGACACGTAGAGGACGCGCCGGTCCGGCGACAGGACGATCGTGTTGGGCGCGTGGCCCGTCTTCGCCCAGGGCTTCACCTCGTCGGTGTCGAGGTCCATCACGAAGATCTCCGACCTCCCCATGTCGGAGATATACAGCCGCCGCCGCTCTTCGTCAGGGACGAGGTGGCGGAGCGCCTTCCCGCCGCTCCAGACGACCCGGCTCTTGCCCGTGGCGAGATCGATCTTCGCGAGCTGGCCCGCGCCGAACCCGGCCACGTAGAGCGACGCGCCGTCGGGCGTCGCGTGGAGCCCGCGGGGCGTCTTCACGGTCTCGAGGAGCCGCCGGACCTTCCCGGTCTCGAGATCGATCTCCGAGACGTCGTTCGAGAACCAGTTGGCGACGAAGAGCGACCGCCCGTCGGCCGAGCGGCGGACCACCTTCGGCATGACGCCGCGCGTGTCGAACGTGCGGGTGATCGCGCGCGACGCGCCGTCGAGCTCCATCACCTTCCCCGAGTCGAGCTGCGTCGCCCAGAGGAGCTTCCCGTCGAGGGACCGCTCCAGCTCCACCGCCCCGAGCCGGCCGAGGCTCGCCTCCGCCAGCTTCGCGCCCGACCGCGTCTCGTAGAGCCGCACCGACTGCGGGCCCATGAGGAGCGTCACCCAGAGCTGCGAGCCGTCCTCGTTGGCGAGCACCGCCTTGGGCGCGGGGCCGACCGGAAACACCGTGAGGCACTCGACCACCTGGTCCACGGGATCGACGCACGCCTCTGCCCGGGTGGGCCCCTGCACGTCGAGCGTCTGCTCCTTCGGCTTGAACCCCGCCCCGCCGAACAGCACCCGGGTCTCGCCCAGGGGGACCCGCATCCTCGCCGGCGTCTTCCCCATCCGCGTCTGCCCGTCGGACGTCGTCACCACGAACAGGACGCCGTCGGGCCACGAGTGGACGGTGAGCGGCGCCGCCGGCGCCCGGGGCGGGGCCGGCGCGGCCGCCAGCAGCGCGAGCAGGAACGCAGCGTGCACCCGGCGAGCGTACCACCAGGCCCTCGCCCGCCCCCCTCCCCGGATCCGGTGACGCCGGCGCTCAGCGAGGCCCGGCGCGCACCACCCGGCCGCCCTCGAGCTGGAGCGCGTGGGTGATGCACCGCGGGAGCTCGTCGGGGCGGTGGGTGACGAACAGCACGCCCGCGCGCGCGGCCGCCGCCGCGGCGTCCACCGCCGCGACGACCCGGCGCCGGCCCTCCGCGTCCAGCCCCTGGCACGGCTCGTCGAGGACGAGGAGCTCGGGATCGCCGACGAGGGCGCGCGCGACGAGCACGAGCCGCTGGGCGCCGAAGGAGAGCTCGACCAGGTTCCGCTCCTCGGCGCCCGAGAGCCCGAACCGCGCGAGCCAGCCGCGCGCCCGCGCCGCCTCGTCGTCGTTGCACGCCCGGTACAGGCCCAGCGTCCCGTCGAGGCCCGAGCAGACGGCCTCCAGCACGCGCGTGCCGGCGGGGTAATGCGCGTGGAGCTCCGGCGAGACCGCGCCGATGCGCGCCTTCACCTCCCAGATGCTCTCGCCCGAGCCGCGCCGCCGGCCGAAGAGGCGGACGCGGTTGGCGTAGGCCTGCGGGTTGTCGGCCAGCACGAGGCTCAGGAGCGTGGACTTCCCGGCGCCGTTGGGGCCGGACAGCGCCCAGTGCTCGCCGCGGCGCATCGTGAAGGTCACGCGGTCGAGGATCGTCGTCGTGCCGTAGCGGACCGTCACGCCCCGGAGCTCGACGAGCGGCGCCGAAGCGGCCGGCGCCGCGCCCGCGGTCCTCCCCTGCGCGCGACGTGCGCGGGGCGAGCGGCGGGCGGCGACGCGCGCGGTCTCCTCCGCGGGGGGACGGGAGCGCGCCCGCGCGAGCGCGCGCCGGCTCCCCTGGGCCGCCACCCGGTGGTCGCGGAGCAGGAGCACGCGATCGACGCAAGCCGGGAGATCCTCGGGGCGCGGCGTCGCGACGACGAGGTGCATCCCGCCGCCGGCGAGCTCGTCGAGGGCCGCGCGGACCTGGCCGCGCGCCTGCGCGTCGAGGCCGGCGAGGGGGTCGTCGAGCACGAGCAGCCGCGGCGCGCGCAGCACCGCGCGCGCGAGGAGGAGCTTCTGCGTCTCGCCGTTCGAGAGCTGGAGCACGCGCCGGCCGAGGAGCGGCGCGAGCCCGAAGAGCGCGATCGTGCGCGCCACCCGCGCCTCGTAGGCGCCCTCGTCCCGCGCGGGCGGGAGGACCTCGTATGGGTTGAGCGCCTCGACCGACTGGCGCGAGAGGAGCGCCCGGACGGTGTCGCCGGTCCCGGCCTCGCTCGCGTTCCAGCGCGCCTGCTGGTACGGGCTGTAGCGGTCCGCGAGCCGCTGCCGGTCCTCGCCCGCCACCCGGACCACGCTGCCCCGCGCGAACCACCCCCAGCGCGCGTCGCGCGCCTCCGCGCCGTCGAGGAAGTGGTACCGGATGGTGCCGCGCGCGAGCGGGACCTGCCCGCAGAGCGCCGCGGCGAGGACGGACTTCCCGGCGCCGCTCGGCCCGAGGAGCGCCCAGTGCTCGCCCTGGCGGAGCGTCCACGAGGTGCCGGCGAACAGCTCGCGGTCGGCCTCGCGGACGGCGATCCGGTCCAGGGTGACGAGCGGCGGGCGGGGGGCGCGGGGCGACGGGGCGTTCATGCGGCGGGCTCGCGTCCCGCCCAACGTCGCACGCCGCCGCCCGGGGCACAAGGAGTCCTGGAGCGCCCGCGCGAGGGGTGCCCGCCTCCGCACCCGCAGCGTCGCGCGCGGGCCGCTTCCACTCCGAGTACAACCCGTCCTGCGTGCGACACCTCCTCCGCGACGCGCTCACGCTCGCCCCGCCCCGGAGCGGACCGCCGGGCGTCCACCGGCTCCTGGCGCGCTCCCCGCTGCGCGCGTACCGGGCGGAGGCGCTCTGGGCCGCGGCGGTGCTCGCGCTCCTGCTCCTCCGGCTGGGGGCCGCGCCGCTCTTCGACGTGGACGAGGGGGCGTTCGCCGAGGCGACGCGCGAGATGCTCGCGAGCGGAGACTACGGCTTCACCACGCTCGACGGCGCGCCGCGCTTCGACAAGCCCATCCTGGTCTACTGGCTCCAGGCCGCGAGCGTCGCCCTGTTCGGCCTCTCCGAGGGCGCGCTGCGGCTCCCGTCGGCCCTCTGCACCTTCGGCTGGGCCCTCGCGGTCGCCACCTTCGCCGCCCGCCGCTGGGGCCGCCGGACCGCGCTGCTCGCCGGCGCCGTGCTCGTCACCAGCGCCGGCCCGCTCGTCGTCGGGCGGGCGTCGACCGCCGACGCGCTCCTCAACCTCCTCCTCGCGCTCGCGCTCTTCGACGCGTGGCGCTGGATCGAGCGCCCGCGCCCGGCCCCCCTCCGGCGCGCGTACCTCTGGATCGCCCTCGGGGTCCTCGCGAAGGGGCCGGTCGCGATCCTGATCCCCGCCGCGGTCACCCTGCTCTTCCTCTGGAGCGCCGGCGAGGCGCGCCGCTGGCTCCGGCTCGCGCTCGACGCGCCGGGCTGGGCCGTCCTCCTGGCCGTCGCCGGCCCCTGGTACGCGTACGCGCTCGACCGCCACGGGATGGCGTTCGTCGAGGGCTTCCTCGTGCGCCACAACGTGGCCCGCTTCACGACCACGCTCGAGGGCCACGGCGGGAGCCTCTTCTACTACGTGCTGATGCTGCCGGTCCTCCTGCTGCCGTGGGCGGCGCTCCTCCCCTCCGTCGTCCGCGCCGTCCCGCGGCTCTGGCGTGGCGATCGGCTCGACCGCTTCCTCCTCCTCTGGTCCGGGTTCGTGCTGGCCTTCTTCTCGCTCAGCGGGACCAAGCTCCCGCACTACGCGCTCTACGGCGCGACCCCCGCGTTCCTGCTCCTCGCCCGCGCGGTGGAGTGGGCGAGCCCGGCAGCGCGCAAGGGCACCGCCGCGACCATCGGCGTCCTCCTCCTCGTCCTCGCGATCGCGCCGGGCCTGGTCCCGCGGCTCGCGCCGCTCGCGGGCGACCCGCTCTACGTCGCGCTGCTCGAGGGCGCGGGCCGCGGCGCGGCGGCGGTGCAGCTCGGGGCGGCGCTCGCCCTCGCGGCCTGGCTCGCGGCGCTCGCGCGGCTCCGGGCTTCGGCCGCCGCGCTCGCGGGCGGCGCGGCAGCGCTGGCGGTGGTGGTCGTGGCGCTCGGGGTCCCGTGGCTGGCCGGTGCGCTCCAGGGGCCGGTCCGGAAGGCGGCCCTCGTCGCGCGGGCGCGGGAGGAGCCGGTGGTCCAGTACCGCGTCCGGATCCCGAGCTTCAGCGTCTACCGCGGGGCGCCGACGCCCCGCGCGCACCCGGCGCCGGGGCAGCTCGCGATCACGACCGAGCGCGGGCTGGCGTCGATCGGCGGCCCGCGGGAGGTGCTGTTCCGCGAGAACGGCTACGTCCTGGTGCGGGTGGGAGGGCCGGCGCGCGGCGAACCGGAGGGGCGCGGCTCGGCACCGTGATCCACGTCGGGCTCGGGCTTTTCACGCACAGTCGAGGATCCGGAGCACGATGTCGAGGTGCTTCGCGGCGCGCGCGAACGGCATCGCCGGCGTCGCCCTCCCCTCGACGCAGTCGAGGAAGTGCGTGACGAGGGCGGCGTTGTCGTCGCCGTGGCCGGCGAGGTCGACCGGGAGCACCTCGCGGCGGGGCCTCCCGTCGGGCCCCTCCTCGAAGAGCTCCACCGCGGGCGGCTCCCAGGTCGGGTACCCGAGCCGGAGCCCGCCGCGCGTGCCGTGGATGCGCGTCTCGCTCCGCGTCTCGCCGTGGACGCCCGCGCCGCGCTCGTACGCGACGGTGACGCCGCGGTCGAAGGCGAGGAAGGCGGCGGCGTGCTGCTCGACGTCCCCGGAGCGGCTCCGGAGCCCGCCGCGCCGGAAGGAGCGGACGTCCTGGAGCGCGGGCCGGTCGCCGAGCACGCCGAGGAGGAACGAGAAGTCGTACACGCCCCAGTCGACGACCGGGCCGCCGCCCGCGCGCCGCCGCTCCAGCGCCCAGCCTGCCCGCGGGTTCCAGTCGAGGAAGGTCTCCGGGGAGAGCATGACGTGGTGCAGGTGGTAGATCTCCCCGAGCCGGCCCGAGTCGACGATCGCCTTCACGAACTCGAACTTCGGCTGCAGCCGCGCGTGGCGGCACGACGCGTCGAGCGCGACCTGGCCCGGGCGCCGCGCCGCCTCGTCGACGAGCGCGGCGGCCTCGTCGCGCGCGATGGCCATGGGCTTCTCGAGGAGGAGGTGCTTGCCCGCGCGCAGGACCGCGAGCCCGAGCTCCGCGTGCGTCGCGGTCGGGGTCGCGACGACGACCGCGTCCACCTCCGGATCGGCGAGGATCGCGCCGGCGTCGGGGATGGCCCGCTCGACGCGTGGATCCGCGGCCCACCGCCGCAGGAGCTCCTCCGATCGGTTGCACACCCACTTCACGCGCGCGCGGCCGCCGGCGTGGAGCGCCTCGACGTGCTTCGCGCCGATCATGCCGCCGCCGATCACGGCGGCGGTGATCCGCCGGCGGTCGCCGGGCGTCACGCCCGGCCTCGCTCGCTGCGCGCCGCCACGAACCACCCGGCGAGCACCGCCAGCGTGACGGCCGAGAACGTCGCGTGCACCCAGAACCGGAAGACGCGCTCGCCGACCTCCCATCGGTGACCGAGGAGCTCGATCTGGTACACGCGCGCCATCGCCTCGCGCGCCGCCGGATCGGCGTTGGCGATGCCGCTCGTCACCTGGCCCATCGCCGACGACGCGCGGACGAGCTGGATCGGCATCGAGGCCAGCGCGGCGGCGTAGGCGACGGTGGCGACGCCCAGCGCGCGGACCGCGGCTCCGTGGACGGACATGCGCCCTTCTATCACGGCGCCGGCGCGACGAGCGCGGGGGCCTCCCGCGTCCGGGTGCGCTCGACCGTCCGTACAGATCGAGGATCTCGCCGATCTTCAGGCGCTCGAGAGAATGTCTGCACACCTGGCGGGCCTCGCGGGTCATAGGGAGGGCACCCGCGCCACCGAACGCACGCGTAGCGGCCTCGCCGCGCGCCCGCGTCCGGACGGGCGCGCCGTGATCGGGAGCGATCCGGGCGCGGGCGCCCACGGCCGCCGCAAGGGGCGGCGCGGACTACGCCGTGAAGAACGGCGTGATGCCGGTGACCAACCCCGACGCCGGGCTCGCCTTCTTCCTGGGTGAGCTCACCGGCCGGGTGTTCCTCGACGACGTCTCGCTCCTCGAGGTCCGCTGACGGACGGGCTGTGGGACGGCCGCCTCGCACGGAGGCGGCGTCCCGCGGCGGCGTCTCACCACCAGCCGAGGCAGGTGTACAGGGCCATCTCCTCGTCGAAGCAGGCGGGCGAGACGTAGCCCTGGCCCATGAACTCGGAGCAGAACCAGTTGGCCGGGTCGGCCGGGTCGAGGCGGCCGGCGCACTCGTAGAAGCCGGTGAACTCCGCCTCGCACTCCGGGACGAAGCTCCCGAAGTCCATGCACTCGGCGAAGCACTGCCCGAAGCTCGGCAGCGGGTCCGAGATCGCGGGATCGCAGACGGCCGCGGACATCGCCTCGCAGCCGTGGAGGCAGGCGGTCTCGACGCCCGGCGCGCAGCGCGGCGCGCTCGCGTCCACGGTGAGCGCCTTGTAGCCGGCGAGCGAGCCGAGCTTCCAGTCGAGCTGCGCGTCGGGAGCGAGGCTCACGCCGAACGCGGGGGTGTGGGCGCCGGGCCGGAACGTCGCGGGCCGCGCGCCCGCGGTGTCCTGGGGCATCCGGTTCAGGAAGCCGTGCGGGAGGGTGACCGAGAGCCGGTTCGGGTTCTCGTAGCCGAGGTACGCGCGCAGCGAGCCGTCGGCCCGCTCGTCCACGCAGGTGAGCGCGGGCGTGACCGGCTGGAACCCGGCGTACCGGAACGCGTCGGCCAGGAACGGCAGGAAGGTCTCGAGCCGGACCTGGAGGCCGTAGTCCTCGCACCAGAGCCCGCCGAAGTAGATGACGCCGGCGAGCCACTTCACGCCGTCCTTCTCGACGAGGAGCGCGCCGCCCGAGTCACCCGCGCACGTGTTCGCGTACGGCGGCGTGCCGATGGTCTTGAGCTGGTGGCTGCGGATCTCGGGGTCGAGGATGCCCGCGTTCGGATCGTCGGCGTGGTAGTCGGCCTCGGTGGGCGAGCCGGCGATGCGGGCCCAGCCGCTGCGCTTCACGCCGCTCCCCTCGACCTGGGTGATGTCGGCGGTGAGGGCGCGGCTCCCGCCCCAGCCGACGAGCTGGGCCATCTTGCCGACCCAGCGGTCGCCGAGGCGGTGCGGATAGACGGGCATCGGCGCGAAGGGGAGCGCGCGATCCAGGTACAGGACCGCGAGGTCCGGGAAGTGGAGGTTCGCGTCGTAGTCCGGGTGCACGAGCGACCCCTCGACGCGCGCCCACTCCGAGGGCTGGCCCGGGGCCGGCACGTTCGGGAGCACCGCGCGATCCGTCAGGTAGTCGTCCCCGTGATAGACGAAGAACCGGCTCGGGATCGCGTCGGCGCGGACGCAGTGCGCGGCGGTGAGGACCATCCGCGGGGCGATGTACGTACCGCTGCAGCGGCCGACGCGGCCGTCCATCCGCTCCGAGTGGATGAGGACGACCTGCGGCAGCCCGGCCTCGGGCGTGCCGCGGACGATCGACGCCGGCGGCGCGCCGGACTCGACGCCGGACGGCTCGGAGGAGCCGCAGGCGGAGAGGGCGAGGAGGGCTCCGGCGAGGGCGAGTGCTCGCTTCATGGTGTTCTCCGTGAGTGAAGTCCGGCCAGCGCGGCGGGCCCCGGAGGAAGGACGCACGGGTTGCCTGGGACACGGGACCCCGGGAACGTCGCTCGCCTGGCGCAGAGACGGCCGGAGCGTTGCATGCGGGGCCGGTCGCGGGCAAGGACCGACGGTCGAGGGAATCTGGGGTCCGGCGGACGCGGGGGGTCCGGATCCGCGTGATCGTTTGCGCGCGTGACGGGCGTCACGCGGGGCGTCACGGCGTCAGACCGGCACGCCCGAGAGCGAGCTCACGCCTGCGCGCAGCACGCGCACGGGCACCACCGCGCCCGCGGGCGCGTCGGCCTCGGACGCGGCCAGGTGCACGACGCGGTTCTCCGGCGTCCGCCCCACCCGCTCGCCGTCCTCCGACGGCCCCTCGACCAGCACCTCGACCACCTTGCCCAGCTCGGCCGCGAGGTGCTCGGCGGCGATCCGGCGCTGGAGCGCGAGGAGCCGCTCGAGCCGCTCCACCGCCACCTCGCGCGGGACCTCCTGCCACTCCGGCGCCGAGCCGAGCCGGAGGTTCGCGATGGTGTGCGGCCGCGGGCTGAAGACGAAGCTGAAGCTCTGCTCGAACCGCGCGTGCTCCAGCAGGCGGAGCGAGGCCTCGAAGTCGGCGTCGGTCTCGCCGGGGAAGCCGACGATGAAGTCGGTGGTGATGGCGACGCCCGGCCGCGCCGCCCGGAGCCGGTCGAACCGGTCGAGGTACTCGGAGACGGTGTAGTCGCGCCGCATGCGGGCGAGCACCGGATCGGAGCCGGACTGCACCGGCAGGTGGAAGTGCGGCATCACCTTCGGCTCGTCGCGGAAGACCTCGATCAGCGCGTCGGAGAGATCGTGCGGGTGACTGGTCGTGAACCGGACCCGGCGGACGTCCGGGATCGCCGCCACGCGCCGGAGGAGCTCGGCGAACGTGCAGCCGCCCCGGTACGAGTTCACGTTCTGACCGATGAGCGTCACCTCGCGCACGCCGACCTCCGCGAGCCGCGCGCACTCGGAGACGACCTCGGGCCAGGCCCGCGACACCTCGCGCCCGCGGGTGTGCGGGACGACGCAGAACGCGCAGACGTTGTCGCAGCCCTTCATCGCGGTGACGAACGCGGTCACCCTCCCGCGGGCCGCCTCGGGCTCGGCCGCCGGGAAGACGTACTCCTCGGAGCTCATCCAGCCGGTCTCGGCGAACCGCTCCTTCGCCCGCGCGCGCGCGACCAGCTCCGGGAGCCGGCCGAGGTTGTCCGGCCCGAACACGAAGTCGACGTAGGGGACGCGGGCGAGCAGCTTCTCCTTCTCCTGCTGCGCGACGCACCCGGCCACCGCGAGCAGCGCGCCGCGGCGGGCCTTCACCTCGCGGTACCGGCCCAGCGCGGAGAGCAGCTTCTGCTCGGCCTTCTCGCGGATGGCGCAGGTGTTCACGAGGATGAGGTCGGCCTCGTCGGCCGAGCCGGCCGCCGAGAACGCGTGCTTGCCCAGGAGCTCGACCATGCGGGCCGAGTCGGCCTCGTTCATCTGGCAGCCGAAGGTGTGGACGAAGACCTTCGCGCCGGGCCCCGGCGCCTGTGCGGGGGCGGGGCCGCCGTCGCGGCGGGCGAGGGTGACGAGGTCGGAGCCGGACACGCGGCGGGAAACTAAGGGAATCGGGCCGAGCGGGCAAGGTGAAGGGCCTGCACCCTCGCCCGCCGCGCGGTAGAACCCCGGCATGTCCCCCGCCACCCTGGTGGTCGTCCTCTTCCTCGCGTTCTTCGGGCTCCAGCTCGCGGTCGAGGCCGTCCTGCTCGCGCTCCAGCTCCGCGCCGCCGATCGCGGCCGCGGGGTCCCGCCCGCGCTCGGCGACCGGATCGACCCCGCGGTCGCCGAGCGGAGCCGCGCGTACACCCTCGCCCGCGGCCGGTTCGCCATCGTCTCGCTCGCGGCGTCGGCGGCGGTGACCCTCGTCGCGCTCTTCTCCGGGCTCCTCCCCTGGCTCGACCGGACGCTCGCGGCGGCCGGCCTCGAGGGCGCCCACCGGTTCGTGGCGTTCCTCGCGGCGCTCGCCGCCGCCGGCGCGGTGATCTCGATCCCGTTCTCGCTCTACTCCACGTTCGTGCTCGAGCAGCGGTTCGGGTTCAACCGGACGACCCCGCGGCTCTGGCTGACCGACCGCCTGAAGGGGCTCGCGCTCCAGCTCGCCCTGGGCGTCCCGCTCCTCTATGCGGTCTACGGCTTCATGCGGTTCACGGGCGACCTCTGGTGGGTCTGGCTCTTCGCGTTCCTGGTCGTGTTCCAGGTCGTGCTCGACTGGGCCTACCCCACGCTCATCGCCCCCCTGTTCAACAGGTTCGTCCCGCTCGCCGAGGGGCCGCTCCGCGAGCGCCTCGAGAGCATGGCGCGCGAGGCCGGCTTCCGGAACCGCGGGCTGTTCGTGATGGACGCGTCGCGCCGCTCCGGCCACTCCAACGCCTACTTCGCAGGGCTCGTCCGCCCCCGCATCGTCCTCTTCGACACGCTGGTCGAGCGGATGACCGCGGACGAGGCGGCGAGCGTGCTCGCCCACGAGATCGGCCACTTCCGTAAGCACCACGTGCACCGCATGCTCGCGGTCTCGCTGCTCGGCATGCTGGCCGTCCTGTTCGCGCTGTCGCGGCTCGTCGCGTGGCCGCCGCTCTTCGAGGCGTTCGGGTTCGCGGGCACGCCGCTCCACGGCGCGCTGGCGCTGCTCGCGCTCGGCGGCGGCGCGTTCGTCTTCTGGCTCACGCCCATCGCCGCGTTCTTCTCGCGCCGGCACGAGTACGAGGCCGACCGGTACGCCGTCCGGATCGCCCGCGCGCCCGAGGCGCTCAAGACCGCGCTCGTGCGGCTCGACGGCGAGAACCTCGGAAACCTGCACCCGCACCCGTGGTACAGCGCCTGGCACTACAGCCACCCGGCGCTCGTGGAGCGGCTCGCGGCCATCGACGCCGCGCGCACACACTGAGCCGCGCCGGCGACGCCCGCGCGGGCGGCCCGCCGGCGCCGCGACCCGTTGACGCAGGGCACCCGAGCTCCCAACGTCGCGACGTCGCAGGGATTCCGGCCGTGGCGTATCCTCGCCCCGCCCGCCGAGGTGCGGTGCCGTTCGTGCATACGGGGCATACGGCAAGCGCGCCGGCCGGCGACGGGGGAGAGGGACACATGACCGAGACGATCTTCCAGCTCTTCACGACCTCGGGGGCGGAGTGGGTGATGTACCTGCTCGTCGGGCTCTCGGTCGCCTCGGTCGCGGTGATCCTGGAGCGTGGCGCCTTCTTCCTGCGCCGGGGTGCGCCGATCCCGCACCTCCTCGCGCTGCTCAAGGCCGGCGAGCTGGACGAGGCGCGCGCGCTCGTCTCCGGGCGCCGCGGCATGGAGGCCGAGGTCGCCCGCGCCGCGCTCGCGGCGGCCGCGGGCGGACCGGCGGCGGTGCAGGAGGCCGTCGCCTGCGCGATCGCCGAGGCGCGGCCCGCCTACGAGCGCGGCCTCTCGTTCCTGGGGACGCTCGGCAACAACGCCCCCTTCCTCGGGCTGTTCGGGACGGTCATCGGCATCATCCGCGCCTTCTCCGATCTCTCCGTCGGGACCCGCCGCGCCGACGTGAGCGTCGTCATGGCCGGCATCTCCGAGGCGCTCGTCGCGACCGCCGTCGGCATCTTCGTCGCCATCCCCGCGGTGGTCGGCTTCAACGCGTACATGCGACGGCTCAAGACGCTCACGGTGCGCGGCGAGGCGGTGGCCCACGCCCTGGCCTCCCACCTCGAGCACGACCGCGCCCGCGCGACGGCCGCGGGGCGAGGCGGCGGGGCGGTCCCGCACGCGGCCCGGTCCGTCGACGTGCCGTGAGGAGCGGACCCATGGCCTCCTACTCGAGCGGCGACGACGACGCGATCACCGGCATCAACGTGACCCCGCTGGTCGACATCGTCCTCGTCCTGCTGATCATCTTCATGGTCACGGCCTCGTTCATCGTGAAGGAGTCGATCGAGGTCGATCTCCCCCGCGCCGCGGCGGGCGGCGAGACGATGGGCCCCACCCTCTCCTTCGCCATCGACGCCAGGGGCGTCGTCTACCTCGACGGTCAACCCGTCACCCGCGACGCCGCGCGGCGCGCGGTCCGGGCGGCGCTCGCGAGGAGTCCGGACGCCCGGGCGCTCATCGGCGCCGACCGCGCCGTGGCCCACGGCGAGGTGGTCTCGCTCATCGACCTCGTGAAGCAGGAAGGGCTCGTGAAGTTCGCGATCCAGATCGCCCGCGATCCCTCGGAGGCGGAGCGGTGAGGAGCGAGACGCGGTCCTGGCTCGGGACGGTCGGGGCCGCGGCCGTGGCGTCGTTCGCGCTCCACGCCGGCGGCCTCGCCCTGGCCGCCCGCCTCGAGCGGTTCCCGCCCGCGCCGCAGGAGCCGGTGGAGGTCGCGTTCGAGGCGGTGAAGCCGCCGCCGCCCCCGCCCCCGCCCGTGCGGCGGGAGTCGCCGGCGCCGCCTCCGCCCGCGGAGCCGAAGCGGGTCGCGGCGGCGAAGCTCCCGCGGCCCCCGCGCGACGAGCCTCCCCCGCCGCCTCCGCCGCCCAACGAGCCGCCGCCGAAGGACGCTCCGCCCGCGAAGCGGGCCGCGCCGCGCGTCGGCGTGTCGATCTCCTCGACCGCGGAGGGGGGCGCGTTCTCGGTCGGCGTCGGCAACACTCTCTACGGCAAGGCGCCCGAGGTCGCCGCGGACCCGAAGGACGTGACGCCCTACGGGGCCGAGGGCACCGCGCCGCCCCCCAGGCTCTCGCGGCAGCCGCGGCTCGTCTCCCAGCCCGAGGTCCCGTACCCGCAGGAGGCGAAGCGGGCCGGCATCGAGGGGCAGGTGAAGCTCCTGCTCCGCATCGACGCCCAGGGGCGCGTGATCTCCGCCCGCGTCCTCGTCGAACCCGGCGGCGGGCTCGGCGAGGCCGCCCGCGCCGCGGCGCTCCAGCTCCGCTTCAGCCCCGCCCTCCTCGACGGAGAGCCCGTCGAGCTCACCGACTTTCCGTACACGTACACGTTCGACCTCGTGGAGTGAGCCATGGCCCGCCTCTCGCCCATCCTCGTCGCGCTCCTCTGCGCGGGCGCGCTCCCCGCGCGCACCGCCGCCGCCGAGGAGCCGGCGGGCGTCCTCACCCGGGCTCCGGCCGTGGTCGCGCCGGCCGAGCCGGAGTATCCGCCCGAGGCCAAGGCGCAGGGGCGCACCGGGACGGTGACGCTGGAGCTCGAGATCTCGGCCAGCGGCGAGGTCACGGACGCGGTGGTGACCGGCCCGGCGGGCCACGGCTTCGACGAGGCGGCGCTCGCCGCCGCCCGGAAGCTCCGCTTCTCGCCCGCCGAAATCGACGGGAAGCCGTCCGCGGTCCGGATCGAGTACCGCTTCGACTTCGTCCTGCGCGAGGCCCCGCCGCCCGCGGTGGCGGCGCCGCCGCCCCCGAACCTGCGCGGGCGCGTGCTGGAGCGCGGGACCCGCCTGCCGATCGCGGCCGCGCTGGTGCAGGCCGGCGGCCGCTCGACCTACACGGATCGCGAGGGGCGGTTCGCCCTGACGGTTCCGGTGGGAGAGGTGAAGGTCTCGGTCAGCGACGCCGCGCACGCGCGGTTCGAGGCGACCGAGTCGGTCTACGTGGACCAGCTCACCGAGGTGACCTACTGGCTCCGCCGCACCGCGCTCGCGGAGAACGAGACGGTCGTCACCGGGAAGAAGGAGCGCCGGGAGGTCTCGCACCAGGCCATCGCCGCAGGCGAGATCCGCCGGATCGCCGGCGTCTCCGGCGACACCGTGAAGGTCGTCCAGAACCTGCCGGGCGTGGCGCGCCCGCCGTTCGGCTCGGGACAGCTCGTGGTCCGGGGCGGCAACCCGCGCGACACCCGCGTCTACGTGGACGGGGTCCAGGTGCCAGCGATCTTCCACTTCGGCGGGCTCACCAGCATCTACTCGTCCGAGCTCGTGAAGGAGGTCGAGTTCCAGGCCGGCAACTTCGGCGTCACGAGCGGCCGCGCGATCGGCGGGCGCGTGAACCTCGTCACCCGCGATCCCGGCGACCGGACGCACGCCCTCGCGGACCTGAACCTCTACCAGGGCACCGCGCTCTGGGAGGGGCGGCCCGGCGACGACCTCGGCCTCGCGGTGGCGGTGCGCCGCTCGTACGTCGACGCGATCCTCTCGTCGGCCCCGGAGCAGGAGGACGGGCCGGGCGTCAGCGTCGCGCCGCGCTTCTACGACCTCCAGGCGAAGGCGGCCTGGAAGCTCGGCGCCGCGGACACGCTCCGGTTCGACCTCTTCGGCTCGGACGACCAGATGGTCCTGACCGACGTCGACGCCGGGCAGCTCTCGCGGTTCGACGAGCTCAAGTTCGGGAACACGTTCTTCAAGGGCAACCTGCGCCACGAGCACCGCTTCTCCGAGGAGAGCCGGCTCCTGCTCGCGGCGGGCGGAGGGTGGCAGGAGGTCACGGCGCGCGTCGGCGACCTGTTCACCGAGACCGACCGGATCTGGAGCACCACCTGGCGCGCGGAGCTGCGGCAGCGCATCGCGCCGTGGCTGGAGATCGTCGCCGGCGGCGACGCGGAGTGGCACCCGCGCGCCGAGGTGAGCGTCACCGCGGGGACGCTCAACGCGCCCGGCCAGGTCGGCAACGACACGAACGATCAGCTCACGCCCAACCGCTTCCACGTGACGAGGTCCGGCTACGAGGCGGGGGTGTTCGCCGAGGCCGCCATCCAGCCGGTGCGCTGGCTCCGGCTCGTCCCGGGCGTCCGCGCCGACGTGCACCACTCGCTCCGGACGCTGTCCTGGGTCGATCCGCGGTTCGCGGCGCGCGTCGAGCTCGGCGCGAACACGGCGGTGAAGGGCGGCGTCGGGCTGTACCACCAGGCGCCGCCGCTCGCGTACCTGACCGAGGAGTGGGGGAACCCGGCGCTCCGCGAGGAGGGCGCCTGGCAGTACTCGGTCGGCCTCGAGCGCAAGCTCGGGGCGCACCTCTCCCTCGACGTCGAGCTCTACGCGAAGCGCCTCTTCCGGCTGGCCATCCCCTCGGCGGCGCTGATCGAGCGCGACGGCCAGGAGGTCCCCGAGAAGTTCCGCAGCGCAGGCTCCGGGACGGCCTACGGCGCGGAGCTCCTCCTGCGGTACGACCCCGACGGCCGGTACTTCGGCTGGATCGCCTACTCGCTCTCCCGCACGCGGCGCGACCAGTCCAGCTCGGGCGATACGCTCCAGGAGGAGGGCAGCGCGTACGACCAGCCCCACAACCTCGTGGCGGTCGGCACGGTGGAGCTCCCCGAGCTCTGGGAGGGGCTCTCCGCAGGGTTCCGCCTCCGGTTCACGAGCGGCAACCCGTACGAGCGCTACCGCACGGCCGTCTACGACGCGGACACCGACCAGTACCAGCCCATCTCCACCGGCCGCCTCGACAGCCGCGCGCCGCCGTTCTTCCAGCTCGACCTGCGCGTCGACAAGAAGTGGACGTTCCCCCTCTGGAGCCTCTCCACGTACCTCGAGGTCCAGAACGCGACCAACCGGCAGAACCCCGAGTTCCCCGCGTACAACTTCGACTACTCGAAGCAGGACTGGGTGTCCGGCGTCGGGTTCTTCCCCGCGTTCGGCGTGCGCGCCGAGTACTGACGAGGACTTCCGCCATGCGATCCCACGCCACCGCCACGCTCTCTACGATCCTCGGCCTCGGTCTCGCGCTGACCCTCGCCGCCTGCGCCCCCACGTTCGACGGGCCCCAGGAGGTGAAGGGGCTCCGGCTGCTCGCCGTGCAGGCCGAGCCGCCCGAGCTCGGGGCCGCCGCCGACGGGGACGGCGCGGGGTGGCCCGCCGCCGCTTCCTCCCTCCGCTCGCTCGTCGGCCACCCCGGGTTCGTCGCCGACGGCCCGCCCCGCGCGATCGTCCTCCACCTGTCGTGCACGCCCGCGCCGGGCGATCTCCAGGCGCCGCTCTGCACGCAGTTCGCGCAGCTGACCGATCCGTCCGGGCTCGTCGAGGAGATCGACACCGCGGGCGCGTGCGCCGCCCCCGGGCGCGGCGCCGTGAACGCCATCACGTTCTCCGGCCTGGAGGCCTGCGACCGGAGCGGCTGCGTCCCGTTCTCCGTGCGCCGCGATCCGGACGACGCCGGCTCCACGGTCGCCCTCCCCGCCCCGGGGTACACCCTCCCCGACGGGTTCGCGCTCTCCTCGCTCCCGGCCGGTCACGTCCAGCGGGTGCTGGGGCTGGACGTCGTCGATCTCCAGCTCGTCCTCGAGGCCGCGCCCGACGACGTCGCCCCCGCGACGGCCATGCCGGACGCCTGCACCACGCTCGGCGCCGTGCTGAAGCGGATCGGGGGGCTGTGGGAGACCCGGCCGCACGTGGTCGGGCTCAAGTGGCTGCACGTGCGCGGCCCGGACATGCCGGCCGAGTCGGCGCCGAACGCGAACCCGGTCGTCTCGGCCATCTCGTTCGCCGGCGCCCCGCTGCCGCCTCCGGGCCCGTCTCCGGCGGCCGTCACGCCCGGCGAGGAGCGCGACCTCCTCCCCGTCCTGCCCGGCGAATTCGCCGCGCTCCGCCAGCGGTACCAGCGGTTCGACACCTCCGCGCGCTACGTGGACACCCGCGACGAGGAGTGGACCTACTCCTGGTTCACCACGGCGGGCGAGCTGAAGGACGCGCGCACCTACTCCTGGGACGACGCCGCGAAGTTCGAGCCGGCGGCGGGCGCGGCGATGCTCTGGCTCGTGGTGCGCGATCTCCGCGGTGGGAGCGCCTGGACGGCCGCGGCGATCGAGGGAGCACCGTAATCTCGGGGTGGGGGCCACCGCGCGACAGCGCGGGGGAGGGGCGGCGATCGAACGGCGGGCTCTGCCGGCCTGGCGGGGGCGCAGCCCCGTTCAGGCGTACACGGCCTGGACCGCGCCGTCGATCTGCTCGAGCAGCCGCTCTCGGCGGAGCTTGAGCGTCGGCGTGACGAGGCCGGGGTGATCCTGCGGCGCGCCGGGGAGGACCACGAGCCGCTTCGGCTTCTCGTACTCGCTGAACGCGGAGAGCGCCGCCCGCGCCCGCGGGAGGAGCGCCTCGGCCGCGTCGAGCCCCTGCGCGGCGAGGCGGGCGATCTCCTCCTTCGCGACGAAGACGGCCGCCGCGACGAACGGGCGCCCCTCGCCGAGGAGCACCGCCGCCTCGAAGGGCCGGGCGGCGGCGATCGCGGTCTCGATGGGCTCGGGCGAGAGCTTCTTCCCCGTCGAGAGGACGAGGAGGTGCTTCTTCCGTCCCTCGACCCGGAGCGCGCCGTCCTCCTGCACGCGGACGACGTCGCCCGTGTGGAAGAACCCGTCCGCGTCGAAGGCGGCCCGCGTGTCGGCCTCGTCGAGGTACCCGGTGCAGAGGAGCGGACCGCGGAGGAGCAGCTCGCCGTCCGCCGCGGTGCGCAGCTCGTGATCGGGCGTCGGGATCCCGGCGCTCCCGGCGCGCCGCGGCCCGGCGAACAGGTTCGAGGAGATGAGCCCGGCGGTCTCGCTCATCCCGTAGAGCTCCACGAACGGGATCCCGAGCGCCTCGAAGAAGCGGAACAGCGCCGGCGCGGCGGGCGCGCCGCCGGCGAACAGCCCGCGGACGTGGCCACCCAGGCGCTTGCGGACCGCGCGGCCGACGAGCGCGTCGGCCAGCCGGGCGCGGACGCCGTCGCCCGGTCGCCCTGCCCCGTCGACCCGGAGGCGCGCCGCCCCGGCGAGCCCCGCGCGGACCAGGGCGCGGAGCGGCGCGGGCATGGCCCCGATCTTCGCCTCGACGGCGAGCCGGATCCGCTCGTACACGAGCGGCACGGAGAAGAGGTACGTCGGCCCGAGCGCCAGCGCGCCGTCGAGGTCCTCGCGCCGGGCGATCATGAGGAGGGTGTGCCCCTGCGCGAGGGCCAGCGCGAACTGGTCGTGCCCGGCGACGTGCGCGAACGGGAGGAAGTGCAGGCCGCGGTCGGCCTCCGTGGTGCCGACGGCGGCGCGGCCGCCCTCGATCGCGTGGACGATGGCGCGCTGCGGGAGGCGCACGCCCTTGGGGCGGCCGGTGGTGCCGCTCGTGAAGAGCAGGAGGAACGGGTCCTCCTCGCCGACCGCGGCGGCGCGCCGGTCGAGCTCGGCGTCCGGGAGCTCGGGGCAGGCGAGCGCAGGGGCAGGCGGAGGAGCCCGATCGAGCACCGCGGAGCTCACCTCGCGGACGCCCGCGGGCAGCGCGCCGGGCGGCAGCGGCTCGCCGGAGAGGACCAGCGAGAGCCCCGCCGCGGCGAGCGCCTCGGCGGCGGGCGCGAGCTTCTCCCACTGCGCGCGGCCGCCGACGAGGAGCGCCTTGGGCCGGACGCGGAGCGCGAGCGCCCGCGCCGGCTCGGCCGAGAGGCTCGCGAACGCGGCCGCGGGCTCGGCCCGGAGGAGCTGCGCGCCGAAGGCCGTCATCTGCCACTCGGGCGAGTTCTCGGCGAGGAGAAGGACGCGATCGCCGGGCCCGACGCCGGCCTCCTCGAGGAGCGCGGCGGCCCGGCCGGCGCCGCGCCGGAACTCCCGGAAGGTCACGTCCCGCGGCGGCGCGCCGGGCGCGGCCGGGTCGACGAACCGGAGGAACACCTTCTCCGGCAGGCGCCGGGCGGTGTCCGTGAGGAGGGCGGGGGCGGTGCGGCCGGAGAAGCGCTGGATCGGGAGCGTGCGGGGCATGGTGCGAGCCACGGCTCCAGCTTCGCTCGCGCGTGTCACGGTGAGGTCATCGTCGGCCTCGGGGGCGGGCTCGGGCTCGTTCACGGGGTGCCGCGCTCGAGGAGGACGACCGCCTCCACGTGGTGCGTCTGCGGGAACATGTCGACGGGGACCACCGCGGCGACGCGGAGGCCCGCCTCGACGCAGGCCCGCACGTCGCGGGCGAGGGTCGCCGGATCGCAGGAGACGTACACCGCTCGCGCGACGCCGAGATCGCGCAGCGCGGGCCCGATCCCCTTCGCGCCCTCACGCGGGGGGTCGAGCAACGCCGCGTCGAAGCGGCGCGCCGCCGGGCCGCGCTCGCGCGCGAACGCGCGCGCCAGGGCCAGGGCGTCGCCGGAGAAGAACCGGACCTCCCTGCTGGGGGGCCGGATGGAGCTCGGCCCCCCAGACCCCCGGCTCCCTCCAGCGCAGGCTCCTCCACCTGCCCCTGCGCTCGCAGATCCCGCCTGCTCCGCCTCGTCGGCGCGGGCGAGCTCGAGGGCGGGTCCCTGCACCTCGACCGCCGCGACGCGCCGGGCCCTCCCGCCGAGCGGCCCGGTGAAGTTCCCCGCGCCGCAGTGGAGCTCGAGCACGTCCGCGCCCGCGGGGGCGAGGAGGTCGAGCGCGGTCCGGACGAGGAGCGCGTTGGCGGCGCGGTTGGCCTGCTGGAACACGTCGGGGCGCGAGCGCTGCACGCCGCACGCGGGATCGCCGGGCACCCGCGGCTGCCGCAGCACCGGGTCCCCGACCACCGCCGGCGCGCCCTCGTCCGCGGAGAGGACGAGGCCGGCGAGCGCGGGCACCGCGGCGAGGAGCTTCTCCGCCCGCGCGCGCACGGCGGCGGAGACGTCCGGGACCCGGAGGTGGGCCGCGCCGGTGCCCGTGAGCTCGGACCACTCCAGCGCCACCTCGCGCGCCGCGACCCGCGCGGCCGTGAGGGCAGGGCCGACGGCGGCGCGGAGCGCGTCGAGCGCCGGCACGAGCAGGTGGCAAGCGTCGATGGCGACCGGCACGTGCGAGCGGCGCTGGAAGAAGACGAGCCGCCCCGCGTCGCGATCGTGGTGGAACTTGGCGCGCGTGCGGTAGCGGAGCGGGGCGGGCGACGGGACGATCGGCCGGAGGTCGTAGCTCCCTTCCTCGAGCTTCGCGATCCGCCTCAGCGCCGCCGCCACGGTCCGCTCCTTGGCCGCGAGCTGCGCCGGGTACGCGAGGTGCAGCCACTCGCACCCGCCGCAAGGGCCGGAGCCCCTCCCCCGATCTACCCCGAAGTGCCGGCAGGGCGCCTCCACGCGCGCCGCGCCCGCCTCCGCGAGCTCGAGCAGCGTCGCGTGCGTCGTGCCCTCCCCCTGCGGCACGTCCGCCCAGACCTGGTCGCCCGGCGCGGTGAACGGCACGAAGACGGCGCGGCCGTCCAGCCGGCCGACGCCCTCGCCGCCTGGCCCCACGTCCTCGATCCGGATGAGCGCGCGCAAGGGTCGGGGGGATAGCGCGCGGACCGCGCGCGAGCCTCACTCTTCGAGCTGGCTGCGGAGCCGCTGCACGAAGGCGTCGATCTCCTGCTTCTTCGCCTCGTCGAGCCCGGTGAACTCGATGCCCATGCCGGGCACCGTGTTGGCGTGGTTGTCGAACTCGGCCGACCGCGTGACGCGGCCGGCGAGCTCGCACGGGAACGACGCGCCGGGGAGCTGGATGAGGATGCGGACCGCGGTGCCCACGGGCAGCGGCTTGCGCGTGTTGATGAAGAGCCCGCCCTGGCTGATGTTGGTCGCCCAGTCCGAGAGGAAGCTCCCGACGCTCTTGTAGGCGACCGGGATCGCGTTGTGGAGCCGCGCGGCGCGGCGCTTGTTCTCCGGCTGCGTCATCCGCCGAGAACTTTACCACACCACCCGAGCCCGTAAACGAGCCCGAGCCCGAGCCCGGCCCGAGCCCGGGGCGCCGGTCGTGGCGGTCACGCGCTCGCGGCCTGCCCGAGCACGACCCGGACGGCGAGGCCCGACCCACCCCCGAGGCTCCGCTCCGCGCTCGCCTCCCGGACCGCGAGCTCGAGGCGGCCGCTGCTCCCGACGAGCGCCAGGAGCTCGCCGCGGTCGCCCTCGCCGAACGTCCGCACGAAGCGAGCGGGGCGCCCGCCCACGTCCACCTGCATCACCGCCGCCCCGCCGAGGTCGACATCGCGGATCGAGGTGAGGAGGTTCCCGAAGTGATCCACCCCCACGACCTCGCCGAGGAGCGCGTCGCCGTCCCGGCGGGCCGCCGGCCAGTCCAGCCGGATGGGGTCGTCCACCTCCGGCCCGAGCGCCGCGGGCGTTCCCCCGCGCGCCAGGTAGGCGGCCGCCGGGGCGAAGAGGTCCCGGCCGTGGAAGGTCGCGTACCGCGGGGAGGGGATCACCCCGCCGCGCTCGGCGATCGCGCGGACCCGCGCGCCGGGGCCGAGGAACGGCGTGAGGAGGCCGTTGTCCGGGCCGACGAGCCGCCGCCCCTCGGGATCGACCACCGCGATCGCCCGCCGCGTGGTCCCCACCCCCGGATCCACCACGGCCACGTGGACGGCCTCGCGCGGGAACCACGGCACCGCCGCCTCGAGGATCAGCGCGCCCGCGCGCACGTCGAACGCGGGAACGTCGTGGGTCACGTCCGCGATCCGCGCGTCGGGGATGGCCGAGAGCAGGACGGCCTTGAGCTGGGCCGGGTACGGGGAGGCGGAGCCGTAGTCCGTGGTGAGCGTCAGCAGCGGGGACATGCGGACGAGTCTACCGCTCCACCACCATCGCGAGCGCCTCGCCGCCGCCGATGCAGATGCTCGCCAGACCGCGGGACTTCCCCAGGTCCTTCATCGCGTGGAGGAGCGTGACGAGGATGCGCGCGCCCGAGGCGCCGATCGGGTGACCGAGCACGACGGCGCCGCCGCGGACGTTGAGCGTCGCGGGATCGACGCCGAGGAGCCGCGCGTTGGCGAGCGCGACGACGGCGAAGGCCTCGTTGATCTCCCAGAGGTCGACGTCGCGGACCTCGAGCCCCGCCTTCCCGAGGGTGAGGCGGACCGCGTCGGCGGGCGCGATGGGGAACTCCTGGGGCGCCCGGGCGCTGCCGCCCCAGGCGGCGATCCGCGCGAGCGGCGTCCGCCCCTCGGCGCGGGCGCGCTCTGCGCTCATGAGCACGAGCGCGGCGGCGCCGTCCGAGATCGACGACGCGCTCGCGGCGGTGACCGTGCCGTCGGGCTTGAACGCGGGCCGCAGCGACGGGATCTTCTCCGGCCGCGCGGTCCGCGGACCCTCGTCCTCGGCCACCACCGTCTTCTCGCCCTTGCGGCCCGGCACCTCCACCGGCACGAGCTCCGCGGCGAAGCGGCCGTCCCGCTGCGCCTCCTGCGCGCGCCGGGTGGACTCGAGCGCGTAGGCGTCCTGGGCCGCGCGCGAGACGTCCTGCGAGGCCGCGCACCGCTCCGCGCACATGCCCATGTGCTCCTGGTGGTACGGGTCCCAGAGGCCGTCGTGGATCATCCCGTCGAGGAGCTCGGCGTTCCCCATGCGCGCGCCGCTCCGGGCGGCGCGATCGTAGTACGGCACGAGCGACATCGACTCCATCCCGCCCGCCACCACGACCTCCGCCTCGCCGAGCGCGATCGCCTGCGCGCCCGCGATGACTGCCTTCATGCCGGAGCCGCACATCTTGTTGAGCGTCCAGGCGGGCGCGCGCTCGGGCACCCCCGCGAAGAGCGCCGCCTGGCGCGCCGGCGCCTGGCCCTGCCCGGCCTGGAGGACGTTCCCCATGACCACCTCGTCCACGGCGGCGGGATCGACCCCGGAGCGCGCGAGGGCGGCGCGGATGGCGGCGGCGCCGAGGCGCGGCGCCGGCACCGTCGAGAGGGCCCCGAGGAACGCGCCGATCGGCGTCCGGGCCGCCCCCACGATCACCACCTCGCGTCCGTGCTGCGCCATGGTCGTCCTCCTCGGGTCCCGCCGGGGCCGCTCGCCGTCGAGCGGGAAGATAGGGATCCCGGATCCGCGGAAGCGACCCTTTCGATCCCCGTTCTCCCGGAGGGTAAGGAACCGCGCTACCATCGTGCCCGATGCGGATCCTCTACGGGGTGGTGGGCGAAGGGATGGGGCACGCGATGCGGTCGCGGGTGGTGCTCGATCACCTGACCGCGTCGCACGACGTGCAGGTGGTCGTCTCGGGGCGCGCCCACGACTACCTCAAGGCGCGCGAGTCGGATCACCTGGGAGTGAACAAGATCTGGGGCCTCACGATCGTCTACGAGGACAACGAGGTCCAGAACTTCCGGACGTTCTTCCGCAACGTGGCCGGGGCCGTCACCGGCGGCTGGCCGCGGAACGTCCGCGCCTACTTCGACCTCGCCGAGCAGTTCCGGCCGGACGTGGTGGTCTCCGACTTCGAGAGCTGGAGCTACCTCTACGCCCGGAGCCACCGGCTCCCGGTGATCTCGCTGGACAACATCCAGCTCCTCTCGCGCTGCACGCTGCCGCCCGAGGCGATCGCCGGCCACGAGCTCGACTTCCAGCTCGCGAAGGCGGTGGTGAAGGCGAAGCTCCCCGGCTGCTTCCACTACCTCGTCACGACGTTCTTCCGCCCGCCGGTGCGCAAGCCGCGCACGACGCTCCACCCGCCGGTCATCCGCCCCGAGATCCTCGCCGCGCGCGCGGAGCGGGGCGAGCACCTCCTCGTCTACCAGACGTCCGAGTCCAACGCCGGCCTCCCCGCGATCCTCGCCGGGAGCGGGCGCGAGTGCCGGATCTACGGCTTCCGCCGGGACCTCCGCGAGGACGCGGTGGAGGGCAACCTCCGCTTCCGGCCCTTCTCCGAGCGCACGTTCGTCGAGGACCTCCGGACGGCGCGCGCGGTGATCGCCAACGGCGGCTTCACCACGCTCTCGGAGGCGATCTACCTGCACAAGCCGGTGCTCTGCTCGCCGGTGCGGAAGCAGTTCGAGCAGGTGTTGAACGGCCGCGCCCTGCAGGCCGAGGGCTACGGGCTCGGCGTGGACGGCGAGCTCGACGCTGCGGCGCTCGGCGTCTTCCTCGAGCGGCTCCCGGACTTCGAGCGGCGCCTGGCGGAGTACCGGCAGGACGGCAACCGCGAGCTCCTCGGCGCCCTGGACGAGCTGCTCGCGCACGCCGCGGGCGGCGCGCCGCTCCCGGACGACGCCGAGGGGTGAGCGGGCGGGCCCGCGCCGCTACTCGACGCGGAGATCGGCGAGGAACTTGCGGTAGTCCGGCTTGGCCCGCTCGGCGATCGTGGCGGCGCTGTCGAACATGACGAGGTAGTGGATCTTGCCGCGGAACCGGCCGAAGACCGGCGGGGCGCCGGGCTTCCGGGCCACCGTCGGGCCCGGATCCTCGAACAGGAGCCCGGGGAACTCCGGCTCGTCCCGCTCGAACGCGACCGCGAGGCCCACTCCGTCGCCGTCCTTCCCGTACACTCCCTTGTGCCGGGTCCCGAACGTCAGGCACCGCGCGCCGGGGCACTTGAAGCCGTCGAACCGCGCGGGCTTCCAGGTGGGCATCATCAGGGCCGCGTAGTCCTCGAGCTTCTCCCCGGCCTTCGCGACGCGCGCGAGCACGATCACGCCGGGGCGGAGCTCGCCCCCCTTGCCCTTGAGCGGGGGCGTCCAGGTGCGGACGGAGCACGCGCGCTGCTGCACGTGCGGCAGGAACGGGTGGTCGTTCCGCGGCTCGAACGCGAACCCGCAGGGCCCGTTCACGAGCAGCACGCCATTGCCGCGCGGCCGGACGATCCACGCCTCCTCGGCGGGGATCACCGCCTCGGGCTCCGGCACGCGCACCGCGGCGCGCATCTTCGCCACGGCGGTCCGGTCCTCGGCGGTGGCCTGCTTCAGCGCGTCCAGCTTCTTGCCGGCGCGGAGGGCGTTCGCGGGCAGGTTCGCCTTGCTCGCGCAGGCGAGCACCTCGCGCCAGTACGCCGCCGGGAGCGGCTGCTTCCCCGCCGACCGCTCGAGCTGCACGAGCGCCTTCCAGCCCTCCTCGAGCTTGCCGGCGTCGCAGAGGCTCCGCGCCTTGGTCCAGGCGGCCGGGGTGGCCTCGCCGGCGGCGCGCGCCCCGGGGGCGGCCGCGAGGAGCGCGGAGACGAGCGCAGAGCGAACGAACCACGAGACGGTCTTGCGACCGGAGAGCGTCGAGAGGGTCATATGCGCCGATGATACACCGGCGCGCGCCGCGCCGAGCCGGAGACCCTGCCGCAGCGCCGCGCGCGGCGCTGAACGTTTGCGATCCGGCGTCCGCGCGAGCTGGAAGCGGACCGGCCCGGGCGCGCCCGCCGGACCTTGGGCTCCATCCGGGCCGTCCGGGTGGTACGGAGCCGCCCGGCGTCGCGTCACGCCCGCCGCGCCTACTTCTTCGCGGCGTCGATGAACGGCTTCACGATCTCGATGGGCAGCGGGAACAGGATCGTGGAGTTCTTCTCGCCGGAGATCTCCACCAGGGTCTGCAGGTACCGGAGCTGGAGCGCGCCAGGGGACCGGGCGATGACGTCCGCCGCCTGGCCGAGCCGCTCCGCCGCCTGGAACTCGCCCTCGGCGGCGATGATCTTGGACCGGCGCTCGCGCTCGGCCTCGGCCTGCTTGGCCATCGCCCGGCGCATCTCGTCGGGCAGGTCCACCTGCTTCACCTCGACCGCGGTCACCTTCACGCCCCATGGCTCGGTGTGGCGATCGATGATCTCCTGGAGCTGCCGGTTGATCTTGTCCCGCTGGCTGAGGAGGTCGTCCATCTCGACCTGGCCGAGCACGGAGCGGAGCGTGGTCTGGGCGAACTGGCTCGTCGCGAACAGGAAGTCGGTCACCTGGAGGAAGGCCCGATCGGCGGCGATCACCCGGAAGTAGATGACCGCGTTCACCTTCACCGAGACGTTGTCCCGCGTGATGACGTCCTGCGGCGGCACCTGCTCCGCGGTGACGCGCATGTCGATGATGATCATCCGGTCGATGATCGGGACGATCCACTTGAGGCCGGCGGTGCGGACGCCGGAGAAGCGGCCCAGGCGCAGGACCACGCCCTGCTCGTACTCGTTGATGATCCGGATGCCGGAGACGAACCAGAGGAGGACGACCGCGACCGCGATGCCGATGCTGACGATGGACATGTGCCCTCCGCGTACGGGTACGGCGTGCTGGGTTTACTGCGAGGCGCGGTCCTCCTCAACGCTCAATACGAGCCCGTCGACGGCGAGCACCCGCACCCGCGCGCCGCGCGCGATCGGGCCGGCGCTCTTCGCGCGCCAGTACTCGCCGTGCACGAAGGCCTCTCCCCCTTCGGGGCCGATATCCGAGAGCGCGTCGCCGATCGCGCCGACGAGCGCCGCGGCGCCGAGCTGGAGCGGCATGCTCCGGCTGCGGGCCACCTTCCAGCCCATGAAGCCGAACAGGAGCGCCAGGGCGACGGGGGTCGGCCAGACGACCCACGGGGAGATCGAGAAGCTCCCGGGATCGAAGGCCTGGCCCGGGGCGTCGGTGTCGAGCAGGAACAGCATCCCGATCACCATCAGGACGGCGCCCCCGACCGCGGCGATGCCGTGCGTCGTGAGGTAGGCCTCCGCGACGAGCAGCCCGGCCCCGGCGATGAGCAGCAACACCGCGGCGACGTTCACCGGGATCACCTGCGCGGAGACGAAGACGAGGAACAGGCAGATGCCGCCCACGACGCCGGGGACGATCCCTCCCGGGTTGTAGAACTCGATCCCGAGCCCGAGCAGGCCGAGCAGCGACAGGATCGCGACGACGTTCGGGTTGGCGATGAACATCAGGAACCGCTGGCGGATGGTCGGCTCGTGCGCGACCAGGGAAGCGCCCGCGAGGCGCAGCGTCCGCGGGTCGTCCTTCGGGCGAATGGTGCGGCCGTCGGCCTGCGCCACCATCGCCGCCGGCGTCGCCGCCAGGAAGTCCACCACGCGCTCCTTCACCGCGACGTCCGCGGTGACGGAGACGCTCTCGCGGACCGCCTTCTCGGCCCAGTCGGCGTTGCGCCCGCGCGCGGCGGCGATCGAGCGGACCTGGGCGGCCGTGTCGTTCTCGACCTTCCGCGCCATCTCCTTCCCCGCCTGATCCTCGACGTCCCTGCCGCCGCTCAGGACCGGGTGCGCGGCGCCGATGTTGGACGTCGGGTGCATGGCGGCGACGTCGGCGGCGAGCGTCAGGAACACGCCCGCCGAGCCCGCGCGCGCGCCCGCGGGGCCGACCCAGACGAGCACCGCGACACGGCTCTCCAGCATCGCGCGCACGATGGTGCGGGTCGCCTCGAGGGCGCCGCCCGGCGTGTCGAGCTGGAACAGGACCGCGGCGAACCCCTCCGCGTCGGCGCGCGCGAGCGCGGCCTGGACGACCTCGGTGGTCCCGACGGTGATGGCCCCGTCCAGCTCCACGGTCAGGACCCGCGGTGGCCCGCCCGGGCCGTCGGCCGGCGGGGGCGCGGCGGCGGAGATCCCGACCCCGGTCGCCAGGGCCGCGACCACCGTGAGGACGAGCTTCCGCAGCATGGTCACCTCCGCGCGAGCGGCTTGCCCAGCTCCTTCATCACGAGCTGGAGATCCTCCCATGCCTTCTTCTTCTCGTCGGGGCTGCGCAACAGATACGCGGGGTGGAACGTCGGCATGAGCCGCACGCCCTCGTACGCGAACCAGCGGCCGCGCAGCTTCGAGATCGGCGTGCCGTCGCGGAGCAGCGTCTGCGCCGCGAACTTCCCGAGCGCGACGATCACCTTCGGCCGGATGGCCGCGAGCTGCGCGCGCAGGTACGGCTCGCACGCCTCGATCTCGTCCGGCTCCGGGTTGCGGTTCCCGGGCGGCCGGCACTTCACGACGTTCGCGATGTAGACGTCGCTCCGCGCGAACCCCATCGCCTCGATCATCTTCGTGAGGAGCTGCCCCGCGCGCCCGACGAAGGGCTCGCCCTGCAGGTCCTCGTCCTCGCCGGGGCCCTCGCCCACGAAGACGAGCTCGGCCTTCGGGTTGCCGACGCCGAACACGAGGTTGTGGCGCCCCTTCGCGAGCTTGCACCGCGCGCACTCGCCCAGCTCTCCGCGGATCGCGAGCAGCTCCGGGCTGCCGCACCCCTTCGCGCCCGCGAACCGCTCCAGCGGGGCACCTGCCGGCGCGGCGGGTGGGCGCTCATCCTGAGCCCGTCGCAGGACCCGGGATCCGGCGTCATCCGGCGCTGCGTCATGCGAGTGGCGCACGAGCGCCTCGTCGCCTCCGGGGGGGACGGCCGCTTCGGGGGCGGCCGGGAATACGGCCGGGGGAGCGGGCCGTTCCTGCGGCGGCGGAAGCTCCTGGATCCCGGCGCTCCGCAGCCAGGCGAGGTGACGGACGGCCTCCGCCGCGAGCTCCGCGACGGCCTCCTCGTGCGGCTGTACGCCGCCGCTCACATCTGCGCTCGATTCGCCCATTTCCTGGCGTTGCGACGGTAGGTCGTGCACTCCTAAGATCCTCGCCCGATGTCCATGCCTCGCGTCTTCGCCGTCGCCACGCTCGCCGCCGCCGCCGTCCTCGTCCTCGCCTGGCCCTCCGACGCGTTCGCGTGGGGCCCGCTCGCGCACCTCAGCTTCTCCGCCCAGGCGCTCCAGAACCTGGGCGTGATCCAGAGCCCGATCCGCGCGCTCCTCGTGGACTTCGGCCACGAGTTCCTCTACGGCTCCCTCGCGGCGGACATCGTCGTCGGCAAGAACATGGCGCGGTATCTGTACCACTGTCACAACTGGCGCGTCGGCTTCAACGTCTTCCGCCAGGCGAAGCCCGGCGCCGAGCAGGCGTTCGCGCTCGGGTTCCTCGCCCACCTCGCCGCGGACACCGTGGCGCACAACTACTTCGTCCCGTTCAAGACGGTCGCCTCCTTCCACAAGGCGAGCACGCGCCACGCGTACTGGGAGCTCCGGTACGACCAGCGCATGGACCGCGGCCTGTCGGCCCTCGCGCGCCAGGTCTCCACGCGCGCCATCCGAGGGCACGACGACTTCCTCGAGCGGGCCCTCGGCGGGGCGTCGGTCCTGCCCTTCGGCGTCTCGAAGCAGCTCTTCCGCTCGCTCCTCGCGAGCGCCCGCATCGGCCGCTTCCACCACCTCTCGCGGTTCGCGCTCGCGCCGGAGCGCCGCCTCGTGCTCGAGCCCGACCTCGTCGCCGAGACCAACGAGCTGGCCCTCACCGCCATCCTCGGCCTGCTCGACGAGGGCGAGCGCTGCCTCGCCGCGCGCGCCGACGCGACCGGCGGGCGGAACATCAAGCTCGCGGGCGACCTGCGCAAGCAGCTCCAGGACCGGGTCCGCCGCCGCGCGATCACCCTGCGCGACGCGCACGCGATCGCCGCCGAGACGCGCGAGAGCTTCCGGACGGCGATCCAGGGGAAGCTCGTCCTGCCGCACTCGGTGGCCAGGCTCGCGGCCTAGCCACCCGTGAACGAGCCCGCGCCCGAGCCCGAGCCCGGGTGCGCAGTCGCACGCGTCAGGCGCGCGCCGTCCGTCTCCCATCCAGGACCGGCAGGATCCAGTCGAGGATCGCCTCGGCCACCTTGTCCTTCGGCCCCTCGATCTCCGCCAGCTCGCTGGCCGAGACGAGCGCGACGCGGTTCGTGTCGCCCCCGAACCCCGCTCCGGGCGCGCCCACCTTGTTCGCGACCACGAGATCGCACCCCTTCTTCTTCAGCTTCTCGCGCGCGCGGGAGATGACCTCCTCGGTCTCGGCCGCGAACCCGACGAGCACCGGCGCGCCCGCCTTCCCGGCGAACCTCTCGCCGAGCCCCGCGAGGATGTCGGGGGTCCGGGTGAGCGCGAGCGTCTCGTCGGCGGGCGTCTTCTTGATCTTCTGCGGGGCCGCGGTGGCGGGCCGGTAGTCGGACACGGCGGCGGCGCCGATGAAGAGATCCATCCCCGCCACCTCGGCCTCGACGGCCTTCGCCATCTCCTCGGCCGTCGTGACCCGCACCACCCGCACGCCCTCCGGGTCGGGCAGCGACGTGGGCCCGGAGACGAGCACCACCTCGGCCCCGCGGCGCGCCGCGACCTGCGCGAGCGCGTAGCCCATCTTCCCCGAAGAAGGGTTGGAGATGAAACGGACCGGGTCGATGGGCTCGCGCGTCGGGCCGGCCGTGACGACGACCCGCCGGGCGACGAGATCGCGCCGGCCCAGGATGCGCGCGGCGGCGGCCGCGAGCTCCTCGGGATCCGCGAGCCTCCCCTCCCCCACGTCGCCGTCGGCGAGCTCGCCCGACGCGGGGCCGACGAGGTGCACGCCCCGCGCACGCAGCACGGCCAGGTTCTCCTGCGTGGCCGGGTGGCGCCACATGCGCGTGTTCATCGCCGGCGCGACGAGCACCGGGCACGTCGCGGCGAGGACCGTGGTGGTCACCGCGTCGTCGGCCATGCCCGCGCGGATGCGGGCGATGAGGTCGGCCGTCGCGGGCGCGACCACGACGAGGTCGGCCATCCGCGCGAGGGCGAGGTGCCCGTACGTGGACTCGGCGGCCGGATCGAGGAGGTCCACGAGGACGGGCGCGCCGGAGAGCGCCTGGAACGTGAGCGGGGCCACGAAGCGGGTCGCCGCCGGCGTCATGGCGACGCGCACGCGCCCGCCGCCCTTCACGACGAGCCGCGCCACCTCGCAGGCCTTGTACGCCGCGATCCCGCCGCCCACGCAGAGCACCACCGTGCGGTTCCGGAAGTCCATGCGCGGCATTCTACATCCTCCCCGCGCCCGCGCCCGCGCCCGCGCGCTCGCCC
>DASPMI010000171.1:0-5995 GCA_035627135.1 Anaeromyxobacter sp. | reverse complement strand
TACTTCAAGATGCCCGCGGTCGAGGGGGAGCTCGAGGAGTCGTCGGCGCGCGATCCGCTCGTGCGCGTCTCCTTCGAGGCGGGCGTGGGGATCGAGTTCGCCGAGAAGGTGCTGCACCGGGTGCAGGAGCTCGACCCGATCGGCGTCGCCGCGCGCGACCTCCGCGAGTGCCTGCTGCTGCAAGTCCGGCACCTGAACGCCGACACGCCCGAGATCGTGGCCATCATCGAGCGCCACCTGAAGCACCTCGAGTCGAAGAACTACCAGGCGATCGCCAAGGACCTGAAGCTGTCGATCGAGGACGTCGTGAGGGCGGTCAAGGTCATCAGCCGCCTCGAGCCCAAGCCTGGCCGCGCCTACTCGAGCGAGGACGCGCAGTACATCACGCCCGACGTCTACGTCCACAAGATGGGCGACAAGTACGTGACCGTCCTCAACGACGACGGCCTCTCCAAGCTCCGCATCAGCGGGATGTACCGCGCCGCGCTCAAGAACGGCGAGGCGGGCAAGGCGAAGGAGTACATCCAGGAGCGGCTGCGGAGCGCGGTGTGGCTCATCCGCTCGATCCACCAGCGGCAGCGGACGATCTTCAAGGTCACCGAGTCGATCGTGAAGTTCCAGAAGGAGTTCCTCGACAAGGGCATCGCCCACCTCCGGCCGCTCATCCTCCGCGACGTGGCCGAGGACATCGGGATGCACGAGTCGACGGTCTCGCGCGTCACGACCAACAAGTACGTCCACACGCCCCAGGGCATCTACGAGCTCAAGTTCTTCTTCAACTCCGCGATCAACAAGACCGGCGGGGACGAGATCGCCAGCGAGGCGGTCAAGAACCACATCAAGCAGATCGTGGCCGCCGAGGATCCGCGCAAGCCGCACTCCGACCAGAAGATCGTCGAGATCCTGAAGGGCCAGGGGATCGAGATCGCGCGCCGCACCGTCGCCAAGTACCGCGAGGTGCTAGGCCTGCTGCCGAGCTCGAAGCGGAAGAAGTACTTCTAGTCCGCCCGTCCAGTCCTCGATCCATAGCCCCATCCCGCACCGGGCGCCAGCCCGCTCGCCGTCCGCGGTGCGCCGGTCGCCGCGCCGCGGGGGAGGTCTCACTCCCACCCCGATCAAGACCCCACCCGAACCTGGGCCCCCGGGGTGATCCGCGGGAGGGCTGGGCTATGATGAAGCGGGAATGTTGCCATCCGGCAGCATCGGCACCGGCCGCGGAACCGACGGGTCTTCAGACCGCCGGGCCGCGGCCGATGCATTTTTCGGGCGGTGTTTCCAAGGAGGCGGTTCATGCAGGTGAACATCACCTTCCGGCATCTCGATCCCACCGAAGCCCTGAAGGCTCACGTCCGCGACCGCGTCGAGCACGTGCAGCGCTACATCGACCGGCCCAGCGAAGCGCACGCCGTGCTTCACGTGGAGAACCTGGACCACCACGCCGAGATCACCGTCAAGGCGGGCCGCTTCCTCCTGCGCGGCACGTCCCGGTCGCAGGACATGTACGCCTCCATCGACGCGGCCGCCGAGAAGATCGAGCGGCAGCTCAAGAAGCACAAGTCGAAGCTCCAGACCTTCAAGACGAGCGGCAACCACGTCGAGCCGGCGGCGGTCGAGCTCCGCCACGACATCCTCGACATGCTCGACAACCCCGACCGGCCCAGCCACCGCGTGGTGACGAGCACGAAGTTCGAGGCGAAGCCGATGTCCGTGGACGAGGCCCTGCTCCAGCTCGACCTGCTCGACGCCAACTTCTACGTGTTCCAGAACGCGGCCGATCGCGCGATCAACGTCGTCTACCGGCGCGACGACGGGAACTTCGGCCTCATCGAAGCGCGCGTGTGAAGCGCGACGCGCGGGCCTCGAACCTGCCCGGCGGGAGGGCACGACCCAGCCGCCCCGCCGGGCTCCGTTTCATTCCTTGCGTTCTTGCCCCCGCGTTGCCAACTGTGTTAACGCCGGTTCCGCCATGAAGATCGTAGAGTTCCTCCGGGCCGACTGCGTGATCCACGACCTGACCGGCCGGACCGGGCAGGCGGTCCTCGCCGAGCTCTGCCGCCCGCTCGCCCAGGCCCAGAAGGTGGACGCCGGGAAGCTCCTGGAGACGCTCCTCGAGCGCGAAAAGCTCGGCTCGACCGGCATCGGCGAGGGGGTCGCGATCCCGCACGGGAAGGTGTCCGGCCTGCCGGCCCTCTCCGCGAGCTTCGGCCGCTCGACGGCGGGCATCGACTTCCGGGCGATCGACGGCCGGCCCACCAACCTGTTCTTCGCGCTGTTCGCCCCCGAGAACTCGGCCGGCGCCCACCTCAAGGCGCTCGCGCGCATCAGCCGGATCTTCAAGAACGCGACCTTCCGCGAGTCGATCCTGAAGGCCGCCGACGCCGCCGAGATCTACCGGCTCATCGAGGTCGAGGACGGCAAGTACTGACCCGGCCGCGCCCCCGCCCGAGCCCGCAGGCCCGGACGGGAGCTCCCGGGCGTCCGCTCACTCGCAGCGCTGCGACGCAGGCTCCGGCAGGGCCGGCAGGTCCTTCGCGTCGGCGTACGTGAGGCCGTAGCCGAACGGGAACAGCGGGTCGTACTTCGGGGCGCCCACGTTCTGGGGGACGCAGTCGACCTTCGGCCAGGAGAACGAGAGCCTCCCGGTGAAGTCCCTGGCCGGCTTCCCGTCCGGCCCCTGGAACAGCACGGGCGCGATCGCCGCGCCCTCGGTCCCCGGCAGCCAGGCGGCGACGAACGCGTCGGAGCGGTTGAGCTCCTTGTTCGTGAGCAGCGGGCGGCCGGACAGGAACACCGTCACGACCGGCTTCCCCTTCCCGCGCACGCGGTCCAGCACGGCGAGGTCCTCCGGGTGGATCCTGGCGTGCTCCATCGTCTCGGGCGCGCGCGGGTGGAGGGGGCCGGACGAGAGATCGCCGAAGAACTCGGCGTAGGGCGGCTCGCCGATCACCGCGATCACGGCGTCGAACTTCGAAACGTCCGCCTCGCCGCGCTCCTTGAAGGTGACGTTCGCCTCGCCCACGACCTCGCGGATGCCGGCGAGCACGCTGCTCCCCGCGGGGAAGTCGGAGTTGCGGTTGTTCTTCCCCTGCCACTCGATGGTCCAGCCGCCGGTCTGGTTCATGATGCTGTCGGCGCTCTTGCCGACGACGAGCACCTTCGCGGTGCGGGGGAGCGGCAGGGTCTTGCGGTCGTTCTTGAGCAGCACGAGCGACTTCTGGACGGCCTCGGCCGCGAGCTCGCGGTGCACGAGGCGGGCGGCGTCGGTCGCGAACGGCCGCGCCGAGGGCTTGGGCATGTCGAAGAGGCCCATCCGCAGCTTCACGCGGAGGATCCGGGTCACCGCGTCGTCGATCCGCGCCATCGGGACCTCGCCCTTCTTCACGAGGTCGACGGTGGCGTCGAAGAACCCGCGCCACTCGTCCGCGACCATGAAGACGTCCACGCCCGCGTCGATGGCCTTCGCGCAGCGGAGGTTGGTGCACCCGGGGAGCTGGCCGTGGGCCTTCCAGTCGCCGACGACGACGCCGTCGAACCCCATCTTCCCCTTGAGCACGTCCGTGAGGAGGTACCTCGAGCCGTGGATCTTCGCGGCCCTGATCTGGTCCGGGCTCGGCGGGCTCTTCGGCTCGGGGATCCAGCTGTTGAACGTGGCCATGATCGTCTGCGTGCCCGCGGCGATCGCGCCGAAGTAGCCCTGCGCGTGGACGTTGATGAGCTGCGCCTCGGACGACGCGTTGAGCCCCTGGTCCTCGCCGTCGATCGTCCCGCCGTCGCCGAGGAAGTGCTTCGCGCTGGCGAGGGCGCCGTAGGGCCGCGCCGGATCCGGCTTCGCGCCCAGGTTCTGGAGCCCGGCCACGTACTCCTGCGCGTAGACGCGGGTGATCGCGGGGTCCTCGGAGAACCCTTCGTACGTGCGGCCCCACCGGTCGTCGCGCGGGACCGCGACGCACGGCGCGAAGTTCCAGTCGTGGCCCGAGACCCGCATCTGCTGCGCGGTCGCGGCGCCGATCCGGCGGACGAGCCCGGGGTCGTGCGCGGCTCCCAGGCCGATGTTGTGCGGGAAGACGGTGGTGCCGTGGATGCGCCCCAGCCCGTGCACGGCGTCGAGCCCCCAGAGCAGCGGGATCTTCACCTTGGCGTCCGTCGACATCGACGCCTCCCAGAGCCTGTCGGAGACGGCGCGCCACGCGGCCGCGTCGGCGCGGCGGTCGTTGCGCGGCCAGCCGTCGCCGCCCACGAGCACCGTCCCGATGTAGTACTTGCGGACGTCGTCGGGGCTGATCTGGAGCGCGTCCGGCTGGGTCATCTGCCCGACCTTCTGCTCGAGCGTCATGCCGGCGACGATCTCCTTGATGCGCGCCTCGATGGCGGGATCGAGCGCGATCGGGCTCGAGACCCTGGGCCAGTCCTTGTACGGCGGGGGGAGCGGCGGGATCCCCGCGGGGAGCGCGGGGCCGGCCGCGCTGGCGCGGCCGAGGAGGAGGACGCCCGTGAGCAGGGCGGCGGCGGCGCCCGCGAGGGCGCGCCGAAGGAGTCTCGTGGTGCGGGGCATGGGACCTCCAGGTCGGTTCGACGGCGGAGGATACGATGCACACCTCGCGCGGAGAAGGATCCCGGCGCGGCGCGCGCGGGTCACCTCGACGTACCCCGGTCACTCCCTCCGCACGACCCGCGGAGCACGAGCGCGCACCCCGCCTCGCGACGCGCTCGCGGTCAGTGGTTCACGCGGTGGAAGAGCCGATCCGTGCGCAGCCCGTCGGGCCCCCACGAGAAGAGCGCGACCCACGCGCGGCCCTTGATGCGGCTCACCGGCTGCGGGCCGAAGAGGCGGCTGTCGGCGGAGTTGTCGCGGTGATCGCCGGCGAGCCAGACGGTGCCCTCCGGCACCCTGCCGCCCGGGACGTCGCCGCACGGCTCCGGCGCCGGCGCGCAGTAGGTGTGGTACCGGTGCTGGTCGAGCACCTCGACGAAGTCGTCGCAGGGCTCCTTGAACCACTCGCCCTCGGGGCGCTTCGTCCAGTACTCGCACCGCTCCGGGCCCGCGGCCTTCTCCCGGGGCACGGGCGTCCCGTTCACGACGAGGTGCCCGTTCCGGATCTCGACCGTGTCCCCGGCCACGGCGACGACGCGCTTGATGAGGTCGTCGTCGTGCGGCGAGCCCTTGGGCGCGAGCAGCACCACCACGTCGCCGCGCTCCGGGGACGACCAGTTGAGCTGGGCGGCGGGCGTGAAGGGGATGCGGGCGCCGTAGGCCCACTTCTCGACGATGACGTAGTCGCCGATCTGCAGCGTGGGGATCATCGAGCCGGTCGGGATGGTGACCGCCTCGTACAGGAACGCCCGGAACGCGAGCACCGCGAGGATGGTCAGCGTCCAGCCCCGGACCTCTTTCAAGACCTTCGCGCGATCCACGGCCGGGGACACTAGCATGCCGGCGGCCGGATCCCTGGAAAAGCCTTCAGGGCCTCGGGCGTCGAGCCCCAGGCTCCAGGCCCGGCCGTCCCGCGCGTCAGTGGAGGAGGTCCAGGGCTCGATCGAGCGGCGCCGGCGCGCGCCGCGCGAGCCAGCCGCGGCGCGCGCGCGCCCGCTGCACGGCCTGGAGCGCCGAGAGCCGGCGCGGCCCGTCGAGCAGGAGCCCCGACGCGATCGAGACGAGCGAGAGGTTGTACTCCATCCCGCCCTTCATGTTCTCGTAGCCCTTCGGCGCGTGGACCTTCCAGATGGCGACCGCCTGGGTCGCGATCACCAGCAGCGCCGCCGGGCGGGTCGCGATGCCCAGCACGGCCGCCGCGCCGGCGAACGTCTCCGCGAGCCCCGTCGCGAACGCCCACGACCGTCCCGGACGGAAACCGAGGCTCTCGAAGAACGGCGCGTTCTGCGCCGGGGCGCGCAGCTTCTGGAGGCCATGGAAGAGCATGGACCCGCCGAGCGCGAGGCGGGCGGGGAGATCCGCGACCTCTCCCGCCCGCCCCCCCCGCCACCGTCTCGCCGCCGC
>DASPMI010000170.1:0-14426 GCA_035627135.1 Anaeromyxobacter sp. | reverse complement strand
GTGGTGGCGGCCAACGACGACATGGCGATCGCGGCCATGGACGCCTGCGCGGACGCGGGGCTCCGCATCCCGCACGACGTGAGCATCACCGGGTTCGACGACATCCCGAGCGCGCAGCGGCAGCGCCTCCCGCTCACCACGGTCCGCCAGCCGACGTTCGAGCTCGCGCGCCGCGCCGTGCAGGCCCTGCTCGGCATCCTCCGCGGCGAGCCCGCGCTCCCCGTGGAGCGCCACCCGACGCAGATCGTGATCCGCCGCTCGTGCGGCTGCTTCTCCGAGACGGCGCTGCGCGCCGGCGAGCCGCGCCCGGGGCGGCGCCCGAGCTCGACGCCGTTCCCGCAGCTCACCGAGACCATCATGGCCGTGCTCCGCAAGGAGGGCGGCGCGCTGCTGCGGCCGCGCGGGCCGGAGGGGATCACCGGGCTCGTGCAGGCGTTCGTGGCGGAGGTGGGCGGCGGCCCGGGCGCGTTCGCGAGCCGGCTCGACACGGAGCTGCGCGAGAGCCTCGCGCAGGGGACGAGCGACGAGGTCTGGGACGACTTCCTGACGCTGCTCCGGCGCGAGACCGGCGGCCGGCTCTCGCCGTCGGCCGAGGCGCGCGCAGAGGCGCTGCTCCATCAGGCGCGCATCCTCGTGAAGGAGGCGGAGCGCCAGCAGCTCTGGAAGGCGCACGCGCGGCTCTCGCGCAAGATGCTGACCCTGCAGTACGTGATCGACTCGCTCATCGGCTGCTTCGACACGCCGACCTTGCTCGACACGATGGCGCGCGAGCTGCCGCGCATCGGCATCCGGCGCTGCTACCTCTCGGTGCACGGCTCGCCCGCGACGGCGTTCCAGAAGGCGCGGCTCCTGCTCGCGTACGACCAGGGCGGGCGGAAGAACCTCGACCGCGAGGGGATCGAGTACCCCGCCCGCGCGCTCCTGCCGCCGGGCATCCTCGATCGCGCGGAGCGCGTGAGCCTCGTCTACCAGCCGCTCATCTTCGGCGAGGAGGAGATCGGCTTCATCGGGCTCGAGTTCAGCCCGCAGGAGGAGATCTCGAGCCTCGCGCTCGCCGAGCAGATCCGGAGCGCGTTCAAGGCGTCGATGATCATGCAGGAGCTCCGCGAGAAGGACCGGCTGCTGTCGAAGCTGCATCGGTGAAGGACCGCGCCTCTTCCCGTGTGCCCGAGGCCTCCGTCCGCGCCCGCGCGTTGACGCGCTGCGTCGTCCCGGGCGGGTAAGCTCTCGCCTACGCCACTCCGCGGGACGGGGGAGGGACTTTTCGCCCGCCCCCTTTGGCGTACACTGGGGCGTTCCCCTACGTCCGGAGCAACCAGATGGAGACCGCTGCCCAGCCTGCCGGGCCCCGGCGACCGACCGTCGGGGTGATGCTGGACAGCGTGGACGAGGACTACCAGCGCGCGATCTGGGCGGGGGTGGAGGCGGTCGCGCGGGAGGCCGGCGTCAGCGTCGTCAACTTCGTGGGCGGGGACGTGTGGTCGCCGGCGGGCCGGCGGCGGAGCTCGATCTTCGAGCTGATGTCGGCGAACCGCCTCGACGGGATCGTCGTCGTGCCGTGCCTGGCGGCGAAGTACCTGGGGACGGAGCAGCTCGACGAGTACTGCGCGCGGTTCCGGCCGCTGCCGATGGTGAGCCTCGGCTTCCCGCTCGCGACGATGCCGTCCATCGTCTGCGAAGGGCAGAGCGGCCTGCGCGGCCTCGTCGAGCACCTGCACGAGCGGCACGGGCGGCGCCGCTTCCTCTTCCTGGCCGGCTACGCGCAGAACCACGACTCGCAGGAGCGCGAGCGCGTGTTCCGCGAGACGCTCGCGGCGCTCGGCGTCGCGGTGGACGAGCGGCTCTTCTTCCGCGCCGACTTCCACCCGGACCTCGCCCGCGCGGCGGTCCGCCAGGCGCTCGACCAGGGGATCCCGTTCGACGCCGTCGTGGCCGCGAACGACGAGATGGCGGTCGCCGCGGTCGAGTGCCTCGAGGACGCGGGTGTGCAGTTGCCCGAGGCGGTCTCGGTGACCGGGTACGACGACGTCGCGGCCGCGCAGCGGCTCGCCCTCCCGCTCTCGACCGTCCGCCAGCCGACCGTGGAGATGGCGAAGCGGGCGATGCGCGTGCTCCTCGGCATGATGCGCGGGGAGGCGGCGGCGCCCGTCGAGCGGTTCGCGACGGAGCTCGTCCTCCGCCGCTCCTGCGGGTGCCTCTCGGACGCGGTCCAGCGGGCCGGCGAGCCGGCGCGCGCGCGCGACGCCAGCGCCACGCCGCACGACATGTCCGAGGCGGTGATCGCCTCGCTCGGCCGGATGAACGTCCCGGCGGCGCTCGGCGACCGGGGGCGCGCGTGCGTGGAGGCGCTCGTGAGCGCGCTCGCGGCCGAGGTGCTCGAGGGCGGCGCCGCCGGCAGCTTCATCGCGACGCTCGACTCCTGGCTCCGGAGCCCCTTCGGGCGGGAGCTCTCCGACGACGTCTGGGAGGACCTCCTGACGACGCTCCGGACCGAGTCGGCGGGCCTGCTCGCGCGCGGCGGCGGCGGCGAGACGCTCCTCCACCAGGCGCGCGTGCTGGTGAAGGAGGCGGCGCGGCAGCAGCAGTGGCGGGTGAACTGGCTGCTCGCGCGGAAGACGCAGCTCGTGCAGTACGTGATCGAGGCGCTCATCGGCTCGTTCGACATCGCCGCGCTCCTCGAGAACATGGCCCGGGAGCTCCCGCGCATCGGCATCCGGCGGTGCTACCTCGCGGTGCACGCGTCCGCCGAGCGGGCGTACGAGGAGGCGCGGCTCCTCCTCGCGTTCGACGAGCGCGGACGCAGGCAGGTGGGCGACGGCGTCACCTACCCCGCCCACCAGCTCCTGCCCGCCGGGATCCTCGACGCCGGCGATCGTTACAACATCATCTGGCAGCCCCTCGTCTTCGGCGACGAGGAGGTCGGGTTCATCGGCCTCGAGTACGACCCGGTGGAGGACATCTCGGGCCTCGCCCTCGGCCGGCAGATCCGCAGCGCGCTCAAGGCGTCGATGATCATGCAGGAGATCCGGGAGAAGGACCGGCTCCTCCAGAACGTCGATCGGATGCGGAACGAGTTCATCGCCAACGTCACGCACGACTTCCGGTCGCTCGTGACGATCATCATGGACTCGTCCTGGCTCGCGATGCAGGCCGACGAGCGCCGCGGCGTGGGGGAGATCCGCGAGCTCTCCGGGATCGTCTACGAGGCGTCGCTCCGCCTGAAGGTCGCGATCGACCGGCTGCTCGACCTCGCCAGCATGGACGAGCACGGGCTCGTGCTGCGGATCCGCAAGCTGCGGCCGCGGCGGTTCCTCCAGGACCTCGCGGCCTTCTACCGGCCGGTCCTGTCGGTCTCGGGGATCGTGCTCGAGGAGGAGCTGCCGGAGGCGGAGGTCGAGGACCTCTGGTCCGACCCGGACAAGGTCGAGCAGATCATGCACAACCTCGTCTCCAACGCCGCCAAGTTCGTCGAGCCCGGCAAGGGCCGGATCCGGCTGTCGCTCGCGGTGCGCGAGGCCGAGGTCCAGATCGCCGTCACGGACGACGGCGAGGGCATCGCGCCGGAGCGGCTCGAGAGCATCTTCGTCCGCTACGGCGCGCGGAAGCGGGCGCCGCGGCGGGGCGGCTCGGGGATCGGGCTCGCCTTCGTGAAGGAGCTCGCGACCTACCTCAAGGGCTCGATCGCGGCCGCGTCCGACGGGCCCGGCAAGGGCGCGCGGTTCACGCTCACGCTCCGGCGCGGGAAGGACGTGTTCGAGAGCGCCGATCCGTGCGCGGAGAAGGACGCCGAGGCGTCCGCGTCCGAGGCGGCCGCGGTCCGGAACCAGTTCCGGCTCCTGCTCGAGGCGAGCCTGCGCGGGAAGGTGGCGCAGAAGACCAAGCCCGCGAGCGCGTGAGCGGCGCGGGAGGTGCGCGCGGCCCCACCCGGGCGGCGCGCGTCCGGCTACACTCCGGGTAACGCTCCCTCCGGGAAGCCGCCGGCCGGGCGGCCCGTCGCTAGGCTGCGCAGGGAAAGGGGCGTGCCATGCGCTACGGGCCCTCGCTGGTCCTCGCTGTCCTGTTCGCGATCGCGCCGGCGGTCTCCCGCGCCGAGGAGGAGCCGGACCCGGCGGCTGGCGCCGAGGAGGCCGAGGCGCCGGGACCCGAGGAGGCCGAGGCGACGCCCGCGGAACCCGCCCCGCCGGAGCCGCCGGAGCCGCCCGAGCACGTCGAGGCGGTCCCCGAGGGGCCGCCGCAGGACGACGGCGTCGCGGTCCCGGCCGAGCCCGTCCCGCCGCCCGCGCCCGCGCCCGCGCCCGCGGCGCCGCCCACCGTCGCTCCGGCCCCGGCCCCGGGCCCGGTCGATCCGCGCGGGCGCCGCTGGTTCCGGCTCGATCCGCGGCGCCTCGTCCCGCACTACGAGTTCCTCGAGGACAGCTACCTCGACTACTTCGTGCCGAGCGTCGGGCCCGCGCGCGACGAGCGGCTCTTCTTCGAGGGCCAGGCGGCGTCGCACCTCTTCCTCTGGAACCAGTGGGCGAAGGTCCAGGAGCCCAACACGCCGCGGTGGCTGTTCGTGAACAACCTCGGGGTCACGTTCATCCTGCACGTGCGGATGGTGCAGGAGCCCTCGGCGCCGGTGCGGCCGCCCTCGTACATCCCGCGGATCGACTACCAGCTCTTCGCGCTCCGGCGGACGCGCGCGGACCTCGTCGATATCCTCGAGCTGCGCCTCACGCCGTGGGGCCACCACTCGAACGGCCAGACCGACTGCGCGTTCGCGGAGGGCGTGGACGGCGGCGGCCCTGCGCCCGGGGAGTGCATCATCCCCGAACCCGACGACCCGCCCACCGATCGCGTCAACTTCCGGACCGGCGACTTCTCGACGAGCTTCTTCATCGTGGGCGCGCACTACGCGCGCATCGGCCTCGATCGCGACCGGTGGCAGAAGTGGCGGGTGGCGATCGGCGGCCTCTTCGAGGGCCACCCGCGGCCGTGGGGGCCGGGGACCATCACCCGGACCGACGCCCGGCTCTACGGGCAGTGGCGCGCGAAGCTGGAGGCGGAGCTGCGCTACCGGTTCGTGCGTCCGCTCGGGATCCCGTTCCTCACGGGCATGGCCTCGCTCACCGGCTCGGGCGAGGTGATGTGGCACGTCGCGCCCGGCATCCCCTGGCACCGCGAGATCGTCGAGCTCGCGTACCAGCCGGACGGCTTCCGCGGCGCGGGGCTGTTCGTCCGGTACTTCAGCGGGCAGGACACGCTCAACGTGCTCTACGCGGCGGGGCGCACGGAGCTCGTCGCGTTCGGGATCATCTGGAGCGGCTCACCGCAGGTGCAGTACACGTTCGGCGGGGTGCCGTGACGCGGGCACCCCGCCGGACGCGGAGCCTCAGTGCTTGTGGCGCTTGTGCCCGTGGTCGTCGCGGTCGTGCTTGCCGCGATCGTCGTCCCGCCGGTGATCGTCGCGCCCCCGGTCGCCGAAGCCGTCGCGGCGCCCGTCGTGGCGGCGGTCGCCGAACCCGTCGTGGCGGCCGTCGTGCTTCCGATCGCCGTAGCCGTCGCGGCGGTCGTGGTCGCCGTGGCGATGGTGACGCCGGTGGTGCCAGGGCTCGCGGTCCCGGCGCTCCTCCCACGACCGCCGCTGCTCCGCGTGGTAGCGCCGGTCGTGGCGGTGGTGCTTCCACCACTTGTGCCGCTCGTCCCACGAGTGGCGCGCGCGCCAGGCGCGGTACTCGTGGTGGTGATGCGGGCGCCAGCGGCCGTCGTCGTCGCGGTAGTAGTGCTTGTAGTGGCCGGGCGGGATGTTCACGAGCGCGACGGGGACCACCGCGGGCCGCACGGGGTACCACGGCTTGCCCCACCGCCGCGTCCGGTACCAGCCGCCGTCGTCGTGGCGGACCCAATACCAGCCGCCCACGAAGAACACCTCGTGCTCGATCTCCGGGACGAGCTGCACCTCGGGCGCCACCAGCACGAGCGGCGGCGGGCCGGGGAACTGGATGCCGATGTCGATCTGGATCTGCGCCTGCGCACCGGCCGGAACGAGCAGCAGGGCGGCCAGCGCGAGTGCGAGTGTCGTGGTCTTCATGGAGACGCATGATGGAGCGCTCGGCGCGCTCGCTCAAGATGTGAACTTGGCTGTGAAAACGGCGCACGCCCCCATGTCGCCGGGGCCGCTGTCGGACGATGTGGGCCGTACGATCCGGTTCAGGCGGGCAGCCCGTTCACGAACTCCACGAGGGCGGCGTCGAACGCGGCAGGGTTCTCGAGGCTCGAGAGGTGCCCCGCGTCGGGGATGCGCACGAGCCGTGAACCCTTCACGGCGGCGGCCATCTTCTCCGCCTCCGCGGGCGGCGTGCCGGCGTCGTGCTCGCCGACCACGACGAGCGTGGGGCAGGCGATCGTGGCGAGCGTCGGCGTCGAGTCGGGCCGGCGCGCCATGCCCCGCTGGCACGCGGCTACGCCCGCCGGCGTCGCACCGGCCACGAGGTGGCGCACCTCCTTCACCACCGCCGGGTCGGGCATGGGGCGCAGGAGCTTCGGGATCATCTCGTCCGCCACCCACCCGAGGCCGCGCTCGAGCGCGGTCCGGGCGAACGTCTCGCGGTTCTTCCGCGCCTCGTCGCCGTCGGGCGCGGCCTTCGTGTCGCACAGGGCCAGCCCGCGGAACAGGCCCGGCGCGCGGCGGTAGAGCTCGAACGCGACGTACCCGCCCATGGACAGCCCGACCACCGCGGCCCGCTCGACGCGCAGGTGCGCGAGCAGCGCCCGCACGTCCTCTGCGACGACGTCCATGCCGAGCACCTCGGGCGGGACGCCGCTGCGCCCCATGCCGCGGTAGTCGAGCGCGACCACGCGGTGCTTCGCCTCGAGGGTCGCGAGCTGCCGGGCCCACATGCCCGAGTGGAGCGGGAAGGCGTGCAGGAGCACGACCGCGTCGCGGGTCGCGCGGGAGGCGCCCGCGTCGCGGAAGTGGAGCTCGGTGCCGGTGACGTGCGCGATGGGCATGGAGGGACGATAGCGCACCCGGGACCGCGACTGTGGGCCGCGCGTTGGGCCTGTCGGGGGAGATCCCGTGAACGAGCCCGCTCCCGAGCCCGAGCCCGAGGGAGGCGGGACGGGCGCGGGCCCGGGTGTGGCGTCCGCACCCTGCATCGACGCGGAGGGTGCGTTATGAGTGGAAGCTCATGAAGGAAGCACGCACCGAGACGATCGCCGGACAGCCTCCCCCCACGCCCGCCGGCCAGACCGAGGGCATCGGCCACTTCGCGCGCTTCGGCGTCACCGAGGCGATGATCGCGCGGACGCTCGAGGCCGCGCTCGCACGCGGCGGCGACCACGCCGACCTCTTCTTCCAGCACCGCGTCGGCTCGGACCTCGGGCTCGAGGACGGCGCGGTCAACCGTGCGTACGCCTCGGTCGAGCTGGGCGTCGGCGTACGGGTCGTGAAGGGGGATCAGACCGGGTACGGCTACACCGAGGACCTGACCCTGCCGGCGCTGCTCGAGTGCGCCCGCACCGCCGCGGCGGTGGCCGACGGGGCCTCGCGCCCGGCGCCGGGCCGCTTCCACGTGCGCCCCGCCCCCGCCGATCGCTACCCGCTCCGGCGCGCCTGGGAGGAGGTGCGGCCGGAGGAGAAGCTGCCCCTCGTCGCCGGGGTCAACGAGCGCACCTTCGCGGCCGATCCACGCATCCGCAAGGTGAACGTCTTCCTCCGCGACGAGTCGGGGACGGTCCTGATCGCCGACTCGTCCGGCCGGATCGTCGAGGACCGCCAGCCGATGACCCTGCTCTACCTCTCGGTGCTCGCCGAGCAGGGCGGCCGCCGCGAGCAGAACGGCTACAACGTGGCCGGGCGGGCGGGGTTCGAGTTCTACACGCCCGAGCGGCTCGACCGCGTGGTCCGCGAGGCGGTGGAGCGGACCACCGTGCTCTTCGACGCCGGGCCGCCGCCCGCGGGCGAGATGCCGGTGGTGCTCGCCGCCGGATCGTCCGGGATCCTCCTCCACGAGGCGATCGGGCACGGCATGGAGGCGGACTTCAACCGCAAGGGCATCTCGATCTACGCCGACCGGATCGGCAAGCCGATCGCGAAGCCCTTCGTGAACATCGTGGACGACGCCGCCAACCCGGGCGCGCGCGGCGCGATCAACGTGGACGACGAGGGCAACGAGGCCGGCACCACGCACCTCGTGGTGAACGGCGTCCTCACGACCTACCTCCACGACGCGATCTCCGCCCGGCACTACCGCGTCACGCCCACCGGCAACGGCCGCCGCGAGAGCTACCGGCACGCGCCGCTGCCGCGCATGCGGTCGACGTACATGCTGCCGGGCCCACACAAGAAGGACGAGATCATCCGCTCCGTGAAGCGGGGCATCTACTGCGTCAACTTCTCGAACGGCCAGGTCAACATCGGCGCCGGCGACTTCACCTTCTACGTGAAGAACGGCTGGCTCATCGAGGACGGCAAGCTCACCCGGCCGGTGAAGGACGTGAACATCATCGGCAACGGCCCCAAGGCGCTCGAGCAGGTCGACATGGTCTCGGACGACCTCGCCATCGACGAGGGCGGCTGGACCTGCGGGAAGGACGGCCAGAGCGTGCCGGTCTCCCAGGGGCTCCCCACCGTGCGGGTCGCGTCCATGACGGTCGGTGGTCGCGGGACCTGACCCCCGTGAACGAGCCCGCGCCCGCGCCCGAGCCCGAGGACCACGCCGCTCCCCCATCGCGGTGAACGCGCCCGCCCCGAGGACCCCCATGCCCCCCTCCCTCCTCGACATCTCCCGCGAGACCGCCCAGCTCGCGCTCCGCCACGGCGCGAGCGAGGCCGCGGCCGGCGCCTACCGCGCCCGCCACGTCGAGGTCGCCTGGCGCGACGGCAAGCTCGAGAAGGTCACCGAGGCGACGACCCGTGGCCTCGGGCTCGACCTCTACGTCGAGGGCCGCTACGCGTCGGTCTCGACGAGCGATCTCCGCCCGGAGGCGCTCGAGCGGTTCGTCGCCGACGCCGTCGCGCTGGCGCGGACGCTCGCGCCGGATCCGCACCGGCGCCTCCCGGACCCCGAGCTCTACCGCGGCGCGACGGACGTCGACCTCGAGCTCGAGGATCCGACCGCGGGCGCGCTCGACGCCGGCACGCGCCGCGACATGGCTCGCGTCGCGGAGGAGGCGGCCCGCGCCGTGCCCGGGAGCGGCGCGATCCTGTCGGTCACGACGGGCGTCTCCGACTCCCAGGGGGAATCGGCGGTCTTCCACACCAACGGCTTCGAGGGCGGGCGACGCTCGACCGACTTCTGGATCTCCGCCGAGGTGACGGTGAAGGACCCGGACGGCCGGCGGCCGGAGGAGTACGCCTCGTCGGGCGCCCGCCACCGCGTCGACGTCGAGCCGCCGGAGGTGGTCGGCCGGAGGGCGGCGGAGCGGGCGCTCGCGCGGGTCGGGGCGGTGAAGGGCGCGTCGGGGCTCGTCACGCTGGTCGTGGACGCGCGCGCCGCCGGGCGGCTCGTCGGCGCGCTGTTCGGGCCGCTCTCGGCGGCGTCGCTTCAGCAAAAGCGCTCGTTCCTGGAGGGCAAGCGCGGCGCCCGGGTGGGCAGCCCGCGGCTCGACGTCCGCGACGAGCCGCACGTGAAGCGCGGGCTCGGCTCCCGCCGCCACGACGGCGAGGGGATCGCGGCGCGGCCGTTCCCCGTCTTCGAGGAGGGCGTGCTCCGGGCGTACTACGTGGACACGTACTACGGCCGGAAGCTGGGCATGGACCCGACCACCGCCCGGTCCTCGAACCTCGCCTGGCGGCTCGGCGACCGCTCGCCCGGCGAGCTGCTGGCCGACGCCGGGGAGGGCATCCTCGTGACGGGGTTCCTCGGCGGGAACTCCAACTCCACCACGGGTGACTTCTCGCTCGGTGTGCGTGGGTTCCGGATCCACGGCGGCCGGCTCGCCGAGCCGATCGGCGAGATGAACGTCTCCGGGAACCACCTCGAGCTCTGGCAGCGCCTCGCCGCGGTCGGCAACGACCCGTACCGCTACTCCGCGCTCCGGACGCCGACGCTGGTGTTCGAGGGCGTCCAGATCGCCGGGACCTGAGCGCGCCGACGCGGGCCCCGTGGACCTGCGCCTGCCCCCTCGACCGGTTTGCCGCCGGCGCCGGGCAGCCCTATTCCTTTGGGGTGGTGATCGTGCTCGTCGTCGACGATGAGAGTGACATCCGCCAGGCGCTCGCGGAGGTGCTCACGTTCGAGGGCTACGAGGTGGTGGACGCCCGCGACGGCCAGGAGGCGCTCGACAAGGCCCGGAAGTACCGGCCCGAGCTGGTGCTCCTCGACCTCATGATGCCCCGGATGAACGGCTGGGAGTTCCGGCGCGTGCAGAAGGGCGACCGGGCGCTCGCGCGCATCCCCGTCGTGGTCCTCTCCGCGTTCGCGAACGACGGCCGGATGGACGCCGAAGGGTACATCGAGAAGCCGTTCGATCTCGACCAGCTCGTCAGCGCGGTCCGCCGCTTCGCCCGTCCGGCGGCGCAGCCCTCTGCCTGAACCCGCCGAGCTGACGCACGGCGAGGACCCCCGCCGGCCCGCGGCCGTCGGCGAGCTCCCCGGCGCGCCGCGCGGCGTCGTCCACCATCCCGAGCACGCGCGCGGCGACCGCGGGCTCGACTCCGAGCGCGTCGCACGCGGAGGAGAGGACGACGCGGGCGAGCCTCCACTCTCCGGCGAAGAGCTCGAGCGCGCGCGGCGCGGGCAGGAGCCGCACCACCCCCGACGTCGCCGCCCACGGATCCTGGGGCGCCCCGTCCACGAACAGCGCCTCGCTCACCCGCTCGAGAAACTCCTCGATCACGCCGTCCAGCGCGCCCGGGAAGACGCCCATACCCGCGGCGAGGCGCGAGGCGCGCCACACGCGCGCGAGGTCGCCGGCCGCGGCGCGGAGCGCCTCTCCGGCGCGGCGCGCGTCGAGCGTCACGCGGCTCCCCCCGGCCGGGCGCCGGCCGCGGCCTCGGCGAGCACCCAGGTGAACGCCTCGCCGAGCTCCCGCTCGAGCCCGTCGAGCGCCTCGCCGAAGAGGTGGGTGGCATCGGCGACGGACGCGACGCGCCGCGGACCGCTCGAGCCCGCGAGGAGCTCCCGGACCTCCGCCGGCGAGCCGAACTCGTCCCCCTGCGCCTGCACGACCGCGAGCGGCTGGCGCACGTCGCGCACCCGCTCCGGGCGGCGCAGGGCGTCGAGCTCGGCGGACCGGAGGGCGAGCCCGGCGAGCACGAGCCCGGCGACGTCCGGCGCGTCCGCGCACTCCGCGGCGACCCAGGCGCCGAACGAGAAGCCGCACGCGAGCAGCGGCCGCGCCGGGTCGAGCGCGCGGAGGTGCGCGAGCGCGGCGCGCGCGTCGGCGACCTCGCCGGGTCCGCCCGCATACTCGCCCGCGCTCCGGCCCACCCCACGGAAGTTGAACCGCAGCGTCGTGGCGCCGGCCGCCCGGGCCGCGCGCGCGAGCCGGTACGTGGCGTGGTTGTGCATGGTGCCGCCGAAGCGCGGGTGCGGGTGGCAGACGAGCGCGGCGAAGCGAGCGCCGGGCACCTCCTCGAGGAGGCCCTCGATCCGTCCCGCGGGTCCCTTCAGGTCCACTTGCGGCAAACAGGATACCCCCGCGTGGCGTGGCTCCCCCCGACCGCCGGGAGGGCGCCCTCATAACAGAAGAGGTCGCCGCACGTCTTGCGGGTTTTTGCTACGGTACGAGGCCATGGAGGGGTCCTTTCTGGAGCTCGCGCTGGTCGCCGCCGCCCTGGTCGTGCTCGGGGTCGTGCGCGGGGTGGCCGCGGCCCTCGAGGCCTCCCTCGTGGCCGTCGGGGTGCCGCGCGCGCGCGAGCTGGCCGAGGTGCCGGGCGCGCCGCGGGCGGCGCGGGCGCTCGCCGCCCTCGCCGCCGATCCGGAGGGGACCGCGTTCACGGTCCGTTTCATCGCGGTGTTCGCGTTCCTCACGATGGGCGGGGTCGCGGGCGCGGCCGCGGTCCGGTTCTGGCCCGAGGTGCCCGCACCGATGGCGGTCGGGGCGGCGGCCGCGGTCGTCGCCGGCGTGCTGGTGCTCCCGGCGGGGCCGCTCGGCAGGAGCCTGGGGGCCGCGCACGGAGAGGGGGTGGCGCTCGCGCTCGCGCGCCCGTTCCGGTCCTTGAGCCGCTTCCTCCGCCCGGTGCGAGCGCTCGTCGCCGTGGTCACGCTGGGCCGGGGCCGCTTCGCGCTGCCGCGCCCGCCGCTCGACGAGATGGAGCGGGCGCTCGAGGAGTACGCGCGGGCGCACGGCGGCGGCGGCGGGACGAGCGAGCTCATCCACCGCGTCTTCGAGTTCCGCGAGAAGGTGGCGCGCGACGTGATGGTGCCCCGGACCGAGGTGGTCGGCGTCGAGATCGGCACGCCCGTGCCGGAGATCATCCGCCTCCTCGCCGAGGAGGGGCACTCGCGCATGCCGGTGTACCGGGACGATCTCGACCACATCGTCGGCGTGCTGCACGCGCGCGACCTCGTCCCCCTCCTCGTCCACCCGGAGCTGATCGTGCTCGCCGACCTGCTCCGGCCCGCGCACTTCGTGCCGTGGTCGAAGCGGATCGAGCAGCTCCTGCGCGAGATGCAGCGGCGCAAGCTGCACATGGCCTTCGTGGTGGACGAGTTCGGCGGCGTGATGGGGCTCTGCACCATCGAGGACGTGCTGGAGCAGATCGTCGGCGAGATCCAGGACGAGTTCGAGGAGGACGAGGACGAGGGCGGCCTCGTCGAGGGGCACGCCGACGGGACGTTCACCGCGCAGGGCGCGGCGCCGATCTCGGAGCTCAACCGCGTCACCGGCGCGGCGGTGCCGGAGGACGAGGGGTTCGAGACGGTGGGCGGGTTCATCAACTCGCTGGCCGGCGCCATCCCGGCGCGCGGGGATCGGTTCTTCTGGGGCGACTGGGTGTTCACGGTCGCCGACGCCGACCCGCGGCGCGTGACGCGCGTGCGGGCGGCGCGCGTGAAGCGCGGGTGACGGCATGCTCCCGACGCTCCTCGGCGAGAAGGTGAGGATGCGGCCGCTGGTCGTCCCGGACGCGCCGCGGCTCGTGGCGCTGCTCTCGGATCCCGCGGTGACGCGGAACCTCCGGCTCCGCGCGCCCGTGACCCTCGCCGCCGAGCGCGAGTTCATCGCCGCGCTCCCGCACGCGACCGACCAGCTCGTGCTCGGCATCACCGCGCGCGAGGACGGCCGCCTCCTCGGCGTCGGCGGCCTCCACCAGCTCACCGACCCCGCGCGGCAGGCGGAGCTCGGGCTGTTCCTGGGCCCCGCCGACGAGTGGGGGAAGGGGTTCGGCACCGAGGTGACCCAGCTCCTGTGCGCGCACGGCTTCGACACGCTCAAGCTCAACCGGATCTGGCTCCACGTCTTCGCCGACAACGAGCGCGCCCTCCGCGCGTACGCGCGGATCGGCTTCCAGCGCGAGGGCGTGCTCCGCGAGGCCGCGGTGCGCGGGGGAGATCACGTCGACGTGATCTCGATGGGGCTCCTCCGCCGCGAGTGGGTGGGGCGGAGGGTGGAGGGGGGGCGGTGAGCCGCGACGCGTGATGCGTCCTTCCTGGAGCGGGCTCCCAACCGGTTGGGAGTTTCGCGACTGGGTCTCGCTCGGTTCGCCCGGGCGAACTCGCCTCGTCAGCGCGCCGCCGATCCGCCGCCCAGGAGCAGGGCGCGCACGGTCGGGGTCCGCAGCACCAGCCCCGCCCACACGATCACCCCCAGGTAGACCGGGAACAGGACGTGCGAGAGGAGCGGATTCCCGACCCGGAGCTGCGCGGCCACGGCGCCGCCGAGGTAGCCGGTGAGGAGGATCGCGCCGAGGACGCTCGTCCGCGGGACGACGTACAGGACGGTGCAGGCGAGGAGCAGGACGCCGATGGTCACGACGGACGCCTCGGGGAAGCCGAGCGCGGTCGTCCCGGCGACGGACGCGGATACCCGGGCGATCTTCGTGACGGCGTCGAACAGGAAGAACAGCACCGCGAGCCCGCTCAGCACCCGCCCCACCCAGCTCCTGGAACCTCCGGTCATACCCCGCTCCTTTCGTCCAGATGGACCCGCGGAGCGTAAGGTCCTCATCGCCCGGCCCCGCTCCCTCTTGGGCCGCACGCAGCCGTCGCATACGCCGGACGCGCGGTTGTCAAACATTTGCCAGGCGGATCCCGGCACCGTATGCTGCGGTATCGGCGCAAGATCCCGGGATCAGAGCGGGATCCTTGCCAGGGCGGTTCGGGCGGCTCCTGCCTCGACCCTGCGTCTGGGGAGGGCGGGCGGGAGCGGCACAGGGCGACGGCGGGTGAATGGGCGACGGGACGTTGGGCGTCGGTGAGGCGGCGGTCGCGGTCGATCCGGAGGGCATCCTCCGGAGCGCGCTGGAGAAGATCGTCTTCTTCGAGTGCCGCGTCTCGCAG
>DASPMI010000169.1:0-2766 GCA_035627135.1 Anaeromyxobacter sp. | reverse complement strand
CTCAAGGCCGCGCTGGTGGTCTCGCGGTTCAACTCGCTCGTCACCGGGCAGCTCGAGGCGGGCGCGCTCGACGCGCTCCGCCGCCACGGCGTGAAGGACTCCGACCTCGACGTCTTCCGCTGCCCGGGGACGTTCGAGCTGCCGCCGCTGCTCTCGCGCGTGGCGGCGAGCGGCCGGTACGACCTCGTGGTGGCGCTCGGCGCGGTGATCCGCGGAGGGACGCCCCACTTCGACTACGTGGCGGCCGAGGCGACCAAGGGCGTGGCCCACGTGTCGCTCGAGGCCCCTTGCGCCGTGAGCCTCGGGATCCTCACCTGCGATACGATGGAGCAGGCGCTCGAGCGGGCCGGCGTGAAGGCCGGCAACAAGGGCGCCGAGGCGGCCGTCGCCGCCATCGAGCAGGCCAACGTGCTGCGCGAGGCGGGCCGCCTCCCCGCGCGGCGGACGGAGTGACCTTGACCGCCCGGCGCACCCGAGCCCGAGAGCGTGCGCTCCAGGCGCTCTACCAGATCGACGTCGCGGCCGAGGGGATCGACGACGCCTTGGCCGCGTTCTGGAGGAGCTTCGAGCCGGTGGAGCGCGAGGTGCAGGAGCTCGCGGAGGCGCTCGTCCGCGGCGTCGCGGCGCACCGCCGCGAGGTGGACGACGCCATCGAGAACGCCTCGGCCCACTGGCGCCTCGACCGCATGGCGCGCGTCGACCGGAACGTCCTGCGCCTCGCCGTGTACGAGCTTCTCCGCACCGACGTGCCGGTCAAGGTGGTCATCAACGAGGCCATCGAGCTGGGGAAGAAGTTCGGCTCGGAGAGCTCGGGCGCGTTCGTGAACGGGGTCCTGGACAAGATCGCGGCCGGTCTGGCGCCGGAGCGGCGGAACGCGTAAATGGGGGCTACGGGCTCCAGGCTCCAGGCTTCAGGAAACGGCGGCTTTTCCGGTAGTCTGGAGCCTGTAGTCTGAAGCCCTCAGGGAGAACCGGTGGCTCTCAAGATCGAGGTAGCCGAGCTGGGGCTCGCAGCGATCGACGCGCTGGACGTGGACGCGCTCGCGGTCTTCGTCGGCCCGGAGCGGCCGCTCCAGGGCTTCGCCGGGTTCGTGGACTGGCGGATGTGCGGGGCGGTCTCCCGCGCGATCCGGAACGGGCTGTTCCAGGGCGGGGCCGAGGAGGCGCTCCTCCTCCCGTCCGGCGGGCGGGTCCACGCCGGCCGCATCTTCTGCTTCGGGCTGCCGGACGTACCGCTCCAGGCGGACGCCTTCCTGCGCGCCGCCCGCCAGGCCTGCGAGGCCGTCGCGCGCGCCGGCAGCGAATCCTTCGCCATCGCCATGCCCCCGTTCGCCGGCGACCTCTCGCTCGCCGCCCGCCTGTGGATGGAGGCGAGCCTCGTGCGTCCGGTGGGGCGACAGGTGCTCCTCGGCGAGGCGCGCGCGCTGCAGAAGGAGCTGGCGGCCGCGCGGGCCGAGCGCGGCGCCGACGTGGAGGTGGTGGTCCCACCTTCACGCGTGGAGATGCCGAGGCGGCCCCGCGCCTTGCCGCACGTGGGCGCCGTGATACGCTGACCGCCGGGCCGTTCGCCCGCCCGCGGTCATGTCCGAGCACTCTCCGAAGGCCACCAGCGAGTTCGTCTCCGAGGCGCAGGAGAACATCGACGCCCTGGGGCGCGATCTGCTCCGGCTCGACCACGGCGGCGAGGATCCGGACCCGGAGCTCCTGAACCAGGTCTTCCGCGCCGCCCATACGCTCAAGGGCCTCTCGTCGATGTTCGGCGTCGAGCGGATGTCCAAGCTCGCGCACGCCCTCGAGGACCAGCTCGACGACGTGCGCATGGGCCGGCGGCCGCTCGACCCGGAGACGGTGGATCTGCTGCTCGAGGCGCCGGAGCTCTTCGCGCGGATCATCGCCGAGGAGTCGGAGGGGCGCCCGCCCGAGACCGCGGAGGCGGCCGCCCGTCTGGCCGAGCGGCTGCGGGGCGGCGCGCGCGGCGGCAAGCCCGCCGGCGATCCGCTCGACGCGCTCGATCTGCCCGCCGCGGTGCGGGGCGTGCTCACCGAGTACGAGGAGCACCGGCTCCGCGCGAACGTCCAGAAGGGCGTCGCGCTCTTGCGGGTGAAGGTCTCCTTCCCGCTGGAGGCGTTCGACCGCGAGCTCTCCGAGCTCAACGCGCGCCTCAAGAAGCACGGCGAGGTGGTCTCGACGCTCCCCGCCGCCGAGGCGCGCGATCCCCAGTCGATCGGGTTCGAGCTGCTCTACGCCTCGCGCGAGCCCGAGGCCGTGGTCCAGCTCGCGGCCGGGCAGGGGTCGGCGGTGGAGCGCGTGCCGCTCCGGGCCGGCCCTCCTCCGGCCGGCGCGAGCGCCCCCGCGACGGCGGCGCCCGCGCGGCAGCCCGCGCCGGAGAAGCCGGCTGCGGCGGCGCCGCCGCCCGCCGCGGCGGCCCCGCCCCCGTCGGCGCCGGGCTCCGCCTTCTCGCCGCCGCCCGACGGCGGCGCCGAGGCGACCTCCCTCCGCTCCGCCTCCCAGTCGGTCCGGGTGGACATCCACAAGCTCGACCGCCTCATGAACGCGGTCGGCGAGCTCGTGCTCATCCGCTCGTCGCTGGCGCACGTGGCCGAGCGGCAGAAGGGCGACGGCGGGGATCCCGTGCTCGCGGGCGAGCTGCAGCGGCTGTCGCGGGCCCTCGAGCGGAAGCTCTCGGAGCTGCAGGCGGGGATCCTCGAGGTGCGGATGGTCCCCCTGGACCAGGTCTTCGACAAGCTGGCGCGCATGGTGCGCAAG
>DASPMI010000168.1:0-46369 GCA_035627135.1 Anaeromyxobacter sp. | reverse complement strand
GGAGACGATCTCGAGGAGCGGGACGCCGGCGCGGTTGAGGTCGACCCCCGAGCTCCCGTCCGCGGCCACGCCGTGGACGTTCTTGCCCGCGTCCTCCTCCATGTGGATCCGGGTGAGCCGGGCCGTCTTCTCGACGCCGTCCAGGGTGTACGGCACCGCGCCGCCGAGGCAGATCGGCAGCTCGTACTGCGAGATCTGGTAGGCCTTCGGGAGGTCCGGGTAAAAGTAGTTCTTCCGCGCGAAGACGCTCTTCGGCCGCACGTCGCACCCGAGCGCGAGGCCTGCGGTGACCGCCATCTCGACGACGCGCTCGTTGAGCACGGGCAGGGCACCGGGGAGCCCGAGGCAGACCGGGCAGGTGTGCGCGTTGGGCTCGCCCCCGAACTCCGTCGAGCAGGAGCAGAAGATCTTGCTCCGCGTGAGGAGCTGGGCGTGGACCTCGAGCCCGATGACCACCTGGAAGTCGGACACCGGCATGGCTACGGGACCTCCGGGGTGGGGTACGTGCCGAGCTCCCGCTCCAGCGCGCGCGCTGCGCGGAGGAGCGTGGCCTCGTCGAACGGGCGGCCGACGAGCTGGAGCCCGATCGGCAGGCCGGTGGGCCCGTCCTTCCCGCACGGCAGCGACATCGCCGGGAGCGCGGCTAGGTTGGCGGTGATGGTGAACACGTCCGCCAGGTACATCTGGAGCGGGTCCTCCACCTTCTCGCCGAGCCTGAACGCGACGCTCGGGGAGACCGGGCCGGCGACCACGTCGCACTGCTCGAACGCCCGGTCCAGATCGCGCCGGATGAGCGTGCGGACCTTCTGCGCGCGGAGGTAGTACGCCTCGTAGTAGCCCGACGAGAGCGCGTAGGTGCCGAGCATGATCCGGCGCTTCACCTCGGCGCCGAACCCCAGCTCGCGCGTCGCCTCGTACATCTCGCGCAGACCGCCGTCGCCCGCGCGCAGGCCGAACCGCACGCCGTCGTAGCGGCCGAGGTTCGACGACGCCTCGGCGGTGGCGATGAGGTAGTACGCCGCGATGCCGTACCGCGAGTGCGGGAGCGAGATCTCGACGAGGGTCGCGCCCAGCTTCCGGTACGCCTCGAGCGCGGCCTGCACCGCGGCCGCCGTCCCTGGCTCGAGCCCGCCCGCGAGCCATTCCTTCGGCACGCCGATCCGGAGCCCCTTCGCCCCGCCCTCCAGCGTGGCGAGGTAGTCCTCGACCGGCCGGGTCGACGAGGTCATGTCCTGCGGGTCGTGCCCCGCGATGGCGCGGAGCAGGAGGGCGACGTCGCCGACGCTCCGCGCGAGCGGGCCGACCTGGTCGAGCGACGAGGCGAACGCGACGACGCCGTAGCGCGAGACCCGGCCGTAGGTCGGCTTCATCCCGACCACGCCGCAGAACGCGGCCGGCAGGCGGATCGAGCCGCCGGTGTCCGTCCCGAGCGTCCCTTGGGCGGTCCGCGCCGCGACCGCCGCCGCGCTCCCGCCGGACGATCCGCCCGGCGTGCGCGCGAGGTCCCACGGGTTCCGGCACGGCTTGAACCCGACGTTCTCGTTGGACGAGCCCATCGCGAACTCGTCCATGTTGAGCTTGCCGAGCGGGACCGCGCCCGCCGCCGTCAGCCGCTCCACCGCGGTGGAGCTGTACGGCGGGCGCCAGCCCTCGAGGATGCGCGAGCCGGCGGTGGTCGCGACGCCCTTCGTGAGGAAGAGGTCCTTCACCGCGAGTGGAACGCCGTCGAGCGGCGAACGCCGCTCGCCGCGCGCCGTGCGGGCGTCGGCCTCCTTCGCCGCGGCGCGCGCCTCCTCCGCCGTCACCGCGAGGTAGGCCCCGACCTTCCCGTCCACCGCCGCGATCCGCGCCAGCGCGGCCTCGGTCAGCTCCGCGGACGACACCGCCCGCGCGGCGAGCTTCTCCCCGGCCTCGCGGATCCCCAGCCTCGTCAGGTCGGCGGCGCTCACTCGATGATCCTCGGCACCTGGAAGTGCGTCCCGGCGCGCGCCGGCGCCTCGGCGACCGCGACCTCGGCCCCCAGCCCCGGCCGCGCCTCGTCGGCGCGCACGGGCGCGGCGTCGGCGAGCGCGTGGGTCATCGGCTCCACGCCGCTCACGTCGAGCGCCTTGAGCTCCTCGACGTAGCCGAGGATGGCGGAGAGCTGGCCCGCGAACCGGGCCTCCTCCTCCGGCGTGAGCTTGAGCCGGGCCAGCGACGCGATGCGCCGGACCTCATCGAGCGAGAGCGACACGTGGACCCTCCATGCGAACGGAGGGCAGATTACTAGCACGGCCCGGCCTGGGCCGCTGGCCTCAACCCTTCAGCTCGCCCCGGAACCAGTTGAGGATCGCGCTCATCACGCCGCCGGGCACGGGCCGCTGGGCGGCGGCCTGCACCAGGTCGTGCTCGTCGAGGAAGATCCCGTGGCAGCCGATGCAGAGGTCGATGGCGACGCCCTCGTGCAGCACCTCGTGCATCTCGGACCCGCACCGCGGACAGTGCATCCAGTGGAGCGCGCGCTTGCGTTCGCGCTCCGCCGCCTCGAGCTGCTTGCGCATGGCCTGGGCGAGCTTCCGGATCCGCTCCGCGTCCTCGCGGGCGAAGTACTCGCTCTCGAAGGGCGCCTTCATGGCCTTCCTCCCCGTGGAGCGTGGGTTCCGGCCGACTTCGAAGGAGGTCGCGCGGCTGCGCTCCCGATCCGAAGCGTACGCTTCGGCGCCTGGGTTTCCCAGGGCGTGGGGGTGGCCCGGAGTGGTCCTTCGGGGGCCTATCGCGGCGCTCGGGAGGCGCCGGGCTCGGGCTGGGGGTCGGGAGCGGGCTCGGGCAAATTCGGCTGGAAGAGCGCCAGGATAGGCGGAGGCCGGGAAATGGACTTCTCGATACCCCCCGATATTCTCGTACGGTCGGGCCCTCGCCCGCGCGTCCGCTTTGTTCCACCTTCCCGAGGGGGCCCCCGCAGCCATGGCAAAGCCCAAGCCGAACCGCCGTGTCGCCGGAAAGGACCGCGCCCCGAAGGGCCGCGGCGAATCCGCGAAGCCCCGCCGGACCGGCATGGCGCGCGAGATCACGGCCATCGTGATCCTGGCGCTCACCCTGGCGGGCGCCCTCGCCCTCGCGACCTTCCACCCGCTCGACGGCGAGCTCGTCGAGCGCGGCCTGCCGATCCAAAACCTCGTCGGCCCCGTGGGCGACCGGACCGCGTCCTTCCTCTTCCGCGCGCTGGGCGTCGCCGCGCCCGTGCTCGCGCTCGGCCTCGCCGCGCTCGGCTGGCGGATGCTGCGCGGCGTCCCGTCCCGCATCACCGCCGTGGGCACGGCGGCGTACGCGGTGCTGATCGTGTCGGTCGCCGCCCTCGCGCACCTCGCCCTCGCGGGCGCGGTGGCGCTCCCGTTCCCGGCGGGCGGCGCGGCGGGCGCCGGCGTGGCGCGGCTCTCGGCGCGGTTCCTCTCGACCTGGGGGAGCGCCATCGCGCTCACCGCGGTCGCGGCGATCGCGCTCGTCGTGGCCACGGGCATCTCGCTGTGGCCGGTCCTGCGGGCGATCTGGGCGGGCACGTGGGGCCTCGTCGCCTTCGGCTCGCGGCGGCTCGCGGCGGCGGTCGACGAGCACCGCGAGGCGATGGCCGAGCTGCGCGCCGAGGAGGCGGAGCGCGCGCGGCAGGCGGCCGAGGAGCTCGCCGAGTCGGCCGAGATCGAGGCCGAGGACGACGACTCGCGCGAGGAGGCGCGGGCCGCAGCCGGGGCCATGGCGATGGAGCACGTGCGCCGGCAGCTGTTCGACGACCCGGCGTGGGTGGACGGGTTCGCGCCGCCCGCGGCCGTGGAGGCCGCCCGGGCCGCCGCCGCCCAGTCCGCGCACGCGCCGCAGGCCGAGGAGGCCGCGCCGGCCGCCTCGAAGCGGCGGCGCGCCGAGCGCGCCGAGCCCGCCCCGGAGCCCGAGGTGGAGGAGGCGCCGAAGCGGCCCGAGCCCGTGTCGGCCAAGCCGGAGATCATCGTCTCGCAGGCGCTGCTCGAGCGCGGGAAGAAGAAGGGCAAGAAGAAGGACGTCCCGAGCTTCGACTTCCAGAAGTCGGGCTCGGTGTTCCGGCTGCCGACGACCGACCTCCTCGACGCGCACGACGAGAAGGCGCGCGACCTCGACGAGAAGGGGCTCACGCAGGCCGCCGACATCATCGTCGCGACGCTGCGGCAGCACGGCGTCGAGGGCGTCATCAAGCACATCCGGCCCGGGCCGGTGGTGACGCTCTACGAGTTCTCGCCGGTCGCGGGCGTGAAGCTCGCCCGGATCGAGAACCTCGACAAGGAGCTCACGATGGCGCTCAGCGCCACCCGGATCCGCATCATCGCGCCGATCCCGGGCAAGGGCGTCGTGGGCATCGAGGTGCCGAACAAGGATCGCGCCACGGTCTGGCTGCGCGATCTGCTCGAGTCCGAGGCGTTCGCCTCCGCGGGTGGGTTCCTGCCGCTCGGCCTCGGCAAGAACATCGAGGGCGTGCCGTACTGCGTCGATCTCCAGCGGATGCCGCACCTCCTCATCGCCGGCACCACCGGCTCCGGCAAGTCGGTCGGCCTCAACACCATGATCCTCTCGCTCCTCTTCCGGCAGTCGCCGGCCGAGGTGCGGATGATCATGGTCGACCCGAAGATGACGGAGCTGTCCGCGTACGAGGACATCCCGCACCTGCTCCTGCCCGTCGTGACCGATCCGCAGAAGGCGGCGCGCGCGCTCCAGTGGGCGGTCGACGAGATGGAGCGGCGGACGCAGATCCTGGCCGACACCGGCTCGAAGGACCTCCGCAGCTACAACGGGAAGGTGGAGAAGCTCCGCGCCGAGGGCCGCACCTTCGACGACCCGGAGCTCGCCCCGCCGAAGAAGCTCGTGGTCATCGACGTGACCTCCGGCGAGACCGAGGACGAGGCCGAGGCGCGGGCCCGCGCCGAAGCGGCCGCCGAGGCCGACGGGACGGGCGCCGAGGGGCGGCCGGCCGAGCCGAAGCGGTTCGAGCTCTACCCGGAGGACGCGGCGAAGCGCGCCGAGTTCGAGGACCCGACCGCGCCGCCGCCGGCCGATCCGGTCGCGGCGCGCGACGAGCCGTCGCTGCCCAAGAAGCTGCCGTACATCGTCGTGGTGATCGACGAGCTCGCCGACCTCATGATGACCGCGCCGCGCGAGGTGGAGATCTCGCTCGCCCGCCTCGCCCAGAAGGCGCGCGCGACCGGCATCCACCTCATCGTGGCCACGCAGCGGCCCTCGACGGACGTCGTCACCGGGATGATCAAGAACAACTTCCCGGCGCGCATCTCGTTCCGCCTCGCCTCGCGCCACGACTCGCAGACGATCATCAACGGCCCCGGCGCCGAGGCGCTGCTCGGCGACGGCGACATGCTCATCCTCACGGCGACGCAGCCCATCACCCGCGTGCAGGGGGCCTTCGTGTCGGAGGAGGAGCTGCACCGCGTGGTCGCCTTCCTCAAGGAGCAGGGCCGGCCGGTTTACGACGAGTCGATCCTCAAGGCCCGCGAGGGCGCGGGCGAGCGGGGCGGCGACGACGAGGAGGATCCGGTCTACGACCAGGCGGTCGAGCTCGTCTCGCGCATGGAGGAGGTCTCGGTCTCGAAGCTCCAGCGCGAGATGCGGCTCGGGTACAACAAGGCCGCGAAGATCGTCGAGCGGATGGAGCGCGAGGGCATCGTCGGGCCGGCGAACGGCGTCAAGCCGCGGCAGGTGCTCATCCGGCCGATCGGCGAGGTCTCGGCTACACCCAACGTGTAGCTCCCCCGAGCCCGAGCCCGAGCCCGAGCCCGAGCCCGAGCCCGAGCCCGAGCCGCGCCGCGCTTTCGTTTCCGTACGCCTCGCCTTTGGCGCGTTGCCGTGAGGCGGCCGTCCGGGCCCGCCGGGCTCGCCGACCAGGTCGACTGCTCGGCGCCACAGGCTGTTGTATGCCGCGCGCGTGCCGACGGTGATCCCGCGGGCGCGGCGCCGAAACTCGGCGGCCACTTCCGCGCTTCGCGCGGGTGGCCGCCTCAGACATCGGCGCCGCGCGCATCCACCCCTCCACGCGCGCGTTCCGCGTGAGATTGCGCTCGGGCGCCTGCGCCATGGTCGGCTCGCTCCGTCGGGCCCGGCCGGCCGCCCTTGGGCGTTGCTTGTGGCGGCTCGGCTGCGAGGGCGTTCGGCTCGATTCCGAGACGTGCGGTCGAGGCGCCAATGCCGCTCCGCAACGGCCGTCCTACGCCGCGCTTCACACCCGCCACCGGCCGGCATCGCCCTCGACAGGCGGGTGCGGCCGTGCTCCACTCGGCCCATGCGCCTCGCGCTCGCCGTCGCCGCGCTCGCGGTCCTCACCGGCTGCGCCGCAGGCCTGCTGCCCGCGGAGCGGCGGCCCAAGAACGCCTGCCCCGAGTCGCAGACGCTGTGCTTCGGGGCGATGGTCTGCTCGAACGACCCGATCCGCGGCTGCGACCTTTGCGTCTGCGACACCATCCCGCACGGGCCGGCCAAGTCGCGCAAGTAGCTCTCCGCGATCCGAGCCGAGGTCGCTGCACCAGAGTTCCCGAACCCGCAGCCGAGCCGAGTTCCGGCGGCGCGCCCGCGAGATCACCTCCAGCACGCGCGCGCCCTACAGCAGCTGCGGCGCCGAGCATTCTACCTGGTCGGCGACCCCGGCGGGCCCGGACGGCCGCCCCACGGCAACGCGCCCCCAGGCGAGGCGTACGGCAAACGCAAGCGCCACATTCACCACGCGCGACGACTGCGGCAACCAGCGCCCCCGCAGCTACAACGGAGCGTGCTCGACCGCCTCCGCCTCCTGCCGCCCCCGCGCGACGTCGACCATCGAGAGCACGATCGCACCCGCCGCGAAGAACGCGATCACCGACAGGACCGCGCCGCGCGACGAGCCGGTGCCGGCCGCCACGAGCCCGAAGATGAGCGGCCCGAGGATCCCCGCCGCCTTCTCCGAGACCGAGAAGAACCCGAAGAACTCGCCCGACATCCGGCGCGGCACCAGGCTCGCGAACAGCGAGCGCGAGAGCGCCTGCGTCCCGCCCTGGACGAGCCCTACGAGCACCGCGAGCGCCCAGAAGTGCGCCGCCGTGCGCGTGAAGTACGCGAGCACCGCGACGCATACGTACACGGCGAGGCCGACGAGGATGGAGCGCTTCGTCCCCAGGCGGCCCGCGAACCCGGCGAAGACGAACGCCGCCGGCACTCCCAGCACCTGGACGAGCAGGATCGCCCCGATGAGCGTCCCCCGTCCCAGCCCGAGCTCCGTGCCGTAGATCGCGGCCATCCGGATGATCGTCCCGATGCCGTCGTTGTAGAGCAGGAACGCGACGAGCATGAGCAGGGCCTGGCGGTAGCGGCGCAGGTGGCGGGCGGTGGCGGCGAGCCGGCCCAGCGCCTGGAGGACGGCCCCGCGCGACGCGGCCGCCGCCGGCGGCAGCTCCCGCACGCGGCGCAGGAGCGGCAACGTGAACGCCGCCCACCAGATCGCCACCGAGAGGAACGCGAGCCGCGACGGGAGCGTCGGATCCGCGCCGCCGAGGCCGAACCAGCCAGGCTGCTGGATCACGAGGAGCTGCACGGCGAGCAGCAGGCCGCCGCCGAGGTAGCCGATCGCGTAGCCCGCGGCCGAGACGCGGTCGAGCTCCTCGCCGCGCGCGACGTGCGGCAGGAGCGCGTCGTAGAAGACGAAGCTGCCGTTCAGGCCGATGTTCACCAACAGGAACAGCGCCGCGCCGGCGAGCCAGTCGCCCGGGCCGACCAGCGCGAGGCCCGCGGTCGCGAGCGCGCCCAGACCGGCGAAGGTCGCGAGGAGGCGCTTCTTCCAGGGCCGGACGTCCGCGACGGCGCCGAGGAGCGGAGAGAGCACCGCGACGGTGAGGAGCGCGGCCGTGGTCACGCTCGCGTAGATCCGCGTCGCCTCCGCCGGCGCGAACCCGCGCGCGGCGACCGCGGCGAAGTAGATCGGGAAGACGGCGGTGACGATCGTCGTGACCGCCGCCGAGTTGGCGCAGTCGTACAGCACCCACGCACGGAGCTCCGGACGGTGGAGGCCGACCCGCTCGAGCCACTTCATCCCGCGACGGTAGACGGCCCCTCGGTCGCTGGCAACGGCGCCGGCGGGGGCGCCGGCGGCTCGAAGGCCACCCAGACGCCCGCGCCGATGACGACCGCCGCGCCGACGATGGCCATGCTCCCGACGCGCTCGCCCAGGAGGAGCGCGCCCACGGCGGCCGCCGTGACCGGCTCGACGTAGCCGATGGTCGCCGCGATCGGCGCCTGGACCTTCCGGATCGCGCGGACGAACACGATCATCGCGAGCGGGCCGAGGGCGACGCCCGCGAGCGCGACGCGCACCAGGCCGGCGCCCATCGGCGGGACCGCCTGCCCGCGGAAGACCGCGAGGAGGACGCCCGCCGACACGACCGCGTGGAGCGCGCTCACGCCGAGCGGGGAGAAGCTCCGGCTCGCGCGACGCACCGTGAACAGGCAGCCCGCGCCCGCGAACGCGCTGCCGGCGCCGAGCGCGGCGGTGACCAAGGGGGCGCGGTCGGGCGGGCCCATCACGAGGACGAGGCCCAGCAACGACAGCGGCGCCGCCACCATCGCGCGCCGCGAGCCGCGCTCGCCCGGGATGAACGGCGCCACGAGGGCGACGATGATCGGCCCGAGGTAGTGCGTGAGCGCGGCGACCGAGACCGGCCCGGCCGTGAGCGCCGGGAAGTAGAGCGCGACCTGGGCCGCGTCGAACAGGCCGAACCCGAGCAGCGCCAGGACCGCACCGCGATCCCGGAAGGCCGCCCGCTCGCGCCAGGCGAGGATGGGCGCCGGCGCCGCCTGGATGAGCTGCACGAGCAGCGCGGACTGGAGCGCCGCGAGGCCCGCCGGTCGGAGCACCCACGGCCAGAAGCCCCAGGCGACGAACGGGACGGCGACGAGCGCTGCGGCGAGGGCCGATCTGCGGTCACGAAGCACCGGCCGGGTCTAGCACCGGCCCCCGCGCTGCGCCTGCTGCGGGTTGTCCCGGGGGGGGGGGGCACGATCGCGCTCGGTGGGAGGCGTCCCCACCTGCTCGCCCGGGAAGAAGCCGGGCTGCCGCCGGGTTCTTGGGGCCGGGGCTCGGCCGGCCCCGCCCGCTCCGCGGGTGCACGGCGAGTCCGTGCTAGTCTCGCCGCCTCCAAGCGCCCGGCCGGCTCCTCGCCGCCGGAACCACCGGAGATTTCGAACATGACGCGGAAGACGTCCGTCCAGTTCGTCGCGCTGACCCTGATCGTCAGCCTCACAGCTTGCCAGACGGCAGGCAAGCGGACCGCCATCGGCGCGGGCGCCGGCGCGCTCGTCGGCGCAGGCGCGGGTGCGCTCATCGGCGGAAAGAAGAACCGCGGGACGGGCGCCCTCATCGGCGCCAGCGTCGGGGCGCTCGCCGGCGGCTCGGTGGGCCTCTACCTCGACAAGCAGGCGAAGGAGCTGGAGCAGACCCGGCTCGCCGAGGTGAAGCGGACCGAGAACGGCCTCCTCGTGCAGATGGCGAGCGACATCCTCTTCGAGTCCGGCTCGTCGGCGCTCCAGCCCTCGTCGGTGAACGACCTGGAGAAGATCGGCGACATCCTCGCCAAGTACTCGGACGACCGGATCAAGATCTACGGCCACACTGACGGCGTCGGCGGCAAGGCCTACAACGAGGAGCTCTCGCTCCGCCGCGCCGACGCCGTGAGGCGCGTGCTCGTCGGCCGCGGCGTGCAGGAGAAGCAGATCACGGCGCTCGGCATGGGCGAGGCGCAGCCGGTCGCGACCAACGACACGCCCGTCGGGCGGAAGAAGAACCGCCGGGTGGAGCTGCACATCGATGTGCCGAACGCGACTTAGAAACGGGGGCTGCGCCCCCGGCCCAGCTTCGCTGGGGCCCCCCTCCCGCTCGCCGCCGCTTCACACCCGCATCCGCTTCTCCTCGCCGCGCACGAGCCGCCGGATGTTGTCGCGGTGGCGCCACACGATGAGGAGCGCGATGACGAGCCCGGCCCACGGGATCGGGCTCTCGGGCCCGCGGAGCAGGAACGCGCCGGCGCAGGCCACGGCGGTGCCGGACAGGGATCCGAGCGACGAGATGCGCGTCAGGGCGTAGAGCGCCACGTAGGCGAGGACGCCGGCGAAGGCCGCCCAGGGCGCCAGCACCACGAAGATCCCGAGCCCGGGCGCGACGCCCTTGCCGCCCTTGAACCTGAGCCAGACGGGGAAGAGGTGGCCGGCGAACGCGGCGACGGCCACCGCCGTGATCCAGCGTTGCGCGGCGGGCTCGCCCTCGAGGAGCCGCTGCGCGACCAGGATCGGCACGACCGCCTTGAGCACGTCGAGGACGAGCACGACGAGGCCCAGCGTGCGCCCGCCCGCGCGCGCGACGTTGGTCGCGCCGATGTTCCCCGAGCCCACCGTCCGGACGTCGATCCCGGCGACGAGCCGCCCGAGGAGGAAGCCGTAGGGCACCGAGCCGCTCAGGTAGGCGAGCGCCACCAGCAGGATCCCCAGCGCGGTCTCGCTCATCGCCTCTCCCCCGTGAACGCGCCCGAGCCCGTCCCCGCGCCCGACGACTTCAGGCTCCGTACCCGCGATGGATGAGCCACGCCCAGTTGATCGCCAGCGCTGCGGTCCCCGCGATCGCCGCGCGGCGGAGGGTGCGGGCGGGGACGGCGGGGAGCGGGCGGCCGATCGCCACCCGGACGAGATCCGCGATCCCGAACGTCCACGCGATGGCCGCGAGCGCCGCGCCGGCGGGGCTCCACCGGAGCGCGGCGAGGACGTCCCCGTGCGCCAGGAGGACGAAGGCGTGGGTCATCCCGCAGGTCGCGCACGGGTGATCGGTCAGGGCGAGGAACGGACACGGAACGTGAAACAGCTCGAGGACCGGGACGAACCGGGCGACGAAGAACGAGCCGACCGCGAGGACCGCGTACACCTCGAGCAGGCCGAAGCGCGGAGACCGCCCGGCCCGCGGCGGCGGAAGGAGCTGGGTGTCGAGGATGCCGTCCGGGGCGCGCATCGGCTCAGAGGTCGGTGACGCCGCCCGCGCCGCCGGCATTCTGCGAGACCGCGGCCGCGATCATCATCACGGTCGAGGTGGAGAAGCAGCAGCAGCAGATGAACAGCGGCGCGAGCACCGCCGTCGCGGACTTCCAGATCTGGGTCCGGTGGATGGCGGCGATGCCTGCGATCATGACGACGATCTGCCAGACCCAGGCGATGAGCCCGCCGCACTGCGGCACCGCGCTGATGAGGTACAGGCCGTGCGAGAACGCGACGACCGTCAAGGTGGCGGAGAAGCCGCGGCGCGCGCCCTGGAACACGAGGAGCAGCACGTGGACCATGGCGGTCAGGACGAACATCCACAGGAGCGCCCAGATCGGCGCGAGGATCGCCTGGCCGGCGGCGAACGTCCCGTCGGCGACCCGGTCCAAGTACCACTCCAACCACCGGGCGGCCTCCGCGGGGAGCTCCGCCCCGGACAGCTGGTCGCGCGCCTGGGCGAGCTGGGCGCGGCTCGAGAGCGTGTTGAGGAGCCCGCCGACCGCGCCGCCGACCCAGGAGGCCAGCACGCCGAAGAGGATCGCCGTGCCGACCTGGTCGATCCGGACGCGCGCGAAGAACTTCTGCGGCTCGGTGGCGACGAGCTTCCAGGTCTCGAAGAACGACCGGAAGAAGCCGCGGGTGCGGCGCTCCGCGAACGGCGACGGGAGATCCGGCTGCTCCGCCGGACGCGTGGGGGGCGGGGGCGGCGCCCACCCGCCGCCGGGGGGCGGCGGAGGAGGGAGACCGCCCGCGGCCTCGCCGGGCGGCGCCGCGGGCGGGGGCTGTGGCTGGCCGGGATCGGCGAGGAGGAGCTCCGAGCCGCAGTGCGGACACGTCTGGCGGCCGAACCGTTCGGTGGTGAAGGTGCCCTGGCAGCGGGCGCAGCGCGCGAGCATGCGGAGAGCTTACCCCAAACCGGAGGCCGCCGGCGCGCCCGGCCCCGGCGCTACTCGCGCGCCGACTCGCGCAGCGCGCGGACCTCGTCCACGTGCACGCCCCCCCGCGTCCGGTAGATCGCGAGGACGATGGCGAGGCCGACGGCCGCCTCGGCCGCGGCCACCGCGATGACGAAGAAGGCGATGGCGTGGCCGTCCACGCTGTTCCGCTGGCGGGCGAAGGCGAGGAAGGTGAGGTTCGCGGCGTTGAGCATCAGCTCCACGCACATCATGACGATGAGCGCGTTCCGCTTCACGAGCACGCCGACGAGGCCCATGGCGAAGAGGAGCGCGGCGAGGAGCAGGTAGGGCTCGATGGACATGGTCAGATCCGCTCCTTCGCGACGACCACCGCCCCGACGATCGCGGCGAGGAGGAGGAGGCTCGTCGCCTCGAACGGGAGCAGGTACTGCGTGAAGAGCACCTCGCCGACCGCCTTCACGGTCCCGAAGCCCGCGCCGGGATCGGCCGGCACGAACGCCTTCTCGTTGCCAGCCCTCACGTCCATGATCGCCCAGGCGAGCACCGCCGCGAGGCCGAGCGCGCCCGCCACGCCCAGGAGCTGGATCGAGCGGTAGCGCTCCTTGAGCATGTGCTCGTCGCCGAGCGAGATGAGCATGATGACGAACAGGAACAGCACCATCACCGCGCCCGCGTACACCAGGATCTGCATGAAGGCGATGAGGTGCGCGACGAGCAGCACGTAGATCCCGGCCAGGAAGAAGAACGCCGCCACGAGGTTCAGGGCGGCGTAGACCGGGCTCTTGGAGACGAGCACCCCGGCCGCGGCGAAGAGGAGCGGCGCGGCGAGGACGGCGAAGGTGACCTGCTCGGCGGTGGCGGTCATCGGCGTGGCTCTCGGTGATCAGTACACGACGTCCCCGACCCGCGCCTCGCGCGAGGTCTGGTCGAGGCCCCAGGCGTGCGCGCCGAACGGGCAGCGGCGCTCCTCGGCGTGGCGCAGGAACTCGTCGCGGAACTTCTTCACGAACGACTGGACCGGCATCGCGGCCGCGTCGCCGAGGGCGCAGATCGTCTGCCCCATGATGTTGCCGGCGAGCTGCTCCAGCTTGGCCACGTCGGCGGCGGTGCCGTGCCCCTCCTCGAGCTTCTCGAGGATGCCCTCCAGCCACGGCGTGCCCTCGCGGCAGGGGGTGCACTGGCCGCAGCTCTCCTCGGCGTAGAACTTGGAGATCCTCCAGAGCGCCCGGACCATGCAGGCGGACTCGTCGAACACGATGATCCCGCCCGAGCCGGCCATCGTCCCCGCGGCCTTGAGCGCGTCGAACTCGAGCGAGACGTCGATCTCGTGCCCGGCGAGCACCGGCGCGGACGAGCCGCCGGGGATGACCGCCTTCACCGCGCGGCCGCCCGGGATCCCGCCGCAGTCCTCGTACAGGAGCTGCTTCAGGTTCTGGTGGACGGGCTTCTCGTAGACGCCGGGCCGGTTCACGTGGCCCGAGACGCAGTAGAGCCGCAGCCCGCCGGACTTGCCGGTCCCGAGCGCGGCGAAGGCCTCGCCCCCGTGCTCCACGATCCACGGGACGTTGGCGAGCGTCTCGACGTTGTTGATGATGGTCGGCTTGCCCCAGAGGCCCACCACGGCCGGGAAGGGCGGCTTGAGGCGCGGGTAGCCCTTCTTGCCCTCGAGCGACTCGAGCAGCGCCGACTCCTCGCCGCAGATGTACGCGCCCGCGCCGCGGTGGACGAAGACGTCGAGCGCGAAGTCCTTCTTGCCGAGGAGCCGCGGCCCGAGGATGCCGGCCGCGCGGGCCTCGTCGATCGCCTGCTCGAGGAGGCGCGCCTGCTTCGCGAACTCGCCGCGGATGTAGACGTACGCGAGGTGGATGTCGTTCGCCCAGCAGGTGATGGCGATCCCCTCGATGAGCTGGTGGGGGTCGTGCTCGATGATGTAGCGGTCCTTGAACGTCCCAGGCTCCGACTCGTCGGCATTCACGGCGAGATAACGTGGCCGGACGTCCTTCGGCAGGAACGACCACTTGAGCCCCGTGGCGAACCCGGCGCCGCCGCGGCCGCGGAGGTTCGAGCGCTTCACCTCGTCCACGATCGCCGCCGGCTCCATCCCGAGCGCCTTGTCGAGCGCGCGGTAGCCGCCGTCCTTCCGGTACGACGCGAGCGACGCGGAGTCCGGCTTGCCCCAGCGCGCGGTGAGGATCCGGTCGGTCACGAGAGCCTCCCCAGGATCTCGTCCACCTTCTCGACGGTGAGCCGCTCGTGCATCTCCTCGTCGACGAGCATCGCCGGCGCGGTGCCGCAGGAGCCCAGGCACTCCACCTCACGGAGCGTGAATCGGCCGTCGGCCGTGGTCTCGCCCGGCTTCACGCCGAGCTTCTTCTGGAGGTGCGCCCAGATCTTCTCGGCGCCGGTGAGGCAGCACGAGACGTTGGTGCACATCTCGACGACGTGACGGCCCACCGGCTTCGTGTGGAACATCACGTAGAAGGTGGCGACCTCGTCGACGCGCGCCCGCGAGACGCCGAGGCGCGACGCGACGAGCCCCTGGACGTCTTCGTTGAGGGGCCCGAACAGCTCCTGCGCGGCGCGGAGGACCGGGATGAGGGCGGCCGCCTTCCGGTCCGCCGGGTAACGCTTCACGATCACCTCGACCTCGCGATCGAAGTGCTCGACCTTCTCGCGCGGCAGCTGCGCGGCGGCCAGGGCAGGAGGAGAGGTCATAAGCTCCGGAGACGGCTGGTCAAACGGCGGGGCAGGCTAGTGAGCGTGGGTGCGGGTGTCAAGGACGTCGCGGCCCTTCGCCGCCGGGGGATATACTCCCGCGTTCCGGATGGAGCACGCCAAAGAAAAACGCAGGGATCCGCGGGTCCCCCTCGTGCTCCGGGTCGACTATCCGGGCCAGGGGGAGCTCGCGCGCGACGCCACGGAGAACCTCTCCGCCGGGGGCTTCTTCGTCCGAACGGAGCGCGATCTCGAGCAGGGTCAGCGGCTGCCGATGGTGATCAGCTTCCCCGGCCTGCTCGATCCGCTGGAGCTCGAGGTCGAGGTGGTGCGGCTCCGCGCGAACCCCGGCGAAGGGCCGCCGGGCGCCGCGGTGCGCGTCGTCGCCGACGCCGATCGCGCGCGCCTCGCCGAGCTCCTCGCGGGCGCCAGGCGGCCGGCGCCGCCGGAGCGCCGCGCCTTCGTGGTCCTGGTGGTCGAGGACAACCCGCACGTCCTCGAGATGTACGAGTACGCGCTCAGGCGGCTCCGCCAGCACGCCGGCCCGAAGGTCACGGTGGAGTACGCCGCCGACGGCCACGAGGCGCTCGAGCGCCTGGCCGCGCCCCCCCGCCCCGACCTCGTGATCTCGGATCTGTTCATGCCGGTGATGGACGGCGCCGAGCTCGTCTCGCGGATGCGCCAGGACCGCGCGCTCGTCGATCTGCCGGTGCTCATGATCAGCGCGGGCGGGCCCGACCACCGCGCGCGGGCGATCGAGGCCGGCGTGGACGTCTATCTGCAGAAGCCGGTGCAGTTCTCGGACGTCATGAGCACCGTGCGGATGCTGCTCAACCTTCGCGGATAGTCGACCGAGCCGGCGCGCCGCGGTCGTTCACCAAAAGAAAACGCCCGCCGGACGAGGGTGCCGGCGGGCGCGACGGGTCCTTCGCGGACCTGCGGGACGAGGCTACTTCTTCGCCTTCTTGTTGAAGATGTCCTTCAGCGCCTTGGCGGGCGTGAGCTTGATGGCGGTGCGGGCAGGGATCTTGATCTGCTCGCCGGTCGCCGGGTTGCGGCCGATGCGCGCCTTGCGATCGACGAGCTTCACCGCGCCGAGACCGCCCAGCGGGATCTTGCCCTCGGCCTTCAGGCGCTTCGTCACGACCTCCTCGACCGCCTGGAACACGGCCCGGACCTGCGCCTTGGAGACCTGCGAACCCTCGGCCACCGCCTGGAAGAACTGTGCCTGCGTCATGTAGGGGATCCCTCCTGTTGCACCGCCGCAAGGGTTTTGACGCGGCGAGTAGCTCGGGTGATATCCCGTCCGGATCCCGCCGTCAACTTCCGGCCGCGCGGATCACCCTGAAAAATGGGCTTGTCGTGACGATCGGTGCCCGAGCAACCGGTCCCCGCCCCCCTCCAGGTGAACTGTCCGTCACGGGAGCGCCGCGGCGAGGATCTCGTACGTGATGAGCCCGATGATGGCGATCTCCAGCCACTCGGCGCGGCTCGTGTCGGCGGCGTCGCCGACGAGATCGTTCACCTCGGCGACGAGCCGCTGCTTGCGCAGCACCGTCTCCTGCCATGCCGGCAACCGGAAGCGGCGCACCGCCCCTTGCCAGACGCGGGCGAGGTAGAGGTCGCCGACGATTTTCACCGCATTTTCCAGCCTTTCCACCATCTCCGAGAGCTCGAGGAGCAGGGCGGCCGTGCGCCGCTGGAGCTTGCGGTACCGCTGGGTGAGCACGTTCAGCAGCCGGTTGGTGCGCGCCTCCATCGCGTCGTAGATGGTGTGCAGCTCCCGGTCGAGGAGGGCGTCGTAATAGCGGAGCTCGAGGAGCTGCGCGGTGGCCAGCTCGAGCAGGTCGGGGATGTCCTCCACCCCGGAGGGTTCGGAGACGAAGGCGCAGTTCCAATGGACCACCGCCAGGTCGTCCGCCAGGTAGGAGTAGTGGTGGGAGAGCACGTCCTGGCGCTCGGCGTGCGAGAGGGGGATCGCGCTCGTCTCGCCCAGGACGAGCTCGGGGATGGGGGCCCCCGCGAGGAGGTCCGCCCCGGCGACCGGGCCCCCCACGAATCGGCGGACCAGGAACACCTGGTAGCTCTCCAGCCCGTCCCACGAGTGCGGGCGCTCGAGGGCGGGCAGGAGCGCGAGCTCGAGCGCCTCGGCCTCGCGCCGCGCCTCCGCGTCGAGCGCGGGCGTGGGCTCGACGAGCGCCTCTGCGAGCGGGATCAGGTCGGCGAGCGGCGTGCCCTGCGGGACGCGGAGCCGGTAGCAGATCGAGACGACGCCGTAGTCGAAGACGCGCGCGGTCGCCTCCGCCTCGCGCGGGCCGCCGGCGAGCGGGAGCGTGCGCCGGCCCAGCCCGAGCTGGAGCGGCGGGCGCGGGAGCTCGAGGGCCGTCGCGGACGGCACGTTCGCGAGCCGGAGCCGCGACGTGGGCGCGGCGGCCGCCGTCTCGGCGCGATGGAGGTCCACCGCGTCGGCGACGTCGAACAGGCGATAGACGAGCACCTCTCCGTCCTCGACCTGCAGGGGCGTACGGTCGGTCATGAGCGCAGGATAGTCCATCCCGTGAACGAGCCCGCCTCCCGCTCCCGAGCCCGACGGCCTGGCGCCGCGCGTGGTAGGCATCGTGCGCCTCGAGGCGCGGCTCCGCGGGCGCTGCCCGGGCTCGACTACCAGTGGAGGCTCATCGACGGCGAGCGCCACTCGGCACCACGGCCGAGGGGTTCACGCGCGGGCTGCGGTGGGGTCTTCGGTGCGCGGGAGAGCGGGTCACCCGCCGACGACCCGGAGCGCCGCCGCCGGGGCGGCGCGGGTCGGGAACTGGATGAGGTACTCGCCCGAGAAGCACGCGTCGCAGTAGCTCGCGCGCGGCTCGCCCAGCGCCTCGTACAGCCCCTCGAGCGAGAGGTAGCCGAGGGAGTCGGCGGTGACGTACGTCGCGATCTCCTCGACGGAGTGGCTCGACGCGATGAGCTCGTGCCGCGTGGGCGTGTCGATGCCGTAGTAGCAGGGCCAGGAGGTGGGCGGCGAGCTGATGCGGAGGTGCACCTCGCTCGCGCCCGCGTCGCGGATCATCTTCACGATCTTGCGGCTCGTGGTCCCGCGCACGACCGAGTCGTCCACCACCACGACGCGCTTGCCCCGGAGCACGTCGCGCAGGGCGTTGAGCTTCAGCTTCACGCCGAAGTGGCGGATCGACTGCTGCGGCTCGATGAAGGTCCGGCCGACGTAGTGCGACCGGACGAGCCCCATCGCGAACGGGACGCCGCTCTGCTCGGCGAAGCCGATGGCCGCGGGCACGCCGGAGTCGGGGACGGGGATGACGAGATCGGCCGCGGCGGGCGTCTCCTGCGCGAGCCGCCGGCCCAGGGCCTGGCGCACGGCGTACACCGACCGGCCGAAGAGGACCGAGTCCGGCCGGGCGAAGTAGATGTGCTCGAACACGCACCGGCCGAACCGCTGGGGCGGCCGCTGATCCGGGAAGAGCCGCTCGCTCCGGAGCCCGGCCGCGTCGAGGATGACGAGCTCGCCGGGCTCGACCTCGCGCACGTACTCGGCCTCGATGAGGTCGAGCGCGGTCGTCTCGCTCGCGAGGCACCAGCTCCCCTTCAGCTTCCCGAGCACGAGCGGGCGGAAGCCCATCGGGTCGCGCACGCCGACGATCGCCTTCGGGGTGAGGAAGAGGATGCTGTACGCGCCCGCCACCTTGCCGAGCGCCTGGCGGATCGCGCTCGCCAGGTACTCGGGCGTGCCGGGCGTCCCGATGGGACAGGAGCGCGCGAGCAGGTGGACCACCACCTCGGTGTCCGTCGAGGAGGTGAAGATCGACCCCTGCGCCTCGAGATCGGCGCGCAGCCCCTCGGCGTTGACGAGGTTGCCGTTGTGCGCGACGGCGACGGCGCCGCCCGCGTACTGGACCGCGATGGGCTGGGCGTTCTTGACGTGCGACGCGCCGGTGGTCGAGTACCGCACGTGGCCGATCGCGGCGCCCCCCTTGAGCCGCTCCAGGGCGGCGGCGTCGAAGATGTCGGCCACGAGCCCCATGTCGCGATGGACGTGGAGCGTCTCGCCGTCGGTTGCTACGATCCCGGCCGACTCCTGGCCGCGGTGCTGGAGGGCGTGGAGGCCGAGGTAAGTGAAGTTTGCCGCCTCGGTGGACTGGCCGAGCGCCCAGATGCCGAAGACGCCGCACTCGTCCTTCATCTTGTCGTACACGGCGTCGTAGCCCATGGAGCGCGGCAGTATAACGGAACGAGGCAGATGAAGCCTCTCGCCAAGAGCCTGCTCTCTTTCGTCGCGCTGCTGCTCGGTTTGGGGGCAGCGGCCCTCGCCGTGGCGTCCCTCCCGTGGGTCAAGCCGCGGCCCGCCGTCGCGCCCCGGATCGCCGCGATCGCGCAGGGCGCCGGGCCCCTGCACGCCGGGGTCGGCGTCGCGCCCATCGACGTCCCGCTGGGCGCCCCGATCGCGGGGTTCCCGCGCCTCGGGTTCCGGAGCGACGGTGCCGATCCGGTGAGCGCCCGCGCGCTCGTCCTCGCCGCGGGTGAGGCGCGGGTCGCGATCGTCTCGGCGGAGGTCCTCCTGGTCCCGGACACGCTGCGCGCGGCGGTGCTCGCGCGCGTCCGCGACCTCTCGCTCACCGGCGTCGTCGTCACCGCCACGCACACGCACGCGGGGCCGGGCGGCTACTACGAGAACCTCCCCGCCGAGCGCGCGGGGCTCGGCCCGTACGATCCGCTCATGCGCGATCGGATCGCGAACGCCGCGGCGCAGGCGATCCGGCGCGCGTACGACGACGCGGCGCCGGCGGAGCTCTCGGTCGCCCGGGGTCGCGCCGCGCACCTGGTCCGCGGGCGCGGTGGCGCGCCGCAGGACGGGGCGCTGACCGTGCTCCGGCTCGTCCGGCCGGGCGGCCGCCCGCTCGCCGAGGTCGCGCTGTTCTCGGCGCACGCGACCACGCTCGGGATCCGGAACCGGCGCATCTCCGGCGACTGGCCCGGCCGCTTCTTCGCGCGGGGCACGCACGGCGTGCGGTTCCTGCTCCAGAGCGCGATCGGCGACCAGCGCGCCACGCTCCCGCCCGCGCTCGGTCCGCTCACGCCGGACGCGTACGCGGCGGCGCTCGATCGCGCGGTCGCGGCGCTCGCCTCCGGTCCGCGCGACCCCGCGCCCGCGTTCGGGTGGGCGGCGGCCGACGTGCCGCTGCCCACGCCCGCGCCGCCCATCGTCCCCCGGCCGCTCCGCGCGGCGGCGACCAACGTCGTGAACGGGCTCCTCCCCGCCGAGGCGCGCGTGTCGGCGCTGCGCCTCGGGCCGGTGCTCCTCGTCCACGTGCCCGGCGAGGTGATGCACGGGCTCGCCGCGCGCTGGCGCGCCCTGGCCGGGCCGGACGCCGAGGTGATCTCGCTCGCCGACGGCTACCTCGGCTACGTGGACGAGCCCGAGCGGTCCGCCGGCACGCAGGAGCATCCGGAGCGGACGTACTACGGCCCCGCGCTCTCGCCCGCGCTGGAGCGCGGGATCGCGCTCGTGGTCGGCGCGCTGCGCGAGGGCGAGAAGCACGGCTCGCTCGCGCGGCCCTGAGGCCGCGAGCGCTTCGCCGGGTGGGGTTCCGCGCGGATCGCGGGGGAGGGGCGGCAGCACGCGCCGCGCAGACGAAGGAGCCCGGGAGGCGCCAGGCCTCCCGGGCTCGGATCCTGCGGGTGTGGACCGTTACTTCGCCGCCGGCGGCGCGACCTCGATCACGAGCTCGCCGCGGTAGGTCTTGTCCTTCACGTCGGCCGAGACGGAGACGGCCGTGAAGCGCGAGAGCACCGACGCGACCTTCTGCACGTTGGAGTGCAGCACCGTGCCCTCGGGGTCGTCGCCGAAGGCCGCGGCCGGGATCACCTTCAGGCCGCCCGCGAGCTTCGGGACGTCGATGTACATGCCGCCCATCGAGCCCTGGAGCGCCTTGGTGGCGGTGGCGGTCGGAGGCTTGAAGGTGGTGCCGCTGCGGGCGCCGAGCGCCTCGAGCGAGCCCTTCGGGCCGGCGACGAGCAGGAGCTGCTTGTCCTCGACGGCCACGCCCACCTCGCCGCCGACGGCCGGGAAGGTCCACGGGCCGTCGCCGCTCAGGTCGAGCTCCTCGCCCGGCGGCATCCGCGGGCCCTCCTTCACGAGCGCGCGGATGGCCTCCTTCGTCTTCGCCGCGTCCTTGATGCCGACGAGGAGCTCCACCCGGAAGAAGGCGAGCGGGGCCTCGCGGATGGACGGCGCGCCGGCCTCGACGGGCACCACGCCCACGGACATCGCGGTCCCGCCGGAGATCGCGCCGAACGCGTCGTCCACGGCCTTCCGGAACCCCTCCGGCGCGCCCATGGTCTCGAGCATGTTGCGCAGCATCGGCCGCTGGAACTCGAACGTGGTGGCCGCGTCCGTGTCGCTCCGCGCCACCCAGCCCGCGTTCGGATCGAGCCGCGCGACCAGCGGGCTCGCGTCGGCCTTGCCCATCTTCGCGAAGGGGGACTCGTCGTCGAGGGGCATGCCCACCGCGAAGGCGAGCCGGTCCTTCGCGCCGCTCAGGCCGAGCGCGAACCCCTTCTTGAACATCTCCCGCATCGGCGCGAGCTGCGGCAGCTCGAACATGGGGCCCTGCGAGGAGAAGTACCAGACCACCGCCTGCCCGGCGCCCGCCGCCTGGAGCGCCGCCTTGTAGTCGGGCTTCGCGCCGAGGTGGCCGTCCTTCGGCACCTTCAGGGCGGCCTGCACGAGCTCGAGCGCGGTCGGGCCCGCGCCGACGACGACGGTCTTCTCGGTGAACGCGTACGCGAGCATGGCGGGCCCGCCCTCCGGCCCCCACTTCACGACGTCACCCTCCGTCGAGCGCGTCTCGAGCTGCATCCGTTCCTTGGCCAGGACGTCGAGCGTCTCGGCCAGCTTCTTCTCGTCACCGGCGGGGAGGGCGGCGATCATCTCGGGCGGACCCCCCTCGTCCATCCGGAAGCCGACGGCGGCGCCGCGCTTCGGATCGAAGCCGGCCTTGGCGAGCGACGCGGCGTCGAAGAGGTCGAACCCGAGCCGCGACTCGGCGACGGCGCGAAGGTCGTTCACGTTCTGGCCGCCCGGGAAGGTCGCGGCGGTGTCGAGCACGTCCGTGCCCTGCATGGCGAAGGACGCGAGCGACGGGACCACGACGGCCATCGCCGTGTCGCCGGCGATGAACCGCTCCGGCGGCGGCGCCTTCTTGCACGCGGCCAGGGCAAGGAGGAGGAAGGGGACGGCGAGCAGGCGGGGTGTGCGCATGGCCGAGCAAGGTATCACGCGTCCCCGCCGCCCGCCCTCCGTGGATTTTTCCGGGGGAGCGGCTATCCTCGGCGCGTGCGGAGCCGGGTGGTCGTTGCACTCACCGTAAGCGCCGTGGTCGCCGTCGCGCCCTCGGCGCATCGCGCGGAGGACGAGGTCTTCCTCCCCGCCGCGCAGGTGTTCCCCCCGGGCGGCCCCGCGTCGGAGCAGACGCTCGACCGTCCGCTCGCCGCCCAGATCGCCGCGTGGAAGCGGCGGACCGGGAAGACCCGGTTCGCGAAGCGGATCGTCGTCCACAAGCCGCGGCGCCGGATGGACCTGTACGCCGACGGCGACCTGCTCAAGTCGTACGTCGTCGATCTCGGCCTCGCGCCCGTCGGCGACAAGCGGGCGCAGGGCGATCGGCGCACGCCCGAGGGCGACCTGTACGTCTGCTCGAAGAACCCGAAGAGCCAGTTCACCCGGTTCATCGGGCTCTCGTACCCGACGCCCGAGGCGGCGGCGGCCGGCGTCGCGGCGGGGCGGGTCGGCGCCGCGGTCGAGCGCCGCGTGCGCGCCGCGTACCGCACGCGCGACCGATGTCCCCCGCAGCAGACCGCGCTCGGCGGCCTCGTCGGCATCCACGGCGGCGGGTGGTGGGAGCGCCGGCCGGAGGGGTTCGCGGTCGTGGACTGGACGTGGGGGTGCGTGGCGCTCCGCGACGTGGACCTGCTCGAGCTGTACGACGAGTACGCGGAGCTGGGCGTGCCCGTGCGGATCGAGCCGTAGATGGGCGGGGCCGGCGCCCGCGCCCGGCACGCCACATGGATGGCGTCGATCCGCCGCGCGCGGCCCTTAGGTTCCTCCTGCACGGAGGAACCCATGATCACGATCCGCACGTCCGGTGAGCGCGGCCACCTCGACCACGGCTGGCTCGACACCCGTCACACCTTCTCGTTCGCGTCCTACTTCGACCCCGCGCAGATGGGCTTCCGCGCCCTGCGCGTCATCAACGAGGACGTCGTCCGGGGCGGCCAGGGGTTCGACACGCACGGCCACCGCGACATGGAGATCCTCACGTACGTGCTCTCCGGCGCGCTCGCCCACCGCGACTCGAGCGGCGGGGGCGGCGTGCTGCGCAACGGCGAGGTGCAGCGGATGAGCGCGGGGACCGGCATCCGGCACTCCGAGTTCAACGCCTCGGCGACCGAGCCGGTGCACCTCCTCCAGATCTGGCTCCTCCCCGACCGGCCGGGCCACCGGCCCTCCTACGAGCAGAAGGCGTTCGCGGCCGAGGAGCGGCGCGGCGGGCTGCGCCTGGTGGCCTCGCCCGACGGCGCGGAGGGCTCGACCACGCTCCACCAGGACGCCCGCGTCCTCGCGACCCTGCTCGCCGACCGGCAGGCGGTGGAGCACCCGCTCGCGCCCGGGCGGCACGCGTGGGTCCAGGTCGCGCGCGGCGCGGTGGAGCTGAACGGCGTGTCGCTCTCCGCGGGCGATGGGGCGGCCGTCTCGGACGAGCGGCTGCTGAAGCTCACCGGCCGAGGGCCCGGGGAGGCCGAGCTGATCCTGTTCGATCTGGCGTGAGGTGGCTCGTGGTATGTGCAGCCGCATGTCCGAGCTCCCGCTCCGCTACGGCTGCAACCCGCACCAGACCCCCGCCCGCGTCCTCGTCCCGGAGGGCGCCGGCGCGCTCCCGTTCCGCGTCCTGAACGGCGCGCCGGGCTACATCAACCTCCTCGACGCGCTCAACGCCTGGCAGCTCGTGCGCGAGCTGCGGCGGGCCGCCGGCCTCCCCGCGGCGACCTCCTTCAAGCACGTGAGCCCGGCCGGCGCCGCCGTCGCCGTCCCGATGGGCGAGGCCGTGCGGCGCGCCTCGTTCGCGGACGACGTCGAGCTCTCGCCGCTCGCGACCGCGTACGCCCGCGCCCGCGGCGCCGACCGGCTCTCGTCGTTCGGCGACTTCGCCGCGCTCTCCGACGTCGTGGACGTCCCCACGGCGGCACTCCTCAAGCGGGAGGTCTCCGACGGCGTCATCGCCCCGGGGTACGAGCCGGCGGCGCTCGAGCTGCTCCGGTCGAAGCGCGGCGGCAACTACTGCGTCCTCGAGATCGACCCGGCGTGGGATCCGCCCGGGACCGAGACCCGCGAGGTGTTCGGGGTGACGTTCGAGCAGCGGCGCAACGCGGTCGTGCCCGGCCCGGAGCACCTCGCGAAGATCGTGACCAGGAACCGGGAGCTCCCGGACGGCGCCCGCCGCGACCTCCTGCTCGCGCTCGTCACGCTCAAGTACACGCAGTCGAACTCCGTCTGCTTCGCCGCCGACGGCCAGGCGATCGGCATCGGCGCCGGCCAGCAGTCGCGCGTCCACTGCACCCGGCTCGCGGGCGCCAAGGCGGACCGCTGGTGGCTGCGCCAGCACCCGGCCGTCCTCGAGCTGCCGTTCCGGCCCGACCTCGGCCGCCCGGAGCGGAACAACGCCATCGATCTCTTCCTCGAGGAGGGGCTCTCGCCCGCGGAGGAGCGGGCCTGGCTCGGCTGCTTCACGCGCGCGCCGGCGCGGCTCTCCGCCGCCGAGCGGCGCAGGTGGCTCGACGGCCTCCAGGGCGTGAGCTTCGCGTCCGACGCCTTCCTGCCGTTCCGGGACAACGTGGATCGCGCCGCCCAGAGCGGCGTGCGCTACGTCTCGCAGCCCGGCGGCTCGGTCCGGGACGACCTCGTCATCGCCGCCGCGGACGAGTACGGGATGGTGATGGCGTTCTCGGGGCTGCGCTTGTTCCATCACTGATGGCGAGGACCGCTTGCGTCGACACGATCGCTCGCCCTTCGACAGTGAGCGGCCGCGTTCTTCGCATCCGCTCGTGCTGAGCCTGTCGAAGCACGAGCGGTGAAGGGCTCGGTTCAGGGGACGCCATGACATGCACCGCCGCTCTCACCGCCATCGTCCTCGCCGGTGACCTCGCCGCAAGGACGGGAAGCTCGCCTGCGCCAAGGTCGTGTCGATCGTGCTGCGCGAGGCCGGCGTGAAGCTCGACGTGCAGCTCGGGGTCGTGGGCGTGGAGCAGGCGCTCCGCCGGTGGCAGAAGGTGACGTCGGAGGACGACCTCCGCCCGGGCGACGTCGTCGTCTGGACGAGCCGGCTCAAGGGCAACCGGAGCCGCGCCTGCACGGGCGGCGGGACCTGCCACGTCGGCATCCGCACCCGCGACGGCTACCTTCACAACGATCCGCTCGGCGACAGCCCGACCTTCGGCGGCCTCGGCCTCCTCGGCTACCGCTTCAAGACCGCGTTCCGCCCGCCGGCTCGGCCGTAGGCTCGGCCCCCGGGCGGACGCCGAACTCCAGCGTGAACGTCGCGCCGAGCCCGGGCCCCGCGCTCGCGACCGAGATGCGCCCGCCGAGCTGGGTCATGAAGTTCGCGCAGGTGTGCAGGCCGAAGCCGTGGCCGTACGGCTTGGTGGTGAACCCGTACGAGAAGATCCGGTCCCGGTCTCCCGGCGCGATCCCCACCCCCGTGTCGGCGAGCTCCACCGTGGCGCGGCCCGGGCCGGGCGACCACGCTCGCACCGAGAGGCGCCGGGCGCCCTCGGGCGTGCCCAGCATCGCCTCCACGGCGTTCTTCACCACGTTCACGAGGACGTGGATGACCTTCGCCCGCTCGGTCGCGAGCGGCGGGAGCGGGTCGAACGCGCGCACGACCTCGATCTGGTGCTGGAGGAGGTTCGGCTCCTGGAGCTTGAGCGCGCTCTCCACGAGCGCGACGAGATCGACCTGCTCCCGCATGCCGTACCGGCCGTCGCTCGCGTGCTCCTGGAGCGTCTTGATCGTCTCGCGGATCAGCCGCCCGTTCTCGAGGAGCTGGCGCGCCTCGGCGGCGACGCGCGTCCGCTCCTGGCGCAGCTCGGCCAGGACGCGGTCGTAGTAGTCGGCGAGGAGGGCGCCGCGCGGATCCTTCGCCAGGAACCGGGCGAGGTCCTCCCCGTTGGCGCGGAGGAGGGCGTTGGCCTTCTCGAGCCCCTCGAGCGGGGCGCCGGAGGCGATCGAGGCGATGGTCTCGGCGGAGACGTTCACGCTCGTGAGCAGGTTGCCGACGTTGTGCATGAGGCCGATGGCGATCTCGGCCATGCCGGCCTGGTGGGCCGCGTCGACGAGCTGCTGCTGCGCCGCCCGGAGCTCCTCGGTGCGGGCCGCCACCTTGGCCTCGAGCGCCGCCGCGTGGCCCCGCACCTCGGCGAGGAGCTCGGTCACCTTCACCGCGGCGCTGATCTGGTAGGTGAGGGCCTCGTAGGCCGGCGTCGGCACCGGGCCGAGCTGGCACAGCGCGAAGCCGAGCCGTTCGCGGCGGGTGAACACGGGGAGGACCGCGAAGGCGTGGCGCCGCCCGGTGGCGAACCGCCCGGGCACGAGCCGCCGGGCCGGGAAGGACGCCGCGTCCGGGTCGAGGGCGACCGCGCCGTCGAAGTCGTAGTGCATGAAGAGCGACGCCCGCTCGCGCGCGGGGTCGACGTAGCGCGACAGGAAGAAGCCGCGCAGGCCGAGCGAGGGCAGCTCGGAGAAGAGCACCTGCTTCACCTCCGCTCGTTGAGGTCGGAGGGCATGAACACGCGGCGGAGGAGCTTGAACTCCTCGTCGGCGCGCGCCTTGTGGGCCGCGAGCACGCGCTCTCCCGCGACCCCCACGTGGACGAGCGCCGCGCGCTCGAGCGGGGCGAGCGCGGGCGCGGCGGCGGGGCCGGCCCGGAGGTGCGCGAACGCGGCCTCCACGACGGGGTACCAGCGCGAGGCCGCGACGGCGCGCGCGAGCCCGAGCGCGACGAGCCGGTCGAGCTCCGCCTCGAGCCGCGCCGGCGTCCCGGCGGCGGCGCTCTCCTCGACCGCGGCGGCGAGCGCGCCGGCCCAGCGGTCGTCGAGGAGCTCCGCGCCGAGCTCCGGGAAGAGCTCGGCCAGGTGCCGGGCGAGCGGCGCGCGCGCCGCCGGGTCGCCGGCGGGCGCCGGCGCGCGCCGCGGCGCGAGCTCCGGCGCGCACCCGCAGGAACGCCGGAACACGGGGACCGCGGGGATGGTCTGGCGCGGCGGTACCTGCTCGCCGCGGAGGACCGCCGCCAGCGTGCGGACCGCGTCGCGGCCGATCCGCTCGAAGGGCTGGCGGACGGTGGAGAGCGGCGGGGTCGCGCCCGCGGCGTCGGCGATGTCGTCGAACCCCGCCACGGCGACGTCCTCGGGGACGCGCACGCCCCGGTGCAGCAGCTCCTGCATGGCATAGAGCGCCATGTAGTCGTTCGCGCCGACGAGGGCGTCGAACCGGGCGTGGCGCTCGTCGAGCAGCGTCCGGACAGCGAGCCGGCCCGTGACGCGGTCGAAGTCGCCGTCGTACACGAGCGCCGGGTCGAAGGGGAGGCCGTGCGCGGCGAGCCGCTCGCGGTAGACGCGCCAGCGGATCTCGGCGTCGTCGTTCGTGGGCGGCCCGCGGACGAAGGCGATGCGCCGGCGCCCGTGGGCGAGGACGAGGTGATCGAGGAGCGCGGCGAGCCCGGTCTCGTTGTCGATGAGGACGTTCGGTACGCCGGGCACGAGCTTGCTCACCGAGACGAGCGGCAGGCCGGCGAAGGTGCGGTAGCGCGCGGCGAGCTCGTCGGCGGAGATCCAGTTGCCCATCGAGCCGGACAGCGAGACGAGGCCGTCGACGTTGTCCGGGTGGATGAGCTCGAACACGCCGTTCTGCCCGGCGCGCCGCTCGACGTACGCGCCCCCGACGAAGGCGAGCACGTGGAGGTCGAGCTCCTCGGCCGCGGCCATGACGCCGTTCCAGATCGCCTCCTCGTAGGCGTCGAACAGCGTGTCCACGAGGAGGCCGATCGTGGGGCGGGAGCGCGCCCCGGCGTCCGCCGCCGGCGATCCCTCGAACACGAGGCTCACCGCTGGATCGTGCACCCGGCGGCGCACCGTTGGGAAGCAGGTCACCTGGGGCCGCCGGCACCCGGAGGAGTCGCGCGCGAAGCGGCGGCGATCCCGGCAGCGCCGCCCCCGGCGCCGCGGTTACAATGCGCGGTCCATGGCCATCTTCGGCTCCCTCTCGACCGTCCGGGTCCAGGCGCCCCGCACGCCCGCGTTCGCCGCGGCGCTCGCCTACGCGGCGGAGATCGTGACGCCCGGCAGCCCCGCGCACGCGCGGCTCCTCGTCATGCCCGCCGGCGAGACCGTGCGGATCGAGCTCGGCGGCGGCGTGCACGCGATGGAGCAGGTGTACACGACGCGCGCGCGCGACGACGGGCGCTGGGAGTCGCACCGCGCGCACGTGGACCTGCAGCTCGTCCTCGCGGGCGAGGAGCTCGTCGAGGTCGCCGAGGCCGCGGCGCTCGCGATCGCGGAGGACCGCACGCCGGGCGCGGACGTGATCTTCTACGCGCCCGCGGTCGCGGGCGGCGTGCTGCGGCTCGCGGCCGGCGCGGCCGCGCTGCTCTTCCCGGCCGACGCGCACCTCACCGGCCTCGCGGTCGGGCCCGCCGCGCTCGTGCGGAAGACGGTGGTGAAGATCCCGGTGGGCGGATAGAACACGCCGCCGTGCTGGATCCCGCCCGCCGAGCGCTCGAAGCCTGGATGCCGCGCCTGCTCGCGGTCTGGCGCCGGAGCGCGTCCGCGCCGCGGCCCGCCGCGCCGGGCCGCGGACGGCCGGGCGGCGGGAAGCACGGCCGGCAACAGGGCTTCGGCGGGCCCGCGCGCGAGCGGCGGGGGCCGGACGACGGGCTCTCGCCGGACGAGCTGCGCAGCCTCGGCGCCGCGGTGGAGCGGCTCTCCCGCGGCCTCACCCGCGAGCGCGAGCTCGCCGGGGCGCGCTACATGGACGAGGAGCGGCTGCTCGGCGCGTACCTCCTCTACTTCTGGCCGACGTCGTACCTCCAGGCGCGCGGGATCCTCTCGGAGCTCCCGCGCCGGCCCGGCCGCGTGCTCGACCTCGGGAGCGGCCCCGGGCCGATGGCCTTCGCGGCGCTGGACGCCGGCGCGTCGGAGGTGATCGCCGCCGACCGCTCGGCGCGGGCCCTCGCCGCGGCCACCGCCCTGGCGCGCGAGGCGGGAGAGGCGCTCTCCACCCGCGAGTGGAACCCGGCGCGGCCCGCGCCGCTGGCGCAGCTCGCGGGCGGCCGCCCGTTCGACCTCGTCACGATGGGGCACGTCCTCAACGAGCTCTGGAACGGGCAGGACGAGGACGCGCGGCGGGCCGCGCTGGTCGAGGAGGCGCTCGGCGTCGTCGCGCCGGGCGGCTCGGTCGTGGTCATCGAGCCCGCGCTCCGCGACACCTCGCGCGCGCTGCTGCGGCTCCGCGATCGGCTCGTGGACCGGGGGTTCGCCGTCCGGGCGCCGTGCCTGTTCCGCGGCGCGTGTCCGGCGCTGCTGCGCGAGACCGACTGGTGCCACGCGGAGCGGCCGGTGGAGCCGCCGCCCGTCGTGGCGCAGCTCGCCCGGGCCGCGGGGCTCCGGCGAGAGGCGGTGAAGATGAGCTACCTCGTGCTCGCGCCGCGCGGGGAGGACTGGGCGCCGCCTCCGAAGGGCCGGGTGTTCCGGATCGTGTCCGAGCCGCTCGCGGGGAAGGGGAGGCTCCGGTACATGGGCTGCGGACCGGAGGGACGGTTGGGGCTCTCGCTCCAGGAGAAGCACGTGGGCGACGGCAACCGGCGCTTCGCCGAGCTGCTGCGGGGCGACGTCGTCGAGGTGACGGGCGGCGAGCCGCGCGGCGACGGGCTCGCCCTCGACGCCGCGTCCGAGGTGCGCGTGATCGCGCCGGCGGGGCGGCCGGTGCCGGGCGGCTCGAGATGAAAAGGCCGGGGCTTTCGCCCCGGCCTCCGTCCTTCCACCAGCGTCTACGAGTCCGTCACCAGGTGTAGATGCTGGCCCACGGGTACTGGCCTGCGGAGATCGAGAAGTACGTGTAGCCGCCGACCTGGGCGAGCGGGAACGGTCCCGCGCCGCAGGTGGCCGTCGCCGCGCCGCCGTTCACGCTCACGGTCCGGCCGGCGAAGTTCGAGCAGCCCCAGCCGTTCACGCGCGCCGCGGTCCGGTAGCAGACCGCGCCCGTCGTGTTGAAGTTGCCCGACTGGTTGGTGAACGTGATCGGGTTCGAGCACGGCGCCGTGCCGCCGCCGCCGCCGCTGCCGCCGAAGGTGGCGGTGACCGAGCGCGCCGCCGTCATCGAGACGATGCAGCTCCCGGTGCCGGTGCAGGCGCCGCTCCACCCGCTGAACGTCGAGCCGCTCGCGGGCGCGGCGTTCAAGGTGACCGTCGTGCCGCTCGCGTAGCTGGCGCTGCAGGTCGAGCCGCAGTTGATGCCGGAGGGGCTGGAGGTGACGGTGCCCGTGCCGGTGCCGCTGCGGGTGACGTTGAGGGAGTAGTAGGTCGTCCCGCCGCCGCCGCCGTTGAACGTGGCGGTGACCGAGCGGGCCGCGGTCATGCTGACGATGCAGGAGCCGGTGCCGGTGCAGGCGCCGCTCCAGCCGCCGAACGTCGAGCCGCTCGCGGGAGACGCGGAGAGGGTCACGGTCGTGCCGCTCGCGTAGCTGGCGCTGCAGGTCGAGCCGCAGTTGATGCCGGAGGGGTTCGAGGAGACGGTGCCCGTGCCGGCGCCGCTGCGGGTGACGTTGAGGGAGTAATACGTCGTCCCGCCGCCGCCCCCGCCGCCGTTCACGGTGAAGGAGAACGAGTTGCTCCGGAACCCGGCGCCGCCCACCATGAGCTCGGTGCCCGCCTCGAACGCGTGCAGGTACCACGACCGCTGCACGTACCCGCGGTTCACGGAGTCGTCGATGAAGGCCTTGAGGTCGGCGCTGATGGAGCTCGCCGCGCCGATGCGGCGGTAGGCGACGTAGTTCCAGCCGATGTTGCCGTACCAGACCTCCCAGGAGGCGCCGGCGATGTTGGCGGTGCCGACCCGGGAACCGGCGGGGTTCATGCCGCCCGCGTAGTCCAGCCAGATCATGATCTCGGCGCCGCCGTTGTAGCCGTTCGCCGAGCTGCTGTTCGGGCTGAGCCACGCCTCGGCCGCGATGTTCCACATCCCGCCCGAGGTGGAGCGGGTGACGCTCCAGCTGAACGGCGCGCTGCTCACCTGGCTGTACACGATCGGCATGCCGCTGCCCGACGTGCACGCACCCCAGTGGCAGCCCTTGTAGACCGCCGGGTAGGAGGCGACCGAGTTCTGGTTGTGGCTCGAGCTCGTCACCGTGAAGGCGTTCTGGCTCGTGCTGGGGACGTCGATGCACTGGGCGGTGCTGGCGCCCCAGATGTTGTTGATGATGGTGTACTGGCCGCCCATCACCGAGATCGTGCCGTACTTCTCGCACGTGGAGACGGCGAAGGCGGGGGAAGCGATCGGGAGCAGGACTGCAGCGATCAGCAGCAGGCGACGCATATGTGCATCCCTCCGGACGTTGAGTGAACGGACGGGGCCGCCCAGTGCTCACGGGGAGGGCGGACCCGGACTTGCGACGTTGGACGCGGAGTGCACGGGAGCCATACTCCAACGGCCGCGCCACGTCGATTGCCGAAAGTGGGGCGCCGCGCGCGCGATTGCCGGCGGTTTGCGCAATCGTTTGCCGCCAGCGCGCGTCACGCTCGCCGGCCGGGCGCACGCCGCCGCCGCCGACGGGGCGGCTCCCACGCCCCGGCCGTGACGCGCTGGCGGTCTGCCCGCCGATGCGTTACCCACGGCCGCATGGAATGGCGACAGCTCGGCGGCTCGGGGTTGCAGGTTCCGGTGCTCACGCTCGGGACCGGGACGTTCGGAGGCTCGAACGAGTTCTTCAAGGGCCTCGGCGGCCTCGGGCTCGCCGAGGTGCAGCGGCTCGTCGGCGTGGCGCTCGACGCCGGCCTGACGATGTTCGACACCGCCGACGCCTACTCCGACGGCCAGGCCGAGGAGCTCCTCGGCAAGGCGCTCCAGGGACGCCGCGACGAGGTCCTCATCTCCACCAAGGCCACCTTCCGGACCGGACCCGGCCCGAACGATCTGGGGTCCTCGCGCCACCACCTCCTGCGATCCTGCGAGGGCAGCCTGCGCCGGCTCGGGACCGACCACGTGGACCTCTTCCAGCTCCACGGCTTCGACGCGCTCACGCCGATCGAGGAGGTGCTCCGGACGCTCGACGACCTCGTGCGGGCGGGGAAGGTCCGGTACGTCGGCTGCTCCAACTTCTCCGGCTGGCACCTCATGAAGTCGCTCGCCGTCGCCGACCGCCACGGGCTGCCGCGCTACGTCGCGCACCAGGCGTACTACTCGCTCGTCGGGCGCGACTACGAGTGGGAGCTCATGCCGCTCGCCGTGGATCAGAAGGTGGCGACGGTGGTGTGGAGCCCGCTCGGCTGGGGGCGGCTCACCGGCAAGCTCCGGCGCGGCCACCCGCTCCCGGAGACGAGCCGGACGCGCAACGCGACCAGCATGGCCGGCGGCCCGCAGCTCGAGGACGAGTACCTCTACCGCGTGGTGGACGCCCTCGACGCGGTCGCGGCGGAGACCGGGAAGACCGTGCCCCAGGTCGCGCTCAACTGGCTCCTGCGGCGGCCCACCGTCGCGACGCTCATCCTGGGGGCGCGCAACGAGGACCAGCTCCGGCAGAACCTCGGCGCCGTCGGCTGGTCGCTGACGGCGGAGCAGGTCGCGCGCCTCGACGCCGCGAGCGCGCGGCCGCTCCCGTATCCGTACTGGCACCAGCGCGGGTTCCGGGAGCGGAACCCGCCGCCGGTGGAGTAGGGTGGCACGCGCGCCCGCGCCCGACCCCGAGCCCGAGTTGGCGCCCGCGCCCGAGGAGAAGCCGCACGTGCCCGCTCGTGCTTCGACGGGCTCAGCACGAGCGGACGAGGAAGATTCGCTCGCCCTGAGCTCGTCGAAGGGCGAGCGGGACCGGTGACAACCTCCCGTGCTCACCCTCGCCGCCCTCGCCCCGGTCCTGTTCCTCTTCTGGGCGCTCGCCGTCCGGCGCTGGCCGGGCCACGCCGCCGCCGCGGGCGCGCTCGCCCTCGCGCTCGCGCTCGCGATCCTCGCGTTCGGCATGCCCGCGCGGCTGGCGCTGCTCTCGGTGGCGCACGGGATGGCGTTCGGCCTCTGGCCGATCAGCGGCATCGTGGTCGCGGCGGTCCTGCTCCACGAGCTGCTCGCCGCGACCGGCGAGCTCGACGTCGTCAAGGCGGCGCTCGCGGCGGCGACCCCGGACCGCCGCCTGCAGGCGCTGCTCGTCGCTTACGGCCTCGGCGCGCTACTCGAGGGCGCCGCCGGCTTCGGGACGCCGATCGCCATCGGCGGGGCCATGCTCGCGGCGCTCGGGTTCGAGCCGGTGCTCGCGGCGAGCGCGGCGCTCGTCGCCAACGTCGCGGGGGTGGGGTTCGGGGCGGTGGGCATCGGGGTGGAGGTGGCGGGGCAGGTCTCCGGGATCCCGCCGCGCGAGGTGGGGCTCCTGCTCGGGCGGACCCTGCCGCTGCTCGCGCTCGCGGTCCCCTTCCTGCTCACGACGCTCGTCGCCGGCGCGCGCCGCGGCCTCGAGGCCTGGCCCGCCGCCGCCGCGGCGGGGCTCGCGTTCGCCGGCGCGCAGGCGCTCGCAGCCCACCTCGTCGGCCCGGCCCTCGCCGACGTCGCCGCCGGGCTCGCCGCCATCGGCGCGGTCCTCGCCGTCGCCCGCCGCTTCCCGCCCGCGCGGCCGTTCCGGTTCGCGGGCGATCCCCCGCCGCCGCGCGCCGCGCCCCCGCCGCCCGCCCGGGTGCTCCGGGCGTTCACCCCGTTCGCGCTCCTCGTGCTCGTCGTCGCCGCCTGGAGCCTGCCGCCCGTCCGCGCGCTCCTCGACGCCGCCACCCGGCTCGTCCCGGTGCCCGGGCTCGACGGCGCGGTGGTGCGCGACGGCCTCCCGGTCCGCGCGCTCTGGCGCTTCGATCCGCTCGCCGCCGCCGGCACCGCCGTCGCGCTCGCCGCCCTCGCGAGCGGAGCTGCGCTGGGCGCGACCCGGCACGACTGGGCGTTCGTCCTCCGCCGCGGCGGCGCCTCGCTCCGCCGGCCCGTCCTCACGATCGCCCTCGTGCTCGGGTTCGCCTACCTCGTGAACGCCTCCGGGATGGCGCAGGTGATGGGCGCCTCCCTCGCCCGGGCCGGCGACCTCTTCCCGCTCGCCGCCCCCGTCCTCGGCTGGCTCGGCGTCGTGCTCACCGGCTCGAACACCTCGTCCAACGCGCTCTTCGGCCCGCTGCAGGCGGCCACGGCGGCGCACGCGGGTCTGCCGCCGGTCCTCGCCGTGGCGGCCAACGCGTTCGGGGGGGCGTGCGCGCAGATGGTGACGCCGCAGGGCACGGCGGTCGCGACGGCGGGCGTCGCCGCGCTCGCCGGGCGCGAGGGCGCGGTGCTGCGCCGGACCCTCCCCCGCTCGCTGGCGGCGCTCGCCGGGACGGCGGTGGTGACGGCCCTGCTCGCGGGCCCGCTCGCGGCGCTCGTGCCCGCGGTGGGCGGGACCGCGGCGCACGCGCCGCGCGCGCACGCGGGATCCGGCGGGGCGGTGATCCTCGCCGCGCTCGCGGTCCTCGTGGCGGCCATCACGATCCTCGCGCGCCGCGCGGGCCGGGTCGCCGGCGCGCCCGCGCACGTCGATCCCGGGCCGCTGCCGCGGGAGCCGAGCGAGATGCCGTGAGCGGGTGGGAGGAGCGGGCTAGGGTGGGGACGGCTAGAGCGCACGCAGGCATTCACGCACGCTTCATGGACACCCATCGTTTATTGACTACGCTCCGGCCGCCGCGGCCGGCATCCTCCTCCCGAGCCCCGAGGCCGCCGTGCCTCGGCGATTCCCGAACTCCACGAGGGGGACCTCATGCACCGCGTCGCCTGGATCTCGATCGCCTTCGCCACCGCGCAGCTCCTCGCCGCCTGCCAAGGAGGCGGAGGGCCGACGCGGAGCTGCAACCAGGGCTACGCCTGCGTCGAGTACGAGTATCCGGAGCTGGACGACGACGCCTGGGAACGGATGCAGGTGGCCTGCGAGGCCGGCGGTGGGACCTGGGAGTCGTGCCCGGCCGAGCGCCGCGCCGGGGAGTGCGAGCTCACCGGGGCCTCGTGGGGAGGCGTGAGGCTGGTCTTCTACGCCGGCTACGTCTGCTCCGCCGAGGAGGGGCGGGGGCTGTGCGAGAGCGCTGCCACGAGCGGCATCTACACGGCGCACTACCGGGCCGGGTCCGCGACCTGCGGCGCCCCCACTCCTCGAACCACCGTCTGCGACCTTCGCGCGACCGACGAGCACAGCTGCCTGCGCGTCAGCGGGCCGATGGCGCCGGAGCGGCTCGCGGTCCTGGAGCGGAGCTGCGCGAACCTGGGTGGGACCCTCGCGACGCTCTGCCCGGCCACCGGGCGTGTCGCGACCTGCGAGTTCACGCACCCCGTGTGGGCGGTGATGGGGACGCTCGAGTATTACGCCGGCGCGGACCTGACCGCGGCCTCCGCGCGGTGCGCCGACGTCGGGGGTGCGTGGAGCGAGGTCCTCGAATGACGCCCGACGCCGCGCACGACGAGCGCCACCCGGCGGGTGACCGGGCTCAGCTGCACTCGTCGGTCCCGCGGCTGCACCACCCGGGCTGGAAGGCCGGCCCGGGCGGCCCCGCGCCGTCGTCGGCGATCCCGCCCTCTGCGCCCCACCGGCCCGGCCAGAGCAGGTAGTCCACCTCCGGCGCGTCGCGCGTGCCGAGGTCCACGACGCCGCCGGTCCCGGCGCTCCAGGTCCGCCACACGCGGCAGCCGCTGCGCCCGGCCTGCTCCGGCAGCGTCGTCGGGCAGACGGACTCGTACCAGGGCACCTCGCGCTCGTTCGCGTAGCTCGCGTGCGAGCCCGCTGCGGCGAGCACCACCGGGTGCGAGCCCTCGCGGACGAGCTTGCTCCAGGGGAACCAGACCCCGGGCGCGTTGGCCTCGTGCCGCGCGTACCACGCGCCGCGCGGCCGGCCGTCCCGCCCCAGGTGGACGGTCACGTGCTCCCAGTCCCCCTCGTGGTTCCCCACGCGGTGGAACCGGTTGTACGGGTAGAAGAACCAGTACTGCAGGTGAAGGCCGCCGCCCGCGGCGCGGTAGACGTGGCCGTAGGTCGTCCAGTCGGCGGGATCGGAGCTCCCGCCGAGCGCCGCCTCGTGCGGCTGCAGGCGGGCGTCCACCGCCCGCGCGCGCGCGCCGGGCAGGAGCCGGGCCCGCGCGAAGAACCACTCGGCGTGCGCGGGGAGCGCTCGCTCGTCCGGGGCGAGCAGCACGACCGGCGCGTACGTCTCCAGGAGCGCGCGCCGGGCGGAGGCGGAGAGCGGCTCGGCCGGCTGTCCGGCGGCGATCGGGCCACGGACCGACTCGGACGAGGTCGCGGGCGCGAGCGCGACGGCGGCGGCGAGGAGCAGGAGGACCGGGCCGCGGACGCGGCGAGAATCCGGAGTCACGCGAGCCCAACACCGCGCGCCGGCGCTCCATGCCGGCCATCGTCACGATGAGTGTACCACCAGGTGCGTGGATGTCCGCATGCGGCCGGGCCGCGCGGCGCCGCGCGAGGTGGCCGTGCGAGGCCAGGCACGGGATCACCCTGCCCCTCCGGGACTCCCACACGATCGGCCACCCGGCTCCACCGCGGTGGGTCGCGGGGGCCCCGCGGCGGCGTCAGCGAACGTTGCCCCCACGACCCGGGCACCTGCCGCGGGCGGCGCGCCTGCTATCCTGCGGGACGATGCGCGTCCGGATCCCCTCCGGCGATCCGGCGACCGAGGCGCCGGCTCCGGAGCTCCGCGCTCCCGGATCGAAGCCGAAGATCCTGGTCGCGGACGACACCCCCTCGAACATCGCCCTCCTCAACCTCGTCCTGGGGAAGGAGCACGAGCTCCTCTGCGCGTCCAACGGCAGGGAGGCGATCGAGGCCGCGATCGCGGAGCACCCCGACCTCGTGATCCTCGACGCGCTCATGCCCGAGCTGGACGGCTTCGAGGTGTGCGCGCGCCTCAAGGACGACCCGCGGACGTCGGACATCCCGATCATCTTCATCACCTCCCTCGAGGAGGCCGACGACGAGGCCCGCGCGCTCCAGCTCGGGGCGGTGGACTTCATCTCCAAGCCGATCAGCCCCGTCGCGGTGCAGGCGCGGGTGCGCAACTGCCTCGATCTCAAGCGGCAGCGCGACCTGCTCGATCGGCTCTCCTTCACGGACGGCCTCACCGGGATCGCGAACCGCCGCCGGTTCGACCAGGTGCTCGACCAGGAGTGGAAGCGGGCCGCCCGCGCCCACGGCGTCCTCTCGGTCTGGCTGCTCGACGTCGATCAGTTCAAGCGGTTCAACGACGCGGCGGGGCACGTGGCGGGCGACGACTGCCTCCGGCGCATCGCGACCGCGCTGGCGTCGGCCACCCTCCGCCCGGGCGACGTCGTGGCGCGGTACGGCGGGGAGGAGTTCGCGGGCGTGCTGCCGGACACCGACGTCGAGGGCGCGCTCGCGGTCGCGACGCGGGTCCGCGATCTGGTGCAGGCCCTCGCCATGCCCCACCCCGACTCCGCCGTGGCGCCGGTGGTGACCGCCTCCGTGGGCGTCGCGTCGGCGCGGCCCGGGCCGCAGGCCGGGCCCGATCTCCTGGTGGAGGCGGCGGACCGCGCCCTCTACCGCGCCAAGCAGCTCGGCCGGAACCGCGTCGAGGCCGCCGGCCCGCTGCCCGCCGGCGAGAAATCGGGCTAGGCGGGAGCCCACGTGAGCGAGACGGTGCAGCCACCGCGCCCCGCCGCGCCCCGCGCCGACGAGCGGTCGGCGATCCTGTTCTGGGCGCTCGCCACGGTCGCGGCGGCGGCGGTCGCCTGGGGCGTGCACGCGATCCAGCGCGCCCAGATCCGGCGCGGCGCGGAGGAGCGGCTCGCGCGGATGGCGGAGCTGAAGCGTGATCAGCTCGCCGCGTGGCTGGACGCGCAGCGCACCTTCGCGGCGGCGGCGACCCTGGGCACCTCCATCTCCGCCGACGTCGAGCGGACGCTCGGCGCCGGCGGCCCGGTGCCCCCCGGTGCGCTCGCGCGCTGGCAGCCACGGCTGGAGGCGCTCGAGGAGGTCGGCCGGTTCACCGACGTCACCCTGCTCCGGCTCGACGGCGGCATGCTCCTCTCGAGCCGCGGGTACGCCGCTGCGCCCAGGGTGGACTTCGACCTCGTCGCCGAGGCGGTCCGGACGCGCGCGCCGGTCGTGAGCACGATCCACCGCGACGACGAGCTCCCGGGGTCGCCGCTCTGCCTCGACGTGGTCGCGCCGCTCGTGGCCATCGATCCCTCGGGCGAGCGGGCGGTGGCGCTCCTCGTCTTCCGGGTGGATCCGCGGGCCGCGCTCTTCCCGCTGCTCCGCGATCTGCCCCTGCACGAGGAGACCGCGGAGATCGTGCTCGGAGAGCGGGTCGGGGACGAGGTCGTGATCCTGAACGATCCGCGGTTCGGCGCGGGCCTGGCGCTCGCCGCCCGCGTCCCGCTGGTCCAGAGCGCGCGGCTGATGGTGCAGGCCGCGCACGGCACGCATGGGGTGCTGGAGGGCGTCGACTACCGGGGCGAGGCGGTGTTCGGCGCCGCGCAGGCGGTCCCGGGGACGGGCTGGATCCTCGTGCTGAAGGAGGACGAGCGCGAGCTGGCGCGGGCGGCCTGGTCGCGCACCCTCGGGACGAGCGGCGTCGCGGCGGCGCTCGTCCTGGCGCTCGCGCTGGTCCTCCGCTCGTGGCTGCGCCACCGGGCCACCGCGCTCGTGGCGCGCGCCAACCTCGAGTCGCGCCTCCGGCTCGAGGAGGTCCTCGCGGCGCAGCGCCAGGCCGAGGCGGTGGCGCGGGCGGAGCATGCCCGCGTGCGGGCGGTCCTCGAGAACGCCGGGTTCGGGATCTGTATCACGAACCGTGAAGGCCGAATGCTCGAGTTCAACCCCGAGTGGGCGCGCTTCCTGGGGTACGCGCTCGACGAGCTGCAGGCGCTGACGATCCGCGAGGTCACGCACCCCGCCGACCGCGAGCCCTCGCGGCGGAACCTGGAAGGCGTCTACCAGGGCGTGATCGCGTCCTACACGCAGGAGAAGCGCTACCTCCGCAAGGACGGCGAGACGGTCTGGGGGCTCCTGGCCGTGACCCCGATCCACCAGCCGGACGGGCGGATCGAGGGCGTCATCGGGATCGTCGCGGACATCACCGAGCGGAAGCGGATGGAGCAGGAGCTGGCCCTCTCCGCCGAGCGGCTCTCGCTCGCGGCGCAGGCGGCGGGGATCGGGATCTGGGACTGGGACGTGCAGAAGGACGTGCTCGTCTGGGACGACGCCATGTACCGGATCCACGGCCTGCGCCGGAGCGACTTCGGGGGCGCGTACGAGGCGTGGCGGCACGCGCTCGACCCCGCCGACCTCGCGCGGGCGCAGGCGGACCTCGCGGCGGCGCTCCGGGGCGACCGCGAGTACGCGACGGAGCTGCGCGTGCGCTGGCCCGACGGCGGCGTGCACCACCTCCAGGTGGCGGCCCGGACGGTCCGCGACCCGGGCGGCAAGCCCGTCCGGATGGTCGGGGTGAACCTGGACATCACCGCGCTCAAGCGCGCCCAGCTGGAGCTGGAGCGGCTCAACGAGGCGCTCCAGGAGCGCACGCGCCAGGCCGAGGCCGCGAGCCGCGCGAAGAGCGACTTCCTCGCCAACATGAGCCACGAGATCCGCACGCCCATGAACGCGATCATGGGCCTCTCGCACCTGCTCCTCGGCTCCGAGCTCGCGCCCAAGCAGCGCGACTACCTCGCGCGCATCCAGAGCGCCTCGCGCAGCCTCCTCGGCATCATCAACGACATCCTCGACCTGTCGAAGATCGAGGCCAACAAGCTCGAGGTCGAGCGGGTCGCCTTCGAGCTCGGCGACGTCTTTCGCCACGTCGACAGCCTCCTCGGCGACAAGGCGCGCGAGAAGGGCCTCACCCTGCGCATCGAGCTGCCGCCGGACGTGCCGCGCCAGCTCGAGGGCGACGCGCTGCGGCTCGGGCAGGTGCTCCTCAACCTCGCGAGCAACGCGGTCAAGTTCACGGATCGCGGGTGGGTGGCGCTCTCCGCCCGCGTCGCCGACCAGGAGGAGGACTGCGTCCGCGTCCGCTTCACCATCCGCGACACCGGCATCGGCATCCCCGCCGACGCGCTCGCCCGCCTCTTCCAGCCCTTCAGCCAGGCCGACGGCTCGACCACGCGGCGGTTCGGCGGCACGGGGCTCGGCCTCAGCATCTCGCGCAAGCTCGTCGAGCTCCTGGGCGGCGAGCTGACGGTGCAGAGCGCGCCCGGGGAGGGGAGCACCTTCTCGTTCGTGATCCCGCTCCGGCGGGGCGCGCTGGCCGAGGTCCGCCGCGGCGGCTCGCTCGCGGGGAAGCGCGTCCTCGTCGTGGACAACGACCCGGGGTTCCGCGCCGTCGCCGCCGAAATCCTCTCCGGCATGGGCATGATCCTGCGCACCGTGGGCTCCGGCCCGGAGGCCCTGGACGCGCTCCTCGACTCGGTCGCGCACCCGAGCCAGGCGTTCGACGTGGTCCTCCTCGACTGGCGCATGCCGGGCATGGACGGGCTCGAGACGGCGCGGCGAATCCGCGCCGAGGCCCGCCTCCCCGCGCAGCCGGTGGTGATCCTCACGACCGCCTACGGGCGCGAGTACGTCGATCGCGAGGGCGACGCGCGGTTCTTCGACGGGCTGCTCCTGAAGCCGGTCGAGCCCGCCGTGTTCCGGGACGTGGTCGAGGAGGCGTTCCGCAAGCGCCGGGGGCTGGCGTACGAGCCCGGGCCGCCGGCCGCCGAGCCGCGCGTCATCCCGGGGCGGCGGCGCGGCAAGGTGCTCATCGCCGAGGACAACGAGACCAACCGGCTCGTGCTGCACGAGCTGCTCGCCAGCGCCGGGCTCGCCGTCGAGGAGGCGCTCGACGGCCGGGACGCGGTGGAGAAGGCGCTCGCGCCCGGGGCCGGGTTCGACCTCGTGCTGATGGACGTGCAGATGCCGGAGATGGACGGCTACCAGGCGGCGGCGCGCCTCCGCGAGCGGCTCCCCGCGCTGCCGATCGTGGCGATCACCGCGCACGCGATGGAGACCGAGCGCGCCCGCAGCCTCGAGGCCGGGATGCAGGACCACGTGGCGAAGCCGTTCGAGCCGGCGGACGTGTGGCGCGCGGTGGATCGCTGGCTGCCGGGCGGGGCCGGCGCGGCGCCGGGGACTCCGGCGCGCGACGGCGCGCGCCCTCCCGACGCGCGCTTCCTGGCCGCGCTCGCCCGCGACCTCCGGGCCAGCGCCGAGAACCTCCACCGCGCCCGCAGCGGCGGGGATCCGGCGCTCGCGGCCGAGACCGCCCACGCGCTCAAGGGGCTCGCGCTCCCGGCGCGCGCCGGCGGGATCCGCGAGCGGGCCCGCGCCCTCGAGCAGGCGCTCCGCGACGGCGCGCCCTGGCTCGCGCGCGCGCTCGAGCTCGAGCAGGCCCTCGGCCCCGCCGTCGAGGCGGTGCGCGCGGACGCGCCCGCGGAGCCGGCGCCGGCGCGGGTGCTCGCGCGCTGCGCGCCGGAGGAGCTGCGCGGGATCCTCGAGCAGGCGGCGGCGAAGATCCGCCGCCGGAGCCTCGCCGCCAAGGACCACCTCGACGAGCTGCGCGCGCGCGTCGGGCCGGAACGGCTCCTCACCCGCGTCGAGGACAGCCTCGACCGCGTGAACTTCGCCGAGGCGGAGGCGGCGCTGCACGTGCTCGCGGAGGCGATGGGGCTGCCGCTGTCCGGGTCGTCCGGCGTTCCCCGGTGACCTCGGGGTAACCCGTGGAGCCGCGCGCCGGCCCTCGCCTGCGCTGCCCAGTTCCCTCCGGCTGCGCTACGATCCGTCCATGAAGCGCGCCCGCCTCGCCGCGCTCGCCGTGCCGGCCCTCGTCGCGCTCCTCGCGATCGCGCTCCTCCTCCGCGAGTCGCCGCCCGCGCCCGCGCCGCCGCCGGCCGAGCCGGCCGTCGAGGTGCCGCCCTCTCCTGCGCTCCCCGTGCGCCCGGGGGTGCAGCGGTTCGAGCCGCTGCGGGACCTCACGCCCGGCACGTTCGAGGGGCGCGTCCTCAGCGCGGCGACCGCCGCGCCGATCCCGGGCGCGGAGCTCACGTTCTCGCGCGGCGGCGTCGCGGCCTCGGTGCAGGCCGGGCCCGACGGCGTCTTCCACTTCCAGCCGCCCGCCGCCGGCCGCTGGCTCCTCGCGACCGCGAGCGCGCCGGGGCACTTCCCGTTCGCGCCGGAGTGGGGCTTCAGCCCGGTCCAGCTCGACGCCGCGCCCGGGAAGCACGTGCGCGGGCTGGAGGTGTTCCTCGCGCCGGCCACCGAGATCGACGGGCTCCTGGTGGACGAGGACGGCGCGCCGGTGCCCGGCGCCGAGGTGCTGCTCCGCGGCGCGGGCGGCGGCAAGGCGGTGCTCATCACCATCCCGGGCCGGTGGGTGACGGACGCGCGCGGCACGTTCCGGGCGGCGGCGCCGCAGAACTCGGTCCTCGAGGCCCGCAAGCAGGGCTACTACCCCGGGCACGCCCGGGTGGATCTCCATGCGGTCGTGGACGGGCGCATCCGGATCACCCTCGGCGCGGCGTGGGCCGGGCCGGAGCCGCAGAAGGCGGCGCTGGCGGGGCAGGTGGTCGGGCCCGACGGGCAGCCGATCCCGGGCGCGCTGGTCGAGGCGGGCCGGACGCACGGCTGGGCGTACGCGGGCACGCCGGTGGCGCAGGCGCTCACCGACGCCGACGGGCGGTTCCGGATCGACGAGCTCGATCGCTCGCCGCACCTCCTCCGCGCGCGGGCCGAGGGGTACCAGCCCGGCGAGGTCGGGCGCGTCATCCCGGGCGGTCCCGAGGTGAAGATGACGCTCGCCGGGGGCGGCCGGCTGCGCGGGTGCGTGCGGGACGCGACCACCGCCGCGCCGGTCGCGCCGTACACGGTCAACGCCTTCTTCAGCTCGAACGGGTGGCGGGACGATCCCGACGTGCAGCTCTCCGTGGCCGATCCCTCGGGCTGCTTCACGATGAACGAGCTCGAGGTCGGCGAGAGCATGCTCGTGGTCCTCGCCCCGGGCCGGGCGCCGTCCGACCCCGTCCGCGTCAACGTCCCCCCACCGCCGGCGAGCGGCGAGGTGGAGGTGACGCTCGCGGCGGGCGGGACGCTCCGCGGGCTGGTGCGCGACGAGGTCACCGGCGCGCCCCTCGCCAGCGCGCACGTCGCAGCAGAGGCGGTCCCGGTCGAGCTCATCGACGTCATCCCGCCCAACACGGTCATCGGCGAGACCACCACCGCGCTCGACGGCACGTTCACGCTGCGCGGGCTTCCGGCGCAGGTGCGCGTGGTGGTGAACGCCGCGGGTCACCACACGAGCTCCTCGCGCGTGGTGCCGGTCGCCCCCGGCGACGAGAGCGGGTCCATCACCGTGGACCTTCGGCCGCAGCAGGAGGGCGACGTCGGGCCGGTCCAGCCGGTGGGCATCGGCGCCGTGCTCCAGCCGCAGGGCGACGAGATCGTCGTCGGCGGGTTCCGTCCGGGGGCGCCGGCGGCGAGCGGGCTCGTGCCGGGCGATCAGCTCCTCGAGATCGACGGCCGTCCCGTCTCGCAGCTCGGGCCGGGCGGCGCGGTGGAGGCGATCCGCGGCCCGGAAGGGACGAGCGTCTTCCTCCTGGTGCGCCGCGGGAACGGGACGGTCGACGTGGAGGTCCCGCGGCGGCGGATGCGTTAAGAGTAGGGCTCCGACCACTCAGGAGCCCCCATGAAGCCCAACCGCCGCTCCGCCCACGTCACCGAGGGCGTCGCCCGCGCCCCGAACCGCTCGATGTTCTACGGCCTCGGCTACAAGGCCGAGGACTTCGAGAAGCCGCTCATCGGCGTCGCCAACGCGCACTCGACCATCACCCCGTGCAACGCCGGCCTGCAGCGGCTCGCGGACGCGGCGGTGGAGGGGATCGAGGCCGCCGGCGGGAAGGCCCAGACGTTCGGCACGCCGACGATCAGCGACGGCATGGCGATGGGCACCGAGGGCATGAAGTACAGCCTGGTGTCGCGCGAGGTGATCGCCGACTGCGTCGAGACCTGCGTCGGCGGGCAGTGGATGGACGGCGTGCTCGTGCTGGGCGGCTGCGACAAGAACATGCCCGGCGGGATGATGGGCATCCTCCGCGCCGACGTGCCGGCGATCTACGTCTACGGCGGGACGATCCTCCCGGGCCGGTACCAGAACCGCGACCTCAACATCGTGAGCGTGTTCGAGGCGGTCGGGGAGTTCACGGCCGGTCGCATGAACGAGACCGACTTCCAGGAGATCGAGCGGCGCGCCATCCCCGGCACCGGCTCGTGCGGCGGCATGTACACCGCCAACACGATGAGCTCCGCGTTCGAGGCGCTCGGGATGAGCCTCCCGTACTCCTCGACCATGGCCAACCCGCACGAGGACAAGCTCGCCTCCACGCGCGACGCGGGGAGGGCGCTCGTCGAGCTCGTGAAGCGCGACCTCCGCGCGCGCCAGATCGTGACCCGCGAGGCCATCGAGAACGCCATCGCCGTGGTGATGGCCATCGGCGGCTCGACCAACGCCGTGCTCCACTTCCTCGCCATCGCCCACGCCGCCGAGGTGACCTGGACCCTCGACGACTTCGAGCGCGTCCGGCGCAAGGTGCCGGTGATCTGCGATCTGAAGCCCTCGGGCAAGTACCTCGCGATCGACCTCCACCGCGCCGGCGGCATCCCGCAGGTGATGAAGCTGCTCCTCGACGCCGGGCTCCTGCACGGCGAGTGCATGACCGTCACCGGGAAGACCGTGGCCGAGAACCTCGCGGGCGTCCCGTCCACCCCGCCGGCGGACCAGGACGTCATCCGCCCGCTCGAGAAGGCGCTCTACCCGCACGGCCACCTCGCGATCCTGCGCGGCAACCTCGCCCCCGGCGGCGCGGTCGCGAAGATCACCGGCCTCAAGAACCCCGCCATCACCGGCCCCGCGCGCGTCTTCGACGACGAGCAGTCCGCGCTCGCCGCGATCATGGCGAGGAAGATCCGGGCCGGCGACGTGATGATCCTCCGCTACCTCGGCCCGCGCGGCGGCCCCGGAATGCCCGAGATGCTCGCCCCCACGAGCGCGCTCGTCGGCCAGGGCCTCGGCGAGTCCGTCGGCCTCGTCACCGACGGCCGCTTCTCCGGCGGCACCTGGGGCATGGTGGTCGGCCACGTGACGCCCGAGGCGTCCGAGGGCGGCCCGATCGCGCTCGTGGCGGAGGGCGACTCCGTGACGATCGACGCGCACACGCTGACGGTGCAGCTGAACGTCGCGGACAACGAGCTCGCCCGCCGCCGCGCCGCGTGGAAGCCGCCGCCGCCGCGCTACGTGAAGGGCGTGCTCGGCAAGTTCGCGCGCTGGGCCTCGGACGCGTCGAGCGGGGCGGTGCTGGATCGGTGGTAGGGGGGCGGTCGACGGCCCGGGCGGCTCGCGAGCGATGTCGGGGGTCAGCTTGCGCATCGCGGCCGAGCCCCGGGACCCTCTCTTGATTGGGCAAGTATCACGAGTAGTAAAACCAGACGGAGGCTTCGCGTTGAAGCTCGCCTGTTCCCTGCCGGTGCCTGCGTCGTGTTGCTCGGGCAAGGGAGGCGCGCGTCCCGTCGCGGCGCAACCGCTCGAGACGCGGAGGTGATGATGAAGGAGAACGACAACCCGCTCCGCGTCGCTTCCGAACTGGCGCGAGCAGGGAACCTGAGCGAAGCAGTTGCTTGCTGGCAGCGTTGGCTCGTACCCGGCCGAGCGCATCCAGGCCAGCCAACACCTCCCTCCTAGCGAAGACGGCGGGGCTCCTTTGCGACCAAGGCGGGAACCTCGTGAAGGCGGCGAGTAACTACGAGGAGGCGCTTGCCACCGAGGGTCCGGAGCCATTCACGCTTGTTGCTCTGGCTGATGTCTACTGTCGACTTGGCCGACGCACCGAGGCTCAGGCTTGCCTCGGGCGAGCAGAGGCTTTGGCGCAGTCAATTGACGATGACGACGGCCTGCGGCTCGTCGCTGCCGCCCGCTCGAGATTGATGGCCGGCAAGGGGCTGACCTGCGCTTCACCTGCCCTGGCCGGCCGGTCACGTGGCGTACGGCTACGCGAACCGGCGGAGGTCCGGGCCGCGAAGCCCCCTGATGCGACAAGGTCGAGGAGGTTCCGGAGCTTCTCCTCCGGCTTCACGGGTGCGGCGCGCCTCTCCGCAGTTCCCGATCCGGTCCAACCATCGAGCGGAGGCGCCGGCCAAGCACCGCCAGACGGGCGGTGGAGGCGCCAGCGCGTGGAACCTCACGGCTGCGTCGCGGCCGCAGGGGCGCTCACGCCCTCGCCCTCGGACCGCACGCGCCTCCAGGCCACCGGGCTCAGGAATACACGGAAGTTCGGGTCGAACGACGGGTCCCGGCGGAACAGGAGCTCGCCCACCTGGACCTCGTCGCCG